>NZ_JBEXRL010000011.1:0-263931 GCF_040613075.1 Streptomyces sp. NPDC006314 | reverse complement strand
GATCGGCGCCACGTCGACCTTGAAGCCACGGTTCACCAGCTCCTGGTAACCGTCCTCGTAGTACAGCTGCGGGTCCCGCTCGAAGGTCGCCCGCAAGGCGTCCGCCAGCTCCTCGGCGGCCTCGCCCTCGATCAGGGTGACACCGATGTACTCACCGGTCGCCTCGGCGGGATCCATCAGCTTGGTGATCTTCCGGACACCCTTCCCGGGCTCCACGACCACCTTCATCTCCTCGTCCGCGAGGGACTTCACCGTGTCGAGGGCCAGAATGATCCTCTTCCCCTCACCACGGGCCGCCAGCAGCGTCTTCTCGACCGACACCGGGTGCACGGTGTCCCCGTTGGCGAGGATCACCCCGTCCCCGAGGGCGTCACGGCCGCACCACAGCGAGTAGGCGTTGTTCCACTCCTCGGCCTTGTCGTTGTCGATGAGGGTGAGCTTGAGGCCGTACTTCTCCTCCAGGGCCGCCTGCCGCTCGTACACGGCCTCCTTGCGGTAACCGACGATGATCGCGACCTCGGTCAGCCCCACCTCGGCGAAGTTGCCCAGGGTCAGGTCCAGGACCGTGAGGGAATCCTCCGCGCCCTCAGGACCCACCGGCACCAGAGCCTTGGGCAGGGTGTCGGTGTAGGGGCGCAGACGCCGCCCGGCGCCGGCCGCCAGCACGAGGCCGATCATGCGGTTTCTCCTTCATCGTGTACGGCGGGCGCCCCAGCGGACACCCAGAAGCGGATGCTCTCGACGAGCACCACCACGGCGACGGCCACGGCGAGGGCCGTGAGCGCGACCTTGAACTGAGAAGCGGTGAGCACCGCGGCGAGGACGGCTACGAGCAGCGTCCGCCCCTCGTGCCCACCGATGGCGCGCACCAGCCAGGCCGGGGGCGCTCCGGCGTTGCCGCGGATGCGGTACACCGTGTCGTAGTGATGGTAGGCGACGGCGGCCACCAGGCCGAAAGCCGCAGGAAGGGCCCCGTTCACCCCTGCTCTGCCCGCGAGGGCGAGGACGGTGCCGTACTCGGCGGCCCGGAAGAACGGCGGTACGAGCCAGTCGAGGGCGCCCTTGAGGGGGCGGGCGACGGCCAGGGCCGAGGTGAGGACGTACCCGAGGGCGCCGACGGCCGGCAGGACGCCGCCGAAGTCGGTCAGCGCCGAGCAGGCCACGACGGCGGCGGCGCCCAGCAGGGCCACGGCGGGCACGGCGAGACCGGGCAGGCCCCTGTTCACCACGCGTTCGACGGCCTCGGCGAGTGGACCGGAGTCGGCGAGGTCGGCGAGGGCCTGTGCCGCGCGGTCGGTGCGCCGGGCCTTGCGGGTCACCGAGCGCAGCACGCGGCCGGCCGTGGTGTAGGTCGCGGCGAAGGCGCAGCCGATGAGCAGTACGCAGAAGGTGATCCGCGGGGTCGTGGCGGCCGTCAGGACCGCGATCAGCGCCCAGCGCTCGCCGATCGGCAGCACGATCATGCGCCGCACCCAGACCGTCCAGCCGACGCTGTCGAGCTTGTCGGAGAGGGCGGCGGTGGGGCTGGTGTTGGCGGTGGCGTCGTGGTTGGCCTCGGTGAAGGAGAAGTCGACCACGTGCCGGCAGGTCTGCAGGATCATCGCGCCCAGCGCGAGGGCCCATACGTCGTCGCCGCCGCGGGCCGCGCCGAGGGCGAGGCCCGCGTAGTAGGCGTACTCCTTGGCCCGGTCGAAGGTGGCGTCGAGCCAGGCGCCGAGTGTGGAGTACTTCAGGGCGTAGCGGGCGATCTGGCCGTCGGTGCAGTCCAGCACGAAGGAGGCGATCAGCAGCGCGCCGGCGGCGATGAACCCACCACGGGTGCCGGTGGCCGCGCAGCCGGCCGCGATCAGGGCGGTGAGCAGCGAGGCCGTGGTGACCTGGTTCGGGGTCAGACCGCGGCGGGCGCACCAGCGGGCGATATAGCGCGAGTACGGGCTGATGAAGAACGTGGTGAAGAACCCGTCGCGGGACTTCACGGCCGACTTCAGGCGGACGGCCTCGTCGTCGACGGCGGCGACGGACTGCCGGGCCTCGTTGCGCGCCTGCGGGTCGGCGGGGACGGCGGCGACCAGGCTGCCCAGCTCGGGCCGGTGCACCTCGCTGCCGTCGGCGTCGAGCGCGGTGACGATGCGGTCGGCCAGGCTGTCCACGGCGACCGCCGTACCGCCGCCCGCGGAGGTCTCGCGGGCCAGGGCCCGGGTCAGTGCCTGCCGGGCGGCCGGCTGGGCGGTGACGGCGCCGGGGACGGCGGCGAGCGGGAAACGCGGGTCGGTCAGTCCAAGGCGCAGCGCGTGCGGATGGCCGACGAAGCGGGCGTCGACCAGGGCCACGCGGTCTCCGGCGGGAGCGGCGGCGAGCAGGGTCTCGGCCTCGGCGGCGTCCGCTGCCACCCGGACGTCGAAGCCCAGCGACCGCAGATCGTTCTCGAGCGGCGATCCGGGGACCGGCGGACCGGTGACGATGGCGGTCGGCAACCGAACTCACTCCCTGGGTGCGGGCGCGCGGGCGCCGGGGCTTCTGCGTGCTGGGGCGCCCCTGCCTGCGGCACCCGGGCGGCATGTCGGCAGAGGCTATCGGATGGGTCGAAGCCCGTGTTCACCGGCCGTTCACGGGCCGGTCCGCGGGGGCTGCCCCGGCCTTTGCCGCGATCATCATCGGGGATCCGGGGCCCGGCCCACAAACCCATGGGGGCAGACCCGGGCATCCAGGACACCCGTCGGGCCGGGCATAGGGTGAACGACCATGACATGGCTGATCACCGGCGGAGCCGGATACATCGGGGCGCATGTGGCACGGACCATGACCGGCGCCGGTGAGAGCGTCGTGGTACTGGACGACCTGTCGGCCGCCGTGCCCGCGCGGCTGCCCGCCGGGGTCCCGCTCGTCGAGGGCTCGACGCTGGACGGGGACCGGCTGGGGCGGGTCTTCGCCGAGTACGGCGTCACGGGCGTCGTCCATCTCGCGGCGCGCAAGCAGGTCGCCGAGTCCGTGACCCAGCCCACCCGGTACTACCGGGAGAACGTCGGCGGCCTGGCCACGCTCCTGGACGCGGTCGCCGAGGCGGGCATCCGCCGGCTGCTGTTCTCCTCGTCGGCGGCCGTGTACGGCAACCCGGACGTGGACCTGATCACCGAGGACACCCCGTGTGCCCCGGTGAACCCCTACGGTGAGACCAAGCTGGCCGGGGAGTGGCTGGTGCGGGCGGCGGGGCAGGCGCACGGGATCTCCACGGTGTGCCTGCGCTATTTCAACGTGGCGGGTGCGGCGGCACCGGAACTCGCGGACACCGGGGTGTTCAACATCGTGCCGATGGTCTTCGACCGGCTGACCCGCGACGAGGCGCCGCGGATCTTCGGTGCCGACCATCCGACGCCGGACGGGACCTGCGTCCGCGACTACATCCACGTGGCCGATCTCGCCGAGGCCCATCTGGCGGCGGCCCGGCGGCTCGCCGACGGGGACCTGTCCGGCGATCTGACGCTGAACATCGGCCGGGGCGAAGGTGTCTCGGTGCGTGAGCTGATCGAGGTCATCGGTGAGGTCACCGGGGACCGCCGGCCACCCGTGGTGGAGGGGCGCCGCCCGGGGGACGCGCCCCGCGCGGTCGCCTCGGCCGAGCGGGCCGCCGAGGAGCTGGGCTGGCGGGCCCGGCACGGGGTGCGGGAGATGGTCGAGTCGGCCTGGCAGGGCTGGCTGCTGCACCACGGCAAGTGAGCCGGGGGTGCCCTGACCTGCGCATCGTTTCCCCAGGTCAGGGCACATGACAACGGTGTTCAGTGCCGCGTTGCCCGGTACCCCCCACCCGTAGTTGACTGGCTCCCTGACGGGCACACGGAAGGGCGGTTGGTCATGGGGGCAGGGCACGACCACGGGCACGCGCACTCTCATGCGCCGGCCACGGGTACGGCCTCGGCCGCGTACCGGGGCCGGCTGCGTATCGCGCTGGGCATCACGCTCACCGTCATGGTGGTCGAGGTCGTCGGAGGCCTGGTCGCGGACTCGCTCGCACTGATCGCGGACGCGGCGCACATGGCGACCGACGCGGTGGGTCTCGGCATGGCCCTGCTCGCGATCCACTTCGCGAACCGCCCGGCGAGCACCAACCGCACCTTCGGCTATGCCCGCGCCGAGATCCTCGCCGCGCTGGCCAACTGCCTCCTGCTGCTCGGCGTCGGCGGATACGTCCTCTACGAGGCGGTCGAGCGGTTCGTCACACCCGCGGACACCCGGGGCGGCCAAATGATCGTGTTCGGCCTGGTCGGCCTGGTCGCCAACACGATCTCGCTGACTCTGCTGATGCGCGGCCAGAAGGAGAGCCTGAACGTGCGCGGCGCCTTCCTGGAGGTGGCCGCGGACGCGCTCGGCTCGGTGGCGGTGCTGATCTCGGCGGCCGTGATCCTGGCCACCGGCTGGCAGCCGGCCGACCCCGTCGCGTCGCTGGTGATCGGGCTGATGATCGTGCCGAGGAGCCTGAAGCTGCTGCGCGAGACGCTGGACGTGCTGCTGGAGGCGGCCCCCAAGAACGTCGACATGACGGAGGTCCGGGCGCACATCCTGGCGCTGGACGGAGTGGAGGACGTCCACGATCTGCACGCCTGGACGATCACCTCCGGCATGCCCGTGCTGTCCGCGCATGTGGTGGTCAGCTCCGAGGTGCTGAACGCCACCGGCCACGAGAAGATACTGCACGAACTGCAGGGCTGCCTCGGTGACCACTTCGACGTGGAGCACTGCACCTTCCAGTTGGAGCCGGGCGGGCACGCGGCGCACGAGGCGCGGCTGTGCCACTGACCGCGCGCACCGCCGTTCGGCGCCCCGGGCGGTTCCCGGCGGCGGATGCCGGGCACGATGATCTGCCGGGCCCCGCTTCCGGTGTCGCGCCGCGCGCGGACGTGCCGTGAAGTGCCGGGAGTGCCGGATTCGTACGGCAGACTTGGGGTGCGAAGACCAAGGCGAAGGATGGGTATGCCGATCACACCTGCCACCGCGACGCACAGCTCGTCGAACGGCACCGCAGAGGCGATTTTGCTGGAACTGGTCGACGAGAAGGGTGTGACGATCGGTACGGCGGAGAAGCTCGCCGCCCACCAGCCACCGGGGCGGCTGCACCGCGCGTTCTCGGTGTTCCTCTTCGATGAACACGGCCGGCTGCTGCTCCAGCAGCGCGCCCTGGGCAAGTACCACTCGCCCGGTGTGTGGTCCAACACCTGCTGCGGCCACCCCTACCCCGGTGAGGCACCGTTCGCGGCGGCGGCCCGGCGCACGCACGAGGAGCTGGGTGTGTCCCCCTCGCTGCTGGCGGAGGCGGGCACGGTCCGTTACAACCACCCGGACCCGGCCTCGGGCCTGGTGGAGCAGGAGTACAACCACCTGTTCGTCGGCCTGGTGCAGGCGCCGCTCGTGCCGGACGAGGAGGAGATCGCCTCGACCGCCTTCGTCACGGCGGCCGAGCTGGCGGAGCGGCATGCCCGGGACCCGTTCTCGGCCTGGTTCATGACCGTGCTGGACGCGGCCCGTCCGGCGATCAGGGAGCTGACGGGCCCGTCCGCCGGCTGGTAGGCCTGCGCACGCCCCTATGTGAGGATCGCGGGCTTGAGCGGCAGGGCGGCCCAGATCACCTTGCCGCCGCTCGCCGTGTGCTCCACGTCGAGCACCCCGCCCGCCTCCCGGGCCACCTCGCGGACCAGGAGCAGTCCCCGGCCGCCCGTCTGGCCGTGGTCGGCCTCCAGGGCGGTCGGGCGGTAGGGATGGTTGTCCTCCACGGACACCCGCACCCATTCGGCGCCGACGGCCACCTCCACGGCCAGCATCGGCGACAGCAGCGCCGCGTGTTTGACCGCGTTGGTGACCAGCTCGGAGACGATCAGCAGCAGGCCGTAGGCCAGTTCGTCGGAGACCGGCACGCCCTGGCGCAGCAGCAGGTCCCGTACCGCACGTCGCGCGTGCGGTACCGAGGCGTCCACGGCGGGCGCGGTGAACCGCCAGACCCCTTCGTACGGCAGTGGATCGGGCGCCCGCTCGGCGCCCCCCGCTGGGCGCGGGCCGTCCCCGCGCCCGTGGTCGTCCATCGTCCGGTCGCCACCCTCACGCTCGATTGTCACCACGCGTCGAGTGTTGGTAACGATTCGCTCCGGCCCGCCGAACTGAACACAAGTCAGCTGGTATCGAACGGTTTCTGACCGCCTGGGTATGACATGGTCACGTGTGGGACCGTTCCTGATCCCCCGGACACCTGGTTCGCGAACTCTTCGGGTTGTACGGGTTAGGCCTGCCGCTGCTCGGAGACGAGCCCGACGACACGGCGCCCGCCGTAGCCGGTGGCCAGCAGGCCGAGGCCGTCGAAGAGCAGGGCGAGCGAGAGGAAGCAGCCGATGACGTACTGGCTGCTGCTCGGCCAGGAGCCGAGCACCAGGATCCCGAGCAGCAGGTCGAAGGCGCCGAGCAGCAGGGTCCAGCCGAACTGCGGGCCGCGCACGACCAGGCTGCCGACCAGCCGGAAGAAACCGGCGGTGAGGAAGAGCAGGGCGGCGAACATGGTGAGCGCGGCAGCCGCCGCGTGGGGCAGGCGGACGACGACGATCCCGGCCGCGATGTTCAGGGCGGCGACGATGACGCCGAGCCAGAAGTAGGGGGTGCCGCGGGCCTGGATCGCGTGCAGCAGACCGACGATCCCGCCGATCAGCAGCAGCCAGCCGAACAGCAGCATCGAGGTGAGCGTGGCGACGCCGGTGTAGACGAGGCCGACGAGTCCGGCGAGTACGAGGATCACGCCGAGCACCGCGAGCCAACCGAAATCGCGGCGCAGATGCGCCGCCTCGTCCCTGGGCTTGCCGGACCTGGTCATCGCCACCTCCTCGATGTCCCCGCTTCGTCACCACTTCTCCCTTGTGTCCCCTCCGGGTGGGACGTCGTAACGCACGGAGGGGGGCCGTGATCACCCGGGCGGACCGGGGCGGCCGGCGGGGCGGCCGCTACGATCCGGCCCATGGAGCCTCAGCTGTCGCACCAGGTCGCCGACTGTGTCGCCACCGTGGTCATCCGCCATCCGGCCAAGCGCAACGCCATGACGGCCGCGATGTGGCGGGCGCTGCCGCCACTGCTGGACCGGTTCGCGCGGGACCCGGGCGTCCGGGTGCTGGTACTGACCGGGGAGGGCGGGACCTTCTGTGCGGGCGCGGACATCTCGACGCTCCGGGGGTCGCCCCAGGAGGCGCAGGGGCTCGCGGTGGCGGCCGAGGAGGCCCTGGCCGCCTTTCCGAAGCCGACCCTCGCCGCGGTGCGCGGACACTGTGTGGGCGGTGGCGCGCAGCTCGCGGCGGCCTGCGATCTGCGGCTGGCGGAAGAGGGGGCGCTGTTCGGGGTGACACCGGCGCGGCTGGGCATCGTCTACCCCGCGTCCTCGACCCGGCGGCTGGTGTCGCTGGTGGGACCGGCCACCGCCAAGTACCTGCTGTTCACGGCCGAGTTGATCGACACTCAGCGCGCACTGCGGACCGGGCTCGTGGACGAGGTGCTGCCGGAGGGCGGACTGGACAAGCGGATCGCCGCATTGACCCGGACCCTGGCGTCCCGCTCGCAGCTCACCCAGGCGGCCGCGAAGGAGTTCGCGAACGGCCGGACCGACCGGGACGCCCACTGGACGGAGCGGGCACGTGACGGCGGCGACACCGCGGAGGGGGTCGCCGCGTTCCTGGAGCGCCGGCAGCCGCGCTTCACCTGGAGCGTGTCTACGTCAGGCTGAACCTGGTGTGGAACTCCTCCACGAGGTGCGCGGGCGCCTTCTGCGGGGAGCCGGCATCGTAGGGCGGTTGCGGGTCGTACTCGATCAACAGCTGGACGGCTTGGGCGTGTTCGTCACCCGCGAGGGTGCCGACCAGCGCGAGGGCCATGTCGATGCCGGCGGAGACGCCGGCCGCGGTGACGTATTTGCCGTCGGTGACGACCCGCTCGCCCGTCGGTTCGGCACCGAACTTCTCCAGCACGTCCAGGGCGCCCCAGTGGCTGGTGGCGCGCCGGCCCTTCAGCAGTCCCGCGGCGGCGAGCAGCAGCGAGCCCGAGCAGACCGAGGTGGTCCAGGTGCTCGTCGCGTCGGCGGCGCGCAGCCACTCCAGCAGGGCCGGGTTCTCCATCTGGGTGAGGGTGCCGGGGCCTCCGGCGACGACGACGATGTCCGGGCGCGTCACCTCGTCCAGCGCCTTGTCCGCGGTGACGGCGAGAAAGCCCGTGTCGGTGCGCACGGGGCCGGGCCGCTCGGCGACGAAGTCGACCCGCACGTCGGGCAGCCGGCTGAGGACCTCGTAGGGTCCCACGACGTCCAGAGCGGTGAAGCGGTCGTAGACGACCATCGCGATGTGCACGGGGGTCTCCCTTTCAGGGGGCGGATGCGTTCCTGGGCGGATGTGTTCAGAGGGGGGATGTGTTCAGTGGGCGGATGTGTTCAGTGGGCGGATGCCGGGTGGAAGCGCCTGCGATATTCCGCGGGCGAGGTGCCGAGCGACTTGACGAAGGCGCGGCGCATGGCCTCGGGGGTGCCGTAGCCACTGGCGCGGGAGATCTCCTCGATGCCGTCGGTGGTGTCCTCCAGCAGGCGGCGGGCGTGTTCGAGACGGACCCGGTCTACGTAGCGGCCCGGTGTCGTCCCGGTCTCGGCCTGGAAGGCGCGGGAGAAGTGACGCGGCGACAGGGCGGCGCGGGCGGCCAGCACCTCGACACCGAGGTCGCCGTCCGGGTGCTCGGTGATCCACTGCTGGACGTCCCGGAGGGGTTCGCGCCGGGCCGTCTGGGCGGCGAGCTGGGCGCTGAACTGGGCCTGGTTGCCCGGCCTGCGCAGGAAGACCACCAGGTGGCGGGCGACGGTCAGTGCGGCGTCCCGCCCGAGGTCCTCCTCGACCAGCGCGAGGGCGAGGTCGATGCCCGCGGTGACCCCGGCCGAGGTGGCGACGTTCCCGTCCCGTACGAAGATCGGCTGGGGCTCGACCTGAACGGCGGGGTGATCCCGGGCGAGCTTCTCGCAGTACGCCCAGTGCGTCGTGGCCCGGCGGCCGTCCAGGAGCCCGGCACGGGCGAGCAGGATCGCGCCGGTGCAGACGGAGACCAGGCGCCGGGCGCCGGGGCCGTGGACCCGCAGCCACTCCACCAGCCGCGGGGCGGGGCTGCGGGTGCCCTCTCCGCCGGGAACCACCAGGGTGTGCGGACCGGCCGCGTCCGTCAGGGAGCCGTCCGGCACTAGGGTCAGCCCGCTGGAGGTGAGCACCGGGCCGCCGTCCAGGGACGCCGTACGGATGCGGTAGGAACCGGGGGTGCGCTTCTCGGCACCGGTGAACACTTCCAGGGGACCGGTGACGTCGAGGCTCTGGACGCCGTCGAAGACGACGATCAGGAGGGTTCGCTGCGCCATGACTCGATTCTTGGCGGGTCCGGGCATGACCGCAACGACGCGTTTCCCACCTTTTCTGCCACGAAGGGGGTTCCGGATTGCTCCACCGAGGTACCCGGGCCCCCGCGCCGGTCACCGGGACCGGGCGGAAAGGAGACGGTTTCGTGTTCCGTGCCATCGCAGACGTGTTGCGGCAGATCGGCGGGGCCATCGCCACGGTGGTCACGCTGCCGTTTCGGGCGCTCGCCCGGCTGTTCGGCGGAGCGTCGTCCTCCGCGCGCGGGAGCCGGGCCTGACCCGAGGGCCCGGCGCCTGCGACCGGGCGAGCCAGGTGACACCAAGGCGGGTCGGTGAGCTGGCGCTGAGCGCGGACTTGAGCGCCGTACCTGTCACGCTGGCCATTGCAACACCCTGCAGTACTTCAATGACCTCCGGCTTCTCGCACATCTGGCCGCCATCACGTGGCCCCAGGCGCGAGCACTCGCTCCGTCCGAGGAACTGGCCGTGACCCTTGACGCCCAGCGATGCCGCCTACTTCTTGGCCTGCCCACCTACACGGGCCTGCCGCCTTCATCCGCGACGGACGCGGCCACCACGCAGGCCAACAGCTCCTCGGTCTTCCACAAGCGGACTCAGAGACCTCGCGCACCAGATCGACCACCGGCTCCGTGACGTGACACGTCAGTCGGAACTGGCACCGGTCGATCAGTCGACATCCTTGTTGGCGACGGTGAGCCGCACTCGGTGACGCTGAAGGTCGACCTCGGCGACCCTCACTGTGATCGGCTCGCCTTCGCCGACGAGTTGGTCAGGGGTCTCAACCGGCTCATCGGTCAGCTCTGAGAGGTGAAGGAACCCCTCGACGTCCGGAGCAAGCTGCACGAACACACCAAAGTGAATGATCTTGGTGATCGGCCCTGTGACGACGTGGCCGACCTGGCCCTCGAATCGCATGAGTGGATCCTCCTGCAGAGCCTTCAGCGAGAGTGCGACCTGTCCGGATCGCGTCTCGGCCACGATGACCTCAGCCATGATCCGCTGGCCGGCTTCGACGGCTTCGGAGGGGTGATCGATCCGCGACCATGTCAGGTCCGGCACTCGGATGAAGCCGGTGCACAAGCCATCAGGCTCGCCATCGAGGTGGACGAAGACCCCGAAGTCGTGCACCGCCGCGACGATCCCCGTCACAACCTGTCCGCGTTCCATCGCAAGGAGAAAGGACCGCAAGGCCGGGATCTCGCACGCCCTGGCAGAGAGGCGAAGCTGACCTTCACCCCATCGTCCGATCTCCTCGGCGTTGATCTCCTGGCCGATCTCGAAGAGCTCGGACGGGTGCTCCACCCGACGCATCGACGCCTCATGCCGAGGGATGCGGCCGATCTCGGCACTCTCTCCTTCGGCATCCACAGGCTTCACAAGGACATCCGCTCCGTCGAACCCGATGACCTCCACCGTTCTCACGGGGCCCGGCCGGATCTGGTTGATCAAGGATTGCAGGCGAGGATCAGGTGCTGGCTCGGGCATGAGAGGTGAGCCTAGTCGGCGCCGACTGCGCCTGGTTCCCCCTCATGTGTTGCTACTCAGACTCCTGGCTCAGTGACAGATGCCACGCTCAGGTGACAACTGTCTCGCCGCGTCACACCGGCGCCCCGCCGCTGGACCGCCCTGATCCCCGGTTGCCGGTGTCACCTGCCACAATTGCCGCGCAACCTCAGTGGAGAAGGCGGTACGGGATCGTGACGACACCCCTCGTAGGGTCCATCGAAGGCAGGATCGCCGAGGAACTCGGCGTACGGGAGCGGCAGGTGAAGGCCGCGGTGGAGCTGCTCGACGGCGGTTCGACGGTGCCCTTCATCGCCCGCTACCGCAAGGAAGCGACCGAGATGCTCGACGACGCGCAGCTGCGCACGCTCGAGGAGCGGCTGCGCTATCTGCGGGAGCTGGAGGAGCGGCGGACCGCGATCCTGGAGTCGGTGCGCGAGCAGGGCAAGCTCACCGAGGAGCTCGAGGCGCGGATCCGGAGCGCCGAGACCAAGGCGCGCCTGGAGGACATCTACCTGCCCTACAAGCCCAAGCGGCGCACCAAGGCGCAGATCGCACGCGAGGCGGGCCTGGAGCCGCTCGCGGAGGGCCTGCTGGGCGATCCGACGGTCGAGCCGCTGGCGGCCGCGTCCGCTTTCGTGGACGCCGACAAGGGCGTTGCCGATCCGCAGGCCGCGCTGGAGGGCGCACGGGCGATCCTGACCGAGCGGTTCTCGGAGGACGCCGACCTGATCGGCGAGCTGCGCGAGCGCATGTGGGTGCGCGGCAGGCTGACCGCGAAGGTACGTGAGGGCAAGGAGGAGGCGGGCGCCAAGTTCGCCGACTACTTCGACTTCACCGAGCCGTTCACCGAGCTGCCCTCGCACCGGATCCTGGCGATGCTGCGCGGCGAGAAGGAGGAGGTGCTGGACCTCGTCCTGGAGCCGGAGGAGCCCGCGGAGGGGCCTTCCTCCTACGAGGGGATCGTCGCTTCGAAGTTCGGGATCGCCGACCGGGGCCGTCCCGCCGACAAGTGGCTGACGGACACCGTCCGCTGGGCCTGGCGCACCCGCATCCTCGTCCACCTGGGCCTCGACCTGCGACTGCGGCTGCGGACGGCCGCGGAGGACGAGGCGGTGAACGTCTTCGCCGCGAACCTGCGCGACCTGCTGCTCGCCGCGCCGGCCGGCACGCGCGCGACGCTGGGCCTGGACCCCGGCTTCCGTACGGGCGTGAAGGTCGCCGTGGTCGACGCGACCGGCAAGGTCGTCGCCACCGACGTGATCTATCCGCACGTCCCGGCCAACAAGTGGGACGAGGCGATCGCCAGGCTGGCGCGGATCGCCAAGGAGCACGCCGTCGAACTGGTCGCCATCGGCAACGGCACGGCGTCCCGCGAGACCGACAAGCTCGCCGGTGAACTCATCTCCAGGCACCCGGAGTTGAAGCTCACCAAGGTGATGGTGTCCGAAGCGGGCGCGTCCGTGTACTCGGCGTCGCGGTACGCCTCGCAGGAACTGCCCGGCATGGACGTCTCGCTGCGCGGCGCGGTCTCCATCGCGCGGCGTCTGCAGGATCCCCTGGCGGAGCTGGTGAAGATCGACCCTAAGTCGATCGGTGTCGGCCAGTACCAGCACGACCTGTCCGAGGTGAAGCTGTCCCGGTCACTGGACGCGGTCGTCGAGGACTGTGTGAACGGCGTCGGCGTGGACGTCAACACCGCGTCCGTGCCGCTGCTCTCGCGGGTGTCGGGCATCTCCGCCGGGCTCGCCGAGAACATCGTCGCGCACCGGGACCAGAACGGGCCGTTCACGTCCCGCTCCGAGCTGAAGAAGGTGGCGCGGCTCGGTCCGAAGGCGTACGAGCAGTGCGCGGGCTTCCTGCGCATCCGCGGCGGTGAGGACCCGCTGGACGCCTCCAGCGTGCACCCGGAGGCCTACCCGGTGGTGCGCCGGATGGTGAAGACCACGGGCCAGGAGGTGGCCTCCCTCGTCGGCAACACCGGCGTGCTGCGCTCGCTGCGGCCCGCCGACTTCGTGGACGACACCTTCGGTCTGCCGACCGTCACCGACATCCTCAGGGAACTGGAGAAGCCGGGCCGCGACCCGCGCCCCGCCTTCAAGACGGCCACGTTCAAGGAGGGCGTGGAGAAGATCTCCGACCTGTCCGACGGGATGATCCTGGAGGGCGTGGTCACGAACGTGGCGGCTTTCGGCGCGTTCGTGGACGTCGGCGTCCACCAGGACGGCCTGGTGCACGTCTCGGCGATGTCGAAGACGTTCGTCAAGGACCCGCGGGATGTCGTCAAACCGGGTGACATCGTCAAGGTGAAGGTCCTCGACGTGGACATCCCGCGCAAGCGGATCGCGCTGACCCTCCGCCTGGACGACGAGGCCGCCCCGCAGGGGCAGGGCGGCGGCCGGCAGCAGCGCGGCGGTGGTGCCCGGCCCCCGCAGCAGCGGCAGGGCGGTCAGGGACAGCGGCAGGGCCGTGGTGGCGGTGGTGGCGGCGACCGGGGCGGACGGCAGGCGCCGGCCCCGGCCAACAGCGCGATGGCCGACGCGTTGCGCCGGGCGGGCCTGCTGGACCCGAAGAAGCGCTGACCGGACGGGCGGCCGGAGCCCTGCGGCTCCGGCCGCCCGTGCCGGTACTCCTCCCGCTCCCGAAAACCCCAAGACCGAGATCATCCGACCGGCACACTTGCCCCATGACCGATCCGAAGGAAGACCTGCGGGTGTACCTCCAGGACGCGCGTGACGTCCTGCTGTGGAAGCTGGAGGGACTGTCGGAGTACGACGTGCGCCGCCCCATGACCCCGACGGGGACCAATCTGCTGGGCCTCGTCAAGCATCTGACCGGCGCCGAGGCGCTGTACTTCGGGGTGACTTTCGGGCGGCCCTTCGACGGCACGCCGCTGTGGATCACCGGGCACGCGGAGCCGGACGCGGACCTGTGGGCGCGCACCGACGAGTCCCGGCAGGAGATCGTCGGCCGGTACCGGACGGCGTGGGCGCACGCCGACGAGACCATCGCCGTGCTGCCACTGGACGCGGTGGGCCGGATCCCGGGCGGCGCGGAGGACTCGGTGACCCTGCACCGGGTCCTCACGCACATGATCTCCGAGACCCAGCGGCACGCCGGACAGGCCGACATCGTGCGGGAGCTGGCCGACGGGGCGGTCGGGCAGCGGCCGGGCGGGCTGAACGTGGCGCCCCGTGATCCCGGACACGTCGAGCGGGTCGAGCGGGCCGCGACGGAAGCCGCCGCCCGCTGGGACCAGCGCCCGGGCCGGGAGCAGCTCTAGCGCTCGGTCACCTTGCCGTCGGCCACGTCCAGGCGCCGGGTGACGTGCACCGCGTCCAGCATGCGCCGGTCGTGGGTGACCAGGAGCAGCGTGCCCTCGTAGGCGTCGAGGGCCGACTCCAGCTGCTCGATGGCGGGCAGGTCGAGGTGGTTCGTGGGCTCGTCCAGGACGAGGAGGTTGACGCCCCGGCCCTGCAGCAGCGCGAGGGCGGCGCGGGTGCGCTCACCCGGTGAGAGGGTCGCGGCCGGGCGCAGCACGTGGTCGGACTTCAGGCCGAACTTGGCGAGCAGGGTGCGGACCTCGCCGGGTTCAGTGTCGGGGACGGCCGCGCGGAAGGCGTCGAGCAGCGTCTCCGGGCCGTGGAAGAGTCCCCGGGCCTGGTCGACCTCTCCGACCAGGACGCCCGAGCCGAGGGCGGCATGCCCGGAGTCGAGCGGGATACGGCCCAGCAGCGCGCCGAGCAGGGTGGACTTGCCGGCGCCGTTGGCTCCGGTGACCGCGACCCGGTCCGCCCAGTCGATCTGCAGGGACACCGGGCCGAAGGTGAACTCGCCGCGCCGGATCTCGGCGTCCCGGAGGGTCGCGACCACGGCACCGGAGCGCGGGGCGGAGGCGATCTCCATGTGCAGCTCCCACTCCTTGCGCGGCTCCTCGATCACCTCCAGGCGCTCGATCATGCGCTGGGTCTGGCGAGCCTTGGCGGCCTGCTTCTCGCTCGCCTCGCTGCGGAACTTGCGGCCGATCTTGTCGTTGTCGCTGCCGGCCTTGCGCCGGGCGTTCTTCACGCCCTTGTCCATCCAGGACCGCTGCATCTGGGCCCGGTTCTGGAGGGCGGACTTCTTGTCGGCGTACTCCTCGTAGTCCTCGCGGGCGTGCCGGCGGCCCACCTCGCGTTCCTCCAGGTACGCCTCGTAGCCGCCGCCGTAGAGGTTGATCTGCCGCTGGGCGAGGTCGAGTTCGAGGACCTTGGTGACGGTGCGGGTGAGGAACTCGCGGTCGTGGCTGACGACGACCGTGCCCGCGCGCAGGCTGGTGACGAAGCGTTCCAGGCGCTCCAGGCCATCGAGGTCGAGGTCGTTGGTGGGCTCGTCGAGCAGGAAGACGTCGTAGCGGGACAGCAGGAGGGAGGCGAGGCCGGCGCGGGCCGCCTGGCCGCCGGACAGGGAGGTCATCGGCTGGTCCAGGTCCACGGCGAGACCGAGGGAGTCGGCGACCTCCTCCGCGCGCTCCTCCAGGTCGGCGCCGCCGAGACCGAGCCAGCGTTCCAGCGCGGTCGCGTAGGCGTCGTCGGCGCCGGGCGCGCCGTCGACCAGCGCCTGGGTGGCCTCGTCCATCACGCGCTGCGCCTCGGTGACGCCGGTGCGGCGGGCCAGGAACGCCCGGACCGTCTCCCCCGGCCTGCGCTCGGGCTCCTGCGGCAGGTGGCCGACGGCCGCGGTCGGCGGGGACAGCCGCAGCTCGCCCTGCTCGGGTGCGGTCAGACCGGCGAGCAGTCGCAGCAGGGTGGACTTGCCCGCGCCGTTGGCGCCGACCAGCCCGATCACGTCACCGGGCGCGACGACCAGGTCGAGACCGGAGAAGAGGGAGTGGTCGCCGTGCCCGGCGGCGAGGTTCTTGGCGACGAGGGTGGCAGTCATCAGGACGCCGATCCTAATGGGCCGTACGCCCGGGTCTCAGCCGGGTTTCCCGGGTCGGGGGCCCGCGACCCAGCCGGGTCTCCTCGGGCCGGGCCCCGCGACTCAGCTCGGATTCCCTGGGCGGGGCCAGTGACTCGGCCCGGCTCCCCCGGGTCGGGAGCCCTGACCCAGCCGCGCTTGGGTTGAGAGCCCGCGACCCAGCCGGGTCTCCTCGGGCCGGGCCCCGCGACTCAGCTCGGATTCCCTGGGCGGGGCCAGCGACTCGGCCCGGCTTCCCCGGGTCGGGAGCCCTGACCCAGCAGGGCTTGGGTTGGGAGCCCGCCACTCGCCGGGGCTTCCCCGGATCGGGACCGGGAGCCCGTGCCCCAGCCGGCCCCCCGGTCCCGGAACGCGCGACCCAGCCGAGCCCCCCGGGTCGAGAGCACGCGACCCGCCGGGCTTCCCCAGGTGGGGGCCCGCGGCCCAGCCGGGCTTTCCCCCATCGGGAGCACGCGACTCACCGGACTCTCCCGGACCGAGAGCACACCACCCACGGACCCCCGGTCCGCAACCCGCGATCCAGCCGGCCTTCTCCGCCGGATCGAGAATCCGCAACCCGGCCGGGCTCCCCTGGTCGGGAGACCGCCCGTACATCAGCGGGAGCACCCTTGGGCCGGTCGTCCGCCTCTCAGCCGGAACCACCCCGGGTCACCGGCGCCGCGAGCACGCCCTGAGCGGTCCGGGCGACGAGGTACGCCTCGCCCTTGACCGCCGTGGGGTCCAGGGCGAGGCGGTGCCGGCCGGGCTCCAGGGTGCCGTCGAACACGTCCTGTTCGTGGGTGCGGTGGAACCGGTCGAGGCGGTACGCGGTGACGCGCACCCGGCACGCGGAGGTCACCTCGATCTCCGCAGCGCCGTCCCCGGCGGCCAGGCCGGTCAGCCGGCGCTGCGACAGCGGGCTGCGGTCCAGGGCGTGCTCGATCTGTGCGACGAGCAGCGGCACGATCGGGGCCAGACCGACGACGTGGGCCACCTCGACCCCGGCACGGTCGAACGCCCGCAGCACGGCCGCCCGTTCCGCCTCGCCGACCGCGCGGCCGAAAGCGACGGCGGCGTAGCCGCGCAGTTCCTCGGCGGCGACCTCCCGGGCATCCTGGGTGATGTCGGCGCCGATCCCGATGGTGCGCAGTGCCGCGGCCAGCCGGGCGAGGACGGCGACGCGGGTGCCGATCAGCAGGACCCGGCGGCGGGGCGCGGGCGGGCCGTTGGCGCCGTCGATCAGCGCGGCCAGGGCCGCGCGGTACTCGGGGCCGTGGAAACGGAACGGCCCTATGCCGTGGTAGCCGTTGAGTTCCAGATCGGCGGTACGGTCCGTCTGCCAGGCGAAGTCCCGCCAGATGTAGTCCTCGCCGTCGCGTTCGATGACCGCGGTGACCGCCCCGCAGGCCAGGTCCTCGCACTCGGGGCAGCCGTAGATGACGAACCGGCCGTCGGGGAGCGGCGGTTCGGTCTCCAGCAGCAGGGCGCGGACGTGCGCGGTGAAGATGGCCGGCGGGACGTCCGAGGCGAGCGGCGAGACGGCGTCCAGGTCGGACAGCCGGAACAACAGCGGACGGCCGTCCACGACGAAGTCCACGAAGTCGCGGTGGATCCGGTAGCCGCCGTCGGCCAGGACACCGCCGGCGCGCATCGCCGATGCCAGGCCAAAGGTCGCGTATGCGGCAGACATGCTGTGAGTATCCCCACACCGGGACGGAGTGAGCGCGGCATGACATATTCAGCTGGGCAGGACCTATCGTCCTCGCGTGGACAGCGAGCCGAATGACGAAGTGATCGTGGTCGGTGGCGGGGTCACCGGGCTGACCACAGCCGTGGTGCTGGCCGAGGGCGGGCGGCGGGTCCGGGTGTGGGCGCGGGAGCCCGCCGGGCGTACGACCTCGGCGGTAGCCGGCGGACTGTGGTGGCCGTACCGCATCGAACCGGAGCCGCTGGTCGGTGCCTGGGCGCTGGAATCCCTCGCGGTGTACCAGGAGTTGGCGGCGCGCCCTGAGGAGACGGGCGTACGCCTGGTCGACGGCGTACATCAGGGGACCCGACTGGACGAACTGGGCGAGTGGGCGGGCCGGGTGCCGGGGCTGCGGGCGGTGGCCGGCGGGCTGGCGGCCCGGCTGCCCGTGATCGACATGCCGGTGCATCTGGCGTGGCTGCGGGAGCGGCTCGTACAGGCGAGCGAAGCGAGATGGGGGTCCTCCTGGACGGATTCCGGGGGAGGGAGGGTGGAGGAGCGGGAGGTGACCGACCTGACCGCGGTGCCCGCCGCGGTGGTGGTCAACTGCACCGGGCTCGGGGCCCGTTCGCTGGCGCCGGACCTCGGTGTGCGTCCGGTGCGCGGGCAACTGGTCGTCGTGGCGAACCCGGGCGTCACCACCTGGTTCACCTCGGTCGACCACGCGTCCGCGGCTTCCACGTACTTCATCCCGCAGCCCGGCGGTCTTCTCCTCGGCGGTACGGCCGAGGAGGACGACTGGTCCCTGGAACCTGACCCGGACACCGCCGCGGCGATCGTCGCCCGCTGCGCGGTGGTCCGGCCGGAGATCGCCGGCGCGCGGGTGCTCGCCCACCGGGTGGGACTGCGGCCGGTCCGCGACGCGGTACGACTGGAACGACAGTCCCTGCCGGACGGCCGTGTGCTCGTGCACAACTACGGCCACGGCGGAGCAGGGATCACCGTGGCCTGGGGCTGCGCCCGGGATGCGGCCGGGCTGGCGTCCCCGACCGCCTGAACACCGCGACCGGCGAGGGATCCGGGTGGTGTCCCGGCCGCTCGAGCCGTGAGCGGGTGAAGGCCTGGGCGGGTACCGGGCCACCCGAGCTCCTCACCGGCAGGGCCCGGGGTGGCACTCCGGCCACCCCGGGCCCTCGAACGCCTGCGCTCCTGGGCGCCTCCGCTGTCAGGGCGCCGGGATGTGCTGGGCGGTGTGGGGGGTGCGGACGCCGTTCAGGCTGCCTGGCGCGGGTGCCGTGGCGGCGCTGCCGGCGGTGGCGCGGGCGAAGGCCGCCGCGCCGCCGACCAGGGGCAGCTTCGCGTGGGTACCGGACAGGGCCACGGTGAGCGTCGGCTTGGTGGACGGTGGGTCGATGAGGTCCTTGTCCGTACCGGCGACGACCAGGGCCAGGCGGTGTCCCTTGGGGACGACGTGGTCGGTGGCCGCGAGGTCGAGGGTGACCGTGTACTTCTTGCCCGGGGTGAGCGGGACGCCCTTGCCGAGGGAGGCGTGGTGGCCGAGATCGGCCCAGCCGCGGCTGAACACCGTGTAGTCGACGGTGGCCGTCTTCGCCTTGGTCTCCTTGAAGCAGGCGCTGTCCCCGGCCGTGCTCTTCCCCCAGCAGGTGCGGTCGGTGAGCGTGGTGATGCCCTCGGCGTGGTCGGCGTAGTCGCGGATGGTGTCGGGGCCGAGGTCCACCAGGACGGCGGTCAGGTGGGCCGAGGTCGTGCTCGGGGTGGCGGTGACCGTCACCGTGGAGGAGCCGGACAGGCGCAGGTCGCGGGTGAGCGGTGCCGTGAGGAAGCCGGCCTTCTCGGGCGTGGACGTGGTGAGATGGGCGGCCCAGTCGCTCTCGCTCAGCTTCGGGTCGTCGGTGAAGGTCTCGGTGCCGGCGGCCGGGCGCAGGCCGAGCGTGCCGACTCCGGCCCGGGTGCCGGAGACGGGGTGCAGAGTGGTGGCGCGGGTGCCGAGCGGCGGCCATGCCCTGGATGTGGCCCACTGGTCGGGGTGGCGTTCGATGTCGGCCATCGGCGCGCGGTCGATGCCGTTGTCGTAGCCGAGGAGTTCATGGTCGAACCAGCGGTGCAGGGTGTCGACCCAGGCGCCGCGCCGATAGTCGAAGGGGTCGACGTGCCCGGTCTGGGACAGCCAGATCTTCCGCTCGACGCCGTGCCGGGCGAGGGCGTCCCACCACTGGCCGAAGTGCTTGGTGCGGACGTTGAGGTCCTGCATGCCGTGGACGACGAACACGCTGGCGCGCACCTTGGCCGCGTCCTTGACGTAGTCCCGCTCGGTCCACAGCGGGGTCCAGTCGCCGCTGCGCGGGCTGCCGTCGGCGAGCTTCTTCCGTACGGCCGCGCAGTGGGCCTGTGCGTCGTCGCTCTCGACATAGCCGGCCAGTTCGTCGGGGCCGCCGTCGTAGAGCGGGGCACCCTGCGCGAAGTAGTAGTCGTACCAGGAGGAGATGGCGGCGATCGGGACGATGGTCTTCAAACCCTTGACGCCCGTGGCGGCGACGCCGTTGGCGATCGTGCCGTCCCAGCTCTTGCCGATCATCCCGGTGCGGCCGTTGGTCCAGCCGGCCCTGACCGGTGTGCCGCCGGTGCGGCTGGTGTACGCCCGGGCACGGCCGTTCAGCCAGTCGACGACGGCCTTCGCTGACTGGATGTCGGAGCGGCCGCCGACGTCGACGCAGCCGTCGGAGCGGTTGGTGCCCGTGAGGTCGACGCCGACGAAGGCGTAGCCGCGGGGCACGAAGTAGTTGTCGTAGAACAGCGGCATCTGGACCACGTGGCCGCTCGCGTCGTACGTCTTCAGCTGGCTCTCGTTGCCGCGCCCGCAGCAGGAGTAGTACGGGCTGGCGTCCATGATGACCGGCACCTTGCGGCCCTGCCGGGCCGGTTCGGCGGGCCGGACGATGTCGGCGGCGACGCGGTCGGTCTTCCCGTCGCCGTCCCCGTCGAGGCCCGTGTCCACCCACACGGACTCACGGATGGCGTCGGCGTAGGAGTAGACGGGCCGGCTCTCGCGCGGGGGCGCGGCGTGTGCGGCGGCCGGGGTGAGGAAGAGCGCCGTCAGGATGGCGACGGTCGCTGTCGCGAGCGTTCTCCAGATCGTGAAGCGCGTGCGTGTCGGCATGCGCGGACGGTACTCCGGTCAACTCCCGCACAAAAGGGGTCAGCTGAGGGACACGCGGCTCTCATGACGGCTGAATGGCGATCGTGTGACAGGAGGGGCCATGGACAGGTCAGGGGCCACGGGGACTGAATAGGCTCCGAACAGACTTCTCCGAACGGACTGACGGTCCTGACGACTTGGAGCTGACGTGCACCGCAGAATCATCGCGCCGGGCGCACTCGCGGCGGCCTCCCTCCTGCTGGCGATCCCGGCATCGGCCGCGAGCCACTCCCCCGGCGCGCCGGGGATCGGCGACCCCTACTACCCGTACTACGGCAACGGCGGCTATGACGTCTCGCACTACGACCTGAGGCTGCGGTACCAGCCGAAGACGGACGAGTTGCAGGGCACGGCCACGATCCTGGCGAAGACGACGCAGGATCTGTCCCGCTTCGACCTGGACTTCCTGCTGGACGTCAGTGAGGTCCGGGTCAACGGCGCCAAGGCGGCCTTCGCCTCCTCCGGCCAGCACGAACTGGTGGTCACCCCGAAGACACCGCTTGCGAAGGGCACGCCGATCACGGTGGTCGTCCGCTACAGCGGGGTGCCCTCGACGAAGAGCGCGTACGGCTTCACCACCTGGCACCGCACGCCCGACGGCGCGGTCGCGGCCGACCAGCCCGAGGCCGCGTGGTGGTGGTTCCCGAGCAACGACCACCCGAGCGACAAGGCGACCTACGACGTGTCGGTGGCCGTCCCGGACGGCACCCAGGCCATCTCCAACGGGTCGCTGCAGTCGACCGGTTCCAAGCTGGGCTGGACCCGCTACAACTGGCGGCAGGACAAGCCGCAGGCGACGTATCTGGCCACGCTCGCCCTCGGGAAGTTCGACATCACCACCAGCACCTCCGACGGCGGAGTGCCCGTCGTCAACGCCTACAGCAAGGACCTCGGCGCCAACGACGGGGCCGCGCGGGCGAGCGTGGAACGCACCGGGGAGATCGTCGACTGGCTGAGCGGCTACTTCGGGCCGTATCCGTTCGGTTCGGCCGGCGGGTACGTGCCGAACACCACCACCGGGTACGCGCTGGAGACCCAGACCCGCGTGTACTACAGCCCGAAGCAGTTCGCGAACGGCTCCAACACCTCGGTGGTCGTGCACGAGCTGGCCCACCAGTGGTACGGCGACGACGTGTCGCTGAAGGGCTGGAAGGACATCTGGGTCAACGAGGGCTTCGCACGGTACGCGCAGTGGCTGTGGTCCGAGCACGAGGGCGAGGGCACCACGCAGGAACTCGCCGACCACGTATACGCCTCGCACCCGGCCGACGACGCGTTCTGGACGGTCAAGCCCGGCGACCCGGGCCCGGACGGGCAGTTCGACGCCGCCGTCTACGACCGGGGCGCGGCCGCCATCCAGGCGCTGCGCAACGAGATCGGTGAGGACGCCTTCTTCGCGATCCTGAAGGGCTGGCCGAAGGAGCACGCGTACGGCAACGCCTCGGTGGCCGACTTCCAGAAGTACGCCGAACAGGTGTCCGGCAAGCCCCTCTCCGCGCTGTTCGACACCTGGCTGTTCCAGCCGTCGAAGCCGGCCGCACCCGCGGCACGGTCCCTGGTGAAGACGGGTACGGCTGCCGCGCAGCCGAAGTCGTGGAAGAAGATCGAGGCCACGAACGACGTTCACGGGCACTGACCCGGGGCGCCCTACCGGCTTGCCTCGGCCGCCCGCTCGAGGAGATCGTCCCGGCCTATCGCGTCAGCGCGGGCGGCCGGGACGGTGCACGCGTGAGCCCCCGCGATCGCCCCGTACCGGGCGCATCGCTCGGGTGGCTCGCCCCTGAGCCGGCCGTAGAGGAACGCGGCGGCGAAGGCGTCGCCCGCGCCGTTGGAGTCGACCACCGGCGCGGGCGGGGCGACCGCCGGTATCCGGGTCAGCTCGCCGTCGGCCAGCAGATACGCGCCCTCCGCTCCGGCAGTGGCGACGACGGTCTCGGCCCGGCCGCGTTCGGCGATGTCCCGCATGGTCCGCTCGGGGTCGGCCAGGGCGGTGGCGGACAGGAAGACGACGTCGGCCGTGTGCGCGAACGGCTCGTGGTACGGGTTCTCGCCGTCCCAGTCGTGCAGGTCCGTGGAGAGCGGGACGCCGGTCTCGCGCAGGACCGGCAGGGCGTGGGCGCACGGCTGCGCGATGGTCACGTGGACGTGCCGGCTGGCCGCGGCCAGCCGGCGCAGGGTGGCCTCGGGGAAGCGGTCGCCGGGGCGGGCGCGGCTGGTGTCGTACAGGGACAGGCGGCGGCCGTCCGGGCCGACGAGGTTGACCGCGCGCTTGGTCCCGGCGGGCTGTGGGAGCGCGGTGAGGGCGATGCCGTGCTCGTGGTGGAGGGCGCGGACGAGGTCGCCCTCGGGGTCGTCGCCGAGCAGGTCCAGGTGGTGGGTGTCCAGGCCGAGCGCGGCCAGGCCCAGGGCGACGAAGTCGCCGGTCTGCCCCGCCCGGGCGCGGATCCCGGAGTCGATCATGTAGCTGTCGGCGTACGGCAGGGGCAGTTCGGGGACCTGGATGATCGTGTCCACGCCCGCTCCGCCCAGTACCAGGACATCGGTCCGCCCGGTCATCCGCCGCCCTCCCCGTGGTCGTACACCGTCACCGAGATCCCCCGCCGCACCAGCCGTTCGGTGATGAGGGGCTCTATGCGGGACCACCTGCCGCCCGCCAGACCGCAGCCTATGCGGGGCATGTGCACGGACGCGCCCAGTTCGGTCGCTTCGCCGGCGAGACGGCCGAGGGCGGTGTCGATCGCCTCGTAGCGGACGGGGACGCCCTTGCTGCCGGTCCTGGTCCCGCGCTGGCCGATCATGTTGGCCACCCACACGTGACGGTCCACCTGGACCAGTTGGACCGCGCCCAGGCCGAAGTCGTTGCGTGCGCGGTCGCGGTGCCAGGAGCGGTACGCCGCCTCGGGTTCCGGCCAGCGCCGGGAGAGCGCCAGGACGAAACCCTTCCCCCAGCCACCGATGTCGTTGCAGACATGGGCGATCAGCTTGACGCCCTTGACCGACGGAACGGTGGCGTCACCCCGGACATATGTGATCTCCGACATGACGCCACCGTAGGCGATGCCACTGACAGTGGCGCTGAGCTGTCTCCGCGCGGCTACTCGGCGAGCTCGGACAGCTCCCGGTCGGTGTTCTTCGACACCCGGCGGCGCACCCCGAACCAGCCGGCGACCAGCATGACCCCGATGACCGGGATGAGCAGCAGGGTCTTGCGGCCGACCTCGGGGTCGTTCCACATCATGCCGAGGCAGACCAGCAGGAAGGTGATCGTCGCGATCTCGGTGACCGGGCTGAACTTCAGCTGGAAGTGCGGCCGGGCCACCAGGCCCGCGCGGGCGCGGCGGACGAAGATCAGGTGGCAGAGCATGATGATCACCCAGGTGCTGATGATCCCGAGGGAGGCGACGTTCAGCACGATCTCGAAGGCCTGGCCGGGCATCAGGTAGTTCAGGCCGACGCCGAGCACACAGACCGCGCAGGTCAGCAGGATGCCGCCGTAGGGGACCTGGCTGCGGTTCATGCGGGCGGTGAACTTCGGCGCCGAACCGGCCATCGCCATCGAGCGCAGGATGCGGCCGGTGGAGTACAGGCCCGAGTTCAGCGAGGACATGGCGGCGGTCAGCACCACCAGGTTCATCACGTCGCCGGCCGCCGGGACACCGATCTTGGACAGCACGGTCACGAACGGGCTCTGCTCGGCGGAGTACACCGAGCCCGGCAGCAGCAGGGCGAGCAGCACGACGGAGCCGACGTAGAACAGGCCGACGCGCCACATGATCGAGTTCACCGCGCGCGGGACGACCTTCTCCGGCTCGGCGGTCTCGCCGGCGGCGACGCCGACCAGTTCCAGGGCGGCGTAGGCGAAGATCACGCCCTGCATGACCAGGACGACCGGCATCATGCCGTGCGGGAAGACGCCACCGTGATCGCTGATGACGCTCAGGCCCGGCCTGGTGCCGTCGACGTCGTGCTGGGTGGCGAGCAGGAAGATGCCGACGAACATGAAGCCCACCAGGGTGGCGACCTTGATGATCGCGAACCAGAACTCCATCTCACCGAAGATCTTCACCGAGATCAGGTTCAGCGCGAGGACCACCGCGAGGGCGATCAGCGCCAGCGCCCACTGGGGGATGGAGGTGAACATGCTCCAGTAGTGCGTGTAGAGCGCGATCGCGGTGATGTCGGCGATGCCGGTGGTCGACCAGTTCAGGAAGTACATCCAGCCGGCGAGGTAGGCGCCCTTCTCGCCGAGGAACTCGCGCGCGTAGCTCACGAAGGAGCCGGAGGACGGGCGGTACAGGACCAGCTCGCCGAGGGCGCGGACCACGAAGAAGGCGAAGACTCCGCAGACCAGATAGGCCAGGGCGAGCGCCGGGCCCGCGTTGTGCAGGCGGCCGCCGGCGCCCAGGAAGAGGCCGGTGCCGATGGCGCCGCCGATGGCGATCATGTTGACGTGACGGGCCTTGAGGTCCTTGCTGTAGCCGGCGTCGCCCGCGTCCGCGGGCGTCTGGGCCACCTGGGGGTGGGTGGTGGCCTGTGCCGATTCCACGGCTTCCTTGCTCACGGGTGGTTCCACTTCCTGGTGCGCCCGGGACCTCATGGGCCCGGGGTTCGTGCAGGTCTTGGCCCGCACCACCCTTGTGTCGCGGTACAGACCAAGGCAGCAGCTTCCCGGAGTGAGCCTCCGGTATGCGATGGCGCATGTCACACAGCGGTACTTCTCACATGGCCTTCGCGGGTTTCACACCAATGGTGGGACAGCGATACTGCTGTACATGACGACCGATGCCGAGGACACGCCCCTCACCATCGACGAGCTGGCCGCCCGGGCGGGCGTCACGGTCCGCACCGTCCGCTTCTACGGCAGCAAGGGGCTGCTGCCTCCGCCGGTGATCGGTCCGCGCCGGGTGGGTCACTACGGGCCCGGGCATGTGTCGCGGCTGGCCCTCATCGAGGAGTTGCAGCAGCAGGGCATGACCCTGGCCGCGATCGAGCGGTATCTGCGGCAGCTGCCACCGGACCTCACCCCGCACGATCTGGCCATCCACCGCGCGGTGGTCGCGTCCTGGGCGCCGGACGCGGTGGAGACGGTGCCGCGCCGGGAACTGGAGCGGCGGGCGGGACGACCGCTGGGCGAGGAGGACGTGGAGCGGCTCGCGGCGATGAACGTCGTCGTCCCGGGTGACGGCGACACGTTCCGAGTGGACGCCGGGCTGCTCCGGCTCGGCGTCCAGCTCCTCGACGTACCGCTGTCGCAGGAGGCGATCCTCGCGGCGCGCAAGGTGCTCGTGGAGCACTCGCGCGCCGCGGCTCACGAACTCTCCCGGCTCTTCCTTGGCGAGGTGGCGGAGCGTGACGCCCGGGATGTGAGGTCCCTGTCGGCGCATATGCACCCCTTGGTGGTGCAGGCGCTGCTGACCACCTTCCAGCGATCGCTGCGGGAAGAGCTGAGTGACTGGCTCAGCGGATCAGGAACGGGCTGAATCGCTGAACCGCTCCCCCTTCTCCGCCTTCTCCACGAGCAGCGCGGGCGGGGCGAAGCGCTCCCCGTAGCGCTCGGCGAGTTCACGCGCGCGTGCCACGAGACCGGGCAGGCCGCCTTCGTAGCCGTTGATGTACTGGAGCACACCGCCGGTCCAGCCGGGGAAGCCGATGCCGAGGATCGAGCCGATGTTGGCGTCGGCGACGGAGGTCAGCACGCCCTCTTCGAGGAGACGTACGGTGTCGAGCGCCTCGGCGAAGAGCATGCGCTCCTGCATGTCCCGGAACGGGATCTCGAATCCGGGCTTGGAGAAGTGCTCGCGCAGTCCCGGCCAGAGCCCCGCGCGCTTACCGTCCTCGGCGTAGTCGTAGAAGCCGGCGCCGCCGCTGCGGCCGGTGCGGCCGAACTCGTCGACCATGCGGTCGATGACCGCCTCCGCCGGGTGCGCGGTCCAGGTGCCGCCCGCCTCCTCCACGGCCCGCCTGGTCTCGTTCCGGATCTTGCGCGGGAGCGTGAGGGTCAGCTCGTCCATGAGGGAGAGCACCTTGGCGGGGTAGCCGGCCTGGGCTGCGGCCTGCTCCACGGAGGCGGGCTCGACGCCCTCGCCGACCATGGCGACACCCTCGTTGATGAAGTGGCCGATCACCCGGGAGGTGAAGAAGCCGCGCGAGTCGTTGACGACGATCGGCGTCTTGTTGATCTGCCGGACCAGGTCGAAGGCCCGGGCGAGGGCCTCGTCACCGGTGCGCTCGCCCTTGATGATCTCGACCAGCGGCATCTTGTCGACGGGCGAGAAGAAGTGCAGCCCGATGAAGTCGGACTGGCGCTCCACGCCCTCGGCGAGCCTGGTGATGGGCAGCGTGGAGGTGTTGGAGCACAGCAGCGCGTCCGGGGCGACGACCGACTCGATCTCCTGGAACACCTTGTGCTTGAGGGTCGTGTCCTCGAAGACGGCCTCGATGACCGCGTCGCAGCCCGCGAGGTCGGCCACCTCTGCGGTGGGCGTGATGCGGGCGAGCAGCGCGTCTGCCTTCTCCTGACTGGTACGGCCCTTGGCGACGGCCTTGGCGCACAGCTTCCCGGAGTAGTCCTTGCCCTTGACGGCCGCCTCCAGGGAGACGTCCTTCAGCACGACGTCGATGCCGGCGCGGGCGCACGAGTAGGCGATGCCCGCGCCCATCATGCCGGCGCCGAGGACGGCGACCTTGCGGACCTGGCGGGGCTCGATGCCCTTCGGCCGGTTGGCGCCGGAATTGACGGCCTGGAGGTCGAAGAAGAACGCCTGGATCATGTTCTTCGAGGTCTGTCCGGCGGCCAGCTCCACGAAGTAGCGGGCCTCGATGACCTGGGCGGTCTCGAAGTCGACCTGGGATCCCTCGACGGCCGCGGCGAGGATGTTGCGCGGGGCCGGGTAGGGCGCGCCGTTCGTCTGCTTGCGCAGGGTGGCCGGGAATGCTGGCAGGTTGGCGGCGAACTTCGGGTTGGCCGGGGTGCCGCCGGGGATCTTGTAGCCGGGCCTGTCCCAGGGCTGCTGGGACTCGGGGTTGGCGTCGATGAAGGCGCGGGCCCTGGCGAGTAGTTCCTCCGGCGTGGCGGCGACCTCGTGGACGAGGCCGTTCTCCTGGGCGCGCCGCGCGTTGTACTGCGTGCCCTGCAGGAGCACCTTCAGCAGGGCGTCCGCGATGCCCAGCAGCCGTACGGTGCGGACGACTCCACCGCCGCCGGGGAGCAGGCCGAGGGTGACCTCGGGACAGCCGATCTTGGTGCCGGGGGTGTCGAGGGCGACCCGGTGGTGGCAGGCGAGGGCCAGTTCGAAGCCGCCGCCGAGGGCCGCGCCGTTGATCGCGGCGACGACCGGCTTGCCGAGGGTCTCGATGCGGCGCAGGTTCCGCTTGATGGCGAGGCCGCCGTCGAACAGTTCCTGCGCGGTCTCGGGCGTGACCCGGATCAGGTCGCGCAGGTCGCCACCCGCGAAGAAGGTCTTCTTGGCGGAGGTGAAGATGATGCCCCGAATGGAGTCCTGCTCGGCCTCCAGCCGGTCGGTGATCGTGGCGAGGGAGTCGCGGAACGCCTGGTTCATGGTGTTCGCGGACTGGTGGGGATCGTCCAGGACGAGGGTGACGACACCGGTGTCGTCCTGCTCCCAGCGGATGGTGGTGCTCTCGGTCATGACAGTCGTCTCCGTTGAAGTCGCTTGTTTCCGCGGGGAGTTCAGATGCGCTCGATGATCGTGGCGATGCCCATGCCGCCGCCCACGCACAGCGTGGCGAGGCCGTACCGCTTGTCCTGGCGCTCGAGTTCGTCGAGGAGCGAGCCGAGGATCATGGCGCCGGTCGCGCCGAGCGGGTGGCCGAGGGCGATGGCGCCGCCGTTGACGTTGACCTTGTCCAGCGACAGACCCATGTCCTTCACGAAGCGCAGCACGACCGCGGCGAACGCCTCGTTGATCTCGACCAGGTCGATGTCGTCGATGGTGAGACCGGCCTTGGCGAGGGCCTTGCGGGTGGCGGGGGCGGGACCGGTGAGCATGATGGTCGGCTCGGAACCGGAGACGGCCGCGGAGACGATCCGCGCGCGCGGGGTGAGGCCATGGCGCTCACCGACCTCCTTGGACCCGATCGCGACGAGCGATGCGCCGTCCACGATCCCGGAGGAGTTGCCCGCGTGGTGGACGTGGTCGATCTTCTCCACCCAGTGGTACTTCTGCAGCGCCACGGCGTCGAAGCCGCCCAGCTCGCCGATGTCCGCGAACGACGGCTTGAGCTTGCCGAGCGAGTCGGCGGTGGTGCCGGGCCGCGGGTGCTCGTCGTGGTCCAGGACGACCAGGCCGCTGCGGTCCTTGACGGGGACGACGGAGCGGTCGAAACGGCCCTCCTTCCAGGCGGTGGCGGCACGCTCCTGCGACAGGGCCGCGTACTCGTCGACGTCGCGGCGGGAGAAGCCCTCGATGGTGGCGATGAGGTCGGCGCCGATGCCCTGCGGCACGAAGTTGACGGCGAGGTTGGTCATCGGGTCGTTGAACCAGGCACCGCCGTCGGAGGCCATCGGGACGCGGGACATGGACTCGACACCACCCGCGAGGACCAGGTCCTCCCAGCCCGCACGGACCTTGGCGGCGGCCAGGTTGACGGCCTCCAGGCCGGAGGCACAGAAGCGGTTCTCCTGCACGCCCGCGACCGTGTCCGGCAGTCCGGCGGCGATCGCGGCGATCCGGGCGATGTCGGAGCCCTGGTCGCCGACCGGTCCGACGACACCGAGCACGATGTCGTCGATCGCGGCCGGGTCGAGGCCTGGGAAGCGGTCGCGGATCTCGTGGATGAGGCCGACGACCAGGTCGATGGGCTTCGTGCCGTGCAGGGCGCCGTTCGCCTTGCCGCGGCCGCGCGGGGTGCGGATCGCGTCGTACACGTACGCTTCGGTGCTCACTGGTGTGCCTTTCGGGAGGGTGGGCCGAGCGGGAGTCGGTCGCCGAGGGCGGGGGGCGTCGGGTGGCCGGGGTCAGTCGCCGTCCGCGACGAGGTCGTCGTTCACGAGGTGGGGTATGCCCCAGTCCCGCGCCACCGCCGCCGTGTCGGCGCCCGGCAGGGCCGGGCCGGTGCGGACGGCGGTCGGGGTCGCGGAGAAGCGGGGGGCGGGGGCGGGCTGGGTGATCCCGCCGTGGTCGGTGAAGGTGCCGCGGGCGGCCAGATGCGGGTGGTGCGGGGCCTCGCGCAGGGACAGGACGGGGGCCACACAGGCGTCGGAGCCCTCGAAGACGGCCGTCCACTCGTCCCGGGTGCGGGACCTGAAGCGGGCGGCGACGCGTTCGCGCAGCTCGCCCCAGCGGGTCCAGTCCTTGCGGGCCGGCGCCAGGTCGTCCAGGCCGAGCAGGCGCAGGAACTCCTCGTAGAACCGGCTCTCCAGGGCGCCGACCGCCATGTATCCGCCGTCGGCGGTCTCGTAGGTGCCGTAGTAGGGGCAGCCGCCGTCGAGGAGGTTGGCGGCGCGCCGGTCCTGCCAGCCGCCGGCGGCCAGCATGCCGTGGATCATCGCGGACAGGTGGGCCGTGCCGTCGACGATGGCGGCGTCGACGACCTGTCCGACGCCGGTCGCGCGCGCGTGGTGCAGGGCGGCGAGAACGCCGACGACCAGGTAGAGGGAGCCGCCCGCGTAGTCGCCGAGCAGGTTGGCGGGGACGGCCGGAGGCTCGTCCGGGTGGCCGATCATGCCGAGTGTGCCGGTGAGCGCGATGTAGGCCACGTCGTGGCCGGCGCGGGGGGCGAGCGGGCCGTCCTGGCCCCAGCCGGTCATGCGGCCGTAGACCAGGCGGGGGTTGCGGGCGTGGCACTCCTCAGGGCCGACGCCGAGCCGCTCGGCGACGCCCGGGCGGTAGCCCTCGATGAGGATGTCGGCCCGTTCGGCGAGGTCGAGGACACGGGCCGGGCCGTCCGGCGCCTTCAGGTCGACCACGACCGAGCGCTTGTTGCGGTTGGTGACGTCGTAGGCGGGGTCGATCGCGAGCCCCGGGCCGCCCGGCCGGTCCACCCGGACCACGTCCGCGCCCAGGTCGGCCAGGAGCATGGCGGCGAACGGGCCCGGCCCGATACCGGCCAGCTCCACCACGCGCACGCCGCGGAGCGGGCCGGTGCCCGGCGTCGTCGGCGTCCCTGCCGTCGTCATGCGTCCAGCTCCCAAGTGTGTGACACAACTGATGTAACACCGGTGATGCTAGGAACACGTTCCACCGGATACAAGACCTCAACGAGCAAGCGCTTAGCCAAATGCCCGGACCGCGCAGGATCACCCGGGAGAGTGAGGGAGGCCCGCCGCCGTACGGCCCACCGGGCGAACCCCGCCGTACCCTCGCACCTTCGCCCATTTCTCCGGGATGTTCCTCGGTGCGGCCACAAACTTCCTCCGGTCTGGTCGTCGGAGTGCGCACCCCCTCACGCTAGCCTCAGCCACCGACAGTGGCGCCGGCTGCACGACCAAGGAGTGTCATGAGCAGGCTAAAGACGACGGACCGTCCCTACGACCTCGTGCTCTTCGGAGCGACGGGCTTCGTCGGCACGCTGACCGCGGAGTATCTCGCCGCGCACGCGCCGAAGGAGCTGCGCTGGGCGGTCGCGGGCCGTGACGAACGCAAGCTGGAGCGGCTCCGCGAGCGTCTGCCCGGGGGCGCGGGCATCGGCGTCCTGCGGGCCGACGTGGACGAACCGGCGAGCCTGCGCGCCCTCGCAGAACACGCGCGCGTGGTGGCCACGACCGTAGGGCCGTACGTGCTGTACGGCGAGGAACTGGTCGCCGCCTGCGCGGACACCGGTGCCGACTACCTGGACCTCACCGGTGAACCGGAGTTCGTCGACCTGACGTACGTCCGGCACGACGCACGCGCGCGTGAGACGGGCGCGCGCCTGGTGCACGCCTGTGGCTTCGACTCCGTACCCCACGATCTGGGTGTGTACTTCACGGTGCGGCAGTTGCCGGAGGGCGTGCCCCTGACCGTGGACGGGTACGTGACCGCCGACGCCGCCTTCTCCGGCGGCACCCTCGCCTCGGCGCTGAACCAGGCCGCCCGCGGCCGGCGGATGCTCGCCGCCGCGCGGGAGAGGGGCCGGCACGAGCCTCGGCTGGTGGGGCGCCGGGTCACCGCGCCGGCGGGCGCGCCGAGGTTCGCCAAGGACGTCGGCGCGTGGGCGCTGCCGCTGCCGACCATCGACCCGCAGATCGTGCGCCGTTCGGCGAAGGCGCTGGAGCGGTACGGCCCCGACTTCCGCTACCGCCACTACGCCGCGGTGAAGCGTCTCCCGGTCGCCCTCGGCGGGGTCGCCGCCGCCGGCACGGTGGTGGCCGCCGCTCAGCTGCCGCCCGCGCGGCGCTGGCTGTCGGACCGGCTCAAGCCGGGGGACGGGCCGAGCGCGGAGAAGCGGGCGAACAGCTGGTTCGCGGTGCGCTTCGTCGGCGAGGGCGGCGGCCGGCGCGTGTTCACAGAGGTCTCGGGCGGTGATCCGGGCTACGACGAGACGGCGAAGATGTTCGCCGAGGCGGCTCTCAGCCTGGCCTTCGACGACCTCCCGCCGACGGCCGGACAGGTCACCACGGCACAGGCGATGGGCGACGCGCTGACCGAACGGCTGCGCGCCGCGGGGATCACCTTCCGGGTGGCGGCGGTCCGCTAGCCGGCAGTCGGCGCTCCCGCCGCTCAGCGAGGTTCCCGCCACCCGGTCGGCTTCCCTGCGATTTGAGGCTTCCCGTAGGGAGAACCCCTGTCTGCCGCGGTCATCGGCTCAGAGTGCCAACAAGCACTTGAATGAGACGATGGAAGCCCAGGTTGCAGGAGTCCAAGGAGGCGGAGAAGACGTGAAGTTCGTGCTCGAAGTGACCGTGGACGAGGGTGTGGTGGCGCAGGACCGGGCGGGTGAGCTGGGGCGCATCCTGCGCTACTGGGGCGGCAACCTGCGCCATTACGTCCTTGAGCCCGGCGACGGTGCGGCCGTCTACGACTCCGCGTATCAGGAGGTCGGCGCCTGGCGCGTCGTCGCGTCCTGACCCTCCACGCCGGTCAGGCCTCCTGCCGCCTCCCGAAGGGCCCGGCGGCACAGGGCGTCCGCCCTGCGCGTGGTCTCCGGCAGCCGGAACCGCGGGCTCAGCGCCAGCGTGTGCGCCAGGGCGTTGCCCAGGCTCACCCGGTGGCCGACCGAGACGAAGACCGGCTTGACACCGTCCCGGGTGCGCAGCGCGCGCCCGACCTCCTCGCTCCCCGCGAGCAGCGCCGCGGAACCGCCCCGTACCGGGGGCGGGTCGTCGTAGGTGAAGGTGAACGGGTTCTTGGCCACGCCGATGGTCGGCAGGTCGGTGAGGACGCCCAGGTGGCTCGCGAGACCGAAGCGGCGCGGATGGGCGAGGCCGTAGCCGTCGCAGACCACCAGGCCCGGCGGGCACGGCAGGGCGTCCAGCGCGGCCCGGACGGTGGGGATCTCACGGAAGGCGAGGAGTCCGGGCACGTACGGGAAGGAGACCCGGCCTACGGCCGTCGCCTCGGCGACGACGTCCAGCGTGGCGGCGTCGAGGACGACCGCCGCGGCGGCGACCAGGTCGAGACCGTCGTCGTAGGCGACGTCGACACCGGTGACATGGCCCGTTCCGGGCGGCGGTCCGGACTCGTCGAGCACCACCCGTCCGCGCAGTTCGTCCTGTACGGCGCGGGCCTCTTCCTCGGTCGCGGGCCAGCCCGCCGGTACGCCTACGGTCGTCATGGTGGCCACGACTGTACGGGGCCACGGACGATCGTCCGAGCCGGGGGTAGGCTCGCGATCATGTTCGTACTGGAGCTGACCTACACCGCGCCGCTCGACGCCGTGGACGCCCTGCTGCCGGACCACGTGGCGTGGCTGGAGGAGCAGTACGAGAAGGGCTTCTTCCTGGCGTCCGGGCGCAAGGACCCCCGCGACGGCGGGGTGATCCTCGCCGTCGCGGGGGACCGCGCACGCATCGAGGAGATCGTCGCGGGCGACCCGTTCGCCGTCGCCGGTGTCTGCGCGTACCGCGTCACGGAGTTCATCGCCACCAAGACGGCCCCGGAACTGGCGCAGCACCGGCAGACGCTGAGCTGACCTCGGGGGTCAGCTCTTCTTGGCGTTCAGCGCACGCTCCAGCTGGCTCTTGTTCATGTTCGAGCGGCCCTCGATGCCGCGCTGCTTCGCCTCGTTGTACAGCTGGTCATAGGTCGGCCCCTGGGAGCCGGCCCGATTGCCCGATCGCTGGCCGCCGCGCTTGCCGGACGACATGTCCTGAGTCGAGCTGCGGCTGGCGGTCTTGGACTCGCCGGCACGGGCGCGTTCCTTGTTCACCGTCCGCGCGGCGATCTCCTTGGCGCGTCCGGCGCTCTCGCCCCGGTCCTGCGCGCTCTTCTTGATGTGCTCGTACTGACGCTCGCGCTTGGGGCTGGAACCGGCTGGCATGATCGCTCCCTTCCTTTGCGGCAGGGAACGGGTACCCGCCTTGCGGGCCCTTACGTCGGCTTGTGCGCCGGACGGTCGGCTCGGCGTTCCAGGCGGCCCACCCTCCCCTGTTCGCCGGCCGCCCAGCAGCTCAGGTCGGGGGTGCAGGTCACGGTGTCATAGGAGCCGGTGTCAATGGTCCGCCAGCTGCGGCCGCCGTCGGTGGTGAGGTCGGTGCCGGTGGGACCGACGGCGAGCGCGGCGGTGCGGCTGTGCGGGAGCCAGGCGGCGCCGGAGCGGTAGGCGGGCGGGGACGTGGTGGCGGACCGCCAGCTGCGGCCCCCGTCGCCGGTGACGGCGGCGGCCCGCGCGGAGGGCTGGTCGGGGCGGTAGTCGCCGCCGACCGCGATGCCGTGGGTGCGGTCGCGGAAGGCGAGCGCGAAGACGCCCTTGGCCGGATCGCCGGCCGGGACGGGTGTCTCGGCGGCCGTCCAGGTCAGCCCGCGGTCGGCGGAATGCAGCACGCGTGCGTGGGCGCCGCCGCCGGTGGCCAGCCAGACGTCCTTCGGGCCGGAGGTGACCAGGCACTGGCCGCTCGCGGCGAACCCCGCCTCGCCGTCCAGAGCGGGCGGCATGCCGTCCGAGGGCAGCACCCGCCAGGAGCGGCCGCCGTCGCTGGTGGACAGGGCGCGGAACCTCCCGTCGACGGGGTCGCTCAGGGCGAGGCCGTGGCGGCGGTCGAAGAAGGCGAGGCAGTCGTAGAAGGCCTTCGGGTCGGTGTTGCGGAAGGACTCCGTCCACGTCGCTCCGCCGTCGTCGGTGCGGTATACCCGGGAGGCCTCGCCCTCGCCGATGGCCAGCACCACCGCGCGCCGCGCGTCGAAGGCCTGCACGTCCCGGAACTGCAGCTCGGCCGTCCCCGGCGGAGAGACGTCCCGCCAGGTCGAGCCGCCGTTCGTGGTACGCAGCACCGTGCCGCCGGTGCCGGCGAGCCAGGCGGTGTCCCGGTCGACGGCCGCGAGACCCCGGAAGCGGATCTGCGGGGTGCCGGGGTCCTTCGCCTCCCAGTGCACGCCCGCCGGTCGTGCGCTCTCCTGCCCGGGCCCGAGCGGCCCGGCCTCGGCCACCGGTACCGTCAGCGCGGCCAGCGCCGCCCCGCAGGCCACCCCCGCCGCCACCAGCCCGCTCGTCCGCCCCCTGCGTCGCGTGCTCCCCAAGCGCCTCATGGCGGGCGAAGCTAGCTCATACCCCCGGTGCCGTCCAGAGGACCGCCGGCGGTCCACGCAGGTGACGCCGGCGGTCCTTGCGAACAGGAAACCTTCGGCCTGCACTGCGCATGAAGGCGGTGACCGAGGTCACTTGTTCTCCGTGTGCACGCTTCGGCCGATTCCGTCGTCTCTTCCTGTGCCGGGTGCCGCACATCCGGGCGTAGTCCAGCCGTCACGAGGGAGCAAGGCGTTGTCCACCGTCATCGAGCAGCCCGTGGAGGCGCGTCTCGTCGCCGCCGCACCGCGCATGCCGAGCATTCCCGCCACGCTGCGCTACGAGCGGCGCGACCCCTTCGCCGTCCGCATGACCTTCCCGGCGCCGGCCACCCTGGAGGGTGTCGAGGTGTGCTGGACCTTCTCCCGTGAGCTGCTGACGGCCGGGCTGCAGGGCCCCGAGGGCCACGGCGACGTCCGTGTGCGGCCGTACGGGTACGACCGCACGGTGCTGGAGTTCCACGCCCCCGAGGGCACCGCGGTCGTGCACGTCCGCTCGGGCGAGATACGGCGGTTCCTGGAAGCGGCCAACGAACTGGTTCCCGCCGGCCTCGAACACCTCCAGCTCGACCTGGACCACGGCTTGGCCGAGCTGATGCGGGACGCCTGCTGAGCGCTACGCGCGCGTGAGCGGCGCGTGCGGCGCCCCTCCGCGCGAGCAGCCGGAGCGCCCTGTGGTGGACAGTGCGGTCATTCCCCCGTACGCGTGAACAGTGCGTTCAGCTCGCCGTAGTCGTACCCCCCGGCCAGCGCCCCGTACGTCCCCGCTTCGAGCAGTTCCCGCGCGGCGTGGCGGACCCGGGCGTGGGCGGCCTGGGCGAGGCCGGCGCCCGCGCTGATCCGGGCGACGCCGAGCGCGGCGAGTTCGGCGACCGACGGCGCGCCGGGGAACACCATCACGTTGACCGGACCGTCGATGCCCGCGACGAGCGCCTCGACCGTCTCCGGGTCGACGGCCCCGGGGACGAAGATCCCGTCGGCGCCCGCGGCGAGGAAGGCCGCGGCCCGTTCCAGGGTGCCGTCCACTCCCCCGGCACCGCGCAGGAAGGTGTCGATCCGGGCGTTGACGAACAGCGGCACGCCCGCCTCGTCGGCGGCCTCGCGGGCCGCGGCGATCCGCTCGGCCTGCTCGGCGACGGGCCTGAGCGGCTCACCGCCCGCCCCGTGCCGCGCGTCCTCGATGTTGACGCCGACCGCGCCTGCGGCGAGCACGGCCCGGACGGTGCCGGCGACCCCTGCCGGCTCCTCGGCGTAACCGCCCTCGATGTCGGCGCTGACCGGAACGCGTACGGCGGCGGTGATCCGGGCGACGGCCTCCAGCGCGCGATCCCGGTCCAGCCGGTCGCCGTCGGCGGCGCCGAGCGCCCAGGCGAGCCCGGCGCTGGTGGTCGCGACGGCCGCGGCGCCGGCCTCGGCCACGACGGCGGCGCTGACCGCGTCCCAGGCGTTCGGCAGGACGAGCGGGCGGCCGGGCACGTGCAGGGCGCGGAAGGCGAGAGCGGACTCGTGCAGCGGGTGCCGAAGCGTCATGGGCCAACCCAAACACCCGCGACGGGGCGGACGCTGGCAGGAATCCGACATGTGCGTCGGCCCGCGCGGGGCGGACGCCGGGGAATGCGACCGGTGCGAGGCACCACGCGGAGCGCACCGGGAGGCTCGGCAGGCTCACCCCGCGACCGTGGGCCGGGTGAGCCGCGCGAGGTGCACGTCGATGGCCGAAACACGGCCGGACAGCGGCGCGTTCAGGTCACACCAGCACATGGCGCCGATCTCCGCGTTGGCCTCGAACGGGCGTCGGACGAGGGCCGGACCGGTGAACAGCGCGCCGTACTCGGCGCGTTGCGCGGGCGCCAGCAGAAACCCCGCCCAGCCGACGAACCGCAACGGCCCGTCCGGCTCCTGCCCGCTCTCCTCCAGCAGTTCGCGCACGGCTGCCCGACGCGGGCTCTCCCCCGGTCGATCGTGCCGCCGGGCAGTTCCCAGTGCCTCCGGAACCGGTCGTGCGCCATGACGACCTCGCCCCGGTGCCACAGCGCCGTCAGCGCCACGGGTGCCGGGGCATCACCGGGGGGCGCACCCTCCGCGCCCCGTGTGAAGGAGATCGGCGCATTGCCGTGACCGTCGAAGGCCGGCGGTCCGTTCAAGGCATGAGGCACTCTGACATCCTTCCCCGGCCCCGTCATGTCCGACCCCGCCCGAGGAGGCGCTCCGGTGCCCTTCGCTGGACACGCGCCGCTCCACCCTCACCTCGTCCGGGCCGGGAGGCGTAATCGCGTTGACAGCCCCGTGGACCCCTCGTACGGTTACAGCGGTTCTGTTGCCGTCGATTGGAGAAGGACGTTGCTCGTCTGAGGTCCTGAGGCACCGCGTCGCACCGGTGAGGTGTGCGCGGCGTACGACCTCGGCGTCCGAGCCGTCCTCCGGCACAGGCCTTTTCCCGTGGCCTCCTGAGTGCCCAGACCTTCGGTTTCCGCCTCGCGGTGTCTCGACACGCGTTCACCCGACCGCACACTCCCCTCGCGAGGCCCTCATGTCCGCTTCCCTCACCTGTACCTCCCTGTCCTTCGCCTGGCCCGACGGCACCGCCGTCTTCGACGGCCTCGACATCGCCTTCGGCCCCGGCAGGACCGGGCTCGTCGGCGTCAACGGATCCGGCAAGTCGACCCTGTTGAAGCTGCTGGCCGGGGAACTCACCCAGGCCGACGGCACGGTCAAGGTGGCCGGCGAGGTCGGCTACCTCCCGCAGAACGTCACCCTCGACACCACCCTCCGCGTCGATCAGGCCCTCGGCATCGCCGCCCGGCGGGCCGCGCTGCACGCCATCGAGGCGGGCGACGTGGCCGAGGAGCACTTCGAGACGGTCGGCGACGACTGGGACGTCGAGGAGCGCGCCCTGGTCACCCTCGGCGAACTCGGCCTCGGCCACATCGGCCTGGACCGCACCGTCGGGGAGGTGTCCGGCGGCGAGTCGGTGCTGCTTCGGCTCGCCGCACTGCTGCTGCGCCGCCCGGACGTCCTGCTGCTGGACGAACCGACCAACAACCTCGACCTGTACGCGCGCCGGCGGCTTTACCAGGCGGTCTCCACTTGGCCGGGCGTGCTGGTCGTGGTCAGCCACGACCGGGAACTGCTCGACCTGGTGGACCAGATCGCGGAGCTGCGCTCCGGAGAGGTCGCCTGGTACGGCGGCAACTTCTCGGCCTACGAGGAGGCCCTCGCCGTCGAGCAGGAGGCCGCCGAGCGGATGGTGCGCGTCGCCGAGGCCGATGTGCGCAAGCAGAAGCGCGAACTGGCCGACGCCCAGGTCAAACTGGCCCGCCGCAAGCGGTACGGGCAGAAGATGTGGGACTCCAAGCGCGAGCCGAAGATCGTCATGGGCGCACGCAAACGGGCCGCCCAGGAGTCCGCGGGCAAGCACCGCATCCTGCACGAGGAACGGCTCGCCGAGGCCAGGGAGCGCCTGGACGACGCGGTGGAGGCCGTGCGGGACGACGACGAGATCCGCGTCGACCTGCCGTACACGGCCGTACCGCCCGGCCGGCAGGTGCTCACTCTGGAGAACCTGGCGATGGCCTACGGAGCGCGGGCCGAGGGCATCCTCGATCTGCGCGGCCCGGAGCGGATCGCGCTCGTCGGCCGCAACGGGGCCGGCAAGACAACGCTGCTGCGGACCGTCGCCGGGGAGCTGGATCCGGCGGCGGGCGAGGCGAGGGCGCATGTCCCGCTGCGGTTCCTGCCCCAGCGGCTGGACGTGCTCGACGACGCGCTGACCGTCGCCGAGAACGTGGCCCGGTTCGCGCCGGGCACCACCAACAACCGGATCCGGGCCCGCCTGGCCCGCTTCCTGTTCCGGGGCGCGCGGGCCGACCAGAAGGCGGCCACGCTGTCGGGCGGCGAGCGCTTCCGGGCGGCCCTGGCCGCGCTGATGCTCGCCGAGCCCGCACCCCAGCTGCTGCTGCTCGACGAGCCGACCAACAACCTCGACATGGCCAGCGTCCGGCAGCTGACCTCGGCCCTGGAGTCGTACGAGGGCGCGCTGCTCGTGGCCAGCCACGACCTGCCGTTCCTCGAGTCGATCGGCATCACCCGCTGGCTGCTGATGGAGGAGGGGGAACTGAAGGAGATCTCACCGGAGGACATCGACGCTTCGGCCTAGGACCTGACGTCTCAGGAGGGCCACAGCCTGACAACGAGGGTTTTGTCCTGACCGGAGCGCCCTGCATGATGGCGGACCGGTGCCGCATCCCCGGCACCGGAAGCCGCACCATCGACCCGACCGATTCGAAAGGCCCCTCGTGCCCAGCAAGAAGGCCCTCGTCCGCCGCCCCAGCCCCCGCCTCGCCGAAGGCCTGGTGACGCACGTCGAGCGGGAGAAGGTCGACGTCGGGCTCGCCGTCGAGCAGTGGGATGCCTACGTCGAAGCACTGCGCACACACGGCTGGGAGACCATCGAGGTCGAACCGGCCGACGACTGCCCGGACTCGGTGTTCGTCGAGGACACCGTCGTCATGTACAGGAACGTGGCGTTGATCACCCGGCCCGGCGCCGAGTCCCGGCGGGAGGAGACCGCCGGCGTCGAGGAGGCGGTCGCCCGCCTCGGCTGCTCGGTGAACTGGATCTGGGATCCGGGCACGCTGGACGGCGGTGACGTGCTGAAGGTCGGCGGCACGGTCTACGTCGGCCGGGGCGGACGGACCAACGCGGCCGGCGTGCAGCAACTGCGGGCCGCGTTCGAGCCGCTGGGCGCGCGCGTGGTGGCCGTACCGGTGAGCAAGGTGCTGCACCTGAAGTCGGCGGTGGCCGCGCTGCCGGACGGCACGGTGATCGGGCACATCCCCAAGGTCGACCGGCCCTCGCTCTTCCCGGGCTTCCTGTCGGTGCCGGAGGAGTCCGGCTCGCACGTGGTGCAGCTCGGCGGCAGCAAGCTGCTGATGGCCGCGAGCGCCCCGAAGACCGCCGAGCTGCTGACCGACCTCGGCCATGAGGTGGTCACGGTGGACATCAGCGAGTTCGAGAAGCTCGAAGGCTGTGTGACCTGCCTCTCGGTACGCCTTCGAGAGCTGTACGCCTGATCGGGCACGCCGCCCGAACAGCCCCGGGACCCGCGGGTCCCGGGGCTGTTCGGCATGGTCCCGGCGCGCTGAGCCAGGCCGCCTGATCAGCACCCTTTACGGTGGCTTAACCTACGGCTTCGTAACCTACGGGTTCGTAGCCTACGATCTCGTAGGTCCCGGCACCGCTCGCCGGGCATCCCCTTCTCCCTTCCTTTGTTCGGCGTCCCCCTGGAGTTCCCGTGACGATCACTTCCCCTCACCTCGGCAGCCCGTCCGTCTGGACCGACGCGCGGCTGCTGTACGCGCTGGAGGAAGTGGTCGAGCAGGAGCTGAACCGGCATCTGAAGGTCGCCAAGGACTGGATGCCGCACGAGTACGTGCCGTGGAGCGACGGCCGCAACTTCCCGGGCCTGTTCGAGGACGGTCAGGCCTGGGACAAGGAGCAGTCCAAGGTCACGGAGGTCGGCCGCATCGCCCTCGTGGTCAACCTGCTGACCGAGGACAACCTGCCCAGCTACCACCACGAGATCGCCTCGCTGTTCGGCCGCGACGGCGCCTGGGGCACCTGGGTGCACCGCTGGACGGCCGAGGAGGGCCGCCACGGCATCGTGATGCGCGACTATCTGCTCACCTCGCGCGCGGTGGACCCGGACAAGCTGGAACAGTTCCGCATGTCGCACATGAGCGAGGGCTTCGAGTCCGACAACCGGCACTCGATGCTGCACTCGGTCGCCTACGTCGCCTTCCAGGAGCTGGCCACCCGGATCTCGCACCGCAACACCGGCCACCAGTCCGGCGACCCGGTCTGCGACCGCATGCTCGCCCGTATCGCGACCGACGAGAACCTGCACATGGTCTTCTACCGCAACCTGCTGAAGGCCGCCTTCGAACTCGCCCCCGACCTGACCATGCAGGCGGTCCGGGACGTCGTGGTGAACTTCCGGATGCCCGGCCACGGCATCCCCGGCTTCGAGCGGGCCGCCGCGCAGATGGCCATCGGCGAGGTCTACAACCTGCGCATCCACCACGACGACGTGCTGCAGCCGGTGCTGCGTTTCCTGAAGGTCATGGAGATCGACGGCCTCGGCCCCGAGGGGCGCCAGGCGCAGGAGGAACTCGGGGTGTTCCTGGGCGGCCTGGACGCGGAGGCCACCAAGTTCGACGAGAAGCTGGCCGCCCGCAAGGCCCGCATGGCGGCGCGCGCCGGCGGCTGACGCCTGCCGGTGCGGGCGGGGGTGGTCAGAGGGAGGTGCGCCTGAGGGCGAGGCGCTCCTTCTCGGACAGGCCACCCCAGACGCCGAAGCGCTCGTCATGGGCGAGCGCGTACTCCAGGCAGGCCGGACGCAGCTCGCACAGGGCGCAGATGCGCTTCGCCTCGCGCACCGAGCTGCCGGGCTCGGGGAAGAAGAAGTCCGGCCCGGTCTGCGCGCACAGAGCCTGTGCCTGCCAGCCGTCGTCGGCCGGGGTGATGGTTTCGAAGTGCATGCCCAGGATCGTGCCGCGCGGCGAAAAACGTTCGATCAACGCGAGGTCAACGCCACCGTCAGGGCCTCCGGCCGCCCCGATGATGCCCCCGACCCGCACGCCCGCGCACGGCGGCGCGCGGAACAAGCGGGAAACCGGGAGAACACATCCGGTCACCCAGGGTGAGGACGGTTCCCGTCCGGCGCGTCGTGGTGCTCCGGCGGCGATTGTCAGTGGGCAATGCCAGACTCGGCAGTGCACAGGACGGGACCTTCCGAGGAGGGCGAACATGCTCACCACCCGTTTCGTCAACGGCGCCCCGAACTGGATCGACATCCAAACCCCCGACATCGACGGCGCCCTGTCCTTCTACGGCGGTCTCTTCGGCTGGCAGTTCCGGTCGGCGGGACCGGACGCCGGCGGCTACGGCTTCATCCAGCTGGACGGCAGGACCGTCGCGGGCGGCATGCAGACCGGCCCCGAGGAGGGCCCGCCGGCCTGGAGGGTGTACTTCCAGAGCGAGGACGCGCAGGCCACCGCCGAGGCGGCCGAACAGGCTCACGGCAGGGTGCTGTCCCAGCCCAGGGACGTGATAGGCCAGGGACACATGGCGGTCCTCGCCGACCAGGCGGGCGTGCCGTTCGGGATCTGGCAGCCCGGCCGGACCAAGGGCGTGGACGTGGCGAACGAACCGGGCGCGCTGTGCTGGGTCGAGCTGTACACGCGGGACATCGCGGCGGCCGCCGCCTTCTATCACCAGGTGCTCGACCTGGAGACGTCGGCCGTGCCCTTCCCGGGCGGGACGTACACCTGTGTCAATCCGGGTGGTGCCGGGGAGGACGCGATGTTCGGCGGTATGGTGCCGCTGGCCGATGCCCCCGCCGAGGCGGAGGCCGGGCCGTACTGGCTGCCGTACTTCGAGGTCGAGGACACCGACGCCGTGGTCGAGAAGGTCCGGCAGCTCGGCGGGACGGTGCGCATGCCCGCGACGAGCCTGGAGGGCGTGGGCCGCATGGCCAAGCTCGCGGACCCGTACGGGGTGCGCTTCGCGGTGATCAGAAGCGAGTCGCCGCAGGGCTGACCCGTCCCGGCCACGGGCCGCGCAGGCGCCGGCCGCCGAGGGCCGAGGCGGTGGAGGCCGGCGACCCGCCGTTGCGCCACGGGTCGCCGGCCGACCGCGGCCCCGTCGTGGCCGTTCGCGCCCACGCGGCGGAGCCGCATGGCGATACCGCCCCGCGCCCCGGGGAGCTGCGGTCGCCGTACTCGTGGGGGCGCCGCAGGTGCGGGGGCGGTCGCACGCCGTCGCCGGCCCCGCCGTGGCTACGCGGACGCGCGGCGTATCAGCGTCGTCGGCAGGATCATTCCGGCGTCCGATGTCGCCCATGTGTGCGATGCGGCCGGTGCGTCTGCCGTGGTCCCCTCCCGGCCGCGCCCACCGGGCAGGCCCCGCAGCAGCAGGCGGGCCATCAGCCGGCCCATCTCCTCGATGTCCTGACGGACCGTCGTGAGCGGCGGGTCGGTCTGTTCGGTGACGGGCACCATGTCGTCGAAGCCGATCACGGCCACGTCCTCGGGCACGCGCCGGCCGTGCTCGCGCAGCACGCGCAGGGCGCCGAGCGCGGTGAGGTCGTTGGCGGCGAACACGGCGTCCACGTCCGGGCAGCGGTCGAGGAGCAGGCGCATGGCACGCTCGCCGCCGGCCGGGGTGAAGTCGCTCTCCACGACCAGCCGGGGGTCGCTTCCGCCCAGGACGTCGTCCATGACGTCCCGGTAGCCGTCGAGCCGGTCCACCGCCGAGGTCTGGTCCAGGGCGCCGGTGAGGTGCGCGATGCGTCTGCGGCCGAGGTCCACGAGATGCCGTACGGCCGTGCGGGCCCCGCCCCGGTTGTCACAGTCGACGTACACCACCTGCGCGTTCCTGCCCGGCGAGCCGTCGGCGCCCTCGCCCCAGCCGGGCCGCCCGCCGAACACGGTGGGGACACCGGCGTCCTGGATGAGCCCGGGCAGCGGGTCGTCCAGATGCAGGGAGAACACCAGCGCGCCGTCCACATGGCCTCCGGCGAGATACCGGGCCACGCGCGCGTGGTCGTCCCGGCCCTCGGTGAGCAGCAGCACCAGCTGGTTGTCGTGGGCGGTCAGCTCCTTGCTGATGCCGCGCAGTTGGAGGGCGAAGAAGGGGTCGGCGAAGACCCGGGTCTCCGGTTCGGCGATGACGACCGCGACGGCGTCGTGCCGCTTGGTGACGAGGCTGCGCGCCGCCTGGTTGGGCACGTACCCCAGCTCCGCCACGGCCTGCCGGACCCGCTCGGCCAGGAGCTCCCGTACCCCGTCCCCGCCGTTGACCACCCGCGACACGGTGGCCCGGGACACCCCGGCCCGTGCGGCCACGGCCTCCAGCGTGGGACGCGACACTCCCTCGGTCACTTCGGGACTCCTCATCGGCGGCTGCCGGTCAGGATAACCGGGCGCCCACCGCCCCACGTGGCACAACAGCGGCCCGCGGGCCCCGGAAGACGGCTCGCGTCGCGTGCCTGCCGCCACCGGCGCATCCTGCACAGCTCGGTCGACGCGGCCCGCCGGCCCCACTGGCCGCTCGCCCGACACCCGCCCCCGCAGCGGATCCGGGACGATCCCCAGGACGTCCTGGAGGTGTCCGTCGACGACGGCGCCCCGTACGAGACGCACCTGAGCGCGCCGCGCGGAGCTGCCCCCGATTCCCCCGGGCCCAAGCACCGCCCGACGGCGGCTTCCTGCTCCTGGGCCCCCATGCGTACTACACACGGCCTGGGCGTGCCCGTACACCGGCTTCCCGCTGCTGCGGACCGGTGCGAGCGGGGCCGTTTCCGGTACGGCGGAAACCGGTGCGCGGCGCGCGGTCTCGCCCTGCGCGGCGGCCGGCTGGTGTCCTTCGGCGGGCACGGGGAGGAGTACGACCGGCTCACCGGCTGCCGGCTCACGGAGGAGAGCGTCGAGATGGTCGCGGAGCGTCACCCGGCCCGGCCTCGACGGCGGCTCGCCCGGCCGCATCCGGGCCGTCTCCCGCGGCCCCGTCTCTGCGTCCGGGCACAGCCGGTTCACCGAGTGGTCCGTCCTCGACCTCACACGAGCCGGGGCTCGCCCGCACGAGGGACCGCCGGTGCCGTACTCCGTGCTCGCTCGCTGCCGGCTAGGACGTCGCCTCGCGTCGCGCACGGCTTGGCTGGACCCGTTTCGGTTCGCCCGGCATCTTCGGGTACTCCGGCGGGTACGGCAGGTCGCCCAGGCCGTGGTCGTGTTCGTCGCGGCGGGCCAGCTCCAGCAGCGCGTCCAGGGAGTAGGCGTGATCGTCCATGTCGGCGTGGACGTCGCCGAGTTCGGCGAAGCGGGCCGGCATGGTGGCGAGGTCGAAGTCGGCGGGGTGAGCCACGCCGACCTCCTCCCAGCGCAACGGAGCCGAGACGGGCGCGTGCGGGCGGGGGCGTACGGAGTAGGCGGAGGCGATGGTGCGGTCGCGAGCCGTCTGGTTGTAGTCGAGAAAGATACGGCGCCCGCGTTCCTCCTTCCACCACTTGATGGTCACGTGGTCCGGCATCCGGCGTTCCATCTCACGGCCGACCGCGATCGCGGCGCGCCGCACCTGGGTGAAGGTCCAGCGCGGTTCGATGGGGACGAAGACGTGCAGGCCACGGCCGCCGGAGGTCTTGGGCCAGCCGCGCAGCCCACCGAACTCGTCGAGCACGGCGCACAGTTCGCGGGCGGCGCGGACGGCGTCGTCGTAGTCGGTGCCGGGCTGCGGGTCGAGGTCGATGCGGAGTTCGTCGGGATGGTCGACGTCGGTGGCGCGCACCGGCCAGGGGTGGAAGGTGAGGGTGCCGTACTGGGCGGCCCACACCACGGCGGCCTCCTCGGTGGGGCACATCTCGTCGGCGCTGCGCCCGCTGGGGAAGGTGATGTGCGCGGTCGGGATCCAGTCGGGCATGCCCTTGGGGGCCCGCTTCTGGTAGAACCACTCGCCGCCGACCCCGTCCGGGTAGCGCTCCAGGGTGGTGGGCCGGTTGCGCAGGGCGCGCAGAATGCCGGGGGCGACGGAGGCGTAGTACCGGGCTAGGTCCAGCTTGGTGAAGCCCCGCTCAGGGAAGAAGACTTTGTCCGGGCTGGACAGCCGTACGGTCCGGCCGGCCACCTCCAGTTCCACCGCAGCACCCATGCGGCCACGGTAGGCGCACCCAGCGCCACTCGCATACCGGGCGCCGGCGGACGTATGCGCGCAGAATCGGACCATGGATCTACCGGTGATGCCGCCCGTGAAGCCCATGCTCGCCAAGTCGGTGGCGAAGATCCCGCCGGGTATGCACTACGAGGCGAAGTGGCTGCGGTCCCGTCCTGACCTGCGTGAATAGCCCGATCGGGCGATCTTCAGGGCACACACGGCTCCACCCATCATGAGATGGGCGGGGCCGCCCTCGCATCTGAGACCACCCCGCGAACGGGTCAGTCGATCAGGTGCTTGAGGAAGTCGGTCACGAACTTCTCGACCTCTTCCTTCGTCGTGCTGTCTTCGACGCAGAGCCGGTCTACGTCCCGGACCCCGGCGTGCTTGAACAACCGGTCCCGGCTGCGGTCGGCCGACACCCGGCTCTTGTGCTGCGGCCCGTCCACCTCGATGACGCCGACACGTCCGCGATAGGTGATCAGGAAATCCGGCTCAAAGGTGTGGCCGGGGACCCGCAACGCGCCGAGCGGCATGATCCCGATGGTGTCGTTGCTGGGAAGCCGGGCTTGCTGTTCCTTGAGTACCTGGTAGACCCGCTGTTCCCACTCGTTCGTGAAGTGGAGGCCGTCCTCGATCGGGTGCCGGGGCTCCAGCCGGACCTTACGGGCATGGTTCGTCTGGTATCCGCCCTTAAGTTCGCGCGCCAACTGCTCCCGCCAGTTCGGGCCCACCCTGGGGATGACCTCGCGGATGTGGACGTCATCGATGTTCCGCCCGCACCCAGCGCCGACGGTCTCGAAGGCTGACTTGATGTCGTTGAGGAGATAGCCGGTGTTGTGGATGAGGTGCGGCTCTAGCTCAAGGATGACTTCCTGGTACTCCCGCTCGAAGGAGTAGGACATCGTCTCTTCGTAGGTGGAGTGCCTCTCGATCCGGACACTTGACACGTCCAGCATCAGAGCGGCTGCCTTCGCATGCCCACGCTGGGCCATAAGCACGGATGCGGCACCGATCATCTCGTCGTCGCTCAGCTCGACGTCACGCGAGCGCACGTCTTCACTCATGGTCGGATTGTCTCATCCTGCACTGACAACCGAGAGGACTCACAAGGCAGTTACTGGGGATCCGAGGCCCGCATGGCCTCGGCCATCTTCTCGGCTGCCTCCACGCGAACCATGCCCAGGTGGACGTACGGGCTCCCTCTGTGCGTGACCACTGGCCGGATGGTTCCCCAGACGCTCTCCGGGATGCCGAGTGAGGCCAAGGCCGCCCGGATCGCCTCAGCGGCGTCGGTGGCCCTGGCCCGGCCCTCCCGGTACGTCTGCATGTCCATCAGTGCACTCCGGCAGCGTGTGAGCGGATCTCGTCGGCGTGCTTGGCGGCCTGCGTAATGTCGCCCTTGTTCTTCGCGGCCGTGAGCTGCCTCCAATTGGCGGCGCACACCTTGCAGTCCGGGGCCGGAGCACAATCGAGCAGCCACGCGTTGAACCCCACCGGCAGGACAATGGGCCTTTCCTGCGTCGTCTTGTGTCTGGCCATGGCATCTCCCCGGCTCGTGTGGCTCCGGTCACGGACCGTAGAGAACCGCGCACCGACCGGTCTACGAAGTTGCACGCGGTTGCACGGTCGGTGCTGGCGCCTTGACCATGCGTGATGACGCCGGAAGGCTCAGGCCGTGCAACCGGCCGCAACCGGCTCGACTGAGGGAGGGACGATGGAACTACGGTTCGTCGGCAAAGATCCGGAGTCTGGAGATCACGGCTGCCCGGCGGTGTGGGTGGACGATGAGACGAAGGATCTGGTCATCCAGGGCGTGAACGCCGACGCCGAGACTCTGGCCAGGACCACGCAGGACAGTCCGCTACCGAATCACGAGGGTGTGATCCGGCTGCCGCAGCGCATGATCCCGCTGCTGAGGGAGGCACTTGATGGCGCAGAGCCTCAGTAACTTCGCCGACCTGATCAGGTCCGTGGAGCACTCGGCCGTGCACCTTGAGACACGGGATGTCTACGCCATCCCGGACGAGGACGAGGGTTTCGCGGCGTGGCAGCAGGGCCACCGGCTCGACCCCGACGACCGCGCGTCCTGGTGGCGTCCCTGGCTCGACCTCGTCCAGGAAGTCACCGCCAAGGGTGTCGTCGTGCGCCGGGCACGGATCGTGTCAGAGCCTGTGAGCGAGTACATCCGGTACGAGCACTCCTTCACGTTCACCAACGTCGCCGCTGGCGAGGAGATCCGCTGGCTCCCGAGACGGCAGGCGTCCGACCTCGCGCTACCCGGGAACGACTTCTGGCTGTTCGACGGCAACCTCGTTCAGTTCAACATCTTTGACGGTGACGGGGGTTGGGTCCACACCGACCAGACGGACGAGCCGGCCGTCGCCCGCCTCTGCACCAGGGCATTCGAAGCCGTCTGGGAGCGAGCCATCCCGCACGAGAAGTACGCCATCAACTAAGAAGCCCGGTGCGCCAGTTCAATGCCCACATCTCCGCTCTCGACCGCCCAGGCTGCGCGCGCGGCCATAGCGTCTCGACTGGTCGCATTAAGGCAGGATGCCGGTCTTACCGGGCTTGAACTGGCACAGCGGTGCGGCTGGCACAAGTCGAAGTCATCCCGCATCGCACGGGCCAAGACCGCGCCGTCTGACGACGACATCCGGGCATGGTGCCGGGCATGTGGCGCCGAAGATCAGGCAGCAGATCTGATCGCCGCCTCCCGTACCGCAGAGTCCATGTACGTCCAGTGGCGGCAGATCCATCGCGACGGGATGCGGCGCGTCCACGAGAAGACTTTGCCGCTGTACCAGCGCACGCGTCATTTCCGTGTCTACGCCTCGAACGTGGTCCCCGGCATGCTCCAGACCGCCGACTATGCGATAGGGCTCCTGCGGTCCATCACGGCCTTCCAGGGCACCCCTGACGACGTAGCTGACGCCGTCCAGGCACGCGTCAACCGGTCCCGCGTGGTTCACGAGGGGGACCATCGGTTCGCGCTCGTCCTCGAAGAGGCGGTGCTCTACTACCGGGTGAGCGACGAAGCGGCTATGGCCGGGCAGCTCCGGTACTTGCTGGAAATCATGTCCCGGCCGAACGTGTCCCTGGGGATCATCCCGTTCTGTGCTCCGCGCCGCCCTGTCTGGCCACTGGAAGCGTTCTACGCCTTTGACGACGCCCAGGTAGCTGTCGAGACGCTGACGGCGGAGGTCAACATCACGGCGCCGGGTGAAGTCCGCACCTATCTCAAGGCGTTCGCCGAACTGTCCGGGATCGCCGTCCATGGCAGGGAGGCGAGGGAGCGCATCAGGCAGGCGATCGCGTCACTCGGCTGATCACCAGTCGCGGGACCCTCCGCAGCCGTCGACCCAACGGCCGCCAACCAGTGCCCACCAACGGCCACGGCAATACGGCGGTGCCGTTGACGCGCAGAACTGGCACGAGCAGTGGACGGCCCCCGTGGGCGACACCGGGCCGTTGGGGACGTGGTCGGTGGTCTGGGCCGGGGAAGGCTCCCAGGGGCGCCCAGAAAGGCCCCTACGGGCCGCGTTGGCTTTCCTGGCCCCTGCCGCCCGGTTGCACGAAGCGTGCGCCGGGCCGTTGTAGTCGGCGAGGCCTCCGCCGTCGGCGTGGTCGAGGTCCCAGGGATGGCCGTCCAGGATCGGGCGACCGCAGCGCGCGCACGGCATGCCGGTGACGTCGCCCAGCGCGGCGCGGGCATCCTGATGACGGCGGTGACCGTGGCGGGGCCGGTGTTCGTCGCAGTAGCGCCGGGGTCGCCCAGGGCCGACCTGCTCGAAGCTCTGGCCGCATGCCTCGCATTGCCTGGTTGTCATACCCTTTCACCTCCTTTTCGAAGATCAAAAGCCCGGAAAAACCGCGAGTGAAAAATCACTTTGAACCGAGCGGGGGTCGCCAATGGATCTTCTACGTGATCACCCCCTCCCCCCAGGGGGTGGCCATAGCGCCTCTGACCTGCAGCGATGCTGCTTGATCGTGTGATGCTCAGTCACCTGGTGCGGCAGGCGACCGAGCCGAGTGGTGCCCGTACCGGTCGCCGTAACGGAGGCGCTACAGGCCCACCTGGAGGCGTTCCCGGCCCGTTCTCAGACCCTGGGCGACACCACCGACGGCAGTCGCCGCGAGCGCAAGCTCCGGCTGATCTTCACCACCGATTCCGGCGAACCCGTCCAGCGCTCGCCCTGGGCAAGGACTTGGCGCAGGATCGTCAAGGAAGCCAGCACGATGGAGGCGATGCCGGATGGGATCACGCTGCACACCCAGCACGGCGAGTCCGTCAAGGTCGTGCAGAAGCGTCTCGGGCACTCGTCGGCGGCGGTCACACTGGACACCTACAGCCACCTGTGGCCGGACTCGGACAGCACGACCCGGCTGGCCGTTGAGCAGGGGCTCGGCGCAATCCTTCAGGGCACACCGCAGCTCGATTCCACTCGCAGCGACTAATCGTCAGTGGCAGCATCCGACGCGGTCACTATGCGTAGTTGGCAGGTGAGACACTATGGATCTACCGGTCATGCCGCCCATCAGGCCGATGCTGGCGAAGCCCGTCAACGCCATCCCAGAAGGCATGCACTACGAGGCGAAGTGGGACGGGTTCCGTTCGATCGTGTTCCGGGACGGGGCCGAGGTCGAGCTGGGCAGCCGTACCGGAAAGCCACTGACCAGGTACTTTCCCGAGCTGGTCGGAGCGCTGCGGGAGCGGGTGCCCAAACGGTGCGTGCTCGACGGGGAGATCGTGATCGCGCGCGGCGGCCGGCTTGACTTCGACGCGCTGACCGAGCGTATCCACCCGGCGGACTCCCGGGTGCGGACGCTGGCCGAGAGGACCCCGGCGTCGTTCGTCGCCTTCGACCTGCTGGCGCTGGACGACCACTCCCTGCTCGACGTTCCGCTGACCGACCGGCGGTCCCTGCTGGAGCGGGCTCTCGCCGAGGCTACGCCGCCGGTGCACATGGCGCCCGCGACGACCGACATCGAGGTGGCCAGGCAGTGGTTCGAGCAGTTCGAGGGCGCCGGGCTCGACGGGGTCATCGCCAAGCCGCTCGCCTTGCGCTATCTGCAGGACGAGCGGGCCATGTTCAAGATCAAGCACGAGCGGACGGCGGACGTCGTCGTGGCCGGGTACCGCTTCCACAAGAGCGGCCCGGTGGTCGGCTCACTGCTGCTCGGGCTGTACGACGAACACGGAAGGCTCCAGCACGTGGGTGTGTCGGCAGCCTTCCCCATGAGGCGGCGGGCCGAGCTGATCGAGGAACTGGAGCCGCTGCGCATGGACGACGTGGCCGGGCACCCGTGGGCGGCCTGGTCGGACGAGGCCGCCCACGAGACGGCCCGGCTGCCGGGTGCGCCGAGCCGCTGGTCGGGCAAGAAGGACCTGTCCTGGGTGCCGCTGAGGCCCGAGCGGGTGGCCGAGGTGGCCTACGACCACATGGAGAACGGGCAGCGTTTCCGGCACACGGCCCGTTTCCGCCGCTGGCGCCCGGACCGCGTGCCGGACAGCTGCACCTACGCGCAGTTGGAGGAGCCGGTGCGGTACGACCTGGCGGAGATCCTCGGCGAGAAGGGCTCTCCCGGCCGACCGCTTCCGTGACTCACGCACTCACGGCTGTACGACGACCTCACGGCTGCATGACGACCTTGACGGCGCCGTCCTGCTTGCGCTGGAACATCTCGTAGGCGTGCGGCGCGTCGGCGAGCGGCAGCCGGTGCGTGGCGAAGTGGTCCACGCCCAGCGGGTCCTCGTCCGTGAGGTAGGGCATGATCTGGTCGCTCCAGCGGCGGACGTTGGCCTGCCCCATGCGCAACTGGATCTGCTTGTCGAACAGGGTGAGCATCGGCATCGGGTCGGCCATGCCGCCGTACACACCGCTCAGTGAGATCGTGCCGCCGCGCCGGACCAGGTCGATGGCCATGTAGAGGGCGCCGAGCCGGTCGATGCTGAAGCGTTCCGCGAAGGGTGCGCTGAGCTTGCGCGGCATGAGCGCGGTGGCCTGCTGGGCGAGCTTGGCGGCCGCGCTGCCGTGGGCCTCCGTGCCGACGGCGTCGATCACGGCGTCCGGGCCCCGGCCGCCGGTCTCGTCGCGGATCGCGTTGACCAGAGCCTTCTCGTCGTCGAAGGCCCTGAGGTCGTACGTCTCCACACCCCGGCGGTTCGCCCGGGCGAGCCGCTCGGGCACCAGGTCCACGCCGAACACCCGCTCCGCGCCGCGCGCCTTGGCGATTCGGCAGGCCATGTCACCGATCGGGCCTAGGCCGAGGACGGCGAGCGTGCCGCCGGGCGGGACGGCGGCGTACTCGACGGCCTGCCAGGCGGTGGGCAGCACGTCGGAGAGGTAGAAGAAACGGTCGTCCGGCGGGCCCTCGGGGACCTTGATCGGGCCGAACTGAGCCTGCGGGACCCGCAGGTACTCGGCCTGGCCACCGGGCACGGCACCGTACAGGCGGGTGTAGCCGAACAGGGCGGCGCCCATGCCCTCGCCGGTGACCTGGGTGGTCTCGCACTGGGTGGGCAGCCCGGTGTCGCACATGAAGCAGTGCCCGCAGGCGATCTGGAACGGCACCACGACCCGGTCGCCGGGCCGTAGGTTCGTCACCTCGGAGCCGACCTCTTCGACGATGCCCATGGGTTCGTGGCCGAGGATGTCGCCCGGGGTCATGAACGGGGTGAGCACTTCGTACAAGTGCAGGTCAGAGCCGCACAGTCCGGTGGACGTGATGCGGATGACGGCGTCCGTGGGCTCCTCGATCCGGGGGTCGGGCACGTCTTCCACCCGTACGTCCCGCTTGCCCTGCCAGGTGACTGCCTTCATGGGCCGTGCTCCCTTGCCTCGCCTGCGCCCCGGATCGCCCGGGCGCATCCGGTGCGCAGTGTCTGCGTCCTGTGTGCGATGGCGGCCGGGTACCCGTGCGTACCTGCGCGAACCCCTTCCCCGGCCCGTTCGGCCCACCGTCCGCGGGCGATCGGAGGCGATCGCAATGGCCAGCAATGACCTGATGGGCGCATAATCGGACAATGCGGACGGGGTGGCAACGGTGGGCATGGGACACAGAGCGCACTCGCGACGCGCCGCACTGACGGCGGCTCTCCTGGCGGCCACACTGACGGCGTCCCTCGCGGCGGGCTGCACCGGTCAGGGCGGGGACGACGCCCGCGCCCCGCACCACACCCCGACGCGGGTCCCACCACCGAACCCCTCGCTCACGGCGGCCGGCTCACCGCTCGCCGTGAAGATCGACAACGTCCCCGCGGCCCGTCCGCAGACCGGACTCGGGGCGGCCGACGTGGTGTACGCCGAGCAGGTGGAGGGCGGCCTGAGCCGGTTGATGGCGGTGTATGCGACCAAACTCCCCCAGGCCGTCGGACCGGTGCGCAGCGTCCGCGAGTCCGACCTGGAGTTGCTGCGCCAGTTCGACCGGCCGACCCTCGCCTTCTCCGGCGCCCAGCGCAAGCTGCTGCCGCTGATCGACAAGGCACCCCTGCGGGCGGAATCGCCCGACGAGGCCCCGGAGGCCTACTACCGGGGCACCGGCAAGGCCGCACCGCACAACCTCTATCTGCACCCCGCCAGACTGCTGCCCGCCGCCCCGGGCAAGACCGCGCTGACGACCGGCTTCCGCTACGGCCCGGCCCCCGCCGGCGGCACACCCGCGACGTCACGCACCGTGCGCTACCCGGCCGCCCGCTTCACCTTCACCTGGTCCCCCGAGCGGAACGGCTGGCTCGTCGCGATGGACGGCACTCCCACGGTGACGACGGACGGCACGCGGATGGCGCCGGCGACGGTCGTCGTGCAGCACGTGAAGATCCGCACGTCCCGGTACCACGACATGCTCGGCAACCACACCCCCTACACCGAGACGGTCGGCTCCGGGCAGGCGGAGGTGCTGCGCGACGGGCGGTCCTTCACCGCCACCTGGTCGCGACCGGCCGCGGCGGACGGTACGACGTTCACGGCGGCGGACGGCAGCCGGATGGACTTCGCCGCGGGCCAGGTGTGGGTGGTGTTCGCTCCGGCGCCGTAGGGCACGGTCGGCTCCGGGCGGCCGACGGCTCGGCGGTCGGCTACGGGCTGCCGACGGCTCGGCCGGTTGCGCAGGTCCTCGGCCGCGTCCGCGACCCGGCGGATCAGTCGAAGACCGAGGCCGCCACCGCCGTGACCGAGGCGGCCGATCCCGGCCGCTTCGACGCCCGCTCCCTCGCCGGCCGCGCCCGCGCGGCGGGAACCCGGTCATCCCGCTCGTCGCCGCGGCGCAACGGGCCGGCACCGGCGCAGACCGGCACGGTGGTGCTGCAGGCCGCCGTGTACTGCGGGGTGCCGGCCGCCGACTCTGCCTTCGCGCCGGCCCAGCGGGTGCCGGCCGAGGAGGAGCCGCCCGAGGGGTGGGGGGCCCGGTCCTGGCCGTATGCCGTCACCCCGCGGTCGGCCGTCCTACCGCGCCCGTCCCGACTCCAGCGCCTCCCGCGCCTGCGCCACCAGCCCGTCCGCTCCGCATGCCCGGGCGAGGTCCAGGCCCCGGTTGAGTTCCGCGACCGAGCCGGCGGCGATGCCGTACTCGACCCGGGCCGCCGCGTGTTCGTACTGGCAGGGTGAGGCCTCCAGGTAGGCGACGGCCTGGCCGGCGAGCCGGACCGCGCGGGGTCCGGTCTCCAGGGCGGCCGCGCAGCGCAGGGCCTCGCCTATGGCGGTTTCCGTGCCGAAGCGCTCGGCCTGCCGGCGGGCGTCCGCGGCGAGTTGGACGGCGCGGGCCGGGTCCTGGCCGGCGAGGGCCTTGGCGAGGTCGATGGACCAGGGTGCGAGGACGGGGTTGTGGCCGCCACGGGAGGCGGCGGTCTTCTCGGCGGCCTCGAGTTCGTTGATGCCCTCCTCGGTACGGCCTACGGCAAGCAGCAGCCGGCCGCGCACGGAGCGGATGTCGGGCAGCACGATCGTGGAGGGGTACGGCGGTGCGAAGCCGTACCGTTCGGCGATCGACCAGGCCTCGTCGACGCGGCCGCGGGCCAGCAGGGTGTCGACGAGTCCGCAGGTGGAGGACCAGTACAGCGGCAGGCCCCGGCCGACGCGTTCGGCGAGGGCCAGACCCTCGCGCAGGGTGGTTTCCGCGTCCTTCAGCCGGCCCTGTCTGCGGTAGGCGAGGCCGAGGAAGGCGTTGGCGAGGGAGAGGTGGCCGCCGCGCCAGCCGGCGCCGGTATAGACGCCGCGGGCCTCGGCGAAGAGGCTCTCGGCGCGGTCGAGCCGGTCGGCGTAGGCGTATGCGCTGCCCAGCATCATCAGCAGCTCCATGCCCCATTCGGGGTCGGTCCAGCCGAGGCCGGGCGCGAGGCGGCCGTTGACGAGGGCCCGGTCGCACAGTTCGAGGACCTCGGCGGCGCTCTCGCCATGGGTCATCGCGTCGAAGCCGCGCAGGATCAGCAGGGCGCGTTCGGCGTTGTCGCGGCCGGCGCAGGTGCGGGCGAGTTCGGCGAGGCTCTGGGAGCGGGCCGGGGAGACGGTCTCGCCGTGGATGCCCTCCCACATGTACTGGAAGGCCTGCAGCCGCATCCGGAGGGGGCCGGCGTCGTGCCTCGCGGCCTCGGCCTCGACCGTGCGGACGGCCTCTTCCAGCTGGTCGTTGTGGAGCAGCGCCTGGGAGAGACGGACGACGGCGCCGACGCGGTCGTCCCCGTCGAGGCCGGGCATGCCGAGCGCGCTCTGCAGGTGGCCGATGGTGACGGCGGGTGCGGTCAGCAGGGTGGCGCAGCCCAGTTCGTAGAGGACGTGTGCGTGGACCTCGGGGCGGGGCGGCTCCTCCAGGGCGCGTTCCAGGCAGCGGCGGGCCGCGTCGGGCGCGCCGACGGCAAGGTGCTCGCGGGCGGCCTCGCGCAGCTGGTCGACGAGTTCCTCGTCGTCGTCCGGGTGGACCTTGAGCAGGTGCCGGGCGGCCTCGGCGGCGCCGCGGCCCAGCTCGGTGATGATCTGGGCGGCGACGCCGTGCATGGCGGTGCGCACGCCCGGCGGGATGGAGTTGTAGACGGCGGTGGCGATCAGCGGGTGGACGAACTCCAGCTCGCCGTCCTCGGGTTCGGTGCCGGTCGCGGGGTCGGGTTCGGTGAGGATGCGGGCGCTGCGGAGGAGTTCGGCGCACTGGCGGGCGATGCCGTCGTTCATGGTGGCGAGGCGGGCGACCATGTCGACGGTGATGTGGGTGCCGAGGATGGCTGCGGCCCAGGCGAACTGGGTGGCCTCCAGACCGAGGCCCTTGAGCCGGTCGACCAGTCCGCCGCCGCGCGCCGCGCGGTTGAGGGCGCGCAGTTCTCCGGCCCGGGCCTCGACCGGCTGGAGTTCGCTGCCGTAGACCTTGGCGAGGAGTTCGACGGTGTCGTAGGGGTTGCCGGCGGTGACGGCCCAGACCTCACGGCAGAAGGCGTCGTCGGCGTGCCGGCCGACGGTGGCACGGGTGAGCCCGGCGGTGGCCTCGGGGGTGAGCGCGCTGAGGGTGCTGACGGGGCGGCCCGCGGCGGCGGCCACCGCGTCGAGGTGGCGGGCGCTGTCCCCGCCGACCTCGCCGGGCCGCCGGGCGACCACGACCAGGACGGGCAGGTCCTCCAGGCGTTCGACGAACGCGGCGAGCCAGCGCAGCGTCTCCTGGTCGGCCCAGTGCGCGTCGTCCACGAGCAGCACGAGCGGCCTTGCGCGGCGGGCGAGCCGGCGCACCGCCGCGACGAGTCCGTCGCAGACGTACTGCGGGTCGGGGCTGCCTTCCTGGGGGTCGACTATGCCGAGGGCTGGGCCCGCGATGTCGTACCAGTCGCCGAGGTATTCGCGGGCTTCCTCGGGCGGTAGGGACAGCAGCGCGGGCTGGAGCAGCCGCCGTACCACGTTGAACGGGACGGATCTCAGGGTCTCGGCGCCACGGGCGGACCAGACCGTGCAGCCGCGGCGTTCGGCGATGCGGCGCGTCTCGGTCAGCAGTGCCGTCTTGCCGAGCCCGGCCTCGCCGCGGAAGACGAGCAGGCTGCCCCCGGACGACTGGCCGGCGCACAGGACGTCGAGGGCCCGTGCGACGGCGGCGATCTCCGCGTCCCGCTCCCACAGGGAGGCCGAGGCGGCCGCCGGCGGACGTCCCTCCGTCATCCCGTTACCTCCCCAGGTCGCCCGAATGACGTACAGACCACGAGCGTAGCCGTCCGGTGGGATGTGTGGTGGCCGGTAGGGGCGCCTGTTGCCCCGCCGGGTGACAGTGGGTGCGGGCAGGCGACGTGCACTCGGCCCGACCAGCCGGTCAGCAGCGGACGGAGCGTCAACATGGCGGGGACGAAGCCGGTTTCCGGCAGTCGTGCGGTGACGCGCGGGCCGACGGTGCGGGCGGTGGCGGCGGGGTCGGTGGGGAACCTCGTCGAGTGGTACGAGTTCGGCGTCTACGGTTTTCTGGCCACGGTGCTGGCGGAGCGGTTCTTCGCCCCGGCGGGCGGCGGCGCGGCCGGGGCGCTGGTGCGGACGTACGCCTCGTTCGCGCTGGCGTTCTTCTTCCGGCCGCTCGGCGCGGTGCTGTTCGGCAGGCTGGGTGACCGGTGGGGGCGGCGACCGGTGCTGATCGGGGTGGTCGCGCTGATGTCGGGCGCGACGGCGTTGATCGGCGCACTGCCGACGTACGACACCGCGGGAGTGCTCGCGCCCTGGCTGCTGACTTCTCTGAGGATCCTTCAGGGACTCGCCGCGGGCGGGGAGTTCGGCGGGGCGGTGGCATTGCTGACGGAGTACGCGCCGCCGGGCCGGCGCGGGCTGTACGGGGCGTGGCAGTCGTTCACGGTGGCGCTGGGCCTGCTCGGCGGGGCGGGGGTGACGGCGGTGACGGCGACGGCGCTCACCGACGCCCAGCTGTCCGCGTGGGGCTGGCGGTTGCCGTTCCTGCTGGCGTTGCCGCTGGGGCTGGTGGCGTTGTGGCTGCGGGCGGGAATGGCGGAGACGCCGTCGTTCCTGGAGCACGGAGCGGGACGGGAGGCGGCGGCCGTGCGGCTCGGGCGCGGGGCGGTCGTGCTCGCGGCGGCGCGGGTGATGGGCTGGGCGGCGGCCGGATACACGTTCCTGGTCGTGCTGCCGTCGTATCTGCAGGTCGCGCTGCACGCGGACGTCCGGCACGCACTGCTCGCCGCGGTGCCGGCCAACGCCGGGTTCGCGGCGGCGATCCTCCCGGCGGGCCTGCTCAGCGACCGGGTCGGGCGGCGGCCGGTGCTGCTCACGGGGGCCGTACTGGTGACGGCCACCTCGTTGCCCCTGCTCCATCTCCTCCGGGATCCCGGCACGTCGAGCGCGGCGAGGGGCTGGGCCCTGTGTGCCGCGGGCGCGGTCGTGGGGCTGATGGCGGGCCCGGGGCCCGCGCTGCTCGCCGAGATGTTCCCGACCCGGGTGCGCTGGACGGGACTCGGGCTCGCCTACGCCCTGTCCAACGCGCTGTTCTCCGGCTGCGCGGGCCTGATCATCACAGAGGCGGTACGGCGCACCGGCAACCCCGACGTACCCGCCTACTACGCGGCGGCGGCCTGCGCGGTGAGCACCGCGGCCCTCCTGACACGCACTGCCGGAGAGGTGAGTTGAAGGTGCTGGTGATCGGGCTGATGTCGGGGACGTCGTACGACGCGGTCGATGCCGCGGCGACGGAACTGCGCCTCGACGGGGATACGCTGGCGCTGCGGCCCCTGGGGATGACGAGCACCCCGTACGGCGACGGTCTGCGCGCGGCCCTCGCGGCGGCGCTGCCGCCGGCCGCCGTGCCCCTCGCCGAGGTGTGCCGGCTCGACACCGGCATCGGGCGGGCGTTCGCGGCGGCGGCCGTCCGAGCGAACCGTGAACTGTGCGCGGGCCGGGCGGAGTTGGTGGCTTCCCACGGGCAGACGGTGTTCCATTGGGTGGAGGACGGCCGGGTGCACGGCACGCTCCAGCTCGGGCAGCCGGCCTGGATCGCGGAGGCGACCGGGCTGCCGGTGGTCGCCGACTTCCGCGCCCGGGACGTCGCGGCGGGCGGCCAGGGCGCGCCGCTGGTGAGCCTGGTCGACCTGCTGTGGCTGCGAGGCAGGCCGGGCAGGCCGGTGGCCCTGAACATCGGAGGCATCGCCAATCTGACCGCCCCCGACGGGACGGCCTTCGACACCGGGCCGGGCTGCGCGCTGCTCGACGCGGCGGTACGGGAGTTCAGCGGCGGGCGCCTCGCGTACGACGTGGACGGCGCGCTGGCCGCGCGTGGCAGGGCGGACCGGCGGTTGCTGGAGCGGCTGCTCGCGGAGCCGTACTACGCGCTGCCGGCGCCGAAGACGACCGGCAAGGAGCTGTTCCACGCCGGGTATCTGCGGACCGCCGGGCTGCTCGACGGCACCCGCCCGGAGGAGGTGCTGGCGACGCTCACCGTACTGACGGCGCGGACGGTCACGGACGCGGTACGGTCCGTCGGCGCCACCGAGGTGATCGCGTCCGGCGGGGGCATGCGCAACCCGGTGCTGGCCGGGACGCTCCGGCGGCTGCTCGACGAGATCCCGGTACGTGCCTCGGACGAGCTGGGGCTGCCCGCCACCGCGAAGGAGGCGTACGCCTTCGCGGTCCTCGGCTTTCTGACCGCCCACGGCCTGCCGGGCACCGATCCACGCAGCACGGGCGCCCGGCACGCCCGTGTGCTGGGGTCGCTGACCCCGGGCAGGAACGGGTTCGGGTTGCCGCCGGCCGCGGCGCGCGGGCCCGAGCGTCTGGTGGTGGAGGCGGACGATACCGGGGCTGCGGGGGAGCGCGGAGCCGTGACAGCCGACGAGTGATGACGAGTGACGGAAAAAACCCGTGGCGAAATGTTCCGGTCCGCGGGATTGGTGACGGATCCTCTCATCCCGCTTTCACCGTCGCCTCATACGGTGGGGACATGACGCAGGTGACTCCTCCCGGGTGGTACCCCGACCCCGGGCAGACGAATGACGGCCCGCCCACCGAGCGCTGGTGGGACGGCAGGGCCTGGACGGACCAGACCCGCCCCGCCGGGACGGCCGCCGCGTGGGGTCCCCCGACGCACTCGCCGGCGCCCGGCGGCCCGCAACCGGCCTACCCGGTACAACCGGCATACCCGGCGCAACCCGCGCAACCGGCCGGACCGGCGTCCTCGGTTCCCGCGGGCTACGGCGCCTACCCGGGTTATCCGGTGTATCCCGCCCAGCCGGCGGCCGGGTCGCGGCGCGGTCTGCGCACCGGCATAGCCGTCGCGGTGGCGGTCGCGGTACTGGCGAGCATCGGAGTCGGCGTGTACGCCCTCTCCAGGGACGGCGGCGGTGACCGCGCCGGGTCGCAGCAGGGGCCGGGAGGCGGGCGCGACGGCGGCCAGGGCGGATCAGGGGGGTCCGGAGGCACGGGCGGTTCCGGTGGCTCCGATGGCCCGGGCGGCGCCTCGCCCTCGCCGAACCGGTCCGAGGCGCCCAAGGTCAAGGGCGGCGGCACGGTGCCGGACCCGGTCAACGGAATCAGCCTGCCGGTGCCCGAGGGCTGGACCGGCGAGACGATCAGCGCCGGTGTGCAGGTGACCTCCGACAAGTCCTACAAGTGCCCGGGCGACAGCTCCAAGACGTGCACCGCGGGCGGCGCCTACACGGCTCCGGCGGTGGCGCTGGGGATCAACGACGACACCGCCGAGAGGGTCGCCAAGGCGGACATCGCGGCCAACGTCAAGCAGTCGTACGGCGGCACCACCTACGGCAGCGTCACCTCGCACGAGGTGCTGGCGTCCAAGGCGGTGACGGTGGCCGGGCAGAAGGGCTATCTGGTGCGCTGGAAGGCGGTCACCAGCAAGGGCGCCGACGGCTATGTGGAGTCGGTCGCCTTCCCCTCCCCCAACGACGCCAAGCAGATCGTGGTGGTGCGCTTCGGCGTGGACGTCGGCCAGAAGGTGTCCGTCATCGACGAGATCCTCAAGGGCATCAGGGTCTCGTCCGGCGGCGGCATCGGCCAGGACATCTGACGGCTTCCGGGAAAGCAGTCGGCCGGGCGGGGCGCCCCTCCGCTCAAGAGGAACCCCACCCGGCCGGGGGTGCGCGCCGCCCCCGTCCCCACGGTGCGGCGCGAGCAGGTCACCGTTCAGTCATCCCGTGAACGGCGGCCTGGGTCCTACGTCAGTCCGAGCGCGGGCAGCACGGTGGCCTCCACGAACCGGACGAGGTAGTCGGCGTCGGCGTACTGACCGCTGAGCACGGGCCGCACGCGCAGGACGCCGAACATCATGGCGGGGACGTACTCCAGCGCGGGATGGCCCGCCCGGACCTCGCCCCTGGCCACACCGCGGTCGAGGATCTCCCGCAGCGCGGCGATCTCCGGGTACACCAGCGCCTCGCGCAGCGCCTCCGCCAGCTCCTGATCCGCCGTCACCGCGTGCCCCAGCGCCTGCATCAGCTTGGTGTCCTTGCCGGACCAGTCGCCCGCGGCCCGTGCGGCCTGGCGCAGGTCCTCGGCGAGCGACCCGGTGTCGATGCCGGCGAAGCGCACCCGCCGACTGGCGCGCAGCGCGGCCGCCACGAACTGGGGCTTGGTCTTCCACTGCCGGTAGAGCGTGGACTTGCTGCACCGGGTGCTGGCGGCGACGCCCTCCATGGTGACGGAGTCGTAGCCGCACTCGCGGATCTGCTCCAGCACGGCGTCGAAGAACTCCCGCTCACGCTCGGGCGTGATCTTGGAGCGGCGCGAGGCGGCGACCGTCTCCGGTCCGTCCGCGGCCTGCGACGTCATGCGGTACTTCCCCTCACTCGTGTGGGCCGGGCCTTCGTGCGGCGCGCTGGAGCGGGGCTCGAGCGGGGCACCAGGCCGTGTCTCCAGTGTGGCGCACATCAATCGATACGCCAGTGTACCGGTACCCAGGCGTATCGGTACACTGGCGTATCGGTACGCAGCCGTATCGATTACTTCCGGGCGCGGCCCGGGCTCGCAGCACCACCACACGCACCACCGTCAGCGAAGGGGCCGGGGGATGAATGCCCGCACCGAGCCTGCAGAGGCAGAAGCGGAGCCGGACGCGACCGCGCGCCCGGCCCTGATACGTGAGTTTCTGCTGGTCGCGGGGCTCTTCCTCGTTTACAAGCTGGGGCGGCGGCTCGCCACCGGGCACACCGGGGAGGCCTTCCGCAACGCCCACCACGTGTGGCACCTCGAACGAGCGGTGCGCCTCCCCGACGAGATCTCCGTGCAGTCCGCTCTGCTGCGCGGCGACGCCCTGGTCCACCTGGCGAACACCTACTACGCGACCGTCCACTTCCCGGCCACGCTGGCCTTCCTGGTCTGGCTGTACCTCAGGCGGCCCGCGCACTACGTGTGGGCCCGCCGGGTGCTGGCGGTGGTCACCACGGCCGCCCTCGTGCTGCCGTTCACGTTCCCGCTGGCCCCGCCGCGCATGCTGGCCGGGACGGGCCTCGTGGACACGGCCCGCGTATACGGGCCGTCCGTGTACGGTCCGCCGTCCAGCGACCACCTGTCCAACCAGTTCGCGGCGATGCCCTCGCTGCACTTCGGCTGGGCGCTGATGGTGGCGATCGGCCTGATCGCGGCCACCCGGTCGCGATGGCGCTGGCTGTGGCTGGCGCATCCGCTGATCACCCTGCTGGTGATCGTGGGTACCGCGAACCACTACTGGCTGGACGCGATCGTCGCGACGGCCATGCTCGCTCTCTCCCTCGCGGCCCTCCAGCCGCGGCGGCGGAGGGCCACCACGGCGGGGCGCGGCATGGACCGGCTCGCCTCCGGGACGTCCGTCCTGGCGGGAGCGGGCCGATGAGCCCCGCCGCCCTGGTCGCCGTGGGCCTGTCGTTGATCTCGGCCGTCGCCTATGCGCTGGCCGCCGTCGCCCAGGAACGCCTCGCCTCCTGCCACACCGGCGCCGGTCTGCCGCGACTGCTGGGCACCGGTGCCTGGTGGTCGGCGGTCGGCCTGAACGCGGCCGCGGCCCTGCTGCACGGCGTCGCCCTCAAGTACGGCCCGCTGACCGCCGTCCAGCCGCTGGGCGCGCTCACCCTGGTCGCGGCCGTGCCGCTCGGGGCGCGGGCTGCCGGGCGGCGGGTCAGCCGCGCGGAGTGGCGCGGTACGGCGCTGACGCTGCTCGGGCTCGCGGGGCTGCTGGTCAGCGCCTCCGGTCCGGCGCCCGCGCGGGTGCTGTCGCTGACCGAGGCGCTGGCGGTCGCCGGTACGACCGCTGCCGCGATCGGCGTGCTGTCCCGGCCCGGCGCCCGGCCGGGACTGCGGCACGCGACCGCGTCCGGGTTCGCCTCCGGTGTCGCCTCGGCGCTGACCCAGACGGTGACCGTTGCGGCCACGGACCGCTCCGGCCCGGTGCTCGGCGCCGAGGTGATCGTGGTCGCGGTGCTCGTCGCCGCGTTCGCCGTCGGCGGCCTGCTGCTGTCGCAGACGGCCTATCGGGGCGGCCTCGGCGCACCGCTGGCCGTGGTCACCCTGACCAACCCGGTGGCCGCGGCGGTGATCGGTCTCAGCCTGCTCGGGCAGGGACTCCGGGGCGGCGCCACCGGCGTGCTGCTGGCCCTGGCCGGGGCGGGCCTGGCCGCCCGGGGCGTGCTCCTGCTGACCCGCGCGGCCCCCGGACCCGAGCGCACCGGGCTCCCCGACGAGCACGAGGGGCACCACCGCCACGACGAGCACGACGGGCACGAGGGGCATCCGGTCGCGGCGGTGCTCGCTCTGGAGCCGGGGACGGCGGCGGTGGAACCGGCACTGAGGCCACGCCGGCCGGAGCAGCCGGGGCATCTCACCGCCCTGTGATCACATACGGCGGCGGCCGGTGCGCGGGAGTGTCCACGTGCACCGGCCGCCGTGGCCGTGCTGTTCGGGTGCGGCTCGCTCAGCCCCAGCCGCGCGCGTCCTGCTTGAGGGCGGTGTCGACGGTCAGGGCCGTCGCCACCACGAGGCTCAGCAGCGGCTCGGGCAGCTGGTAGTGGACCTGCAGGACATAGTTGTCCGCGGTCGTGAACAGGGTCTTGGCGAGACCCTCCCAGGTCTTGGTGATCCGGGCGACCTCGTTGTCCGCGTGGTCGACGATCGCGAAGTTCCAGGCCCGCCAGTTCTCCGCCTTGATCGCGCCGACCTGCTGGCCGTTCGCGTTCATCGCGAAGTTGATCTTGCCGATCATGTTCTTCTGGACGATCTCGCCGACCGGCGAACCGTCCGGACGGGTCACGATCACCCGGGACTTGAAGATCTTCGCGGGCCGGGTCAGCAACAGCTGCGGCTGGCCGTAGGCGTCCCGGATCTCCAGCTTGTGGGTCATGAACTGGTCCAGGCTGGAGACGAAGCGCAGGATCTTCTTCAGCACACCCTGCCCGACCTGCGTGACCGAGCCGATCTCCCGGCCGTTCTGATCCATGACCTTGTACTCGTTGGTCAGCTCGATCAGCTTGGCCTTCTGGTTCACGACCAGGACGGGCTCGGTGAAGAGGGTGCCGCCGCCGGGGCCGCCGGCCGCGACACCGGCCTGTTGCTGCACCTGGCGCTGCACCTTGGCGTCGGGGCCCTGCTGCTGCGGGAACTGGGGGGCGGCGGGCTGCTGGGGAACCTGCCCGGCGCCCTGCTGCGCCGGGTTGGTGTGCTCGGTCCACTGCGTGCCGTCCCAGTAGCGGAGCGTCTGGGACGCCCCGTGCGGATCCGGGTACCAGCCTGCAGGAGTGTTCGATTGCGTGGTCACCGGGGCACACTACCCTGATGTGACCGGTACCTGACCAGTCCGCACGGAGCGGTGTTCATCGCCCGTTCACTCCGTGACGATCGCCGGGTCGCTGACGCCGGGCAGCCCGTTCTCGACGTGACCGGCGAAGCCGCGCAGGAACGCCGGGTCGGCCTCGGAGGTGACGGTCAGGTCGTACCAGCGCCTGCTCGCCGTGAGGTCGACCATCTGCTTCACGGTGGCCCCGGGCCGTAGGCTCACCACGACGGGGCTGCCGCCGTAGCCGCTCACCACCTTCAACTTCACCGTGCCGGAACCCTTGTTGGCGAACGTCAGCTCCAGGCGGTCGCCGGCGTGCCGGGCGGTGACCTCGGGCCCCGCGACCTTGTTGCGGCCCTTGAAGAGGCGCAGGAAGCCGTTCGGGCCGTGCACGGCGAGGTCGTAGAGGCCGCCGGAATAGGCCGAGTTCCAGGTGTCGGACAGCGTTCTGCCGGCCTCGGTGGTGTAGCTCCAGGGGCCGTCGGTGCGGTTGTCCGAGGTGACGAGGAAGGCCGCGCCCGCCCGCGTCCCCGAGGCGAAGGTGAGCGTGAGCTTCCCGGCCGCGGCGTCCACCGAACCGCTCACCACCGGTGCGTACTTCAGCGGGCGGGTGGGCCGGCTGCCGCGCTCCTGCCTGGGCTGGGCGGGGCCGGCGGGCGGGGTGGGCACGTAGTCGGGGTGACGGTCCCCGTCCGGCGGCCGGTAGCCGTCCGTGGACGGCAGCGCGGCCGGCGCGCTGTCCTTGCGGGAGAAGTCGAACGCGCTGGTCAGGTCGCCGCAGATGGCGCGCCGCCAGGGTGAGATGTTCGGCTCGTGCACACCGAAGCGGTGCTCGATGAACCGGATGATCGAGGTGTGGTCGAGGGTCTCGGAGCAGACGTAGCCACCCTTGCTCCAGGGGGAGACGACCAGCATCGGCACGCGCTGGCCGAGCCCGTAGGGGCCGGCGGTGTGGCTGGCGTCACCCTTGAACAGGTCCAGCGAGGGGTCCACCGTCGACTTGCCCTGGGCGGCGGAGGCCGGCGGGAAGGGCGGGATGACGTGGTCGAAGAAGCCGTCGTTCTCGTCGTAGGTGATGAACAGCGCGGTCCTGCCCCACACGTCGGGGTTGGAGGTGAGTGCGTCCAGGACCTGGGAGATGTACCAGGCGCCGTAGTTGGCGGGCCAGTTGGGATGCTCGCTGAAGGCCTCGGGCGCGACGATCCAGGAGACCCGCGGCAGCTTGCCGGACGTCACGTCGGACCTCAGCCGGTCGAAGAAGCCCTCGCCCTTCTTCGCGTCGGTGCCGGTGCGGGCCTTGTCGTAGAGCGGGTCGCCGGGTTTGGCGTCGCGGTACTGGTTGAAGTACAGCAGGGAGTTGTCGCCGTAGTTGCCGCGGTAGGCGTCGTTGATCCAGCCCCAGGAGCCGTTCGCGTCGAGGCCGTCACCGACGTCCTGGTAGATCTTCCAGGAGACCCCGGCCCGCTCCAGGCGCTCCGGGTACGTCGTCCAGCCGTAACCCGCCTCGTCGTTGCCGAGGACGGGGCCGCCGCCCTTGCCGTCGTTGCCGGTGCAGCCCGTCCACATGTAGTAGCGGTTGGGGTCGGTGGAGCCTATGAACGAGCAGTGGTAGGCGTCGCAGACGGTGAAGGCGTCGGCGAGCGCGTAGTGGAACGGGATGTCCTTCCGGGTCAGGTACGCCATCGTCGTCGAGGACTTGGCGGGCACCCACTTGTCGTACTTGCCCTGGTTGAAAGCGTTATGCCCGTCGTTCCAGCCGTGCGGCAGGTCCTGGATGAAGGCCAGGCCCAGGTCGTCGGCGTCCGGGTGGAAGGGAAGGACGTCCTTCGTGCCGTCGGACTGCCTCCAGACGGACCTGCCGTTCTGCGTGACGGGACGCGGGTCGCCGAAGCCCCGGACTCCTCTGAACGAGCCGAAGTAGTGGTCGAAGGAACGGTTCTCCTGCATCAGGACGACGATGTGCTCGACGTCGTCCACCGAACCCGTACGGTGGTGGGCAGGCAGGGCGGCCGCGCGCTGAATGCTGCTGGACAGCGCCGTGAACGCCGTCGTGGCGCCCGCGAGTTGCAGGAAGCGCCGCCGATTGACTTCGGACATGAGTGAGGATCCTCCCATCCTGGCGTACGCGATGCCGTCAGTTGACGGAATCTGCGCGCTGCGAGTGTTCCAAGAGCAGCAAACGTCAGGGAAGGGTCCGGTGGCGCCCATGTGAAACCCGGCGGTCCGTGCGGTGCGGCGCCCCGCGGCCGGCCATGCGGCGGTACGGCTCCGTCATGTCCCGCGCGCATGCCGCCCCCCGGCCCGTTCCGGGCGGTGCGGGACGGAGAAACGGTGATCGGACGACACACCGCCGGCCGGGGGCGCCCGTGCGAGCCCACCCGGCCGGGTGTGCGTGTCTACTGGTAGCAGGGACTCCCACAGAGGATCGTCACCGTGCCGGTCCCAGCGGCCGGCCGGGATGCGGGTTCGTGGGGCGTGACGGCCGGATTCCGGCTGGTCTCCCAGGGCATGGGGGCGGCCACGGCCTGGGGCGCGGCCGATGTGAGGGCCGCGGCGACGAACAGGGCGGCGACGGTGCACTTGCGCAGGCGCACGGGTACTCCTTGACCGGTCGGTGGGGATGGCGGTCTGAGCACGAGGCCGCAGCGGAGGCCGCGGCATCGCCGCTCCCCTCGGCGTCCGCCCGATGCGGTGAGCCGAGGCGCACTCTGCGTCATTCGGGCGAGCAGGAGATCACCGGGTTGGTCTCGGAGCTGATGGACGTGTCCTTCATGAACCCCCAGACCCCGTTGTCCGCTTTCGTCATCAGCCAGCGGTACGGGTGCGGGCCTCCCACGTAGGCCCCCTTGTCCAGCCGGCAGCTGAACCAGCTGTACGTGGTGTACATGTATCCGACGACCTTGCCGGTGCCGTCGAAGTTGTCGTACACCTTCGCGGCGTAGACGTTGTAGCAGTAGTAGGCGTTCGTCTCCAGCGTGCACTGGTGCCGGGCGCTCGCAGAGGCCGTGGGCGCGGTCACGCCCAGGCCCCCCAGCGCGGCGGCGACGGACAGAGCGACGGCCGACGCGCGCAGGCGAAGTCGCATGAAGGTTCCCCCTTGTTCCGCTGCGGTCGTCAGCACTGGGCCGAAACCGGCAGGTTGGCGTATTCGTTGCCCTTGAAGTACACGGCGCTGCTGTAGCCGTCCGCGAACCCGATCCAGATGTCGTTGGTGTAGCCGTGGTCGGTGACGGTCTCGCCGTGGGTCCAGCAGTACGCCTGGTAGGTCTTCCCCGCGGTGAGCGTGGCCAGGTACGCGCCGGCCGTGGCGGGCAGCTTGCGGACGTTGACGTTCTCGTACGGCACGACGTTGTACGTCGCCTCGGCGGGTGCCGCCATGGCGGTGGTGACGGGCGCGGCCACAGCCGCGGCGGTGACGATGCCGATGACGGCGAGCGCGTGAGCACGGCGCATGAGGAGTCCTCCCGTTTCCCGCAGCAGTACGCCCCCTTGACGCACCGCCGCCCTCCGTCCGTCCATGCTGGCCCGGCAGCGGGCGGCCGGGCCAGGTGAGAGGGCAGGGGGGAAGATGGATGATTCGATAACCTTGTCCCTATGGTTCCTGGGGGCAGGCGCCGCCGTTCTGTCCGAGATCCGAGTACTCACCAACTGCGTCTGCTTCTCGCGGTGGCCGAGGAACGGCATTTCGGCCGGGCTGCCGCACGCGCGTTCATCTCACAACCGTCACTGAGCCAGCAGATCCGCACGCTGGAGGAGCGCCTGGGGGTACCGCTGGTCGAACGGGGAGGCGGGGCGGTACGGCTGACTCCGGCCGGCGAGGCGGTCACAGCCGAGGCCAGGGCGGTTCTCGAGGCGATGGACCGGCTGCTGCAGGTGTCCGACACGCACGCGGGAACGGTCAGGGGCAGACTGCGCGTCGGCTCGCTCGGCGCCGAGGCCGCCATGCCGCACGCCAGGGAAGTCCTCGCCCGCGCCCGGGACCAGCACCCCCACCTGGAGATAGACGTGCGCAACCTGGGCTTCGTCCAGCAGTTCGACGCACTGGCCAACGGCGAGGTCGTCGCGGCCTTCCTGCGCGGACCCCTGCCCTCCGGCCTCCAGTCCTGCCACCTCGCCAGCGAGCCGAGGGTGGTGTGCCTCCCGGCAGACGATCCTCTCGCCCGTGAGCAGCGGCTGACCCTTCAGCAGCTCGCTGACCGCACCGTGGTGGACATGCCCCGCCAGGTACCGCGCCAGTGGTGGGACCACCTCACCGCGAACCCACGCCCCGACGGCAGCCCGGTCCGGTACGGCCCGGTGGTCCGCGACACCGAAGCCATGGTGCTGGCAGTGCTGCAGGAACGAGCCATCACCTTCCTCCCGGCGTCGGCGCGCGCCCTGTACCCGCGTCCCGGGCTCGTCTACGTGGACGTTCCCGAACTCGGCACCTCCGACTCCTTCCTGGCGTGGCTCCCGGCCAACCGCGACCTCCCGGGGGTGCGCGCGCTGCGGGAGGCCGCCCGCTTCGTGACGCGGGACGCGCGATGACGCCGTCGCCCCTTCGTCCGGCTACGGGCCTTCCGCCGGGTCGCCGGTGCCCGTGCCACTGGGGTCGGCGCCCTTGGAGACGACGGACACGGATCCGGCGGCACGGGGCGGCGGCCTGCTCGAAGTCGGCGACGCCGTCGGCCGCTTGCGTCGACGGCGCTCGTGAAGACCGCGGAAGGGGAAGGGGTCCGGTGCCTTCGACCCGGCGCCGCCGGTGACCTGAACACCGGCGGTGCCGGGTCAGTCCTCGGGTGCCGGGACCACCGTCAGATGCGTGGCCGTGCCGCGGGGCCGGCGCGGGCGGCGCGCCGGCGGGGCCACCCGGCGGGGCTCGCGCAGGACCATCGTCAGGCGCCGGTGGCCGAGGTCCCGCAGGGTCTGCGGGGTCTCCTCGACGATGCGGCACTCGACGGGGCCCCGGCGCGGGTCGGGGTGGAGCAGCAGCCGGACGGCCCCGTCGAGCCGCGTCGCGGCCTCGCCGACGGCCCGGATCCAGTGCGGCAGTCCCTGACGGTAGGCGGCCTCCATGAGCGGATCCTGGGCGATGTCCCGGCGGACCGCCTGGAGTTCGTGCTCGTGCCCGTACGTCTCCAGCGCGGCGCGCAGGTGGGCCAGCATCGGCAGGCACCAGCCCGGCTCGTGCTCGCCGAGGACGTCACCCGCGTCGGGATGGAACAGGACGAACCGGAGGAAGTTGTCGCCGGGCATGGCCGTCGGATGAGGGCGCACGCCACGGAACAGTGCCTCGAACGCGCCGTTGGCCGTGACCACCTTCCAGCGGTGGTCGACGACCAGGGACGGGAAGGGCAGGGCGTCCAGCAGCGTGGCGTAGTCCTCAAGGTAGGCCTGGGTCTCGCAGGTCTCGGGGACGGGCCGCGGTGCCGGCCACTGCCCTCCTGCCTGATGTGCCATCGGGAGGTCACCCCTCTTGCCTCTGCGGCCTTCACGCGGCGATGTGATCCTGCTGCCCCGCCACAAGCGATGTCAACTATCGTGGCATTTCATGCCGGTTGACGGCTGAAATTCGCCACAGTTGTGGCGAGACCTGGATGTGGGTTCGAGGCACCCGCTACTCTCCGGGAAGTTCACGGCGACCGCTTGCGAGAAGCACGCACGCGTCTGAAACCCTCGAGAGACGTAGGAGTTCTGTCGGTGACGGATGGCTACGAGGATCCGGGCGCCGCGGCGACCGCCCAGCTGCCGGCCGTCGTCGCCCGCGTCACCGCGCTCGCCGACCGGCTCGGCGTGCCGCACGCCGAGGTATTCGACGTCGGGCGGCTCTCCGTCGCCTGCGGTGTGCCCGAGCCGGTGGTCAAGGCTCTGCTCAGCGGGCGGCCGGCGGGCGAACCGGACGTCCAGGCACGCTTTCTGCAGCGCCTGGACCTGCTGCGGCGCACCCGGCTCAAGCCCAACGGCCGCAAGTACACCCAGCAGGAGATCGCCGACGGGGCGGGCATGTCCCGGCAGCAGGCCGGGGCCCTCATCAACGGCGACCGGCGGCCCACGATGGAGCACTGTGACGCGCTGCAGCGCTTCTTCCGGGTGCACGCCGGTTTCCTCACCGCGGAGGATCCCGAGGCGCTGGCGGGCGCGCTGCAGCGCACCGAGCAGGAGCTGCTGCAGAAGCTCGCCGACCGGGAGCGGGCCGCGGCCGCGGCCGCCGAGGACCCCCTGGAGCGGCTGTTGCAGGACCACGGGGTGCGTGGGATCGCCTGGCGCGCCGCCCAGTTGCCCACCGACCAGCACCGGGACAAGGTCGCGGAGTGGCTCGACATGCTTCTGGAGAGCGTCAAACGACCCGAGTCGTGAGCCTGGGGAGGACCGTGGGCATCGCCAGGGAGGCGCGCCGGCTGTGCGACGAGCTGGTGGGCGGACTGGCCCTGCCCCCGCCGGCGCCGCCGCATGGGCTGCACCGCGCGCTGTGCGAGGCGATGAGCGGCCGCCGCGGCCGTCCCGTGCTCTTCCGTACGGCCGTCTTCCCGCCGGGCACGGCGAGCGGGCTGTGGCTGGACCTGGCCGACCGCGACCTCGTCGTCGTGGAGGAACGCACCGCCTGGGAACACCAGTTGGTGATCCTCGGTCATGAACTGTGGCACCTGCAGGCCGGCCATCACGGCCACCGCGTGGACGGTGTCGGCGTCGCCACGCGCCTGCTGGGCGACGACACCGGCGGGGCCGCGCTGCGGGCGGCGGGGCACCGGGGCGCGGCCCGTACCCGCTTCGACGTCGCCGAGGAACGGCAGGCCGAGACCTTCGGCCTGCTGCTCGCCAGCAAGTGCCGTGCTCGGCTCGCCGGTTCGGCGCCGCGCGGCCCGGTGACGCGCGACGGCGTGGCCGACCGCATCAAGGCGTCCCTGGGATATCCGGGCCCCCAGGGCTGAGCCGGGGCACGCGCTGCCCTGCCTCGGGTGGCGCCGCGTTCGCTCGCGTCGCGCATGGCCCGCCCGCCACTCGGCAGGCGCGGGACGCGGTGGGCGGCCCAGCCACGCGGTCGGCGCGCCACGCGGGAAGGCGCGCCGTAGCCGTGCACCACGTGGTGGCGTGGGTGGAGTTCCGCGCGCCCGCCGGGCGCAGCCGTGCGGCGTCTGCCGGGCGTGGCCGCGACACGTCGAAGCCCCTCAGGCCTGCCCTCCGGTACCGCGTGGGGCGGCCGTGTGCCGTCTCTCCGGTGGCCAGGGCTTCGTGCCGAGGATCTCGGTGCGGTCGAGCCTGCGCTAAGCGGGCGAACCGACGTGGAGCCGGACGGCGTTGTCAGTGGTGGGCGGCAAGCTGGAAGCGTGCGCCGTACGACACGGCGTGCGGCGCCGCAGGGCGCGTGACCGTGACGCCTACTCGGGGAGAGCCGACCGATGCCCACCGCCGTACTGACCGACCGCGAGCGCACCGCCGTACAGGCCTACCTGCGGCTGCTGCATACGGTGCGCGCCGCCTTCGACGGGCCACCGGACGGCGATCGGCCCGCCGTGGTCCCGCCCACCGTGCTCGCCGAGGCGGAATCGGCCCTCGCACGGGCGGGACTCGCGGGCAACGAGCAGGAGTTCTTCCGGCTGCTGCGCGAATGGTGCCCGCCCGCCTGACCGGCCGAGCGGGTCCGCCGCCGTCACCCGTGCGCCATGACGCCGGCGGTGACCGCCGTCAGGAGTGCCGCACGACGGCGGCGGCCCGTCGGCGGTGCCGTACGACGGCGGCGGTGCCGGGCCGGACCGTCAGGAGTGCGGTACGACGACGGTGGTGGCCACCACTCCGTCGCGTACGGCCCAGCGGCCGTCGAAGGACCGCAGGCGGCGGTCGCCGACCAGGGGGCCGGGGACCAGGAGTTCGGCGCGGAGGGTGCCGGTCGGCGCGCCGTCGGGTGCCGGGCGGAGGGTGATGTCGGCCTCGGAGAAGTCCAGCCACTTGCGGGTGAGGGGGTACCACGCCTTGTAGACGGACTCCTTGGCGCTGAACAGTATCCGGTCCCAGTGCACGGCGGGCCGCTGACTGGCGAGCAGGGCCAGCCGTTCGGCCTCGGCGGGCAGGAAGACGGAGGCGCCCACGCCGTCCGGGAGCGGCCCGTGCGGTTCGGCGTCGATCCCGAGGGAGGCCAGGTCGGTGGCGCGGACCAGGGCGGCGGCGCAGTAGCCGTCGCAGTGGGTCATGCTGCCGGCCAGGCCGGCCGGCCAGCGCGGGGCACCCCGCTCCCCGCTGACGACGGCCTGCGCCGGCACGCCGAGCTTCTCCATGGCGCGCCGGGCGCAGCCGCGTACGGCCGCGAACTCACGGCGGCGCTTGGCCACCGCGCGCGTGACGAACACCTCCTCCTCCGGGTGCAGCGGGGCGTCCCACAGCGGGTCGTCACGGTGTGCCTCCACGGCTACGACCGACTCCGGGAGCAGCTCCTCGATCACCGGCGTCCTCCTCCATCGGCAGGATGGGGCGCAGCCTTCCCGGGCGCCCGGGGCGCTTGCGCCATTCGCGGGGATATCCCACGGAAACCTCTTCGAAGCGGACTCCGCCGTGCCAGGTGGTGCGGGGGATGTGCAGATGGCCGTACACCATCGTGGCGACGCGGAACCGGTGGTGCCAGTCCGCGGTCAGCTCGGTGCCGCACCACATGGCGAACTCGGGGTGCCACAGGACCTCGGTTGGATGCCGGTCCAGCGGGTAGTGATTGGCGAGCACGGTCGGCAGGTCCGCGGGCAGCGCGGCGAGCCTGCGCTCCGTCTCGGCGACCCGGGCCCGGCACCAGTCCTCACGGGTCGGATAGGGGTCGGGATGCAGCAGGTACTCGTCGTTGCAGACGATGCCCGTGCTCTCCGCGTAGGCCAGGCCCTGGGCCTTGGTGGCGCAGCCGGCCGGCAGGAAGGAGTAGTCGTACAGGAGGAACAGCGGGGCGACGGCGACCGGGCCGCCGGGGCCGTGCCACACCGGGTAGGGGTCCTCGGGTGTGACCACGCCTAATTCCCGGCACACCTCGACCAGATGCTCGTAGCGGGCGACGCCGCGCAGGGTGACGGGGTCGCTCGGGTGGGTCCACAGCTCGTGGTTGCCGGGTGCCCACAGCACCTTGCGGAAGCGGCCCGCGAGCGTACCGAGGGCCCAGCGGATGTCGGCGACGGTCTCCGCGACGTCGCCGGCGACTATCAGCCAGTCGTCGTCACCGCCGGGACGCATCCGCTCCACCAGGGCGCGGTTCTCCGGATAGCTGATGTGCAGGTCGCTGATGGCCAGCAGCTGTCCGGCCCCGGCCGTCGGCTCCACCCCGTGCCCCTTTCGATCATCGACTCGCGGACACCACCAGAACACATTCCCGGACGGCGGACAAGAGGTCCCCGGGCCACGCGCCGGCTCGCGGCCCGCGCGGGACACCCGCCTGGCGCACGGCAGAGGGCTCAGATCTGCTGGATCCCGGCGCCGCACCCGACGAACAGGGGCATCGCCAACGGCATGGCCGCCACCGCCCTCGACCCGGGTGACGCCCTCGGCCTGGCGTTCCTCACGGCCGTGGCCGAACACCGGTACCGCAGGCAAGACCGGCAAGGCGCGCCGGGCCGCCACCGCCGACGGCGAGTTTCCCCGCCCTCGTGCTCATCGCGCTCGGCGTGGTCGTCGGCCTGCTCGTCGCCCTGGGCCTGCCTCACCGGCCGGCGCGGGACTCCCCGCCGTCACGGAGGACTCCGTCCTCTCGGCGCGCTGAGCACCCGCGGCCGGTCGCCCCCGGTCACCGGTGGGCCACCGGCGCCGGGGGCCGCGACACGGCGGGACGGCACCCGGAATCCGTAACGTCCACGTTGCACGCGGGGGCCTTCGAAAGCCGTATGATCGCCCCCAACACCAACGCCCCTCACTTCCCTTCACCGGGCCGTTTGGTGTCCCTTCCTCCCTCCTGCCCGGGCACGGGCCGCTCAGCCCTGCCCGCACACCCGAAAGGCGGCCTGCATGCTCTCTCGCGTACGCGTCTGGCTCAACCGCACGTACGCGGAGAACGTGTTCTTCATGGATCAGCTGCGGAGGAATCCCAGCGACCGCGCGGTGGAGATCCACGCCACGCACGGGGACCCCGACTCCCCCGTGCTGGCCGCCGCCGACACCGCGGACCTTGAGCCGGAGGGCCTGTCCCCGGCCGCCTACGTCGAGTACGCCCTCGACCAGTGCGCCCGGCGCGGCATCGACGTCTTCGTGCCCCGGCTGCACCAGGCGGCGATCGTGGCGCACCGCGCCGAGTTCGCGGCGGCGGGGACGGCACTGCTGGCGCCGACGCCCGAGGCGGTGGCCGTGTTCGAGGACAAGGCCACCGCGTACGAGGCGGTCCGCTCCGTCGGCGTCCCGGTGCCACCCTGGTGGCGGGTGCGGAGCACCGAAGACCTCCTCGCCGCGGTGGGCGAGTTGGAGGCGGCCGGGCACCAGGTCTGCTTCAAACCGGCCGTCGGCGCGGGCGGCGTCGGCTTCCGGGTGATCACGCGTGCCCCCTTCTCGCTGGCCGGCCTCGCCGGCTTCCCCGGCCCTTACGTGCAGCTGGATCTGGTCGTCGAGGCGCTGAGGCGGGCGGAGGAGCCGGTGGACTGGCTGGTGATGCCGCGGCTGGAGCAGCCCGAGGTGTCCGTCGACTGCCTGACCGGGCCGGACAACCGGGTGCGGCTCGCGGTGGGCCGCACCAAGAACGGCCGCCGCCGGGGCTTCACCCTGGACGAGCAGTGGCTGGAGCCGGCCCGGCTGATCGCCGAGGGCTTCGGTCTGCACCACCTGTCCAACATCCAGTTCCGCATGCTCGGCGACCGCCCGGTGCTGCTCGACGTCAACACAAGGCCCGCCGGTGGCCTGCACCAGCTGTCACTCTGCGGGGTGAACGCGCCCTGGGCGGCCGTGCAGTTGGCGCTGGGTGAGGACCCGGGGTTCATCGAGCCGCCGTTCCTCGGGCAGGACTACACGGTGGTGTCGGGACTACGCCCGCTGCTGCCCGCGGAGCTTTCGCGGCGGCGGGTGGAGGAGACCGAGGTGTTGTTGCCGGCGGTGCCTTCGCCTGTGCAGTCGGCTTCGGCGGCTGAGGTTCTGCCCCTGTAGGCCGTACGCCGACTGCCGGGTTGCCGCGGTGCTCGCGCCCGCGCGGCGGAGCCGCATGGCGAACACGGCCCCGCGCCCCTTTCGGGGGCACTTGCCCTCACCGGTATGGACCAATCCCGCCCGTCACCTTGACAGCCGGATTGGTCCATACCACATTCATGTGCGCACCTGTTCCGCACTCCCCTGCACTCCCGAACACCCCATCCCCACAGGGAGGTCGCGTGCGCAACTCACTCGGGCGTTCCAGACGCCGGCTTCTCGCTCTCCTCGCTTCCGCGGCCCTCGCGCTCGGCGGGGCCATCACCCTCCCCGGTACGGCCCACGCGGCCGACATCCTGACCAACCCCGGCTTCGAGTCCGGGGACCTCTCCCCCTGGACCTGCACCGGCAACCTCGGCTCGGTCGTCTCCTCCCCCGCGCACAGCGGCGCCAAGGCGCTGCGGGGCGCGGTGACCCCGAGCGACAACGCGCAGTGCGGCCAGACGGTCACGGTGCAGCCCGACACGACGTACACCCTGAGCGGTTGGGTGCGCGGCAGTCACGTGTATCTCGGCGTGAACGGCGGCGCCTCCACCTGGACGACATCCCCCTCGGAGTACAGCCGGCTCGGTCTCTCCTTCACCACCGGCGCCTCGCAGACCAGCGCCACCATCTATGTGCACGGCTGGTACGCCCAGGGCACCTACTACGCCGACGACATCAGCCTGGACGGCCCGGGCGGCGGAGGCGGCAGTGACACCCGGGCGCCGACCGCGCCCAGCGGGCTCACCTCCACCGGCAAGACCTCCTCGAGCGTGTCGCTGAAGTGGAACGCCGCCACGGACGACGTGGGCGTGACGGCGTACGACCTCTACAGCGGTGACAACCGGCTCCTCAGCGTCTCGGGTACGTCCGCCACGGTGGAAGGGCTGCCCCCGAACACGAGTCACACCTTCACCGTGCGGGCGCGGGACGCGGCCGGGAACACCTCGCCCGCCTCCAACGCCGTGAGCGTGACGACCGACGCGGGCGGCGGTGGCGGCACCGGGTTCAAGCAGGCGGCGCCCTACCTGTACGAGGGCTGGGGCGATCCGCCGAGCCCGGCGACGGTGATGAGCGCGACCGGGGTCAAGTGGTTCACGATGGCGTTCGTACTGGACTCCGGTGGCTGCACGCCGGCTTGGGACGGCAGCCGGGCGCTGACCGGGGGCGTGGACCAGGCGGCGATCGACCAGGTCCATTCCGCGGGCGGTGACATCGTGCCGTCGTTCGGCGGCTGGCAGGGCAGCAAGCTCGGCGCCAACTGCTCCTCCGCGAGCGCGCTCGCCGGGGCCATCCAGAAGGTGATCGACGCCTATGGCCTGAAGGCCGTCGACATGGACATCGAGAACACGGACGAGTTCGAGAACGAGGCCGTGCAGGCGAAGATCCTCACCGCCCTGAAGACGGTCAAGGCCAACAATCCCGGCCTGAAGACCATCGTCACCTTCGGCACGTCCACCACCGGGCCGACGTACTACGGCAACCGGCTCATCGAACAGGCGCAGTCGCTCGGCGCGAACGTCGACGTGTTCACCATCATGCCGTTCGACTTCGGCGGCGGCTCGGACATGTACGGCAACACCGTGAAGGCCACCGAGGGGCTGAAGAACAAGCTGAAGTCCACCTTCGGCTGGGACGACGCGACCGCCTACGCCCACATCGGCATCTCCGGTATGAACGGTCTGTCCGACCAGCAGGAGACGACCACTCCGGCGATCTGGACCCAGATCCGTGACTGGGCGAACTCCCACCACATCGCGCGGCTCGCCTTCTGGGCGGTCAACCGGGACCGGCCGTGCGCGGGCGGCGGCGTGGTGAGCAACTGCTCCGGCATCAGCCAGAACAACTGGCAGTTCTCCTCGATCACGGCCGGTTTCACCGGCTGACGATCGGGGCGGGACGGCGGAGGGCCGCTCGGCGGAGCGGCCCTCCGTGCGTTCAGCGGCCACGGCCGGCCGCGGCGTCCGCTCCCCGAGGGAGGCAACGTCACCGGTACGGCGTCGCCGTCCGCCTCCGCCGTGCCGAGCGGCCGCCCCGGGGCTGGGGTCGGTGGTGTGCGACGCGCTTCTCGATCCGGCGGCGTTCGTCGTGCGCGGAGCTTCCCGGAAAGGCTGGGGGGAGCGCGGGACGGGCCTACCCGAGGTAGGCCAGCCCAGGATGGACCTCGGTGTACCGTTCGACCAGCCGGCGGGCGACGGTGACCGAGTCGACCAGCGGGTGCAGCGCGAAGGCCTTCACGGCTGTCGCACGGGAGCCGGACTCGGCGGCGGCGAGCACCTCGCGCTCGACCGCCTTGACCGAGCAGACCAGTCCGGTGGCGTGGCCGGGCAGCGGGCCGGCGGCCAGGGGGTGGGCGCCGTTCGCGTCGACCAGGCAGGGGACCTCGACGACCGCGTCGGCATCGAGGACGGACAGCGTGGAGCGGTTGCGGACGTTGAGGATCAGGGTGGTGCGTTCGTCGCGGGCGATGGCCCGCATCAGGGCGAGGGCGACCTTCTCGTAGCCGCCGGACAGGTCGTCGGCCTCGCGTTCACCCGCGCCGGCGCTCTCCCGGTTCTCGGCCATGTAAGTCGCCTCGCGCTCGGCACGGGTGCGGTCCCAGGCGAGCAGCGCGGAGACGCCGGGATCGACCGCCTCCTCGTAGAACCTGGCCTGCTGGTCGCGCAGGAAGGCGCCGCGGGTCTTCTCGGCCTCCTGGTAGGCGCGGACCGTCTCCCGGTTGAAGTAGTAGTAGTGCAGGTACTCGTTGGGGATGGCGCCGAGCGACCGCAGCCAGTCGGCGCCGAAGAGCCTGCCCTCCTCGAAGGAGCCGAGCAGCACGGGATCGGCGAGCAGCCGCGGGAGTTCGTCGCGTCCGGCGACGCGCAGCCCGCGCACCCAGCCCAGGTGGTTGAGGCCGACGTAGTCGACGAAGGCCTCCCCGGGGCCGGCGCCGAGAACGCGGGCGATCCGGCGGCCGAGACCGACCGGCGAGTCGCAGATGCCGATGACGCGGTCACCGAGATGGCGGGACATGGCCTCGGTGACCAGGCCTGCCGGGTTGGTGAAGTTGATGACCCAGGCGTCGGGGGCGAGGCGGCCCACGCGTCGGGCGATGTCGACAGCGACGGGGACGGTGCGCAGACCGTAGGCGATCCCGCCAGCGCCGACCGTCTCCTGGCCGAGCACGCCCTCGGCGAGCGCGACCCGTTCGTCGTGCGCGCGTCCTTCCAGACCGCCGACGCGGATCGCGGAGAAGACGAAGCCGGCGCCGCGCAGAGCCTCATCCAGGTCGGTGGTGGCGGTCACGGCGGGTGCGCCGGGGACGTCGGCGGCCTGTTCGGCGAGTACCCGGGTCACCGCGTGCAGCCGGCGTTCGTCCAGGTCGTGCAGGACGACCTCGGTGACCCGCCCCTCGGCGTGGTCGGTCAGCAGTGCACCGTACACGAGCGGCACCCGGAACCCGCCGCCGCCCAGAATCGTCAGCTTCACGCCCGCACCTTTCTTCACGCCTGCACCCTTCTAGCAGACCTTCACCTTGCACGGGCCCGGGGACCCGACGGATTGGGCGGAGACTGCGGAGTCCGTGAGGAGCGTCAGCGAGCGGTGACAGCGCCCTCGCTCGCGGAGCAGGGACGCAAGACCGGCCGGGCCCACGAGGCCGCGGCGCCGGTCGCACCGGGTGCTACCGGCATGAGGGGATGCCAACCCCGTCTTCGTCGACGTGACACCATCCCGACGAAGCGCCGCCGGCTGCCCCGGGATCGGCGTGGGCACGAGTACGACGCCGCGGACGTGCCGCACATCCAGCGGCTGACCACCTCCGGCACCTTCGTGCACGGCAACCACTGGACGTCCCCCTCGGTGTTCGCAACCGGAACGCCGGCCACGGTCGCATCGGACCGCACGACGCCAAGAGTGCGGGTGACGCCTCCGTGGCCGGCTACCGGTTCGGAGCTTCAGCCGGTGAACTCTCTTATGGTGCAGGGACATTCCTTGCTTCAACTCTTGACGACCGGACGCGCGGAGAGCACATTGACCGCATCCTGAGAGCGCTCTCACCCCGTTATGGGAGCGCTCTCACGAACCTCCCGCACAGACCCCGTACCGAGAGGCTTCCCATGAGTGCATCCTCCGGCATACCCAGACCCCGCCCGCTGCGGCGCGCGCTCGTCGCCGTCACGGCCACACTCGGCCTGGCCGCGGCCGCCGCCACGGCCGCCACCGCGCCCGCCGGCGCCACCGCGCCCACACCCCCCTCGGGCTGGACACAGGTCTTCATGGACGACTTCAACGGCGCGGCGGGCTCAGGTGTCAACACCGCCCACTGGCAGTACGACACCGGAACCTCCTATCCGGGTGGCGCAGCGAACTGGGGCACCGGCGAGGTCGAGACGATGACGTCGAACACCAGCAACGTCTCGCTGGACGGGAACGGCAACCTGCTCATCACCCCGCGCCGCGACGCCTCCGGCCACTGGACGTCCGGCCGGATCGAGACGACCCGCACCGACTTCCAGCCCCCGGCCGGCGGGAAGCTGCGGGTGCAGGCCCGGATCCAGATGCCGAACGTCACCGGCGCCGCCGCCAAGGGTTACTGGCCGGCGTTCTGGATGCTGGGCACGCCGTTCCGCGGCGACTACTGGAACTGGCCGAGCGTCGGCGAGCTGGACATCATGGAGAACGTCCAGGGCCTGAACACCGAGTGGGCCACGATGCACTGCGGCACCAACCCGGGCGGCCCGTGCAACGAGACCTCCGGCATCGGCAACTCCACCTCCTGCACCGGCAGCACCTGTCAGGCCGGCTTCCACACCTACGCGATGGAGTGGGACCGCTCGACCAGCCCCGAGGAGATCCGCTTCTACCTCGACGGCGTCGACTTCCACACCGTGAGGGCGAATCAGGTCGACGCGGCGACGTGGGCCAACGCCACCGACCACGGCTACTTCCTCATCCTCAACGTGGCGATGGGCGGCGGCTTCCCGGCCGCCTTCGGCGGCGGCCCGGACAGCGGGACCGAGCCGGGCCATCCGATGGTCGTGGACTATGTGCAGGTCCTGCAGTCCTCGGGCGGTGGGGGCGGCACCACTCCCCCGCCGTCCGGCAACCGGGACGCCTACAGCGCCATCCAGGCCGAGTCCTACGACGGCCAGTCCGGCGTCAGCACCGAAACAGCCACGGACACGGGCGGCGGTCAGGACATCGGGGCACTCGCGAACGGTGACTGGGCGCTGTACAAGGGCGTCAACTTCGGCACGACGGCTGCGAGGCAGTTCTACGCCCGGGTCGCGAGCGGTGCCGCGAGCGGGGTCAGCGGTCTGGTCGAGGTGCGCCTGGACAGTCGCGGCAACGCGCCCATCGGCAGTTTCGCCCTCGCCGACACGGGCGGGTGGCAGTCGTGGCGGACGGTCCCGGCGAACATCAGCGCGGTGACCGGAACCCACGACGTCTATCTCACCTTCACCAGCGGCCAGCCGGCCGACTTCGTCAACGTGAACTGGTTCGACTTCGGTCACTGACGCGAGGAGCACGAAGCGGCGGCGTCCGGGGGTGACCTTCTCGTATGGGTCGATCCCTGGCGTCGCCGCCCTGACGACCGGCAATCCCGTTCCCCGTGCCGGCCTCAGGCCCGCCTGTCCGCCCGCCCACCGGGGCTGCCCGGGCCCGGCGACACCGGGATCACCAGGGTCCCCGTGCCGGACCCGGCGCCCGGCCGGCTCCTCGTCCGCGACGACCTGCTCCCCTCACTCGACCGCTGGATCCGCTCACCTCCGGGTTCGGGAGCCCGGTGAGCCGGCGGCTGTCGCCGAGGTCCGACCAGCCGGCGCCGGGCGGACGGCTAGCGCAGCTCGGCCCGGAACGCCACCGGTGTCTGACCGGTGTGCAGGTGGAAGAACTTGGAGAAGTTCGCCGCGTCGGGGAAGCCCACGGCCACACCGACGCGGCCGATCGGCAGGCCCGTGTGGGCGAGGAGGCGCTTGGCCTCCAGGATGACGCGTTTGTCGATGAAGCCCTTCGGGGTCTCGCCGGTGGCCGCGCGGACGGCGCGGACGAGGGTCCGGCGGGAGTAACCGAGGGCGTCGGCGTAGGCACTGACGCTGTGATGGGTGGGGAAGCCCTGCTCGACGGCGTCCCGGAAACGGGTGAACGTCACGCTCAGGGCGGTGTCGGCGTGCTGCCGGGAGGCCTCCGCGGAGCTGGCCGCGAGGTGGGCGAGGCGCAGCAGGAACGCCGTCAGGGTGTGCCGGAGGACCGCCGTGTGCAGGCTGAGCGGGAGCGTCGCGGTGTCCTCGTACTCGCGGCGCAGCTGGTCGAGGGCGGCCTGGAGTGCGGCCAGCTGCGCGGGGCCGGGCCGCAAAAGCGGCGGGAGGTCGTAGCGGTACAGGCCCGTGGACTCGACGGTGGCGCGCGGCAGGAAGCCGGGCTGCATGGTCAGGACGGTTCCGCGGTACACGGACTCCTGGGAGAACCGGTGGACCTGTCCGGGGCGGATCCACAGCAGGTCGCCGGCTGTGGCCTCGTACTCGGCGAAGTCGATCATGTGCCGTACGGGGCCGCCGGTGAAGAGCATGACCACGTGGAAGTCGATGCGGTGGACTCGGTGCAGGGGGGCGTCGGCGTGCCAGGTGCGGTCGGTCCCCAGGGGGCCGATCTGCATGCCGACGCCGCCGACGGCCAGGTCGGCCGGGAAGGGGAGGGTTCTGATCCCGTCGCCGTCCGTGCCGCCGTCCGTGCCGCCATCGGCGGCTTGGCGTGTTCTGTCAGCCATGTCCTTTTCGTGCCGTCCCTGTCCCGCGATCACTGTCCCAGATTCACCACAGGCTGACACACCCCGACCTTCCCTAGAAAAAGTCAGACTTTTAAGTTTGAACGCGTCCGGTCGGCCACCCCCTACGGAACGAGGATTTCTTGAAGATGACCACGCAGACTTCCGACTGCTTCGAGTGGACCGACCTCGACCGGCGTGCCGTGGATACCGCCCGTCTGCTGGCCGCCGACGCGGTGCAGAAGGTCGGGAACGGCCACCCGGGTACCGCGATGGCCCTGGCGCCCGCCGCGTACACGATCTTTCAAAAGGTGATGCGTCATGACCCGGCCGACCCGGAGTGGGCCGGCCGCGACCGCTTCGTGCTGTCCCCGGGCCACACCTCGCTGACCCTCTACACCCAGCTGTTCCTGGCCGGGTACGAGCTGGAGCTGGCGGACCTGAAGGCGTTCCGCAGGCACGGTTCGAAGACGCCCGGCCACCCCGAGTACGGGCACACCGCCGGTGTGGAGACCACCACCGGTCCGCTCGGCCAGGGTGTCGCGAACGCCGTCGGCATGGCGATGGCCGCCCGCTACGAGCGCGGTCTGTTCGACCCGGAGGCCCCACGGGGCGAGTCCCCCTTCGACCACACCATCTGGGCGATCGTCTCCGACGGCGACCTGCAGGAAGGCGTCTCCGCCGAGGCCTCGTCGCTGGCCGGCCACCAGAAGCTCGGCAACCTCGTGTTCCTCTACGACGACAACCACATCTCCATCGAGGGCGACACCGCGACCGCCTTCTCCGAAGACGTGCTCAAGCGGTACGAGGCCTACGGCTGGCACACCCAGCGCGTCGAGCCCACCGCGGGCGGCGACATCGACGTGCCCGCCCTGTACACGGCGCTGAAGGCCGCCCAGGCCGAGACCGAGCGGCCCTCGATCATCGCGATGCGCACGATCATCGCCTGGCCCGCCCCGAACGCGCAGAACACCGAGGCATCCCACGGCTCGGCGCTCGGCGAGGGCGAGATCGCCGCCACCAAGCGTGTCCTCGGCTTCGACGCCGGGCAGACCTTCGAGGTCACCGACGAGGTCCTGAAGCACACACGCCGGGCCCTGGACCGGGGTGCCGAGGCGCACGCGGCCTGGGACAAGCGGATCGCCGAGTGGCGTGCCGCCCAGCCCGAGAGGGCCGGGCTGTTCGACCGCGTCAGCAAGGGCGAGCTGCCCGAGGGCTGGCAGGACGCCCTGCCGGTGTTCGAGGAGGGCAAGCCGGTCGCCACCCGTGCCGCCTCCGGCAAGGTGCTGCAGGCGCTCGGCCCGGTGCTCCCGGAACTGTGGGGCGGCTCGGCCGACCTGGCCGGCTCCAACAACACCACCATCGACAAGTCCAGCTCCTTCCTGCCGAAGGGCAACCCGCTGCCCGAGGCCGACCCGTACGGCCGTACCGTGCACTTCGGTATCCGCGAGTTCTCCATGGGCGCGGAGCTGAACGGCATCGCCCTGCACGGCAACACCCGCGTCTACGGCGGCACCTTCCTGGTGTTCTCCGACTACATGCGCAACGCCGTCCGGATGTCGGCGCTGATGCAGCTGCCGGTGACGTACGTGTGGACGCACGACTCCATCGGCCTCGGCGAGGACGGCCCGACCCACCAGCCGGTCGAGCACCTGGCCTCGCTGCGCGCCGTCCCGGGGCTGAACGTCGTCCGCCCGGCGGACGCCAACGAGACCGCGATCGTCTGGGCCGAGATCCTGAAGAGGCACGCCACGAACCCCGCCCCGCACGGGCTCGCGCTCACCCGCCAGGGCGTGCCGACCTACGCGCCGGACGAGGACGCGGCCAAGGGCGGCTACATACTGCGCGAGTCCTCGACGGAGACCCCGGAGGTGATCATCATCGCGACGGGCTCCGAGGTGCAGCTGGCCGTGGCCGCGCGGGAGCGGCTGGAGGCCGAGGGGGTCGGCGTGCGGGTGGTGTCGATGCCGTCCGTGGAGTGGTTCGAGGAGCAGCCGCGCGAGTACCGCGAGCGGGTGCTGCCGCCGGCCGTGAAGGGCCGGGTCGCCGTCGAGGCCGGCATCGGTCTGACCTGGTACCGGTTCGTGGGCGACGCGGGACGGATCGTCTCGCTCGAGCACTTCGGTGCCTCCGCGGACGCCACGACCCTGTTCGCCGAATTCGGCTTCACTTCCGAGAACGTCGCCGCCGCAGCCCGCGAGTCGCTCGCTGCCGCGCGCGCCTGATACCGACGCGAAAAGAAAGATGATCCCTGTGACCGAAGCAACCGCGACCCCGGGAGCCCTCAAGCGCCTCGCCGACGAGGGGGTGTCGATCTGGCTTGACGACCTGTCGCGCAAGCGGATCACCTCGGGCAGCCTCGCCGAACTGGTGGCGAGCGGCAGCGCCGTCGGTGTCACGACGAACCCGTCGATATTCCAGGCCGCCATCGGCTCCGGGGAGGGCTATGAGGAGCAGCTCACCGATCTGGCCGTACGGGGTGTCACGGTCGACGAGGCCGTGCGCATGATGACGACCGCCGACGTGCGGGCTGCCGCCGATGTCCTGGATTCCGTCCACACCGCCACCGGTGGTCGTGACGGCCGCGTCTCCATCGAGGTCGACCCCCGCCTCGCGCACGACACCGAGGCCACGGTCGCCGAGGCCAAGCAGCTGGCCTGGCTGGTCGACCGGCCCAACGTGATGATCAAGATTCCGGCGACCGAGGCGGGCCTCCCGGCGATCACCGAGGTCATCGGCCTCGGCATCAGCGTCAACGTGACGCTGATCTTCTCCCTGGAGCGCTACCGCGCGGTCATGGCCGCCTACCTGGCCAGGCTGGAGAAGGCCCGCGAGCGCGGCATCGACCTGTCGGCGATCCACTCGGTGGCGTCCTTCTTCGTCTCCCGCGTGGACAGCGAGATCGACAAGCGGCTGACCGCCCTCGGCACCGGTGAGGCCCTCGCGCTCAAGGGCCGCGCGGCCCTCGCCAACGCCCGTCTCGCCTACGAGGCGTACCAGGAGGTCTTCGCGTCCGACCGCTGGCTGGCGCTCGCCGCGGACAAGGCGAACAAGCAGCGCCCGCTGTGGGCGTCCACCGGTGTGAAGGATCTGTCGTACAAGGACACCCTGTACGTGGACGAACTGGTCGCGCCGGGCACCGTCAACACCATGCCGGAGGCCACCCTGAACGCGGTCGCCGACCACGGCGAGATCAGCGGTGACACGGTGACCGGCGGCTACGCGCAGGCCCGCGCCGACCTGGCCGCCGTCGAGCGGCTCGGCATCTCCTACGACGAGGTCGTCCAGCAGCTGGAGGACGAGGGCGTCGCCAAGTTCGAGGCGGCCTGGCAGGACCTGCTGGGCACCGTTGCGAAGTCCCTGGAGAGCAAGGGAGTTGACGCGTAATGACGAAGCAGGCCCCTGAGGCCCCGGCCGCACAGGAAGAGGTGCGCGTGCCGGTGGCCCCGGCCGCCGACTGGGTGAACCCGCTCCGGGACGCCCGCGACCGCCGACTGCCCCGTATCGCGGGTCCGTCCGGTCTGGTCATCTTCGGTGTGACCGGTGACCTGTCCCGCAAGAAGCTGATGCCGGCCGTGTACGACCTGGCCAACCGCGGCCTGCTGCCGCCGGGCTTCTCCCTCGTCGGGTTCGCCCGCCGGGACTGGGAGGACCAGGACTTCGCGCAGGTCGTGCACGACGCGGTGCGCGAGCACTCCCGCACCCCGTTCCGGGAGGAGGTGTGGCAGCAGCTCGCCGAGGGCATGCGGTTCATCCCCGGCGACTTCGACGACGACACGGCGTTCAAGCAGCTGAAGGACGCCGTCGAGGAGCTGGACGCCTCCCGCGGCACCGGCGGCAACTTCGCGTTCTACCTCTCGGTGCCGCCGAAGTTCTTTCCGAAGGTCGTGCAGCAGCTGAAGAAGCACGGCCTGGCGAACCCGCCGCAGGGCTCATGGCGGCGCGCGGTCATCGAGAAACCCTTCGGCCACGACCTGGCCAGCGCCTGCGAGCTGAACGCGATCGTGCACGAGGTGTTCGAGCCGGACCAGGTGTTCCGCATCGACCACTACCTCGGCAAGGAGACGGTGCAGAACATCCTGGCGCTGCGCTTCGCCAACCAGATGTACGAGCCGATCTGGAACCGCAGCTACGTCGACCATGTGCAGATCACCATGGCCGAGGACATCGGCATCGGCGGCCGGGCCGGCTACTACGACGGAATCGGTGCCGCCCGTGACGTCATCCAGAACCACCTGCTGCAGCTGATGGCGCTGACCGCCATGGAGGAGCCGATCGCGTTCGACGCGGAGGCGCTGCTCACCGAGAAGCTGAAGGTGCTGAAGTCGGTGCGGCTGCCGGAGGACCTCGGCCGGCACACCGTGCGCGGCCAGTACGCGACCGGCTGGCAGGGCGGCGAGAAGGTCGTCGGCTACCTCCAGGAGGACGGCATCGACGCCAAGTCGAAGACCGACACCTTCGCCGCCGTCAAGCTGGGCATCGACAACCGCCGCTGGGCGGGCGTCCCCTTCTACCTGCGCACCGGCAAGCGCCTCGGCCGCCGGGTGACGGAGATCGCGGTGGTCTTCAAGCGGGCCCCGCACTCCCCGTTCGACTCCACGGCCACCGAGGAGCTGGGCTCCAACGCGATCGTCATCCGCGTCCAGCCGGACGAGGGCATGACCGTGCGGTTCGGCTCCAAGGTGCCGGGCACGTCGATGGAGATCCGGGACGTATCGATGGACTTCGCCTACGGCGAGTCGTTCACCGAGTCGAGCCCGGAGGCCTACGAGCGGCTCATCCTGGACGTACTGCTCGGTGACGCCAATTTGTTCCCCCGTCACCAGGAAGTGGAAGAGTCCTGGAAGATCCTCGACCCGATCGAGACCTACTGGGCGGCGCACGGCAGGCCTGCGCAGTACGCGTCGGGCAGCTGGGGACCGAGGGAAGCGGACGAGATGCTCGCACGAGACGGACGGAGCTGGCGCAGGCCATGAAGATCGACCTGACCGACACCACGGCAAGCAAGATCAACAAGGCGTTGGTGCAGGGCCGCCGCGCCATCGGCACCCCGGCCGTGGGCATGGTCCTGACGATGGTCATCGTCACGGACGAGGAGAACGCCTACGATTCCATCAAGGCCGCCGAGGAGGCCTCGCGCGAGCACCCCTCGCGCACCCTGGTCGTCATCAAGCGGCACGCCCGCACCCTGCGCGACCGGACCCACTCGCGGCTGGACGCCGAGGTCCGGGTCGGCTCGGAGGCCGGCACCGGCGAGACGGTCGTGCTGCGCACCTACGGCGAGGTGTCCGACCACGCCGACTCGGTCGTCCTGCCACTGCTGCTGCCGGACGCCCCGGTGGTCGTGTGGTGGCCGGTGGACGCGCCCGACACCCCGTCCAAGGATCCGCTCGGCGCACTCGCCCAGCGCCGGATCACCGACCTGTACGCCGTGGAGCGGCCTCTTGAGGTCCTGGAGGCCCGGGTGCGCAACTACGCGCCCGGTGACACCGACCTGGCCTGGACCCGGCTGACGCCGTGGCGCTCGATGCTGGCCGCCGCCCTGGACCAGGCCCGCGTGAAGGTGACGTCGGCGGCCGTCGAGGCCGAGGCGGACAACCCCAGCGCCGAACTCCTCGCGCGCTGGCTGGAGGCACGCCTCAACGTGCCCGTGGACCGCGTGGTGACCGCCGGACCGGTCGTCACGGCCGTGCGCCTCGGCACCGCGAACGGCGAGATCGTCATCGACCGCCCCGAGGGCCCGCTCGCGCAGCTGTCCCTGCCCGGGCAGCCGCCGCGCACCCTCGCCCTGAAGGTCCGCCTGACCTCCGAACTCATCGCCGAGGAGCTGCGCCGCCTCGACGCCGACGAGATGTACGCCATCGCCCTCCAGGGCGAGGCCACCAAGGAGAACGCCTGACATGTCCGACGCCTCGTCAGACACCCCCAAGCTCATCCGCAGGCCCGAGTGGACGGCCCTCGCCGACCATCGCGCCGAGGGGCAGCCGCACCTGCGCGAGCTGTTCGCGACGGACCCCGGCCGCGCCGAGCGGTACGTCGTCCGGGTCGGCGACCTGCACATCGACTACAGCAAACACCTGATCACCGACGAGACCCTGGCCCTGCTCCGGGAAATCGCCACCGCCACCGGTGTCTTCGCACTGCGCGACGCCATGTTCCGCGGCGAGAGGATCAACGTCACCGAGAACCGGGCCGTGCTGCACACCGCGCTGCGCGCCCCGCGGGACGCCGTGATCGAGGTCGACGGCGAGAACGTCGTGCCGAAGGTGCACGAGGTCCTCGACAAGATGGCCGGCTTCGCCGACCGGGTCCGCTCCGGCGAGTGGACCGGCCACACCGGCAAGCGGATCCGCAACATCGTCAACATCGGCATCGGCGGCTCCGACCTCGGTCCCGCGATGGCCCTCGAGGCGCTGCGCCCGTACAGCGCACGGGAGTTGACGTTCCGGTTCGTGTCGAACGTGGACGGCTCCGACCTGCACGAGGCCACCCGCGACCTGGACCCGGCGGAGACCCTGTTCATCGTCGCGTCCAAGACCTTCACCACGATCGAGACGATCACCAACGCCACGTCGGCCCGCTCCTGGCTCCTGCGGGCCTTCGACGATGGGGGCACCTCCCATTCGAGCGCATTCGGGAACGGGGGAGAGAAGGCCGTCGCCAAGCACTTCGTGGCCCTGTCCACGAACGCGGAGAAGGTGACCGGGTTCGGCATCGACCCGGACAACATGTTCGAGTTCTGGGACTGGGTCGGCGGCCGCTACTCGTACGACTCGGCCATCGGCCTGTCGCTGATGATCGCCATCGGCCCGGACCGGTTCCGGGAGATGCTCGACGGTTTCCGGACCGTGGACGACCACTTCCGTACCGCACCCGCCGAGGCCAACGCGCCTCTGCTGCTGGGGCTGCTGGGCATCTGGTACAACAACTTCCTCGACGCCCAGTCGCACGCGGTGCTGCCCTACAGCCACTACCTGTCCAAGTTCACGGCGTACTTGCAGCAGCTGGACATGGAGTCCAACGGCAAGTCGGTGCAGCGTGACGGCGACCCCGTGGAGTGGCAGACCGGGCCGGTCGTGTGGGGCACGCCCGGTACCAACGGGCAGCACGCCTACTACCAGTTGATCCACCAGGGCACCAAGCTCATCCCGGCCGACTTCATCGGCTTCGCGCGCCCCATCGGCGAGTTGAGCGAGGAACTCCGCGCCCAGCACGATCTGCTGATGGCCAACTTCTTCGCCCAGACCCAGGCCCTCGCCTTCGGCAAGAGCGCCGAGGAGGTCCGCGCGGAGGGCGTGCCCGAGGAGCAGGTGACGCACCGCACGTTCAAGGGTGACCACCCCACCACCACCATCCTCGCCACCGAGCTGACCCCGTCCGTGCTCGGCCAGCTCATCGCCCTCTACGAGCACAAGGTGTTCGTACAGGGCGCGGTCTGGAACATCGACTCCTTCGACCAGTGGGGCGTGGAACTCGGCAAGGTCCTCGCCAAGCGCGTCGAGCCCGCCCTCACCGAGGGCGCTGACGTACCCGGTCTCGACCCGTCCACCACGGCCCTCGTCGCCGCCTACCGCACTCTCAAGAACGCTCAGGAAGTGAACTGACATGCAGCTTGGTCTGATCGGTCTCGGCAAGATGGGCGGCAACATGCGCGAGCGGATCCGCCGCGCCGGCCACACCGTCATCGGCTACGACCGCAACCCCGAAGTCTCCGACGTCAAGAGCCTCGCCGAACTGGTCGAGAAGCTGGACGCGCCCCGCCACATCTGGGTGATGGTCCCGGCCGGCACCGCCACCCAGGGCGTCATCGACGAGCTCAAGGACCTGCTGTCCGAGGGTGACACGGTGATCGACGGCGGCAACTCCCGCTGGACGGACGACGAGAAGCACGCCGCCGAACTCGGCGTCAAGGGCATCGGCTTCGTCGACGCCGGTGTCTCCGGCGGTGTGTGGGGCCTGCAGAACGGCTACGCCCTCATGGTCGGCGGCGACAAGGAGCACGTGGAGCGGGTGAAGCCGATCTTCGACGCGCTCAAGCCGGAGGGCCCCTACGGCTACGTCCACGCGGGCCGGGTCGGTGCCGGGCACTTCTCCAAGATGGTCCACAACGGCATCGAGTACGCCATGATGCAGGCGTACGCCGAGGGCTGGGAGCTGCTGGAGAAGGTCCGCTCGGTGGACAACGTCCGCGAGGTGTTCCGCTCGTGGCAGGAGGGCACCGTCATCCGCTCCTGGCTGCTGGACCTCGCGGTCAACGCCCTGGACGACGACGAGCACCTGGAGAAGCTGCGCGGTTACGCGGAGGATTCCGGTGAGGGACGCTGGACCGTGGAGGCGGCCATCGACAACGCGGTGCCGCTCCCGGCGATCACCGCCTCCCTGTTCGCCCGGTTCGCCTCCCGCCAGGACGACTCGCCGCAGATGAAGATGATCGCGGCGCTGCGCAACCAGTTCGGCGGGCACGCGGTCGAGAAGAAGGACTGACCCGCCGTGGGGGACCTCTTGCTGGTCCGCCACGGTGAGACGGAGTGGAGCCGGTCGGGACAGCACACCAGCTGGACCGACCTGCCCCTCACGGAGCACGGGGAGGAACAGGCCAAGTCCCTCGCCCCGCTCCTCACCGGCCGGACCTACGCCCTCGCGCTGAGCAGCCCGCTGGGCCGCGCGATACGCACCGCCGAACTGACGGGCCTGCCGGGGGTGGTACCCGACCCCGACCTGCACGAGTGGGACTACGGCGGCTATGAGGGCGTCACCACCGCCCACATCCACCGCACACGGCCGGACTGGGACCTGTGGACCGACGGCGTGCCGCCCGGCCCGGAGGGACACCCGGGCGAGTCGCCCGAGGAGATCGGCGCCCGCGCCGACCGGGTCCTGGCCCGCGTCGACGCCGCCCTCGCCGAGGACGCTGGCGACGTGGTCCTCGTCGCCCACGCCCACTTCCTGCGGGTGCTCACCGCCCGCAGGCTGGGCCTGCCGCCCGCCGAGGGCCGCCTGTTCCAGCTGGCGACGGGCACGGTCAGCCGGCTCTCCACGGAGCACGGGCGGCCCGTGATCGCGGAGTGGAACAGACGTCCGTAACCGCCTGGCCGACGGCCCGGGTCACCGCGAGTGACCCGGGCCGCGGTCGTCCCGGGCTCACCGCCTCCTTCCGCCGACCGGCGTGCCGTGCCGCGAGCCGCACCGGTGCGTTCTCGGCGCCGACCCTTCGAGGAAGAGCGGCCGAGGGTCTCGGTGCACGCGCAGGTGCGCCGCGCGCACGGTGTCGCCGGCGGGGGCGGCACCGAGGGAGGGGACGATCCGGACGCTGCCGTCGGTGTCGCTGACGGCGCGGCTGCGCATCGGCCCTTGGGGGCGGCGAGGGCGATGCTTTCCCGGGCGTGCACGCGAGGGCGCTGCGGTGGAAGAGCGGGGTCCGGGCAGGTCGGCGAAGCCGGCCCCCGCTCCGGCGGTTCGGGGTGGCCGGTGGCGCGGAAGAACAGGTGTGTGTCTCCGGGTGCCGTGACGGCGTCGAGCGGGTGTCCCCGGGGCCCGGCGGCGTGGCAGGACGGGGGCGTGAGGGCTTCGGCGCGACGGGCGGCGCCAGCGGGATCCGAGGATTCTACTAACCAGTAGGTCAGCCGTGTCTCCGCGCGGGATGTGAGGAAGACCGCGACGGAGACGCGGGGTTCTGCTTCTACAATCACCGGCAGGCGACCGCGCGTGCCGCCCAGGCGTCCCAGTCCCGAAGGAAACCGATGACGAGCGTCGAAGAACCGCTGCGACCCGTGGGGCGCGCGCGCGACGCGGCCCGCACCAGGGCCGAGATCCTCGACGTGGCGACACAGGAGTTCGCGCGGGCCGGCTACGACGGCGCCCGGGTCGACGAGATCGCCGCCCGCACCCGCACCACCAAGCGGATGATCTACTACTACTTCGGCGGCAAGGAGCAGTTGTTCACCGCCGTGCTGGAGCGGGCGTACGGGGTGATCCGGGAGGCCGAGCAGCAGCTGGACGTGGAGCATCTGGACCCGGTCGCGGCGATCCGGCGAGTGGCCGAGCTGACCTTCGACCACCATGAGCAGCACCCGGACTTCATCCGCCTCGTCAGCATCGAGAACATCCACGGCGCCGAGCACATCGCGGCCTCCGAGAAGCTCGGCGGGATCGGCTCCCCCGCGCTGGACGTGATCCGCCGGATCCTGGCCACCGGGCAGGAGTCCGGGCTGTTCACGGCCGACGTGGACGCGGTCGACCTGCACGCGGTGATCAGCTCGTTCTGCTTCTTCCGGGTCGCCAACCGGCACACGTTCGGCGCCCTGTTCGGCCGGGACCTGGTGGATCCGGCCCAGCGGGAGCACTACCGGACCATGCTCGGGGACATGGTGATCGCCTACCTCACGGCGGAGCGGACCGCCGGCTGACGGTTTCTCGCGCGCGCTCTTGACACCGGGGAACACGGGCGCATACCCCACCCTTCGCAACGGAAAGCGGCGACGGCCGCCTGGATCGGCAGCGCGCCGGGGTACTGCGGCTTCTTCGCCCACGGCAGCGCCGAGGCGCTGATCTTCCCGAACGTCTTCTTCGGCGCCGACGGCCCGGACACCGTGCTCCTGCTGTCGCTCACCCACCTTCGGCGTCGGCGACCGGCGCGGCCGCGAGAAGCATGCGCACCGTCGACCACGCGCGGAGGCCGGTGCGGAAAGCGGTCCCGGCAGGCACCGTCGGGCGCCGATCCGCCGCGCTCAGCCTGTGGGGGCCACCGCCGCGTCGAGCAGGGGCCCGAGTTCCCGTACGACGGTGGTCAGGGGCCGTACGTCCCGTTCGGCGCGGGCGAGGATGATCGCGCCCTCCAGGGTGCTGATCATCAGCGTGGCCAGTGAGTCGGCGCGGGCCGCCGGGACGCCCATGCCGGTGAGGGCCTCGGCGAGCGGGGCCCGCCAGGTCGCGAACGCGGCGGCCACCGCCTCGCGGGTCGAGGTGCCGGCCGAGGCGCAGTCGACGGTGGCGGCGGCGACCGGGCAGCCGGCGGTGAAGCCGTCCGCCGCGTACTCGTCGGTCCACTGGGCGACCATCGCCGCGAACAGACCGCTCGGCCTCGGCTCGTCCAGTCCGGCCAGAAAGCGCGCGATCCGCTTGCCCGCGTACCGCCCGGCCCAGTCGACGGCCTCGTTGACCAGCTGTTCCTTGCCACCCGGGAAGTAGTGCTGGAGGGAGCCGCGCGGTGCCCCGGCGTGCGCGGCGACCTCGCGCATGCCGGTCGCGGTGACGCCGTCGCGGCGGATGAGCTGGGCCGCGCTGAAGACCATCCGTTCCCGCGGTCCCCGCCGTGCCTCAGCCATCGTCGACCTCCGATCCTCGAGCCCACTCTATGACCGGCGTCATAACGCCCGCTACTATGACCACTGTCATAGTCGGCCCGTGAGCGAAGGGCGGCCCCCGTGAACGTCGGTTTCATCGGTCTCGGAGTGATGGGCCGGCCCATGGCACTGCGCCTGGCCCGCGCCGGCACCCCCCTCGTGGTCTGGAACCGGACCCCCGAACGCACCGAACCGCTGCGAGCGGCCGGGGCCGCGGTCGCCGCCGACGCCGACGAGGTGTTCGCGCGGGCGGACGTGGTGCTGCTGATGCTCGCCGACGAGGCCGCGGTGGACGCGGTCCTGGGCCGTGGCACCCCCGCCCTGGCCGCACGCGTCGCGGGACGCACCGCCGTCCACATGGGCACGACCTCCCCCGGGTACTCCCATGCCCTCGAGAGCGACATCCGCGCCGCCGGCGGCCGGTACGTCGAGGCACCCGTCTCCGGCTCACGGGTCCCGGCGGAACAGGGACAGCTGGTGGCCATGCTCGCCGGCGAGGGGGCCGCCGTGGACGCCGTACGGCCGCTACTCACCCCGATGTGCCGGGAGACGTTCGTGTGCGGTCCGGCGCCCGGCGCCCTGCTGATGAAGCTGTCCGTGAACCTCTTCCTGATCACCCTGGTGACCGGACTGGCGGAGGCGTTCCACTTCGCCGAGCGACAGGGCCTGGACCGGCGGCTCTTCCTGGACGTGCTGGACGCGGGACCCATGGCCAGCGGGGTCTCCCGGATGAAGGCGCCCAAGCTGCGCGAGCGGGACTTCGCGGTACAGGCCGCCGCACTGGACGTACTGAAGAACAACCGGCTCATCGCCGAGGCCGCCCGCAAGGCCCACCTGGCCTCGCCGCTCCTCGACGTCTGCCACACCCTGTTCGAGGAGACGGTGGCGCGGGGGTACGGCGGCGAGGACATGGTCGCCGTACTGCGGGCGATCGAGGCGCGGACCGCCGAGGCGCCGTGAGCCCGGCGTCAGCCCGAGGTCAGCGCTTCGGGACGCCGTAGACCCGGTCCACGCGCAGGCGCACCACGAGGCGGCGGTCGCGGACCATCGCGGCCCGGTAGTCGTCCCAGTCCGGGTGCTCGCCGAGCACCTCCCGGTAGAGCCGGATCAGCTCCTCGACGGTCTCGTCGTACGGGTCCCGGGCGACCGGGGACAGCTCGGCCGTGCCCTCGGCGACGGTGTACGCCCAGCGGTCGGCGCTGGTCACGTGGTATGAGGCACGCGGATCGCGGCGCAGGTTGCGGGTTTTGGCACGGTCGTCGGTGACCGAGATCCGGATGATCCGCGCGTCGGGACAGTAGGCGTGGCTGACGTTGGACAACTGGGGGCGGCCGTCGCGCTTGAGGGTGACCAGCACCCCGCCGTGGCCGTCGGAGAGCAGATCGAGCAGCGCGTCCTGCGTGGAGTCCTGGGTCATGACTGGGACAACCCACCGCGGCGGTCCGTGCATTCCCACACCCGGACCAGCAAGTAGACACTGTCTACGCGCGACTGGTAGACAGTGTCTATGACTGAGTCCGACACGGGTCTGCGGGCCCGCCTGGTCGACGTGGGCGTGGAGTTGCTGGCCGCCGAGGGGCTGGACGCCCTCACCCTGCGGGAGATCGCCCGGCGCGCGGGCGTCTCCCACGGGGCACCGCGCCGCTACTTCCCCACCCATCGGGAACTGCTGTCGGCCATCGCGCGGCGGGGCTTCGCCGACCTGGACGACCGGGCGCGGGCGGCGCTCGCGCAGGAACCCGCCACTCCCCGCGCACAAGTCGCCGCGCTGGCCCGGACGTACCTGGAGTTCGCGCTGGACGACCCCGGCATGTATGAACTGATGTTCCGCCACGATCTGCTGGAAGGCCACGACTCGGGGCTGCGGGATACCAGCCTTCCACTGTTCTCCCTCCTCGCGGACCTGGTCGGAGGGGTCCGGCCCGAGGCCGACGCCCGGCAGGTGGCCGGTGCTCTCTGGGCGAACCTGCACGGCATCGCCCAGTTGTGGCGCTGGCGCAGTCTCCAACTCGCCGTCGGATGCGGGGATTTCGGGCCGCTCCTTAATACGGTGCTGGACGCGCACCTCGGTCCCGAGGGCGACCGGTGAACCGGGGGTGGACGCTGGCGAGCAGCGTCGCGGGCGCGGTGGTCGTCGCGCTGGACGGTACGGTCCTCACGGTCGCGCAACCCAGCCTGCAACAGGACGTGCACGCGACGTTCGCCGAGGTGCAGTGGACCAGTACCGCCTATCTGATCGCGGTGGCCGGCCTGCTGGTGTTCGCGGGACGGCTCGGCGACCGCTACGGGCAGCGGCGGATGTTCGCGCTCGGCATGCTGGGGTTCGGCGCGGCCTCGGCGGGCATCGGTCTCGCTCCCGGGGTGGGCTGGGTGATCGCATTGCGGGCGGTGCAGGGCGTGTTCGGGGCGCTGCTGCAGCCGGCCACGCTCGGGATGCTGCGGGCCGCGTATCCGCCGGACCGGCTCGCGACGCCCCTCGCCGTGAGGACCGGCGCGATCGGGCTGGCGGCGGCAGCGGGCCCGCTGCTGGGCGGGGCGCTGGTGTCGGGCCTGGGCTGGCGGGCGGTGTTCCTCGTCAACGTGCTGCCCGCGCTCGCCTTCGGCCTGCCGGCCCTGCTGCGGCCGGAGCCCGGCCCGGCGGGCCCCCGAACCGCGCTGGACGTGCCCGGTGCCGTACTGCTCGCGGTGACGCTGGCCTGTCTGGTGCACACGCTGGCCGTCCGGCCCTCCTCCCCGGTGGGGGCCGGCATCGCCTTGGTCACGGCCGCCGTCCTGGTCCGGCACGAACGGCGGACGGCGAGCCCGCTGCTGCCGCCGGAGGTGATCGGCTCGCGGGCGGTCGGGGCGGCCCTGGGCATCCTGGTCGCCGTGTCCGCGTCCCTGTTCGGCACCCTGTTCGTCGCCACGTACGTGCTGCAGCGCCGCCTCGGCCTCGACCCGTTCCACAGCGCGCTGCGCAGCCTGCCGCTCGCGGTGCTGATGATCGTCGCCGCATCCCTGTGCCCGGTGCTGCTGCGCCGGTTCGGGGCCCGCGGCACGACGGCCGCCGCGACGGCGGCCCTCGCGCTCGGTGTCCTCGTGCTCTCCCGGGTCACCACCACGCCCGCCCTGGCGTGCGGGTTCGCTCTGCTGGGCGCCGGCTTCGGCACGGTGATGGTGGCGGCCACCCACGTGGTCGTGCGGCGGGTGGACGTGGCGGTGGCCGGAGTGGCGGGCGGGCTGCAGCAGACCGCGCTGAACGTCGGCCCCGCCGTGGGCGTGGCCGCGGCGACCGCGCTGCTGGGCGCGGGCACCGGGCCGGCGCTGCTGGCCCTGGCGGCCGTGGCCGCGCTCGGTGTGCCCCTGGCCGGCGCGCTGCCCGGGTCCGGAAGCGTCGCGTCGATCACACACACCGCTGATGAGCGGGTCCCGGGCGGCGTTCCTGCGCGACGATGAAAGGCGGGTGCGGGCCGGCGGGGTGGTCGGAGCGCACCACGCACGACGCGAGCGGAGGAAAGCGATGGGACAGCTGCGACAGGAAGTCGACCCGGGCGAGGCGGGGCTGGACGTCAGGGCGCTGGACCGTCTGGACCAGCACTTCGCCCGCCACGTCGACGAGGGGCGGCTGCCCGGTTACCTGGTGGCCGTGGCCCGCGCCGGCCGGGTCGCCCACCTCACCACGTACGGCCGGCGCGACATCGCGGCCGGGCTGCCGGTCGAGCCGGACACACTGTGGCGGATCTACTCGATGACCAAGCCGGTGACCGCGGTCGCCGTGCTGATGCTGGTGGAGGACGGCAAGCTGTCCCTGGACGACCCGCTCGACCGCCATCTGCCCGCGTTCGCCGACCCGCTTGTGTACGAGGGCGGTTCGGGTGCGCACGTGCGCACCCGCCCCGCCGCGGGCCCCATCCTGATCCGGCATCTGCTCACCCACACCGCGGGCCTGACCTTCGGCTTCTACTACAAGCACCCGGTCGACGCCCTCTACCGGGAGGCGGGTCTGGAGTACTCGGTGCCGCCGGATGCCGGGCTCGCCGAGACCGTCGAGCTGTACGCCCGGATGCCGCTGCAGTTCGACCCGGGCACGCAGTGGAACTACTCGGTCGCCTCGAACGTGCTGGGCCGGGTCGTCGAGGTGGTGTCCGGGCAACCGCTGGACGCGTTCTTCGCCGAGCGGATCCTCGGTCCGCTCGGCATGACCGACACCGGCTTCCACGTCGTGCCCGAACAGGCCGGGCGTCTCGCGGAGTTGTACGGCGAGACCGAGGAGGGCGGAATAGAGCCGGTGCCGGGGCTCCCGGTGCACGGCCGGCCCCGGTTCCTGTCCGGCAGCGGCGGCCTGGTCTCCTCGGCCCACGATTTCCACCGCTTCATGGAGATGCTGCGCCGGGGCGGCGAGCTGGACGGCAGCCGGCTGCTGTCCGCGGACACCGTCGCCCTGATGACCAGCAACCAGTTGCCCGGCCACGCGATCCTGCGCGACTTCGGCGCCCCCGGCCACCGGGAGCCCGGCAACGACGGCCTCGGTTTCGGCTTCAACGTCTCCGTGGTGGTGGATCCTTCCCGCACGCTGGCCCCGTCGAGCCTGGGCACCTACGGCTGGACCGGCGTGGCCACCACCGCGTTCTGGGTCGACCCGCGCCACGACCTCACCGTGCAGTTCATGACCCAGGTCCGCCCGAAGACCCTGAAGGTCTTCCCCGAGCTACGGCGGCTGGTGCACGAGGCGCTGCCGGACTGACCGCGCTACCGCGCCGGCCGCCCGCGACCAGGCGCCGACCGCGCAGATCTCCGTGCCGGTCTCGATCGGCCGAGGGTGGTGCGGGCGGTCGTGCTGGTGCCACCCGTTCCGTCGATGCGGCGGCTCGGTGCGGCGCAGGAGGCGTGCGCCGTGCGCGCGAGCGGCGGTCGCACAGCCGTGGACGACGGCCTCGGGGGTGCGGTGGCCGTCTTCCGGGAGCGGGCGCGGCCGGCAGGCCGTCGGTGGTGATCAGCGGGGAGAGGCGGCGGGCCTCCTCCGGGAAGAACAGACGGCCGGGCGCACCGAGGGCGTTCCGCGGCCGCACCCCCGCATCGAAGGAGGCTCCCCGCTCCGGTGTGGACAGCGGGAACGGACAACCGACCCGGCGCAGCCCGAGGTCCTGCCCGTTCTCCCCCTCGAACCGGCCGAGGGCCTGCCGGGGCTGCGCGCGCCGGGCCGGCTGTTCAGTTCGCCGGAGAACTGCGCCGAGTCCGGCGCCGGCGCACGGACGACCTCACCGGGGCGATGCGGGCGGCAGGGCGGCGCACACCGGGCACCGCGCCCGGCGGGCCGCAATGAACGGGCCGCGCGTCAGGAGCCGTGGGCCACGGCGTCCAGGTGGGGCAGGTGGTGGTCCATCCGCTCCCGCTTGGTCCGCAGATAGGTGATGTTGCTCTCGCACGGCTCGATCAGCAGCGGCACCTGCTCGGCGACCTGGATGCCGTGCCGGACCAAAGCCTCCCGCTTGCGCGGGTTGTTGGACATCAGCCGGACCGAGCGCACCCCGAGGTCCCGCAGGATCTGGGCGGCGACGCCGTAGTCGCGGGCGTCGACGGGCAGGCCGAGCGCCAGGTTCGCCTCCACGGTGTCCAGACCCTCCGCCTGCAGGGCCATCGCACGCAGCTTGGCGAGCAGTCCGATGCCGCGGCCCTCGTGGCCCCTCAAATAGACGACGATGCCGCTGCCTTCGGCGACCACCGCGCGCATCGCCGAGGCCAGCTGGTCGCCGCACTCGCAGTGCTGCGAGCCGAACGCGTCCCCGGTCAGGCACTCCGAGTGCAACCGGACCAGGACGTTCTCGGTGCCGATCTCGCCGTGGACGAGAGCGACTTGCTCGTCACCGCGGTCGTGGTCCAGGTAGCCGATCGCCTGGAATTTCCCGTACACGGTGGGCAGCGGTGTATTCACGACGCGTTCCGCGCCCGAACGCCGCGCGGACTTCTTGCCGAGTACGCCGATGTTTTCTGTCATGATCTGATTCCTAAGCAGAGACGAGAGGCCGTGAAGTGATGAGTGATTCGGGCGCGCGAACGGCGGCATACGGGGTGGTGCCGACGGACACCACGGAAGATGTACGGACGCGGGGGGCGGGCGTTTCAGCACAGGTCGCCGTCCTTCCCGTCGGGAGCTTCGAACAGCACGGCCCGTTCCTTCCGTTGGCGACCGACACGCTGGTCGCCTGTGCCGTGGCCCGGGAGATCGCCGCCGCGTACCCGGTGCACCTCCTTCCTCCGGTGACGGTCTCCTGCTCGCACGAGCACGCGGCCTGGCCGGGGACCGTCAGCATCTCCGCCGTGACCCTCCACGCGGTGGTCAGGGACATCGCCGACTCGCTGCGCCGCTCGGGCGTGGAGGCGCTGGTCGTGGTGAACGGGCACGGCGGGAACTACGTACTGGGCAACGTCGTTCAAGAGGCCTCCGCGCGCGGGGAGCGGATGGCGCTGTTCCCGGCCGCCGAGGACTGGGAGACGGCGCGGGAACGGGCCGGGGTGCTGACCTCGCTGCTCACCGACATGCACGCGGGAGAAATCGAGACCTCCATTTTGCTGCACGCTCACCCCGAATTCGTCCATACTGGTTACGAGTCCGCCGATTTCACCGCCGACGACCGCCGGCATCTACTCACCGTGGGAATGTCCGCCTATACCGAATCGGGCGTCATCGGCCGTCCTTCCCTGGGTTCCGCGGAAAAGGGGAAGGAACTGCTGGCAAGCCTCGTCGAATCCTTCGAGCCGTATGTCGCACTGCTCACCTCGTCCGACGGGCGCGGGTAGTCCGTCCCGGGCGCAAGGCCGGCGTCCGCCGCAGGCGCAAGGCCGGGATCCGTCGCGGCGGCCCCGGCCCGCGGGGCCGCCTGCCGGCGGGCGACGAGAACGACGGCACCGGGCAGGCTCGCCACGAAGCTGAGCACGCCGTACACGACGCCGACGGCGACCCCGGTGCTCGCTCCCAGGCCCGCGGCGCCGAACGCCCAGGCGGTGACGCCCTCGCGGGGGCCGAAGCCGCCGACGTTCAGCGGCAGGCCCATCGCGACGAGGGCCAGGACCGCCAGCGGGAGCAGCACCGCGACCGGCGCGGCGGACCCGGAGACCCGGGCGGCGACCACGAACATCGCGAGGTGGCCGGCGAGGACGACGGCGGAGGACAGCGCGATTCCCGGGCCGCCCCGCGGGGACAACAGGCCCTGGCGCGTCTCGCGGAGGGCGGAGCGGAGGGCGCCTTCGCGACGCGCGGGCGCGCGGTTCAGGCGGACGGCGAGGACGACGGCGAGCGCGCCGGCGGCAGCGAGGGCCACCAGCGGGGTGACGCTGCGAGCCTGCGCACGGACCGGGGACGGCAGGGTCAGCAGCACCGCCGCGCCGACGGCGGTCAGCGCGAGCTGTCCCGCTACCCGTTCCAGCACGACCGCCTTCACCCCGCGCCGGAGATCACCGGCGCTCCGTCCGTGCCGCACCGCCCGGTGCACATCGCCCAGGATCCCGCCGGGCAGGGCCGCGTTCAGGAACAGGGCCCGGTAGTAGTCGGCGACGGCGGGCCCCAGCGGCAGCCGGATGCGCAGCCCCCGGGCCACCAACTGCCAGCGCCACGCGCTGAACACGGTGGTGACCACCCCGATGCCCAGCGCGGCCAGCACCGTCACGGTGTCGATGCGCCGGAGCCCGTCGAGCAGCACACCGGTGCCGAGCCGCCACAGGAGCGCGGTGAGAATGACGACGCCGACGGCGGTGCCGAAGTGGGTACGCAGGGCACGGGAGTTGACGCGGCGGGGCGCGGGGGCCCGTGCAGGGCCGGGCACGTTCGGTTGCGCGGCCTCGGACGCCGGTGACTCCGCCGGCTCCGTGGCGGCACCAAGGGCCGGTGACGCCGTGGCGGCACCGAGGGCCGACGGCGCCAAAAGCGCTGTGGGGGCCTCCCGTTCGCGGCCTGTACCCGGGATCGCGCCCTCGGGAGCGTGGCCGGCACCGGTGATCACCGCCTCGCGAGCACGGGCCGCACCAGCGGTCGCGGCCGCGCGAGGGCGGCCCGTACCGGTGTTCTCCGCGCGCGGGTGTGCCGCGGCGGCGTGGGGCAGATGCCCGTGTGCCGCGGCAGCGTTCTGCACGCGCGCGTGTGCCGCTTCCGTAGGCGTCACGCGCGCGGGCGAGCCGGTCACCGCGGTCCTGGTCCCTGCCGCCCCCGCCCCGGCCCCCACCGCCGCTGCCGCCGCCCGCGCGCTCATGCCGTACGCCCGGCCGGCCCGGGCAGCGCCAGCAGGTCGCTGTGGTGGACGACGGCGCGCAACTCTCCGGCCGCGCAGGCGGCGAGCCGGTCACGCAGGTAGCGTTCGGCGCGGTCGCGCAGTTCCGGCCGCTGTTCGACGGCCGCGCCCACCCAGCCGCGCAGCCACTGCTCGGTCAGCGCACGCTCGTCCGGGCCGAGCCGCCACGGGCTCGGGTGCACCCGTACCGTCGCCCCGCGTTCCGCGAACGCCTCGCTGGTCACGGTGACCGCGTCCGGGCCGAGCAGTCCGGCGCGCCGCTGGTGGGCGTTGAACGCCTCCTCGATCTCGGCGTCCAGCGGGTCGGCCGGGGTGAGTTCGACGCGTCCGGCGACGGACAGCGTGAGCAGCGCTGGGCAGCCGGCCCCGGTACAGGCGTCGGCGAGGGTGGCGGCCTCCTCGCGAGTGAGTACGTCGAGCAGCGCGGACGCGGTCACCAGTGAGGCCCCGGCGAGCACGTCCGGGGTCAGGCGGGCCACGTCACCGCGGCGCGTCTCGACCGTGACGCGGCTGCCGTCGGCGGCGGAGCGCGGGGAGGCCGCGGCGGCGAAGTGCAGCAGGTATGGATCGCGGTCGTGAAGGATCCAGTGCTGGGGGCCGTCCAGGCGGGGCGCCAGCCAACGGCCCATCGATCCGGTGCCGCAGCCCAGGTCGTGCACGACCAGCCCGTCCGCCCGGCCCGGCAGGTCGGCCGGCCGGATCCGCAACGGGTCCAGCAGCTCCTGCGCCCGGCCGGCCGCGTCGGCGCCCTCCCGCAGTTGCAGCCACTCGGGCGCGTACCGCGGCGGCTCCTCGGTGCCGCCGTCCCGCAGCCGTACGGTGGCCCGCTCGCCGGGCCGGACGACGGGACCGGCACCGGCGATGACCGGGGCGGGGGCACCGTCCCCGACGGTCCCGGAGGGAGCGGTGCCGATGGCGGCCGTGGATGCCTCGCCTCCCGAAGCGCCGTCGGACGCACCGGCACCGGCCGTGTCGCCGGACACCGCGCCGTGCTCTCCCCCGCCGGGAACCACACCAGGCCCCCCAGCGACAGCGCCGGCAGCCCCCGTACTCACCGCGTCGGCCGACATCCGCGCCTCCTGGTCACCGGCGACCTCGGCGCCCCGTGCCACCTCGTACTCCTCGCCACCCGTCGTCACGGACTCCGCCTCGCTCGGCCCGGGCTGGGACGGGATCGGTCGGACCGGCCCCCTCGGTCCGGGCTGGGCCGGGATCGATCCGGTCGATGCGGTCTTCGGGGTGCTCATGCCGCCCTCCTCGGTGCTTCGGGGAGTCGCTGGAGGACTCCGGCCAGGCTGCGGGCGGTGGTCGCCCAGCCGTCGAGCGCGGCGCGGCGGCCGCGGGCGGCGGCCTTGAGCCGGCGGCGTACGTCGGGCTCACCGAACCAGCCGCGCAGTTCGGCCGCGAGCGCCGCGGGGTCCTCCGGCGGGACGAGGATGCCGGGCACCCCGCCGTCAGGGGCGCGGCCGACCGCCTCGGGCAGGCCGCCGACGTCGGTGGCGAGAACGGGGATACCGCGGGCGAGTGCCTCGGTGACCGCCATGCCGTAGGTCTCGGCGTAGGAGGCGAGGACCATCAGGTCGGCGGCCGCGTAGGCGGCGTCGAGGTCGGCGCCGGAGCACGGCCCGGTCAGCCGCAGGCGGTCGGCGAGGCCGTACCGGTCGATGAGGGCGCGAAGATGGGCGACGTACTCGGGGTCATGGCCGAGCCCGCCGACACACTCGCAGGTCCACGGCAGGTCCCGTACCGTCGCGAGCGCCTCCACGAGCCGGTGCTGCCCCTTGCGCGGCGTCACCGCGGCCACGCACAGCAGGCGGGAGACGCCGTCGGTGCCGGCCGCGAGGGGTGCGATGTCGGCGCCGGGTGCGGCGATGTGCGCCCGGTCCGGGGCGAGCCCGTGGTGGGAGACGAGGCGGCGGACCGCCCAGTCGCTGGTCGCGATCACCGCGGGCACCGCCCGTAGAACGGCGCGCTCGCGGGCGTCGAGGTCGGCCGCCACGGCCGGGTCGAGGCCGGTCTCGTCGCCGAGCGGCAGGTGGACGAGCACCGCGAGCCGCAGGCGTTGGGCCTCGGGGACGACGATGTCCGGGACCCCGCAGGCGACGAGTCCGTCGAGCAGGACGACCGCGTCGTCCGGCAGGTCACGGAGTGTCCGGGCGAGCCCGTCGCGGGCGGCCCGGTCGGGACGCGGCCAGGTGCCGGGCGCGGCGTGCCGGGTGACCTGCCAGCCGAAGCCGGGCAGGTCGAGGCAGACCCTGCGGTCGTAGGCGTTGCCGCCGCTGGGCGCGGCCGGGTCGTCGACGCCGCCCGGCATGACGAAGTGCACGGTGCGCAGGGACATGGGGATGATTCCGGCGTTCTCGGCGGCGGGCTGCACGGGCACGTAGGTGAGGCGTGCCCTCTCCACGGTGCTCGCGCTCGGCACGGTCTGCGCGGTCGGCGCGGTCGGCGCGGTCGGCGCGGTCGGCGCGGTGGGTACGGCGCGCGCGGTCGCCATGCTCAGGCCGGTGCTCCCCCCACTCAGGCCGGTGCTTTCCACGCTCAGGCCGGTCACAGGTCACGCTCGTAACTCGCCCAGGCGATGTGCGACTCGTGCAGGGTGACCGTGATCCCCCCGAGGCCCTTGGCGCCCTCGCCGAGGGCACCCTTGTGGACGCGTTCGGCGAGCCGGTCGGCGATGACCTTGGCGAGGAACTCGGTGGAGGTGTTGATCCCGGCGAACTCGGGTTCGTCGTCGAGGTTGCGGTAGTTCAGCTCGGCGACGACGGCGCCCAGTTCCTGCGTGGCCAGGCCGATGTCGACCACGATGTTGTCCTCGTCCAACTGCTCGCGGCGGAACGTCGCGTCCACGAGGAACGTGGCGCCGTGCAGTCGCTGCGCGGGACCGAAGACCTCGCCGCGGAAGCTGTGGGCGATCATGATGTGATCGCGGACGGTGATGCTGAACAACGGACGACCCTCCAGGTGCGGCGCGTCTGGTCCCCCTGCCCTTGCCCGCCGGGGGATGCCGTGTAGTACGGCTCTTCGCTTCCCCCCGTTCAGCCCTCTCTCACCCTTTTCTCAGGTCAAGCCCGTCTCGGCGTACCGCACGCGGTGGCACAGGGCGGGGATCTCGCCGGAGGCGAGCTTCGGCATGACGTCCGGGAGTTCCTCGAAGGCGCTCTCCCCCGTGATGAGGGCGTCCAGCGCCGGGTCGGTGAGCAGGTCGAGGGCGAGGGCCATGCGGTCGGCGTAGGTACGTCCGGCGCGGGCGGCCGGGGAGACGGTGCCGACCTGGCTGCTGCGCAGGTTGAGCCGGCGGGAGTGGAAGGCCTCACCGAGCGGCAGGCTGACGCGCCGGTCGCCGTACCAGCTCAGTTCCAACACCGTGCCCTCCGGGGCGAGGAGTTGGAGGGCCCGGTTCAGGCCGGCTTCGGTGGCGCTGGCGTGCACGACGAGGTCGCAGTCGCCGAGGGCGTCGGCGGGTGCGGCGAAGTCGACGCCGAGCGCCTCGGCGGTCTTGGCGCGGGACGGGTCGGCGTCGACGAGCTGCAACCGGACGCCGGGGAAGCGCGCGAGCAGCGCCGCGACCGAGCAGCCGACCATGCCGCCGCCGACCACCGCGATCCGGTCACCGATCAGCGGCGCCGCGTCCCACAGGCCGTTCACGGCGGTCTCCACGGTCCCGGCGAGCACGGCCCGGGCGGCGGGCACCCGCTCCGGCACGACGGTCACGGCGCTCACCGGGACGACGTAACGGCTCTGGTGCGGATACAGGCAGAAGACCGTACGGCCGATCAGCGCAGCCGGGCCCTCCTCGACCACGCCGACGTTCAGGTAGCCGTACTTCACCGGTCCCGGGAAGTCGCCCTCCTGGAACGGCGCCCGCATCGCCGCGTGTTGGTTCTCGGGGACGCCGCCGCGGAAGACGAGGGTCTCCGTGCCCCGGCTGACCCCGGAGTACAGCGCGCGCACGACGACCTCGTCCGCGGCGGGCTCCGCGAGGGTGGCGTCGCGCAGCTCGCCGTGGCCGGGTGAGCGGAGCCAGAACGCGCGGGCCGAGCGGTTCATCCGCATCCTCCTGAACGATCGGGAAGTTGTTCACGTACCGAGAAGTGCACAGGCCGCGCAGAGTACGCGGCATTGATCGACTCTGTCACTCGGCCGGAGGGTGTGCGGTGGCCCTGAACAACACGTATGACGCGAGGCTCCAGCAGGAGACCGCTGTGGGAGCGGGCGTGCAGATCCTGCTGCTGGCCCTGCTCGGCTCGGCGATCGGCCTGGGGCCGGCCGGCTGGCTGACGGGGCTCGCCTTCGCGTTCGCCACCTGGGCTGTCCTGGCCCGGGCGCTGCACCGCTCCCGGCTCAGCTCCTTCGGCCCCGCGAACCGGGTCACGCTCGGCCGGTCGACCCTGGTCGGCGGGGTGACCGCGATGGTCGCGGACTCCTTCCAGAGCGCGCCGCCGGTGACACTGCTGGTCGCCCTGACCGCCGTCGCCCTCCTCCTGGACGGCGTGGACGGCAAGGTCGCCCGTCGCACCGGCACCTCCTCCGCACTGGGCGCCCGCTTCGACATGGAGGTCGACGCGTTCCTGATCCTGGTGCTGAGTGTGTATGTGTCCACGCGGCTCGGCCCATGGGTGCTGCTGATCGGCGGCATGCGCTACGCGTTCGTCGGCGCCGCCCGCCTGGCCCCCTGGCTGAACGCCCCGCTGCCGCCGTCCTTCGCCCGCAAGACCGTCGCCGCGGTCCAGGGCGTCTGCCTGCTGCTGGCCGGCTCCGAACTGCTCCCACACCTGGCGAACCACGCCATCGTGCTGTCGGCGCTGGGTTCGCTGGTGTGGTCCTTCGGCCGGGATGTGCTGTGGCTGTGGCGGAACTCCCGTACGCGCGCCGAGGATGCGGTCTCCGAGCCGAGGGTGCTGGAGCTGGCCGCGCGGTGAAGCGAGGGCGTGCGGAGGGCCCGGGCCGGCTGCCGGTCAGGGCCTTTCTCATGTGTGACGACGACCGTACGGTGGTGACGACCGTACGGTGGTGACGACCGTACGGTGGTGACGACCCTGCGTGGTGACGACCGTGTGGACCCGCCTCGTACGGTCGCGAGCACGCCGAGCACCAACCCGGCGACGGAGGCCATGGGCGGACGAGTCGCTCGAGTCCGTCGCCTCGGTGGTGCTCACCGGGGCGCCCCTTCGAACCGGTGGGCCGCGTCGCATACCAGGTGCGGTCCCGCCTGGGTGAACCGCATGGCCGCGCCGATACCGGGCAACGACCGCTCCGGTCCGCCGGGTGTCCAGCCGAGCGCGAACACGGCGAGGAAGCCGCCCGCGTCGGCCCGCAGCGCCGTATGTCACCGATGGCCAGGCCGTGCCCGGTGGCGGACGGAACGCCCGCCGTGTCGTGGCGGCAGACTCACGACCGGGGCGCCGGCACCAGATCCGGTTCCGCAACCAGGACTCGGGACCACCCCGGACATCCTCGGCGACGGTGGCCGGTACATGGCGATCGCCGACGACGCCGATGACCGCATGCACCTCCTCGCCCACCGGCGCGGCACCGATGTCCCCGCCGAACAGCGGCCGGTGTGCGAGATCCCCGGTTCCGGCCGGGGCTCGTCCACCGCCGTCGACTCCGTGATCAGCTGGGACGACAGCTACCTGACCGCCGTCGATCTCCGCACGGACGGACCCGGGGGAAGCGGCTCGTCGGCAGCGGCACCGGATGCGAATCGACTGGGCGCCGGCCACCCTGGGGCTGGACGCACCGCCCACGCCGGCGTGTTCGACGGCCTGGCCGCCGTGCACGACGTCAACTGTCCCGCCGGGCACCGACTTCCCGTCACCGGGCCGTCGCCGTCACGGGTGAACGCGGACGGCGATCAGGCCGGCCGGGTTCTCCTCCGAAGGTATCTTTCTGTGTCCGTCTGAGGTAGCAGCAGGACCGGTCCGCAGACGGATTCGCCATGGCGGGCAAACACGAAATCGTCGTTCCTTACGAGAAGTTGATCGAAAGGAACGGCAATCGTGCGGATAGGACGCTTGGCGCCCTCGCTCGCGGTGGGGATCATGGCAACGCTGGTCCCCACTCTCGCTCCGACGCAGGCATCCGCGGCAGAGCCGCTGCAGACATTCGAGAACCAGAAGCCGGCGTGGCACCGTTGCGACCCCTCCATGCCCGCCAGCTACCAGTGCGCGACGATCAAGGTCCCGCTCGATTACAGCCGCCCCACGGGCAAGACGATCGGGCTGGCCATCTCACGCCTGAAGACGAGCGTCCCCGGCAAGCGGCACGGCGCGCTCCTCTTCAACCCCGGCGGGCCGGGCGGCGAAGGCCTGGACATGCCAGTCATGATGCGGGAAGTGATGCCCGCCAAGGTCCGCGAGCAGTACGACCTCATCGGGTTCGACCCACGCGGCGTGGGGCGCAGCAGCCCCGTCACCTGCGGCCTGACGGCCGGCGAACAGAACATGGAACACCCCTACAAGCCACAGAAGTTCGGCCAAGACGTCAAGCGAGCCAGGACCGTCGCCGAGAAGTGCCGCGCTAAGAACGGCGACAAGCTCGCGCACATCACCACCCGCAACACCGCCCGTGACATGGACGTCATCCGCGCCGTACTGGGCGAGAAGAAGATCTCCTACCTGGGCTTCTCGTACGGCACCTATCTGGGCGCCGTCTACACGCAGATGTTCCCCGAGCGGACCGATCGCTTCGTGCTGGACAGCGCGGTCGATCCCGGCCGGGTCTGGCGCGGCATGATCCAGGTCTGGGCGGAGGGCACCGAACCGGCTTTCACCCGCTGGACGAAGTGGACCGCACAGCACCACCGCACCTACAAGCTCGGTGACACCCCGGCCAAGGTGAAGAAGACGTTCTGGAACCTGATCGCCCGGGCCGACCGCAAGCCGATCAGGTACGGGGGCGTGAAGTTCACCGGGGACGACATCCGTGCCATGCTGCGCCCCGAGTTCTTCAGTCCCAAGGGCGCGGCCGAGACCGTCGTCGAGTTGAAGAAGGCAGCCGACGGCAGACCACACGCCTCCCGCGGCTCGGCCGCGCCGGACGCCGAGAAGCGCCAGCGCCGCTCCGCGGTTCCCGGCGTACATGTGCCGGAGGACAACGGCTCCGCCGCCTTCTGGGCCGTGGTCTGCGGCGACACCGCGGCCTGGCCGCGGGACCCGGAACAGTACCGACGTGACGCGATCCGGGACAAGGCCAAGTACCCGCTGTACGGCGACTTCGGCTCCAACATCACGCCCTGCGCGTTCTGGAACGAACCGGTCGAGCCCGTCACGGCGGTGGACAACGGGGTCGGCCTGCTCACCGTGCAGAACCAGTGGGATTCCCAGACCCCGCTGATCAGCGGCCTCGGCATGCACCGCGCTCTGAAGGGCTCGCGCATGGTCTACGTCGCGGGCGGCGAGGGCCACGGCGTCTACTCCGACGACCCGCGCTCGTGCGCCAACCGCACGGTCAACGCCTACCTGAGCACCGGAAGGCTTCCGGCGCGGGACGTCACCTGCAAGACGTCCGGTCACCGGAACCCGGGCTTGGGCCACCCCATCATCCCGACGCCGCAGCACGTACCGGGAACGCCCCGCTTCTGAGCACATCGCGGGCTCCGGGCGGTTCTCACCCGGAGCCCGCGATCGACTCCACCACCCAGCCGAACCGCTCGCGTCCGCGCCTTCCCAGCCGAGCGCCAACACGGCGAGGAGGCCGCCCTCGCCGGCCCACAGCGGCAGATGTCCCCATGGCGAGGCGGTGCCCAGCCGCAGGAGCTGCGCACACCGCGGCGAACGCCGGCACGCAGGCCTCTCATCGCCGGGGACGCGCTCGCCGAACCGATCGGACGACGGCCGGCACGAAGTGCTCACCATTGCGGGCTCCGCCGTGCTGTGGAGCAGCAAACACCAAGCACACTTCTGATTTCCGTGACGTCACCATAGAGCCCGTCGTCCGGACCCACACCGTGCAGGTTGGGGGCAAGGCCGTTCCACCGCGAGCATGGACACGAGGTGGGTCCCCCAGGGCACGAGTGTCTCGTGCGGGTGGGGGCATGTCCTCTTGGGGAAGCCCGTCGGGTCGCGATCAGTACTCGTGATCTTAGGGAGAGGGCTGCCCGACGGACGACGATGACGCCGTGGTCGGCCCGAAGCGCGGCCATCATGGCCGGATTTCGTGCTCCGTGGCGAGGACTTGCCTTCATCACACCGTGGCAGCTCGCCGCTCCACCCGACCGTCCGTCAGCTCCCTCAGCTTCTCCCGCGTCTCCGGGTCTGTCGCATACACGATCGTGCCGACCATGCCCCGGGTCAGCAGCACCTTGTACGTGTTGCGGATCAGGCGGTCCACGTCGGCGTCCGGGGTGGACTTCTTGAACACCGGGTCCTTGGAGGCGGTGCGGTCCGTGATCCAGCGGTCGCCGCGCCAGAGCAGATCGGGGCCGATGATGACACCGGACCAGTCGTACTCGAAGCCCTGGGCGGTGTAGACGCACCCGACCTGACCGAAGCCGGCCGGGTCGGTGGCCCAGAGGGCGGCCGGGGGCGCCCCCGAGACGGAGCGGTCGCCGCGCAGGTTCCAGGGGCGGGCCCAGTCACCGATGACGACATCGGGCGGGAGCGGTTCGCCGGGTTTGGGCTCTGGAGACCAGCGCCAGCAGTAGCCGGCGGACATGCGTGCGCCGTAGCCCTGCGCACGGCGGGCCTGGAGGAACGCCTCCATCTCCTGCGGGCTGTCGGCGACCAGCAGCTGCATGCGGTCGTCGGGTTCCCAGACGACCGGCCCGCCGGGCTCGAGGCCGAGAAGGCGGACGACCCAGCGCAGGTAGGCGTCGCTGCCGCCGCAGCGGAACTGGCTGTCCAACGGGACGACGTGGCAGGGGATGTCGCGCTTCGCCGCTGCCGCCTTGATGTCGGCCACGGTGCCCATCTCACCGGGGCGCACCACCTGATGTTCGTCGAGGAAGAAGACGGGCACGTAGGCGACGTCGATGAGTTCGTCGATCTGTGCCCTGCCGGTACGGTGCTCGGCACGCGTGTAGCGGTTGGCCGAGGTTTCCCGGATGCGATGTGCCTCGTCGCAGATCAGAGCACCCAGGCTGTTCTTCTCGGTGGTCATGAAGCTGTTGAAGTACTTGAACAGGTCCTGGACCTCCCGCTTCCGGGATCCGGCGACCTTCCTCATCGTCTTGGTGAACGACTGCGAGCCGGTGGCGTGCAGAGCCGGGACTCCGCGCCGGTACAGCTCGCCGAGTAGTTGGAGAGCGATCACGCTCTTGCCGGTGCCGGGACCGCCGGTGACGATCACGACTTCCTTGCGATCGGCGTGCTTCGCCTTCTCCACCGCGTTGAGCACCATGCGGTAGGCGACCTGCTGCTCGTCGAGCAACACGAACTGCTGCCGCTCCCGCACCTCTTCGGCTGCCACGGACATCAGCTGCTTCGACGGCGCGGTGGCGCCCGCGAGCAGTTCGTCCGCGGCCGGGGCTCCGAGATGCCTGTCGCTCAGCCTGGAACGGAGATGTTCGAGGAAGGCGCCGCGGCGTTCCCCGGTGAAGAGCAGTCCGTGACCGTCGCGTTCTATCTCGCGCAGTCCGGTCACGCCGAACTCCGTGGCGTTGTGCAGGAACGCCACACCGTTGATCCGGTGCCCGTGTTCGGCCACCGCCCCGTTGAAGTTGACCAGGTAGTCGCAGTAGCGGCGTACCTGCTCGATGGGGTTGAGGACCGGGTGGGCGTAGGCATCGACGTGGCACAGGGTCGGGTCGTCCTCATGCGGCAGTGCCTGGCTCCACTGCTTCAGCTCCACCACAACGTACGACGGCTCCCCGGTGACGGGGTGCACGCCGGCGAGCACGACATCGGCGCGCTTGCTGTTCAGCGGGAGCGCGTACTCCAGCATGACTTCCACGTCGCCCAGACCCGCGTCATTGATCGCGGCGGCCAGGACGGGAATGCTGCGCTCCCAGGAACGCACCTCCGAGGTGCCGGGGCGGTAACCGTGCATGTGAGCGAACTGATCGGTGAGGTGCAGGAACAGTGAACCGTCGAGTGCCATGACGGCGACCGTTTTCGCGGACGCGCGGAACAGCAAGGACTTCCCCCAGGCAGCACGAAGAGACTCGTGCGGGTGGGGGCATGTCCTTCGGAACTCCACCGGGGTGGAGCGGAAGCCCGTCGGGCCGCAATGACGATGAAACAGAGATTACCCGGCGGGCCCGATACTGATGTGGGTGGCTACCGGGGCGGCACCGAGTCCGCTGCTGCCCCGTCTCTCTCAGCTCCCCGCTGTCGCTGCCGCGCGCATGCCGCCGCGATGCCGGCGCGCCGGACAGAATGACCTGTCCGACCAGCAGACCTGGAAGACGAGTCACTGGTCAGCCGGCTGGTTGCCGACCCTGTCGCCGCCCCGGGCGTGGAGTCGCACGGCCTTGTGGTCGGCGAAACGTCGTCTGTCGATCGGAAGGACCGCCCGCGCTCCTCGGCGACCCGGCGGAGACAGCCCGCTGCCCCGCCAAGTATCCCGTCTCACCACTGGCCCACTTCGGGGGAGCCCAAGTCGCCCGCTCGTCGGGGACCGCCTCCGCCGGCGGGGGACGGACGATCCGCGCCACGAACCACACGGCTCGTGGCGCGGGCCGTCAACGCCGCGGCGTATGCCGCGCCCCGCCTACCGGACCGGTGCGGATTCCGGCGCAGGGGCGTAGCCGGCGGGCCGGTTCGTGAAGGTGCCCCGGCCCTGGGTGCGGCTGCGCAACCGGGTCGCGTAGCCGAACAGTTCCGCAAGCGGCACGGTCGCGGTCACCGTGGCCGCGCCGCCCCGGGTCTCGGAGCCGCCGACGCGCCCGCGCCGGGCGGCCAGGTCCCCGAGGACCCCGCCGACCGCGTCCTCAGGCACGGTGACCGTGACCTCGGCGACCGGTTCCAGCAGGGCCATTGCGCAGGCGCGCAGGGCCGCGCGGAGGCCGAGCCGGCCGGCGGTGCGGAAGGCCGTGTCGGAGGAGTCCTTCACGTGGGTGGAGCCGTCGGTGAGCGTGACCCGCACTCCGGTCACCGGGTGCCCGCCGAGCGGCCCCTCGGCGAGGGCGTCCCGGCACCCGGCCTCGACCGCGCGCACGTACTCCTGCGGCACCCGCCCGCCGACCACGGCGGACCGGAACTCGAAGCCGGTGGCGCCCGCTTCGGGGCCGAGTGGTTCCACATCGAGTACGACATGGGCGAACTGCCCCGCCCCGCCGTCCTGTTTGACGTGCCGGAACACGAACCCGTGTACGGCGCCGACGACGGTCTCGCGGTAGGCGACCCTGGGACGGCCCACGGTGACCTCCGGTCCCCCGTCGCGGCGGATCTTCTCCGCCGCGACCTCCAGATGGAGTTCGCCCATCCCGGACAGCACGGTCTGCCCGGTCTCGGCGTCGGTGCGCACGACCAGCGAGGGGTCCTCCTCCGCGAGCCTCGCCAGCGCCGTCGCGAGCCGGCCGGTGTCCGTACCGCGCCGCGCCTCGGCCGCCACGGACACCACGGGCTCGGCGGCCACGGGCGGCTCAAGGAGCAGCGGGGCGGCGGGGTCGCACAGCGTGGAGCCGGCCCGGGCCGACTTCACGCCCGCGAGCGCGACGATGTCACCGGCGACCGCGCGGTCGAGTTGGGCGTGCCGGTCCGCCATGACGCGCAGGATCCGCGCCACGCGCTCGGTGCGCCCGGTACCCGGGTCCCACACGGTGTCCCCCTTCTCGATCGTGCCCGAGTAGACGCGTACATAGGTCAGTCGTCCGGTGGCGCTCACGTTCACCTTGAACACGAGCCCCGCGAAGGGCGCTTCGGGATCGGCGGCCCGCGGCTGCTCGGCGCCCTCGTGGACGCCGCGCACGCCGGGCACGTCGAGCGGCGACGGCAGGTAGGCCACCACCGCGTCCAGCAGCGGTTCGATGCCACGGTTGCGGTAGGCGGAGCCGCACAGGACGACCACGCCGTCGCCGCTGCGGGTGAGGTCGCGCAGGGTGGCGGCCAGGGTGGCGGCGGAGAGCGCCTCCCGGTCGCAGAACTCCTCCAGGGCCGCCGGATGGAGTTCTGCCGCCGTTTCCTCCAGCCCTCGACGCCGCCGTACCGCCTCGTCCCGCAGTTCCTCCGGCACCGGCCCCTCCACGGCCGCACCGTCGCCGTCCGCCCAGACCAGGGAGCGCATCCGCACCAGGTCGACCACGCCCCTGAAGCCGTCCTCCGCTCCGATCGGCAACTGGACGACGAGCGGGGCCGGATGCAGCCGTTCCCGGATCGAGTCGACGGCCCGGTCCAGGTCGGCGCCCGCGCGGTCCAGCTTGTTGACGAACGCGATCCTCGGTACGCCGTGCCGGTCGGCCTGCCGCCACACCGACTCGCTCTGCGGTTCGACCCCGGCGACGGCGTCGAACACGGCGATCGCCCCGTCGAGGACACGCAGCGAACGCTCGACCTCGTCGGCGAAGTCGATGTGGCCGGGGGTGTCGATGAGGTTGACGCGGTGACCGTCCCAGGCGCAGCTCACCGCGGCGGCGAAGATCGTGATGCCGCGGTCGCGTTCCTGCGGGTCGAAGTCGGTGACGGTGGTGCCGTCGTGCACCTCGCCCCGCTTGTGGGTGGTGCCCGTCGCGTACAGGATGCGTTCGGTGACGGTGGTCTTGCCGGCGTCGACGTGGGCGAGGATGCCGAGGTTGCGGACGGCGGCGAGGGTGGTGAGGCTGGTGCGCACGGCCCGGGGCCTTTCGGGAAGTCGTCTGGGAAAGGGCAGCGCGATGTCCCGTACGCCGGATGGACAAGGGGGTGCGGCGGCGGCCGGGCGTGTGCCGGGCGGGCGGCCGGGGTGTCAGCGGGGCGTCACGGGCATCCGGTGCCGGCCGCGCAGCGGGCACCGGACGAACGAGGACACGAGGATCACCTCGGTCCGCGAAGGGGGAACGACGACGGCGGTACGGTCACGCACGGCCCGGCTCCCCTCAGTCCTACGCTTCATGAAGCGCGCCACGGTGATGTCCGTGCGGCGCGCGATGCATGAGCGAGTGTAGGAAAGGGATCAGTCGGCGAGTACCGATTTTTCCGCCGGCGTCATCTACCGGACGGCCACTGCCGACGACCGGTTGAGCGACCGCCGCTGCCGACGACCGGTTCAGCGGCCGCCGTCACCCGACGACCGGTTCCAGTGCCCGGGAGAGACGGTGAAGCCACTCCTGTGCCGTCCCCCCTACCCGGGGATGCCTCTCCTGGAAGCCGGCCCAGTCCACATCCCAGCGCAGCAGCACGGCCGGGTGGAGGGCGTCCGTCTCCGTGTGTGCCGTGCCACGGAACACCTCCCGCAGCAGGTGCGGCGGCAGCGATGTGCCGTGGGCCTCTGCGAGGAGCACCGCGTCGTACAGGTCCTTGCCCTGCGCCCGGCCGCCGTCCCGGCCGTCGGTGTGCAGCCACAGCAGCTTCCACGCCAGGGAGAGGCCCCGGCTCGCGGTCCGTACCGCCGTGGGACTTCCGCCGTCACCCCGGGGTATCAGCGTCCACACCGGTGGCTCGGGGAGGCGTTCGTCCCGCGCGAAGTCCAGTCGCACCTCACCGGCCGGCAGTCCTTCCGCGTGCCACGGGATGAGCAGCCGTACTCCCGGCGTGGCGTGGTACGCGTAGGTCCATGCGCCGTCCACGCGGGCGTTCTCCGCGTCGAGGAACACGCCGGGGGCGGCCTGCGGGCGCATGGCCACGCGTTCGAGCAGGTCCAGGTACGGCAGGCTGGTCTCCCCGACGTCCTCGTCGTACAGCCACGACAGTCCTTCGGGCGGAAGGACCGGCCGCCGGCCGCCGGTGTCGAACTCCTCGTAAGTCCACATCTCGTACCGCGCGGCACCGTCGGCGGCCTCGGGCCACTGCTGCACGGTGTCGAGCCGGTCGAGGTACGGATACGGGTCCAGCGGATCGACCCCGACGGCATCTTCCAGGACCACCCAGTCGAGGTCGGCGGGCTCGCGCGCCGCGTCTCCCGTCCACGCCTGCATGACCATGCTTCCGCGCAGCACCAGGCTCCCGCTCCAGGGAGCGTCCGCGACGAGGGCCAGCACATGATCCAGAGCCGCGCGTCGGACCGCAGCCGCCGATCCCGCGGTGTGCGTGTCGGTCTCCGTGCGGGCTGTCTCGCCGGGCCCGTCATCGCCCCGTTGTGCGTTCACGGGGCAGACCGTAACGTCCACCACCGACAACGGCGGGGCGGAGCCAACGCAGCGCGCACAGCGAAGAACCCCATGGCCGCGGCCATGGGGTTCTCGTCGGTGTCCGAGGGGGGACTTGAACTCTCCACTCGGGCACCAGCCCATTAGTTAGCTGACCTGCGGATACGCACCCTGTGAGCCTCCTTCGAGACTGTGCGGGTTGGTCATCCTCACCTGCTGTTTCTGCCCGTTCCTGGCCCCTGTTGGTCATGCGTTGGTCACGTGTCCAACCGGTCAGGCTCTCAGGGCAGCCTGACACCGACATCCCGGTGCTTGGTGTCTCGCACCATGACACGAGAGACGTCATTGTCTGCGACTTCGACACAGCTGTCGGATTTCGTGTAGGAACTCGTGCGCCAATTCGGGTTCGTGGCCAAGGTCCCGCCTCCTAATCGGTCGGCATCCTGTCGTAGTGATGGATTGCAGCGAAAATCAGGTCTCGTACGGCGGTTCCGTATACCGCCGACTGCTTCAAGAGGGCGAACGCTTTAGCGTACAGCTCGATTTTTCGGGGCTGAGTAACGGAAAACTCTGCTGAGAAGGTCTCAACTAGTACGAGCTTGTCATCGAACATCGAGAATGAGTTACCTGGCCAGATGCGGAGGGGCGCAGACCTGGGGACGATGCCGAGGCTCAGCCTGGCCAGCCCCATGACCGACAACAGGCGGTCGAGTTGCCCCTTCATCACCTCTTTCCCTCCGAAGTTGCTGTACAGCGCCTGCTCGCCGAGCAACACGTTGAAGCAGGGAGACGGGCCTTTCGGGTGCCACATGCGGGGGGGCTGCATCGTGACGCCTGCCAGAAGCCACGAACGCTGCGTTTGCTAGAGCAGTGTGCGGAACGGGTTCTCTTCGAGGGGTTCGGGCCGCTCGGTCACGGAAACCGGCGGGCGAACCGACCGCTTCGGTTCCGGCGCAGGCTCCGGGGCGCGATTCGGTTCCGGACGGTAAGCAACCAGGCGGACGACGGTGGACCGCCGCGCCACCCGTTCCGCTGCGGCCGGCGATCTATGTGGATCAGTCCGTGTTGAACGTCCTGAAGTGGCAGAAGGAACGGCAGGACGGAGAGCGTGCACGTCTCGGCTCCGGCTGGGTCGATCATGACCTTGTGTTCGCCCGTGACGGCTTCAAGCTCTACCGGGGCGAGGCCGGAGGCCCGCAGGACCCAGAGAAGGTCTCCGCCCGCTGGCGGACCCTGCGGACGCGACTGAAGCTCCCCGAGACTTCCGGATTCACGACTGGAGGCACAGCAAGGTCACGAACGATCTGGACGCCGGAGAGAACCCCGTAGAGGTCTCCGCCAACGTCCGGCACCACTCGCCGGGCTACACCATGGCCCGGTACGGCCACCCTCGTAAGGACGGAGCGCGCCGACTGGCCGCCTCCGGCGCGGACCGACTCGGCCTGTTATCCCTGGTCTGACCTGGCAACTCTCCAGGCTGTTAGTCACGTGGTTGGTCACGCCACAGTCGGAGAAACAGAAAAACCCCAGGTGAACTGGGGTCTCCGCTGGTTGGTTGGTGTCCGAGGGGGGACTTGAACCCCCACGCCCGATAAAGGGCACTAGCACCTCAAGCTAGCGCGTCTGCCATTCCGCCACCCGGACTAGGTGTCTGCCGCCCGGCCGGGGTCTTCCCCGCGGCGACGAGACAACAATACCAAGGTTTCGGAGTGCGTTTCACCTGCGTATCCGTCCGCCGATCGGGTGGCCCGGACGCCCCGGGCCACCCGATCGGCGACTGTATACCGGTTGCAAGATCCCGCGTACGGAACGTACGGATCGAGGCGGGTGACTCGGGTGAGGCGCCGCGTCATGAGGCGCCGACCGCCGGGCAGCTCCGTCCCGGTCACCGCGGGACGGGGGCACGCCATGGGCAGCGGGTCACGCCGGTGCCGCACGACGGCACCGCAGGCCGCGAACCGGCCGTCTCCCGGCAGGCGTTCGTCAGGTCGCGTTCCGCTCGTGGTAGGAGTGCCGGGTGTGCTCGGTGTGTTCGCGCATCAGATGGGTGGCGCGCTGCTCGTCACGGGCGGTGATCGCGCTGATCAGTTCCCGGTGCTCGATCCATGACCGCCGACCGCGCCGCCGGGCCACGGGCGTGTAGTACCAGCGGACCCGCCGGTCGACCTGGGCGGCCAGTTCGGCGAGGACCGTGTTGCCGGCCAGCTCCATCACCTTGGCGTGGAAGGCCGCGTTGAGGGCGACCGCACGGTCCACGTCCTCGGCCGCCACCGCCTTCTCGCCTTCGGCGCACAGTGCCTCCAGGGCAGCGATGCCGGTGCTGTGGGCGTGCGCGGCGGCCAGCCGGGCCGCCTCCGCCTCCAGAAGCGCGCTCATGCACGAACGCGCCCTGGGCGGGCCGCAGATCGACCCAGCCCTCGGTGCTGAGCCGCTGCAGCGCCTCGCGTACCGGCTGCCGGGAGACACCGAGGTGCCCGGCGAGTTCGCTCTCCACGAGATGCCGGCCGGGCTGCAGGGCGCGCCTGGTGATCAGTTCCAGCAGCGCCTCGTAGACACGGTCACGCAACGGGCCGGGCCGTTCCAGTCTGGGCACGGCTCCCTGCGGCAGTCCGGACGACAACATCGCGGTCCCCCTCCTGAGCCGGCTTTCGTACGCATGGTAGGCGGAGCGGGAAGTGACCGCGTCACGCCGCCCGGCGCGCCCCCGGGGACGGCTTCACGGGCACCGCACGACCTGCCCGGCGTACGACAGGTTGCCGCCGAAGCCGAACAGCAGGACTGCGTCGCCGCTGCGGACGTCGCCCCGCTCGATCAGCTTGGACAGCGCGAGGGGGATGCTGGCCGCTGAGGTGTTGCCGGACTCGGTGACATCGCGTGCGATCACCGCGTTGACCGCGCCGAGCTTCTCGGCGAGCGGCTCGATGATCCGCAGGTTGGCCTGGTGCAGGACGACCGCGGCGAGGTCGGCGGGGTCGATGCCGGCCTTCTCGCAGGCGCGCCGGGCGATGGGGGGCAGCCGGGTGGTGGCCCAGCGGTAGACGCTCTGTCCCTCCTGTGCGAACCGGGGCGGTGTGCCCTCGATGCGCACCGCGTTCCCCATCTCCGGTACCGATCCCCACAGCACCGGCCCGATCCCGGGCTCCTGCCCCGGCCGGCCCGCCTCGACCACGGCGGCCCCGGCGCCGTCGCCGACCAGGACGCAGGTGCTGCGGTCGCTCCAGTCGGTGACCTCCGACATCTTGTCCGCGCCGATGACCAGCGCCCGGGTCGCCGCGCCCGCCCGGACCGCGTGGTCGGCGGTGGCGAGGGCGTGGGTGAAGCCGGCGCAGACGACGTTGACGTCCATCGCGGCCGGCTGCGGGATACCCAGTCGGACGGCCACCCGGGCAGCGGTGTTCGGGGAGCGGTCGATCGCGGTCGAGGTGGCGACGAGGACCAGATCGACGTCGCCCGGCGTGAGGCCGGCGGCGGCCAGGGCCTTGGCGGCGGCGTGCGCGGCGAGTTCGTCGACCGGTTCGTCCGGGCCCGCGATGTGCCGGGTCCGGATTCCCACCCGGCTGCGGATCCACTCGTCACTGGTGTCGACCATGCCGGCCAGCTCGTCGTTGGTGAGTACCCTGGCGGGCTGGTAATGGCCGACGGCGGCGATGCGCGAGCCGTTCATGTCGTGGGTTCCCCCTGTTGCCGTGGGTTGCGGGATCCACCAGTCTGATCAGTGACTCGCGGGTACGGGGGCAGGTGAAGGCACAGGAAACCGGCGCCCGGGTTGTCGGCTTCACTCAGGCCCTCGGACACCCGAGTACTCGTCCCGTGCACAGCTGCGCCGCCTTCTGGACGAGTTCGTCCGTCCCGCAGGCCGGGGGCGCGGCCACCCGCAGCCAGGCGAGGGCGATCAGGTCCCGGCCGCCGGGCGGACTGCTGTCCATCGCATACGGTCCACGCCACGCCTTCCCGATTCCGGTGTGCGCCCGCTCGTCCGGGCAGACGGAGACGACCCCGGTGTGCGCGTACCGAGGAGTGGGCTGCACCCTCACGCTCATGTGCAGGACAATGAGATCGTCCAGGTCACCTCGCCGCACGACAACCCGGTGACCCACGGCAACCTCTGCATCAAGGGCCGTTTCGGCTACCAGCACGTACAGAACCGGGGCTGATCAGAACATGGGACGAGTCACGGAACGACGCAAGGTCCTCCGGATCCGGGAGGGGGCGGTCTCCACCCGGCCGGACACGCTCGTCGCCGAGGAGCCCCTGGAGATCCGGCTGAACGGCAAGCCGCTCGCGATCACCATGCGCACACCGGGCGACGACTTCGCGCTGGCGGCGGGATTCCTGGTGAGCGAAGGTGTGCTGGCCGCCGCGTCCGATCTGCAGAACATCGTCTACTGCGCGGGGGCGACCGCGGACGGTTCGAACACCTACAACGTGGTCGACGTGAAGACCGCGCCCGGCATCGGCCTGCCGGACTTCACTCTGGAGCGGAACGTGTACACGTCCTCCTCCTGTGGACTGTGCGGCAAGGCGAGCCTGGACGCCGTCCGTACGACCGCCCGCTGGCCGATCGCCGACACTCCTCCGGTGCGGGTCACCCCCGAGCTGCTGGCGAGCCTGCCCGAGCGGCTGCGGGCGGCCCAGCGGGTGTTCGACCGGACCGGCGGCCTGCACGCGGCGGCCCTGTTCACGGAGGGCGGGGAGCTGCTGGACACAAGGGAGGACGTGGGCCGGCACAACGCCGTCGACAAGCTGGTCGGGCGGGCGCTGCAGAACGGTGACCTGCCGTTGTCCCGGACGATCCTCCTCGTCTCCGGCCGGGCCTCGTTCGAGCTGGCACAGAAGGCGGTGATGGCGGGCATCCCGGTGCTGGCGGCGGTGTCGGCGCCGTCGTCCCTGGCGGTGGACCTGGCGGCGGAGACGGGCCTGACCCTGGTGGGTTTCCTGCGGGGCAGCTCGATGAACGTGTATGCGGGCGAGGGACGGATCGCCCTGCGGGAGGCGGCCGCCCAGGGCTGACCGGTCCCCCGCGGCACGGTGGCGGGGAACGCCCCCCTCACCGCGGGGCCGCCTCGGTCCTGCGTCAGCGCCGCCCGGCGGCCGTGGCCGCCGCGGCCGCGACCTCGGCGATGGCGGTGGTCAGGGGGACCGACCGGCCGCCCGGGCCGGCGGCACGTGGTCGGGTTCGTGTCGGTGACCGGTACGCGACTGGTGTCCCGGCGGGAGTGCTGCTCGGCGGCCGAGCGCGGGACGAGGATGACAGCGGTCCCCGCCGCGACGCACTCGAACTTCTCCCCGATGGTGCGGATCGGCAGGTCGTCCGGCCGGAGACCGGAGTGCCGAGCCGGGTCTCGCCGTCGAGGCCGGCGGGGCCACCTCCCGTTTCCCGGCGCGCAGCCGCTCGTCAGGGCCGGTGCTCGATGAGCCGATCGTCCGCTTGACCGCCTCCAGGTCGCCCCCCGCGGGCGGTCCGGGCACCAAGGCACCGCCGGGCGGCTGGCTCGGTGACCGCGGGGGTGTTCGAGCCGGCGAGCACGAAGAGCGCCCGGCGGAGCGGAACCCGCTTGCCGGCCCTTCGGCGCGTGCGGGCACTCCGGCGCCTTTGCCGGGTTCGAGGGGGAGGGTGACGACGCGTTCCATCGGACGAACGAGGATCAGGGCGGGGCGCCGCGGGTCGCGCGCGTGGGCCCGGCGTTCATGACGGAGCGCCGGTCCTCGTCAGCCGGCGGTGCCGGAAATCCGGATCAGCAGGCCCATGAACTGATCGCGTTCGGCGGTCGAGAGCGGGGCGAGCAGCTCGTCGTTGGCGTCGCGGGCCGCGTGTTCGCAGCGAGTGAGAAGGCGGGCGCCCTCGTCGGTGAGGGAGACGGCGTTCTTGCGCCGGTCCCGGGGGTCGGGGGCGCGGACCACGAGGCCGGCGGACTGCAGGTCGTTCAGGACGCCGACGACGTCCTTGGGGTCCAGGCCGACACCGCGACCGAGGTCGGCCTGGGCGACCGGGGCGAGGTCGCGGACGGCGGAGAGGACCACGTGGTGCCACATCTTCAGTCCCTCGGCCGCGAGGGCGTCGGCGACCAGGGCGCGGCCCCGTGCGGCGGCCCGGCCCAGCAGCCAGCTGGGGAGGGAGCGGATCGCGGGCAGGGGTGCTTCGGCCATGGCGCCAGCCTATCCGGAAAACCATTGGACTTCCCAACGAACGGGCGATTACCGTTGGGACTCCCCACGACTTCGTGGGTGTTCCCCGTGATCGATCCGCCGGTGTCCCGGCCTGGAGGTTGCCATGCGTCGCGTCCGGTACGAGTCCACGGGTGGCCCGCTCTTCCTCGAGCAGGCCACCGCCCCCGAGCCCGGCCCCGGCGAGATCCTGGTGCGCGTCGAAGCGATCGGGGTCACCCTGCCCGTCGTCCGCAAGGTCACCGAAGCCGCCGAGCCGATCCCACTGGGCGGCGAGATCGCCGGTGAGGTGGTCGCGGTCGGCGAGGGCGTGACCCGCTTCCGCACGGGTGACCGGGTGACCGGGCTCTGCTTCGGCCACGGCTACGCCGACTTCGCCCTGCTGCACGAGGCCATGGCCTCGCCGATACCGGAGGCGGCCACCGCCGTGGACGCGGTCGCACTGGTGCGCAGCGGTCTGGTGGCGCTCGGGGCGCTGGAGGCGGCGCGGCCCGCACCGGGTGAGGCGGTGCTGGTCACGGCGGCGGCGAGCGGTGTCGGGCACCTCGCGGTGCAGCTGGCGCGGGCGCGGGGTGCCGGCCGCGTGGTCGGCGCCGTGTCCGATCCGGGGAAGGCGGACTTCGTCCGCTCGCTCGGCGCGGACGACTGCATTCCGTACAGTGCCGGCAGTTGGGGAGATCCCGTCGACTGTGTACTGGACGCCGTCGGTGGTGACCTGCTCACCCCCGCCCTCGCCGCGCTCGCCCCGCACGGCCGTCTGGTCGCCTACAGCTCGGGAGGCGGCACGGTCCAGGCGTACGACCTGCTGGTGGGCGGCAAGTCGGTGATCGGCTTCCAGATGGCCCTGATCGCCCGCGGCCGGCCGGAGCTGTACGCACAGTGGCGGCGGGAGCTGTGGCGCATGTTCGCCGAAGGCACCGTGCGGCCCGCCGTGCACGGGGAGTTCGCCCTGGAGGACACGGCGAAGGCGCACGCGGTGATCGAGACACGGGCCAATCTCGGCAAGGTCGTCCTGCGCCCGTAAGTGCCCGCACGCTTCTTGTCGGCTGCCCGAGCCCCAACTACCGTCATTGGCGCGCACCTTGGACGTAGAATGTCCGGGTGTCCGGATGTCCAGTCGTCCGGCCGACGAAGGGCAGGTCGCACCGTGCCGTCAGGTCTTCGCGCGCGTCTCGGGTCCGCACTCGTCACCGCCGCCCTCACGGCGACCGCCCTGCTCGTGTCCTTCACCCCCGCGCCACCGGCCGCGGCCCGACAGGCCTCTGGATCATCCGAGTTCACGCAGCACATCCTTTTCAAGGCCTCGCAGGACCCCGGTTACGCCTGCTTCCGGATCCCGGCGATCGTCCGGTCCGCCGACGGCACGCTGCTGGCCTTCGCCGAGGGCCGGGTTCTCAACTGCGGTGACGCGGCCGACATCGACATCGTGCTCAAGCGCTCCACCGACGGTGGCCGCACCTGGGGCCCGTTGCAGGTGGTCAACGAGGGCGCCGGCGACACCCACGGCAATCCGGCGCCGACAGTGGACCGCGACACCGGCCGGATCTGGCTCGCGGAGACGTACAACACGGGCCGTACGGACAGTGCCGGCTGCTCGGTCCCCTGCGACCGCAGCCCGCATCTGCAGTACAGCGACGACGCCGGCCTGACCTGGTCCGCGCCGCGCGATCTGAGCCCCGAGATCCTGCCCTCCGACTGGAACTCCTGGTACGCGACCGGGCCCGTGCACGGCATCCAGCTCACCCGCGGCCGGCACGCGGGGCGGCTGGTCTTCGGGGTCAACACGGAGACGTGGGACGGCAGTCGGGTCACCGCCGACCACGCGGCGCTCATCGTCAGCGACGACCACGGCGGCCACTGGCGGATCGGCGCCACCGACACCTGGCCCGTCGCCGCCGACGGCACCTTCCGCCAGAAGCCGTCCGAACTCACCCTCGCCGAGCGCGGCGACGGCTCGATCCTGGTCAGCGGCCGGGAGCAGGACGGTACCGACCTCGGCCACCGTACCCAGGCCGTCAGCCGCGACGGCGGCGGCAGCTTCACCGGCCCGTTCCACGACCTGCCCGATCTGTACGCCCCGCAGGTTCAGGGCTCGCTGCTGCGGCTGGGCGACCGCCTCCTGCTGTCCTGCCCCGGCGACCCCGACCGGCGCCGCACGATGATGATCCGGTCCTCCTACGACGGCGGCCGCACCTGGGACGGTGTGGACCGCGGCACGGTCGTCACCACGGACTGGTCCGGTTACTCCGACCTGGTCCGCATCGGCCACGACACGGTGGGGCTGATGTACGAAGGAGGTGCGGTGGACGCACGCGACGAGATCCGCTTCGCCCGCTTCACCGAGGACTGGCTCACGCCCCGCAGGGGCCCCGATCCGCTCACCGCCGATCTGGCCCCGCACGCCCGCCCGGCCGCGGTGCTCGGCGGCGCCGCGGAGACGGACGGGGTCCTCGGGGGCGCGCTGGAGCTCGACGGCCACGACGACGCCGTACGCCTGCCGTACCGTGCCGCACTCCCGCTCGGGACAGGGGACTTCACGGCGTCCCTCTGGTTCCGGTACACGGCCACGAGCGGGGAGCAGCCGCTGCTGTGGATGGGCGGGATCGGCACCGGTCAGCCGCAGGTGTGGGTGCGCGGAGAGCCGGCGAACAACCGTGTACAGGGCCTGATCACCGTGCGCGACGGAGCGGCGGCTCCGCGGACCGTGAACGTGCGCACGGATACCGCGTACAACGACGGGCGGTGGCATCACGTGGTGCTGCGTCGCCACGGGAGTACCACCCGCGCGAGCGAATCCGAGCGTGGGGGAGGCCGGCTGTCGATGTCCGTCGACGGCGCACAGTCCTCCGTCGCCGACCTGCCGGGTTCCGTCAGCCGCAACTCCCCCTTCGGTGTGCACATCGGTCAGCGCATGGACGGCCGCGCCTTCTTCACCGGCGCGATCGACGAGGTGCATGTGTGGGACCGGGCGCTCACCGACGAGGAGCTGTCGGACCCGAAGGCGCTGCGGTCAACGAAGGACACGGTCCTGTGGCTGCCCCTGGACCACGTCAGCGGCTGACTCCCCCGCCGCGTTCGGGGTCTCCTCCGGATCACGGGCCCGGCGCTTGGCGATCACCGCGCACACCATCAGCTGCATCTGGTGGAAGAGCATCAGCGGCAGCACGGCCAGGGAGGCATGGGCGCCGAACAGGACGCTCGCCATGGGCAGCCCCGAGGCGAGGGACTTCTTGGACCCGGCGAACTGGATGGCGATCCGGTCCTCCCGGCCGAAGCCGAGCGCCCTGCCGCCGTACCACGTCAGCACGAGCATCACGGCCAGCAGCACCGCCTCGACGGCGAGCAGCGCGGCCAGCCGGACGGGGCTGACCTGATGCCAGATGCCCTGGGCGACGCCCTCGCTGAAGGCGGTGTAGACGACGAGCAGGATCGAGCCACGGTCGACCAGCCCGAGGACCTTCTTGTGCCGGCCGACGAAGCCGCCGATCCAGCGCCGCAGCAACTGCCCTGCGAGGAACGGCACCAGCAGCTGGAGCACGATCTTCACCAGTGAGTCGGTGGAGAACCCGGCCCCGCTGTTGCCGAGCAGGGCGGCCGCGAGCAGCGGGGTGAGGACTATACCGGCGAGGGAGGAGAAGGAGCCGGCGCAGATCGCGGCAGGCACGTTTCCGCGGGCGATCGAGGTGAACGCGATGGACGACTGGATCGTGGACGGCACCAGGGTCAGGAAGAGCAGGCCCTGGTAGAGGGGCTGGGTCAGCAGGACCGGCACCAGACCGCGCGACGCCAGCCCGAGTACCGGGAAGATGACGAATGTGCAGGTCAGCACGGTGACGTGGAGCCGCCAGTGCTTAAGTCCGTCCACTGCCTCCCGGGTGGACAGCCGGGCACCGTAGAGGAAGAAGAGGAAGGCGATCGCGGCCGTGGAGGCGCCCGAGGCCACGTCGGCTCCTGTGCCCCGGGCCGGGAGAAGCGCCGCGAGACCCACCGTCCCGAGCAGCAGCACGATGTACGGGTCGATCGGCATCCGACTCGGCCGGCGCAGGCGTTTCACGGTGCTCCGTTTGCTGTGCGTGTCTGTGCGTGTCAGTGGCTGTCCTGTGGCTCACGCGCCCGCAGGACCCCTCTCCATCGTGCCCCGCCCACCGCCGATCGGGAATCCCGCACACCACTCTGACTGCCATCGAGTTGCGTGATGACCGCGTAGACTGCGTAGCCGTGTACGACCCGACGCAGCTGCGCACGTTCCTGGCGGTGGCGCAGACGCTCAGCTTCACGCAGGCCGCCCGTCGGCTGGGGCTGCGGCAGTCCACGGTCAGCCAGCATGTACGCCGGCTGGAGGACGCGGCCGGCCGCCAGCTGTTCTCCCGGGACACCCACTCGGTGGAGCTGACCGAGGACGGCGAGGCGATGCTGGGCTTCGCCCGCCGGATCCTGGAGGTGCACGAGCAGGCGACGGCGTTCTTCACCGGCACGCGCGTGCGTGGCCGGCTGCGGTTCGGTGCCTCGGAGGACTTCGTCCTCACCCGGCTGCCGGAGATCCTGGAGGGCTTCCGTTACGACCACCCGGAGGTCGATCTGGAGCTGACGGTGGAACTGTCGGGGACGCTGCACGAGCAGCTGGCCGCCGGCAAGCTCGACCTGGTGCTGGCCAAGCGGCGCCCGGAGGATCCCCGCGGTGAGCTGGTCTGGCGCGACGACCTGGTGTGGATCGGTGCCGAACGGCTGCGCCTGGACGCCGACCGGCCCGTGCCGCTGATCGTGTATCCGCCGCCCGGCATCACCCGGGCCCGCGCGCTGGAGGTCCTCGAGCGGCAGGGCCGGGACTGGCGGATCGTGTGCACGAGCGGCAGCCTCAACGGGCTGATCGCGGCCGCTCGCGCCGGCCTCGGTGTGATGGCGCACTCGCGGCGCCTGATCCCGCCCGGCCTGTTCCGGCTGCCCGACCGGGCCGGTCTGCCCGACCTGGGCAGGATCGACTTCGTCCTCGTCCACGGCCGGCGCCGGGCCGGGGCGGAGGACGCCGCGAACGCGCTGGCTGCGGCGATCCTGGCGGGCGGCGAGCGCCTGCGGCGACGGAGCGGCTGACCCGAAGCGGCTCCCGGCCGCCGCCCACCCTCATCACCCGCGGCACGTCCGCCGCCACCCCCACCGCCATCGGCCCGGGGCGTCGACGAGGCCCGTCAGCCACGCTGCGGCTCAGACACCGGCGGGCAGCGGCCACCGCACCCCCGGTACGGTCTTCCTCCCGCGCCGCCCGGCCGGCGGGGGCCTCAGCGCACCGCGCGGTACGTCAGTTGTTTGACCCTGCGCAGGAAGGGGGTGGCCTCCACGTGCTGGACGCCGTCCAGGTGGCCGAGGGGGCCGCTCAGGTAGGCGTACAGACCGGCGGTGTCGCGGACGACGGCGGTGACGGCGATCTGGGAGGGGCCGGCGGTGGCCGAGGCGAAGGCGATCTCGTCGTGGGTGGCCAGGGTCCGGCCGACGGAGTGCAGGGCACCCGGTGTGGTGGTGATCCACAGGACGGCGGCCTTGGGATAGCCGAGGATCTCGGGGTTGTACTCGACGTCGACGTACACCGCGCCGGAGGCGATCAGGGCGGACAGGCGGCGTTTGACGGCGGACTCGGAACGGCCGGTGGCGCGCTGGAGTTCGGGGTAGGTGGCGCGCCCGTCGCGTTCCAGGGCGGCGAGCAGCGGCGCGTCCCCGGGCTCCAGGCGGGCCGGTCCGGGCTCGGGCAGATCGGGGCGCAGGGCGGCGATCTGGTCGTCGTCGAGCGCCCGGAACTTGCGCAGCCAGCCGACCGGGCCGCCGTAGAAGCGGTGCAGGAGTTGCAGGGCGCGGATCTCGACGACGCTCGGGGTGCGCGGCAGCTTGCCGAGGAGGAGGTCGTCGTGGTCGCCGGGGCTGCGCGGCCGGGTCAGGCAGGCGATCTCGGTGCCGCCGGAGGCCAGCCCGATCCAGTAGGTGTCGGGGCGTTTGGCCAGGGCGTCGGCGATGACGGTGGCGCCGTCGGGTGCGCAGCGCAGGCGGAGCATCCACTGGTCCTGGCCGAGGCGGTCCGCGTCACGGAGGACGACGATCCTGAGGCCGCCCTCGGCGCGCAGGCGCCGGTATCGACGCGCGATGGTCTGGTCGGAGACGCCGAGGACGGCGGCGATCCGGCTGAAGGGGGCCCGGCCGTCGATCTCCAGTGCGGAGAGCAGCTTCAGGTCCAGCTGATCGAGCATGTCGGATTCCATCTTCAGCAAGGTATCCCCCGTTGGATTTCCTCGAGTGTGGCTTTCCCGGGCGTCTGATCGGCCGCCGTGTGGCCATGGTAAGCAGCCATACGCGGCCCGTTGCAGGCGAGTCCTGGTACAGGAGAGTCGAGGAGGTGCGCGCAGGGGGACGCTCACGGCCGTGTGCCCGGACCTTCGTGGGCGCCGCCCGACATGACGGTGAGCGGAGTGCGCGGGTGAGGGCGGTCCCGGGCGAGCGTTGCGGGGCCGCACTCGTCCCACGCCAGGGCGCGACACGGTAAGCAGCACGTACAGATTTGGTGGAGATTACGGTACCGAAACTTACCGATCCGTAAGTATTGTGTCCGGCCCTTCCCCATGTGAGGGCATTTCCCGGCCACGTCGGGGAAAAACGTGAGGTTTGCTCGGTTTCCTACCCCCTCCCGCCCGGTGACCGTGTGGGGTAGCTTTCACCGCGCTGTACCGAGCATCACGGCGTGACCAAGCAGCGAGGATCGGGGAGCGGGGTTTGCGCGAGTTCACCAACCCGCCGGTGGCGTCGGCGCCGCCGGTGGGCGGTCTGGCCGACGTCGTCTTCGAGCATGCCCTGACGGACCCGCTGCATGTCGCCCTCGGCCGCAAGGACGCCTCCGGGCAGTGGCGGGACGTGACCGCAGCCGAGTTCCGCGACGAGGTCCTCGCCCTCGCCAAGGGCCTCCTCGCGCGCGGTATCCGCTTCGGCGACCGCGTCGCCATCATGTCCCGCACCCGCTACGAGTGGACCCTGTTCGACTTCGCCCTGTGGGCCATCGGCGCCCAGGTGGTGCCCGTCTACCCCACGTCCTCGGCCGAACAGTGCTTCTGGATGCTGTACGACGCCGAGGTGTCGGCGGCGATCGTGGAGCACGAGGACCACGCCATGACCATCGCCACCGTCATCGACCGGCTGCCGCAGCTGCGTCAGCTGTGGCAGCTGGACGCGGGCTGTGTGCAGGAGCTGTACGACGCCGGGGCGCATCTGGACGACGAGATGGTGCACCGGCACCGGCAGGCGGTCACCCCGGACTCGGTCGCCACGATCATCTACACCTCCGGCACCACCGGCCGCCCCAAGGGTTGTGTGCTCTCGCACGGCAATTTCATGTTCGAGGCGGACACGGTCATCCAGCGGTGGGAGCCGGTGTTCCACTCCAAGAAGGGCGACGAGGCCTCCACGCTGCTGTTCCTGCCGCTGGCGCATGTCTTCGGGCGGATGGTGGAGGTCGCCGCGATCCGCGGCCGGGTCCGCTTCGGGCACCAGCCGCAGCTGCACGCCGCCGCCCTGCTGCCCGATCTGGCCGCGTTCCGGCCGACCTTCATCCTCGCGGTGCCGTACATCTTCGAGAAGGTGTTCAACGCGGCCCGCCGGAAGGCCGAGAAGGAGGGCAGATCGGGGCCGTTCGAGAAGGCGATCGACATCGCGGTGAAGTACGCGGAGGCCGTGGAGGCGAAGGCATGGGGCATCGGGCCCGGCCCCTCGGCGGGGCTCCGCATGCAGCACCAGCTCTTCGACAAACTCGTCTACTCCAAGGTGCGGGCGGCGATGGGCGGCCGCATACGCAACGCGATGTCCGGGGGGTCCGGGATGGACCGCCGGCTCGGGCTGTTCTTCGCGGGCGCGGGCGTGCAGATCTACGAGGGCTACGGCCTGACCGAGTCGACGGCCGCAGCCACCGCCAACCCGCCCGAGCGCACCCGGTACGGCACGGTCGGCCAGGCCATTCCGGGCGTGACCGTGCACATCGCGGACGACGGGGAGATCTGGCTGCGCGGCGGCAACGTCTTCCAGGGCTACCTCAACAACCAGAAGGCCACCGACGAGACCCTGCACGACGGCTGGCTGGCCACCGGCGACCTGGGCTCCCTGGACGAGGACGGCTATCTGACCATCACCGGCCGCAAGAAGGAGATCCTGGTGACCTCCGGCGGCAAGAGTGTCTCCCCGGGCGCGCTGGAGGAGCGGGTCCGCGAGCACCCGCTGGTCAACCAGTGCATCGTCGTCGGCAACGACCGCCCGTACATCGCCGCCCTGGTCACCCTCGACCAGGAGGCCGTCGAGCACTGGCTGGTGATGCGCGGGAAGCCGGGGATGGCCCCGGCCCAGCTGGTGCACGACGCGGACCTGGAGACGGAGGTGCGGCGTGCGGTGGTCGCCGCCAACACCCTCGTCTCGCAGGCCGAGTCCATCCGCACCTTCCGCATCCTGGCCCAGCCGTTCACCGAGGAACACGGTCTGCTGACACCGTCGTTGAAGCTGAAGCGGAAGGCGATCGAGAAGGCGTACGCGAACGAGGTCGACGCCCTCTACCAGGCCTGACACTCCGCCGGTGCCGGCCTCTGCGTCCATGCCTGACGCCTGCGGCGTTCCCCTGTCGCACCGGGTTCATGAGGGTCCGTGGCGGATAAGGGCAACAGCCGGTCGGGGCCGATTGCGCGGCCAGGAATGCATCGTGGCGTGTGATCGTTGACGATGGGAGTACCACCTGTCGACAACCGAAGGATCAAGAAGCTCGTGAGCAGCAAGGTCCCCCCGATCATCCTCAACAACGGCGTCGAGATGCCCCAGCTGGGCCTCGGCGTATGGCAGGTGCCGGACGACGAGGCCGAGCGGGCCGTCGCCACGGCACTGGAGGCCGGGTACCGCAGCATCGACACAGCGGCGATCTATGGCAACGAAGAGGGCACCGGCAAGGCCATCGCCGCGTCCGGCCTGCCCCGCGAGGACATCTTCGTCACCACCAAGCTCTGGAACAGCGACCAGGGGTACGACTCCACGCTGCGCGCCTTCGACGCATCGCTGGAGAAGCTGGGTCTGGACTACCTCGACCTGTACCTGATCCACTGGCCGCTGCCGTCCCGTGACACGTACATCGACACCTACAAGGCGTTCGAGAAGCTGCTCACCGACGGCCGTGTCCGCGCCATCGGCGTGTCCAACTTCCTTCCCGAGCACCTGCGGCGGCTGACCTCGGAGACCTCGGTCGTCCCGGCGGTCAACCAGATCGAGCTGCACCCGCGTCTTCAGCAGCACGACGCCCGCGGGTTCCACGCGGAGCAGGGCATCGCCACGGAGGCCTGGTCGCCGCTCGGTCAGGGCAAGGGTCTGCTGGAGGTACCGGCGATCGTCGCGATCGCACAGAAGCACGGCCGCACTCCGGCTCAGGTCGTGCTGCGCTGGCACGTCCAGCTCGGCAACGTCGTGATCCCGAAGTCGGTGACGCCGTCCCGGATCAAGGAGAACATCGAGGTCTTCGACTTCAGCCTGGACGACGAGGACCTCGCGGCGATCAGCGCGCTCAACGAGGACCGCCGTCTGGGCCCCGACCCGGCCACCTTCGACATGGGCTGACGCCCGCCCGGGCGGCACCGTGCGCCCCGCCGGCCAGCGGGGCGCACGGCTGTGCGGCCGCTCAGCCGGCCCGCGCGTCCGCGTGCACGACCTCGAACTCCTCCAGACCGACCACCGTCACATGTGCCTTGGCCGCGCCCTCGTGCCGGGCCATCGCCTGGCCGGCGCGGGACGCCGCGAGGGAGCGGCGGTCGGTGAAGAGCGTGCCGACCATCCCGCGCCCGCGCTCCCGGTCCAGGAACAGGGCGGCCCTGGCCAGGCCGGACAGGGTCTCGAGGCGGGGCATCACGGTCGCGTGGAACGTGTCGGCGAACAGGTCCGCGTCCGCGGGGTCGAACTCGACCCGGGTGATGCGCAGTCCGCCGCCGATGGTGGGGCGCGGGAGGGTGTGGAAGACCGCGACCTCGTAGTTCTCGACCGCTACGGTTCCCGCGAACGGCTCCAGCAGCGCGGGCCGCCGCTCGCGCATCACCTCGTCGCTGTTGCGCCTGGCCTCCTCGGACTCCCACCAGCTGACCGTGAGCAGTTTGCCGAGGTCACGGTCGATGAAGACGCCTGCCCCCCGGTAGCCGGGCCGTTCTTCGAGCAGGTCGCGGCCCTCGGAGTTGAGGGCCCGGATCGCCGTGTCGAGTTCGGCCGGATCGCCGGTCGCGTACACCGTGCGTACGAACATGACGCCTCGCCTCCCGGTGCGGTGGCCACGGACAAGGCCCTTCCGGAACATCCCCCGGGATCCAGTCTTGCCCGTGTTGCAAATCACCGCAATACGCGCGCTTTTCACCCCCTGGCACCTCAAGGGTTGACGGGACCATGCGACCGGGTTCACCTTGTAGCACACCCGGTAAGGAAAGTTTCCTAACAGAAGGGTCCCCCACAGTGCGTCTTCGAACACTGACCCTCGCCGCGGCCTCCGGGGCCGCCCTGCTCGCCGCCGGAGCCCTCCCCGCGAACGCGTCCGCGGCCTCCGCGCCGAGGCCAGCGCCCACATCCGCCCAGGAGGGCACGGTCAGCGCGGCCGACCTGCTCGCCAAGGTGACGTCCTGTACGCAGATATCCAACGGCAAGTACAAGACCGACGACGAGACCTCGGCCACGATCCCCGTGTGCGGCAAGAACGGCGCGGTGTTCTGGAAGGCCGACATGGACATCGACTGCGACGGCCAGCGCACCACCAACTGCAACGAGAACCGCGACCCCTGGTACCAGGACGACACCGCCTTCCACCAGTCCGACGGAAAGCCGCTGAAGGCCGAGTCCCTGCCGTACGTCGTGGTCCCGAGTTCCAGCGGCATCTGGAACTACGCCGGCGCCGGCATCAAGGGCGGCGGTGTGGTCGCCGTCATCTACAACAACAAGGTGGAGTACGCCGTCGTCGGCGACACCGGCCCCACGAAGATCATCGGCGAGGCGTCGTACGCCACTGCCAAGGCACTCGGCATCGACCCCGACCCGGCCACCGGCGGTGTCGACTCGGGCGTGACGTACATCCTGTTCAAGAACTCCAAGGTCTCCCCCATCGAGAGCCACAGCGCGGCGGTGACCGTCGGGGACCAGCTGGCCAAGCGGTTCATCGAAAACAACTGAGCGACTCGGGCCACGGGTTCGCGGACGGGGTCCGCCATCACTGTCCGGCCGGGCGCGGGAGATACGGGCTTCCCCTCGCCGTCTCCCGCGCCCGGCGCAGACCGCATGGCACCAACGGGTAAGCGCGATCGGCCAGATCAGAGGCCGCGGCGTGCAAGTCGGCACCGTCCGGAGGGAATCCGAGGGCCAGTAGGGGCCCGTCCCCGACCGCCAGCCGCGCCGCCGGCAGGCCGGGAGCAGCCGTCTCCCCCACCTCGACCGCACCGTCCGGCGCCCCGGCGGCGAGATGGTGACGCACCGGGTGCTCGCCGAATCCTTCGAGGAGTGCGGGACGCGGACGGTACGGGGTGTGCCGGTGAGCGTGCACGCGCGGCCGGGGCGGTGCTGAGGGCGCCGTACGCCGGCGGGCGCCGTACGCTCACGGGCAGGTTCGACGTGTGCCGGCCACTGCCGGACGCCGCGCGCCGGCAGGCGGGTTCGGTGGGCGTCGGCGCCCCCGGGAGGGGCCGGTCGTCGTCGCCGCGCCGGGCCCCGCACCGGCGCCGGGGCGGTGGGCCGAGGGGGGCAGCGGCATCGGGCCGTCCGTTTCCCGGCACACCGCGCCCGCCCGTCGCGTGGGGCGCAGGGCTAGACCGGGCGTACCGCCGTGTGCACCGTGTAGGCGCCCAGGACGAACACGTCCGGCCTGAGGTGCACGCTCGCCGGGTCGGACGGGTCGAGAAGGCGGTCGAGGGTGGCCCGGTCCTCCGGGCCGAGTGCGTCGCCAAGGCCGTCGCGCAGGCGGGACAGGGACGCGGCGACGTAGGCACGGGTCCGGTCGGTCACGGGGGCGGGCAGGTCGAGCAGGAAGCTGCGGGTGCGGGCGTGCTTGAGGCCGGCGGCGGCCAGCAGGGCGGGCCAGTCCTCGATCTCCGCGACGGAGCCGGGCAGGTCGGCCCGCATCCGGGTGAACCACTCCTCCTCCAGCGCGTCCAGCCGTGCCTGGAGTCCGGGGCGGCCGATGCCGATGTCCCGGGGCAGGAAGCGGGAGGGCAGACCGCCTTCGAGGAGGGCCAGGGTGCCGCCGGGTGCCACCCGGGCGGCGAAGGCGGCGAGCGCGGATCGCTGGTCGCCGAGGTGGTGCAGGCTGCGGCTGGCCCACAGCAGGTCGGCCGGATACTCCAACTCGTCCAGAACGCCGGGCAGTTCACCGGTAAGCGTGTCGAAGCGGTCGGCCACTCTTTGCCGTGCCGCGCGGGCGCGGGCGTGCTCCAGCAGCGGCTCGGTGCCGTCGACGGCGACGACCCGGGCGCCCGGGAAGGCCTCGGCGAACAGGCACGAGACGACTCCGGGCCCGCTGCCCGCGTCCACGATCAGGCCCGGCTCGGTCACCTCCTTCGCGAGCCAGGCCATGGCCCGTTCGTAGACGGGGGTGAACAGCTCCGCCTGGGCCTCCAGCAGGGGGCCCAGCTCGTTCCAGTCGATGTCGGTGGTGTCGTGTCCGTGTCCGTGCTTGTGGTGGTGAGGGTGGTGCGCCATGGTGGTCAGCCTCTCGTCGGGATGCGGTCAGGGTGCGACGGCACACCGGACTTGAGCAACCCGAGTTGCCGTTACGGCAAAGAACGACCCGGCGGTGCCGCACGAGCCGGCCCGCATGGACAGGGCTCCCACGGTGGAGCACGCGATCCGCCGGGGTCTGACCGGTGAGGGCCGGCCCCGGCGGAGACTCACCGGGCTACGGCAGCGGCGGGTAGGCGTTCTGCATCAGCTGCTGGAACTGGGCGGAGAACCAGTACCCGGACAGCGGGGCGTTCGGCAGGGCGCCGGACAGGTTGTTGCCGTTGCGGGCGTTGCCCGTGTACGCCGGGTCGCACATGCGGTCGAAGCCCTTGCCCTCGTCGTTAGGGACGGCGCTGCTGGAGCCGTCGGACTCGCCCGGAGGCTTCATCCACACGTAGGCGTCTATCCCGGCGGCCGGGTTTGCCTGCGGGCGCTCGCCGAGGCCGGCGCCGGACTGGTTGCACCAGTTGCCGATGTGGATACGGCGGTCGTAACGGCCGCCGTCGACGTAGGTGTCCACGCTGGTCTTGGCTCCCGGTCCGCTCGGGCGGGCGGCGCCGCCCCAGCCGTTGCGGGAGGTGTCGATCAGCATGCCGATGTTCGCGTTGAAGCCGACCGAGACGAGCTGGCTGCGGAACGCCTGGGCGAAGGACAGCTCGTCGGCGTAGCGGTTCCAGTCGACCCACTTCGACTGACGGACCGTGGTGCCGTTGACGCTGTCGGCGATGGTGAAGTGGTCCTCCTTCAGGGCGCTGTAGTTGGCCGTGTTGGTGATGAAGCCGTGCACGTCGTCGACGGTCGCGCCCTCGCTGGTCGCCGCCTGCTCGAACAGGTTGGCGGAGGGGGCGAAGTTGTCGTCCCAGCCGAGCCAGCCGTGGTGGCCGGCGTCGAGGTAGTTGTAGACGTTCGGGATGGCGCCGAGCTTGGCGAGGGCGTAGCCGACACCCTTCACGTAGTTGCCGTTGGCGAGCATGGTGTCGCAGTTGGGGGTGGCGGTGGCGCGGCTGCCGGTGTTGGTGACGAGGTTGGGCAGCGAGTCGATCTCGATGGTGGTGACGATCCTGAGGGAGGCGTACTTGGGGTCGGACAGGATCGCGGCGATCGGGTCGATGAACTGCGTCTTGTACTTGTCGATCTCCGTCGGGCCGAGTTCGCCGTTGGAGGCCAGCGCCGCGCAGTCCCGGCCCGGAAGGTCGTAGACGACCAGTTGGACGACCTCTTCGTTGCCGCCCTTCTGGGCGAGGGCGGCGTCGAGGTGGTCTCGCAGGCCCATACCGCCGTTCACGCCGTTGATCGCCGCGATGCGGTCGAGCCAGACGCCGGTGGGCTGGCTGGAGATGCGTGAGCCGCCCCGCTCGGCGGCGGCCTTGGCCGACCACTCCGGATTCACATACACCTTGGCCCCGGCATAGGGGTTGTCGACCCGGCTGCCGGTGCCGCCGCCGTTTCCACCGCCTCCGCCGCCTCCCCCGCTGCCACCGCCGTCGACGTTGCAGGTGACGCCGTCGAGGGTGAACGTGGCGGGTACGACGTTGGTGCCGCTGTAGGAGCCGTTGAAGCCGAAGCTGATCGAACTCCCGGTGACCAGCGTGCCGTTGTAGCTCTCATTGGCCGCGGTGACGGCGGTACCGCTCTGGCTGATCTTCGCGTTCCAGCCACTGGTGACCTTCTGGTCGCCGGCGTACGACCACTTCACCGACCAACTCGACTTGGTGGCCGCGTTGTTCGTGACGGTGACGGCGACGGTGAAGCCGGTGTCCCACTGGTTCTGCACCTTGTAGTCGACGGTGCAGGGAACGGCGGTGGTGGCGGCGCCGGCCGGAGCGACGGTGAGCGCCGCCCCGGAGGCCCCGGCGACCAGCGCCAGGGCAGCGAGCAGGGACATTCTGGTACGACTCATGAGCGCGGGTTCCTTCTGTCGTCCGTGGGGTCTACGGGTTGACGGCGCGCAGGTGGTCGCGCAGCCCGATACCGAAGGCGGTGGGCGTGCCGTCGTAGGAGGAGATGAGGGACGGGCCGGAGGAGCAGTCCCAGGTGTTCCAGGTCCAGCCCAGGTAGGACAGGTTCCGGTCGTCGAACCACTTCATGACCCGGTCGGCGAACCCGTGCGAGCAGGTGTTCTCGCCGACCTCCCCGGCGATCAGCGGCACTTGGGCCGCGACCGGGGCGAGGGTGGAGTTCCAGCAGCTCTCGTTCGCGCAGGTGTTGAAGTTGTAGACGTGGTAGGCGGCGGCGAGATTGCCGGCCGGGTCGGTGGGCCGGTACGTCAGCCACTGGCTGAGGTCGTTGGAGTAGGCGACCCCGCCGGCCATGATGACGTTCTTCGCGCCCGCGCCGCGGATGCTGTCCACGAGGTCCTGCATACCGGCGACCTCGTACGAGATCCCGGGGCAGGTGCCACCGTCCCGCCAGCACTTCCAGGCGTCCGCCGTGCCGGCGGTCGCCCGGTCCGGGTAGGGCTCGTTGAACAGGTCGAACACGACCGCCTGGTCGTCCTTGAAGGTGCCTGCCACCGAAGCCCAGAACAAGGGGGCGTACCGCATGTCGGGCATCGGTTTCTGGCAGGTGGCGTGCACGTCGGGGCAGCCGGCCGAGTTGCCGGTGTACTGGCCGTAGGACCAGTGCATTTCGAGGATCGGTGTCATGCCGTGCGCCTCGACGCGGGCCGCCAGCTCCTTGACGGCGTTGATGTAGCCGGTGCCCCCGTACTCGGGCTTGATGTGGGAAAGACCCAGCCAGCACTCCTCGTTGAGCGGGATGCGGACCGCGTTTGCCTTCCAGCCGGCGATCGCCCTGATCGCCTCGTCGTCGACCGGACCGTCCCAGATGCCGTAGCCCTGCACGCACATGAACTCGCCCCCGGAGCGGTTCACACCGAGCAGCCGGTGGGTCCTGCCGTCGGCGTCCACGAGCCTGGTGCCCGACACGTGCAGGGCGGGCGCGGTGCCGTCGGACGGGGGTGGATCGGTCGGCGGGGGTGTCATCGGTTCCGGGTCCACGTCGCACGTCGTGCCGTTGAGCTTGAACACCGTCGGCGCGGTATGGCTCCCCGGCCAGGAGGCCAGGAATCCGGCGCTGACGCTCGTGCCGGTGCCGAGCGAGCCGTTCCAGCCCTCGTTGGCCGCCGTCACGGTGACGCCGGACTGGGACCACTTGGCGTTCCAGCCCTGGGTGACCTCCTGGCCGCCCGCAAGGTCGAAGGTGAGCTTCCAACTGCTCAGCGCGGCCTGGTAATTGGTGATCGTGACGGAGCCCTGAAAGCCGCTGTCCCACTGGCCGGTGACGGCGTACTCCACCGTGCACGCGGGCGTGGCTCCCTGGGCCGTTGCCACCGGGAGGACCGCGCCTCCCAGGAGCACGACCGCACCGGCGGCGGCCAGAAGTACTGAACGCGGGGGGTGTCGCATGAGCGACTCCTTGCAGCTGGGCGCGCGACGGGCGCGCCGACTGAATGGAATCGCTCCCACTGGTGCGAAGGAAGGTAGCGCCAAGTGGCGTGGTTGCCCAGGGGAGTCGCCGACTTTTCCTCAACTCGGCCCGTCGAATCTTTTCGACTCTCCAAGCACCTTGACCACTCACAGGCCCGTCCGCACTATGGGAGCGCTCCCACTGGTTCAGGCCTTGACTTCTCTCCAGCCGCACGCCGCAAGGAGGAACCAGCACATGGATCCCGGACGCAGACGCAGAACCGCGCGGCGGTGGTGGACCGCCGCGCTGGTCACGCTCGCCCTGCCCCTGACGATGCTCGCCACCGGAACGACGACCGCGCACGCCGCGGCCGTTCGGTGCAGCGTCGACTACAAGACCAACGACTGGGGCTCCGGCTTCACCGCCGACCTCACGATCACCAACCGCGGGACGGCCGCGATCGACGGCTGGACGCTCACGTACACCTACTCGGGCAGCCAGAAGCTGACCAACGGCTGGAACGGCATCTGGTCCCAGTCCGGCCAGGCGGTCACCGTGAAGAACGCCTCCCACAACGGCACCATCGCCGCGGGGGCCGCCGTCTCCACCGGCGCCCAGTTCGGTTACAGCGGCACCAACACCGCACCCACCTCCTTCGCGGTCAACGGCACGACCTGTGCCGGCGCGCACCAGCCACCGGTCACCGTGCTGACCAGCCCGAGCACAGGCGCGGTCTACACGCGGGGGGACGCGGTCCCGCTCGCGGCGACCGCGGCGGCGGCCGACAACGCGACGATCAGCAGGGTGGAGTTCTACGACGACACCGCGCTGCTCGGGACGGACACGAGCGCGCCCTACACGCTCTCGGCCTCAAATTTGACCGTGGGCAGTCACTCACTGGTGGCGAAGGCGTACGACAGTCTGGGCGCTTCCGCGGCGTCCACACCGGTCGGCATCACGGTCGCCTCCGGACCGGCCGTGGTCGCCTCACCGGCCCAACTCGGCGTCCAGCAAGGAAGATCGGGCACCTTCACGGTGAAGCTGTCGGCGCAGCCGAGCGCGAACGTGACGGTGAGCGTGGCCCGCACGGACGGAAACACGGGTCTGTCGGTCACCGGCGGCGCGTCGCTGACCTTCACGCCCGCCAACTGGAGCACCGCGCAGCCGGTGACCATCACGGCCGACTCCTCCGGCGCCGGCAGCGCGACCTTCACCGCCTCGGCCACCGGCCACACCAAGGCGACGGTCACGGTGACGGAGCTGGCCGCGTCGAAGGCGTACGACGCCCGCTTCCTGGACCTGTACGGGAAGATCACCAACCCGGCCAACGGCTACTTCTCCCCCGAGGGCATCCCGTACCACTCGGTGGAGACGCTGATCGTCGAGGCCCCCGACCAGGGCCATGAGACGACGTCGGAGGCCTACAGCTATCTCCTCTGGCTGCAGGCGATGTACGGCAAGGTCACCGGTGACTGGTCGAAGTTCAACGGCGCGTGGGGCCTCATGGAGAAGTACATGATCCCCACACACGCCGACCAGCCGACCAACTCCTTCTACGACGCCTCGAAGCCGGCGACGTACGCGCCCGAACTGGACACGCCGAACGAGTATCCGGCGAAGCTGGACACGTCGGTGTCGGTGGGACCGGACCCCATCGCCGGTGAACTGAAGACCGCGTACGGCTCGGACGACGTCTACGGTATGCACTGGATCCAGGACGTGGACAACGTCTACGGCTACGGCAACGAGCCCGGCAGCTGCGAGGCGGGCCCCACGGCGACCGGACCGTCGTACATCAACACCTTCCAGCGCGGCGCCCAGGAGTCGGTCTGGGAGACGATCCCCCAGCCGACCTGCGACGCCTTCAGGTACGGCGGCAAGAACGGCTACCTGGACCTGTTCACCGGCGACTCCTCCTACGCCAAGCAGTGGAGGTACACGAACGCCCCGGACGCGGACGCGCGCGCGGTGCAGGCCGCCTACTGGGCGGACGTGTGGGCGAAGGCGCAGGGCAAGGGCGGTGACGTGTCCGCGACGGTCGCCAAGGCGGCCAAGATGGGCGACTACCTGCGGTACGCGATGTACGACAAGTACTTCAAGAAGATCGGTAACTGTGCCGGTCCGTCGGCCTGCGCGGCCGGCACCGGCAAGGACGCCTCGCACTACCTGCTGTCCTGGTACTACGCCTGGGGCGGTGCCACCGACACCAGCGCGGGCTGGGCCTGGCGCATCGGCTCCAGCCATGCCCACGGCGGCTATCAGAACCCCCTCGCGGCGTACGCGCTCAGCTCCTACGCCGACCTCAAGCCCAGGTCGGCGACGGGAGCGAGCGACTGGGGCAAGTCGCTGCAGCGGCAGCTGGAGTTCTACCAGTGGCTGCAGTCGTCCGAGGGCGCCATCGCGGGCGGCGCGACCAACAGCTGGCAGGGCCGCTACGCCACCCCGCCGTCCGGTACGCCGACCTTCTACGGGATGTACTACGACTGGCAGCCCGTCTACCACGACCCGCCGTCCAACCAGTGGTTCGGGTTCCAGGCGTGGTCCATGGAACGGGTGGCCGAGTACTACCAGCAGACCGGTGACGCCACGGCCGAGGCGATCCTCGGCAAGTGGGTGAAGTGGGCGCTGTCCAAGACCACGATCAACCCGGACGGCACCTACCGGATCCCCTCCACCCTCCAGTGGTCGGGCCGGCCCGACACCTGGAACGCCTCGGGTCCGGGAGCGAACACCGGACTCCACGTCACCGTCGCCGACTACACCGACGACGTCGGCGTGGCGGCCGCGTACGCCAAGACGCTCACGTTCTACGCCGCCAAGTCCGGTGACGCCACGGCGAAGTCCACGGCGAAGGCGCTGCTGGACGGCATGTGGAGCAACCACCGGGACAGCCTGGGCATCGCCGTCCCCGAGACCCGCAGCGACTACAGCCGGTTCGGCGACAGCGTGTACGTGCCGAACGGCTGGACCGGCACCATGCCGAACGGTGACGCGATCGACTCCACCTCGACCTTCTCCTCCCTGCGGTCCTTCTACGAGAACGACCCCGGCTGGTCGAAGATCGAGGCCTACCTCAAGGGCGGCGCCGCGCCCGTCTTCACGTACCACCGGTTCTGGGCCGAGGCGGACATCGCCCTGGCCATGGGCTCGTACGCGGAGCTCCTCGAATAAGCCCCGCCGGACGCTCCGCGTGCAGGGCCTCGTCACCCGACGACGAGGCCACGGGCCGGGCGGTCCCCACCCACGCCGGGGGCCGCCCGGTCGTCACGCCCTTCTCGTCACGCCGTGAGCCGGAGTCCGAGGCCACCGGCTGGTGGGGCAAGTAGGTGACAGTGGCGGGAACGAACCCGTTCGTCTGCCCTCAAGCGGACGCGGCTCGCTCGGGACGCGGGAAGCCGGATGCGGCTCAGGACACGCGTGCCGGACTCACCCAGCCCGCGGTGTGCCGGCCCGGCGGCGCGCTCACCCGGATCGGGGGCCGGCCACGGCCTCGGCGAACAGGCGGCGCCCCGAGCGGACTGAGAGAAGTCCTTGGAGCGCTCGATCGCGCAGCGCGGCAGCCGGAGCGGACCGTAGGTTCCAGACGGCCGTGGCCGCGTGGGTGCGGGCGAGGACATGCAGTGCCTCCGCGCGTCGGGCACGCTTCCACGTCGCGAGCCTTGCCTGGGTGTGCGGGGCCGTGTCACGGAGAAGGGAGCTCAGGGTGACGGCGTCCCGCAGGCCGAGGTTGAGGCCCTGGCCACCGACAGGGCTGCACACATGGGCGGCATCGCCGATGAGGATCACCCGTGCCGAGTCGCCGGGTGAGGCAAGCCGGCAGTGGGTACGGAAGGTGCTCACCCAACGGCAACCGGACCAGGTGACGTTCCACCCCCGGGCCTCCGCTTCGCTGACGATCAGGGCGGGGCTTGGCCCGTCCTGCCACGGCAAGCGGTCTTCCCGGCCTCGTGTGAAGGGGTGGTGCACGACAACGCGCGCCCAGCCGTCCAGATGCATGGGCAGCACCACCAGCAGACCCCGGGGCCCGGAGACCATGTGAATACGGTCGAGGGGCAGCGAGGAAGCCCTCACCTCGAGGTCCGCCAGCGCCCACACTCCCGGGTGTGAGTGACCGCGGAAGGCGACGCCCGTCAGGTGCCTGAGCGTGCTGGAGGCGCCGTCCGCCGCGACCACGTACCGCGCTCGCAGTGCTCCCTGCCGGTCGGTGACGACAGTCACCCCACTCGTGTCCTCGCGCAACGACCTGACGGCTGTGACGCGGTGCACGGCCACCCCGGATCGTTCCGCCTCTTGGCACAGGACGCCCTCCGTCGCGCATTGCGGCACAGTGAGGATGTAGGGATAGGCCGAACGCGACTCGGCGGTCCCGAATCCCCCGAGCCGCCTGCGGGCGGACCATATGTCGACTGCACGCACCCGCCGGCCCACAGGCAGCAGCATGTCGGCAAGCCCACTGGGTGCCAGTGCCTCAAGGGTGCGCGCATGAAGGTCCGTTGCCCGCGACTGCGTCACCGGCCCTGGGCGACGGTCGATCACCGTCACCTCGAGACCCGCGCGTGACAGCAGAACGGCCGCCGTCAGACCGACCGGTCCAGCTCCCACGACCAGAACGTCGCATGCGAAGCCGCGTTCCAAAGTCCTCATCCCCGTCGAACCAACAGGCAGAAGTCGGTGAGCCTGCCGCCGACGTTCTTCACCTCTGGTCGGCGTGCACAGTCACAACCCCGGTCAGAGTCGCAGCAGAGGCACCCAGCGCCCTGCCGACTCGTCATACGCGCTGATGCTTTCCGCCGCAATGTGTGTCAGCGTCACCCACTCGTCGTCCGGTTCCCAAGCGCCGCCACTTGTCGATTGAAAGTAGAAGGGGTTGGGCGCCCATGACACCAGCACCCCGGCATCGGTTACCTCTTCAGCCCACCCCAGGAACTCGCGCCCGTCGGCGAAGGTGAAGCCGATCCTGTCCGCGCGCCGCGCACACTGTTCCAGTGCCTGCCGCAACGCCTCCGTCTCCGCCATGCGCGCATGATATGCAGGTGGTGCGCGCCCCGCGAAGGGCACGGAGGTCTCATCCGTCGCGGAACCCTTTGTGGCCGGTGCGGAATTCGGCGCACCGCAGCGCAGCGGCACCTCGCCGAGGAAGGCGGCGAAGGCTCGCCCGGCGGCCGACCTCGCGGCGGCCCTGCGCACCGGCCACCGGGCGCTCCTAGACGGCCGTCGGCTTGCGGAACGCGCGCAGGCTGAAGGACGGGTCCGCGCGGGGCCGGTCCTGGTCGGGGAGCCGGGCCAGACGCGTGGCGAACTCCTCGGTGCGCGGCTCGTCCGGCGGCAGCAGGGTGAACCAGCCGCGGCGCAGGTCGGCGATGGTGCCGCGGGGGCTGCGGCCCTGTCCGACGCCGCGAAACGAGGTCCGGCCCGAGGGCAGCAGCCCGAGCCGGGTGGCGTGCGCGGTGACCGTGGCGGCTGCGTCCGCGGCGGCGCGGCGCGGGCGGGAGGCGAGGACGGCGTCGATGTCGCTGCCGACGTCGTGCGCGGCGGCCTTGTCGACGGTGGTGACGTAGACCCCGCCGGGCCGCAGCACCCGCGCGCACTCGGCGACGACGGCACGGACCTGCTCGGCGTCGTCCAGCAGGTGCAACAGCCAAACGGTGGTGACCGCGTCGACGCTGCCGGTGCGGAAGGGCAGCCGGCCGCTGTCGGCCCGTACGATCGCGCCGGGCAGCCGGGCCGAGGCCATGCGGACCATGGCGGGGCTGAGGTCGGCGCCGGTCACCCGCAGCCCGGGGCGCGCGGCGGCGAGCCGCCGGGTCACGATCCCGGTGCCGCAGGCGACGTCGAGGAGACGGCCGGGGGTGTCGGGTATCAGGGCGAGGAGGGCCTGCGTGGCCGCCGCGGCGCGGACCTCGCCGCCGCGGGAGGCGTCGTAGCGGCCGGCCTCCTTGTCGTAGTCGAGCACACCGCTCAGTGTGCACCGTGGCTTGGGGCGATGTCCTCCACCCTGCGGGCGAGACCGAAGTCCTTCGCGGTGACGACGCCGCCCGCGCTGTGGGTGTTCACGCTGAGGGACACGGTGTTGTAGCCGAGGGTGAGGTCGGAGTGGTGGTCCAGCTCGTCCTGGATGCCGGCGATGTGCATGACCAGCGCCGCCGCCGCGAAGTGCGAGCCGAGCCGGTAGGCGCGGGTGAGCCGGTCACCCTCCGCCGACCAGCCGGGCAGCTCGGCCAGCCGGTCCTCGATCTCCTTCTGCGACAGCGGTTCGACGGCCATGGCCGGGTCTCCCTTCGTGGCGGTGGGTGTCCCCGCGAGGACGCCTCATGCGGCCCGCCTCCGGAGCAGGCGGGTACCTGCTCAGCCTGCCACGTCGGCGGCGGGCGCACTCCGCCGACGCGTCGGCCGCGTCCACAGGGCCCCGTCAGGACGTCGGCCACGCTCACGGGCCCGGCTCGGTCCCGCGTTCACTCCTCGGTCAGGGGCGCCCGCGTCGATTAGGGTCGTCGGTATGACCAGTGTCGCGTCCGGTCCTTCCGTAACCGCGTCCGCCACCGCCGCCGGCAGGGGAGTCGGCCCACACCTGCGCGCCTGGCGGGAGCGGCGCCGGGTCTCCCAGCTGGAACTGGCGGTGCGTGCCGACTCCTCCGCCCGGCACATCAGCTTCATCGAGACCGGCCGGTCCCGGCCGAGCGAGGAGATGGTGCTGCGGCTCGCCGAGCATCTGGACGTGCCGGTCCGCGAGCGCAACGCCCTGTTGCTGGCGGCCGGTTACGCCCCGCACTACCCGGAGACCCCGCTGGACGACCCGGCACTGGGCGCACTGCGCGACGGCATGGAACGCCTCATCCGGGGCTACGAGCCCTATCCCGCGCTGGTGGTCGACGCCGGTTACACGGTCCTCGCGGCGAACCGGGGCATCGCGATGCTGCTGGAGGGCGTGCCGGAGGAGCTGATGACACCGGCGCCGAACGCGATGCGGCTGACCCTGCACCCGCGGGGCCTGGCGCCGCGCATCCGGAATCTGCGGGAGTGGCGCGGGCATCTGCTGGCGCAGATGGAGCGGGAGATCGCCCTGCACCGCTCCGACCGGCTCCGTGCCCTGTACGAGGAGGTGTCGGCCTACCCGGTGCCCGAGGACGCGTCCGGTGAGGAACCGGCCGAGCCCGTCGCGTACTTCGCGCTGCCGCTGCGGATCGAGCACGACGGCCGGGTCCTGTCCTTCGTGTCGTCGATCTCCACGTTCAACACACCGATGGACGTCACGGTCGCCGAACTCGCCATCGAGACGTTCCTGCCGGCGGACCCGCTGACCACCAAGTACCTGCAAGCGCTGGCCGGTTGACCTCCGTACCCGCGAGCACGCCGAGGTCGGGTCCCTCGACCCCGTGTGCGAGGAGGCGTCCCGTGACAGACTGCCCGCGTACTTCGGCGCGTAGGGGAGGGCGTGGCGTGAGTGAGCGGCGGGCTGCGCCCACTGTGGGCCAGGTGGTGCTCGGCAAGCGGCTGCAGGAGCTGCGGGAGGCGGCCGGGCTGAGCCGCGAGGAGGCCGCCCGGGTGCTGCGGGTGGCGTCGGCGACCGTGCGGCGCATGGAGATGGCCGAGGTCGCGCTCAAGATCCCGTACGTGCAGGTGCTGCTGTCCGCCTACGGCGTGGCCGAGGAGGAGGAGGCCGCGTTCGTGCGGCTGGCCGAGGAGGCGAACCAGCCGGGCTGGTGGCAGCGGTTCCACGATGTGCTGCCGGACTGGTTCAGCCTGTACGTCAGCCTGGAGGGCGCCGCCCGGGTCATCCGCTCCTACGAGCCGCACTTCGTGCCCGGACTTCTGCAGACCGAGGAGTACGCGCGGGCGGTGCTGGAGGCCGGGACGATCGGGCAGCGGAAGCCGGAGACGATCGAACGGCATGTGTCGCTGCGCATGGAGCGGCAGAGGCTGCTGGAGCGGCACGATCCGCCCCACCTGTGGGTGATCATGGACGAGACGGCGCTCAGGCGTCCTGTGAGCATGCGGTCCGAGGTGATGCGGGACCAGCTGGACCGGCTCCTGGAGTACGCGGAACGGGACCGGGTCACACTGCAGGTCGCCGAGTTCGCGGCCGGCCCGCATCCGGGGACGTACGCGCCCTTCACGCTGTTCCGGTTCGCCGAGCCGGAGTTGCCGGACATGGTGTTCACCGAGTACCTGACCGGCGCGCTCTACCTGGACTCCCGCCGGGAGGTCGCCGCGCATCTGGAGGTGCTGGACCACATGACGGCCCGGGCGGCCTCCGCCCAGCGCACGGAGAAGCTCCTGCGGGAGTGGCGCGAGAACCTCTGACCCCGGCCGTCCGCGACCCTGGCGCCCGCGCTGCCCCGCTGGAGCACCCGGCGGAGGTGTTCGCCGCGGGCGGCGGGCCGGTGCGGGCCGCGCTCGCCGCGGTGCGCTCCCCCATGCGGGCGACCCCGGGCGGTTGGGGCCGCGTCCGGAGCGGCGGGACTGGGAGCGGCGGGGCGGTCAGGCCGCGCCGCCCTTCGCGTCCCGTTCCTCGTCGACGATCTCCGCGTCCACCACACCCTCTTCGTCGGGGGCGGCACCCTGCTCCTCGGCGCTGCGCTCCCCCGCCGCTTCCCCTCCGGCGGCCGCCGCGTACATGGCCTGCCCCATCTTCTGGCTGACGGTGGCGAGTTTGTCGACGCCGGTGCGCAGGGCGGCGGTGTCCGCGTTCTGTTCCAGCAGGGCCTTGAGTTCCGTGGCCGCGTCCTCGACCTCCCGGCGGGTGTCGGCGGGCACGCGTTCCTGGTTGTCGCGGAGGAACTTCTCGGTCTGGTAGACGAGTTGTTCGGCCTGGTTGCGGGTCTCGGCGGTCTCGCGGCGTTTGCGGTCCTCCTCCGCGTACTGTTCCGCCTCCCGCATCATGCGGTCGATGTCCTCCTTGGGCAGGGCGGAGCCGCCGGTGACGGTCATCTTCTGCTCGCGGCCGGTCGCGAGGTCCTTGGCGGAGACGTGCATGATGCCGTTGGCGTCGATGTCGAAGGCGACCTCGATCTGCGGGACGCCGCGCGGGGCGGGCGGCAGGCCGGTGAGGTCGAAGACGCCGAGCTTCTTGTTGTAGGCGGCGATCTCGCGTTCACCCTGGTAGACCTGGATGCCCACCGAGGGCTGGTTGTCGGTGGCGGTGGTGAAGATCTCCGAACGGCGGGTGGGGATCGTGGTGTTGCGCTCGATCAGCTTGGTCATGATGCCGCCCTTGGTCTCGATCCCCAGGGACAGCGGGGTGACGTCGAGCAGCAGCACGTCCTTGACGTCGCCGCGGATGACGCCCGCCTGGAGGGCCGCACCGACGGCGACGACCTCGTCGGGGTTGACGCCCTTGTGCGGCTCCTTGCCGGTGAGCTCCTTGACCAGCTCGGTGACCGCGGGCATCCGCGTCGAGCCGCCGACGAGGATGACGTGGTCGATCGCGGACAGCTTCACTCCGGCGTCCCGTACCGCCTGGTGGAAGGGTGTCCTGCAGCGGTCCAGCAGGTCGGCGGTCAGCTCCTGGAACTGGGCTCGGCTCAGTTTCTCGTCCAGGTGCAGCGGGCCCTCGGCGGAGGCGGTGATGTAGGGCAGGTTGATCGAGGTCTCGGAGGAGGAGGACAGCTCGATCTTGGCCTTCTCGGCGGCCTCCCGGAGCCGCTGCACCGCCATCTTGTCGGCCGCGAGGTCGATGCCGTACTGCCCCTTGAACCGTTTGACCAGGTGCTCGACGATCCGCTGGTCCCAGTCGTCGCCGCCGAGGTGGGTGTCACCGTTGGTGGCCTTGACCTCGATGACACCGTCGCCGATCTCCAGCAGCGACACGTCGAAGGTGCCGCCGCCGAGGTCGAAGACCAGCACGGTCTGCTCCTCGCCCCGGTCGAGGCCGTAGGCGAGGGCGGCGGCGGTCGGCTCGTTGATGATCCGCAGCACCTTCAGGCCGGCGATCTCCCCGGCCTCCTTGGTGGCCTGGCGCTGGCTGTCGTCGAAGTACGCGGGTACGGTGACCACCGCGTCCGTGACGTCCTCGCCGAGGTAGGCCTCCGCGTCCCGCTTCAGCTTCTGCAGCACCCGCGCCGACAGCTCCTGCGCCCGCAGGCGGCTGCCGTCGATGGTGCCCTGCTCGGGGAAGCGCCAGCCCGTATCGCCCATGTGCCGCTTCACCGAGCGGGCGGTGCGCTCCACGTTCGTCACGGCCTGCCGTTTGGCGACCTCACCGACCAGCACCTCGCCGTTCTTCGCGAACGCCACCACCGAGGGTGTGGTCCGCGCACCCTCCGCATTGGCGACGACCGTGGGCTCGCCGCCCTCCAGGACGGCCACCACCGAGTTCGTCGTCCCGAGATCGATCCCGACCGCACGTGCCATGGTCCGTCCCCTTCCGCCAAGGGCGCCTGCCGCCCTTCCAGCACAGAACGTGCGTGCGGCGCTGTCAATGGACGGGGCCCGGAAACGGCGATGCCGCGTCCCTTGACGGGGACGCGGCACGCGGGGACGGACGAGTGTCAGACCAGCTCGGCCGTCAGGGTGATGGTCGTACCGGTCAGGGCCTGGCTGACCGGGCAGTTCTTCTTGGCGTCCTCGGCGGCCGAGGCGAAGCCCTCCGCGTCCAGGCCGGGCACCTCACCGCGCACGGTGAGGTGGATGCCGGTGATGCCCTCGCCGGGCTGGAAGGTGACGTCGGCGTTGGTCTCCAGCCGGGTGGGCGGGGTGCCGGCGCCGGCCAGGGCGTGCGAGAGGGCCATGGAGAAGCAGCTGGAGTGTGCGGCGGCGATCAGCTCCTCGGGGCTGGTCTTGCCGTTCGCGTCCTGGGCGCGCGAGGCCCACGTGACCGGCTGCCGGCCGATGCCGGAGGAGTCGAAGGTGACGACGCCGTTGCCCTCGAGCAGGTTGCCTTCCCAGACGGTGTGCGCGGTGCGCGTGGTAGCCACGATGGTTCCTTTCGCAAGTGGTCCCGTTTCCGGATTCCCTGTCCCTATCCGATCACATCCGGGCTCATCGCACTCTCAGGACCGGCCCGCGCGGGGTGACGGGAGGTGACTTCCCTGCGGAATGGGCGCGCCGGCGGGCGGCGAGCCGCTCCTCGTCACCGTCGGGGTAGCTCGCGGGCAGGTCCTCGGGCGTGTGAACGGCGGTGCGGGCGCAGCCGGATTTCAGGCGGCCCGCTCCTCCTCCACGCCCGTGGTGAGCGGCACCTGCGGTCCGTCCAGCTCACCCAGCCAGCGGCGCAGTACGCGGTGCACGTGCTCGGCGCCGGTCAGCCGTTCTCCGTCCTCGGAGGGTGCGGACAGGTCCAGCGGGGAGAGCAGGAACGGGCGCGACTGGGCGCCGCCGAGGCCGCCGTGGGAGCCGATCTGCTCCTCGAAGGCGAGGACCTCCCCGTCGGCCGGATCATGGGCGGAGTTCACCATGATGTCCGCGGTGTGCGGGAAGGAGTGGGTGCGGCGGACGGCGTCGGCGGCACCGGGGCCGAAGCGGGCCAGCGGGCCGAAGTCGTCGTCGAGTTCGGCCAGCGGGATCTCGGCGCCGTACGCGCCCAGCACCACGCCGCCGTGTGCCTCGCTGCGCACCAGCAGGAAGCCGATGCCGGGGTGATTGGCGAGGGTGGTGAGCAGGGCGGGGTGGCGGGCGTCGATCTCCTCCTTGGTCATGCGATGCGGCACGTCCGGGAAGGAGACCAGGCCGAGGTTGCCGGAGGCGAGCACGATCGGCTCCGAATCGCGGGAGGAGGGGTGGTGCGCGCCGTTCTCCTCCACGGGCCGGCGCAGTGCGGCCCGGACGGCGGCGCGGGCCTCGGCACCGCTGCGGGTGCGTTCGGCGCGGCGTGGGACGGGCAGTCCGCAACCGGCCCGGACCAGGTCGCCGAGGGTGAGGCCGTAGCGGGCGCGGAAGGTCTCGCCGGGGCTCTGTCCGTGGTCGGAGAGGACGACGATCCGGTAGGGGCGGGGGGCGCGTTCGGCGACCCGCTCCAGGAGGGCGAGGGACCGGTCGAGGCGCTGCAGCACCTTCGCGGCGTCCCGGCTGTGCGGTCCCGAGTGGTGGGCGACCTCGTCGTAGGCGACGAGGTCGGCGTAGACGGCGGTGCGGCCGGCCAGCATGTCACCCATCACCGCGGCGACGACGACGTCCCGTTCGACGACGGTGGCGAAGGCGCGCACGAACGGGTAGAGACCGCCGCGGCCGACGCGCGGGCGCTGTTTCCCGATGCGGGCGCGGGTGGACTGGCCGATCTCGCGGGCCACCTCCGCGACGAAGGACAAAGCGGTGCGGACGGCGTTGGCGGGGTCGGAGAAGTAGGCGAAGTAACCGGCGCGGGAACGGTTCTCCCGGTTGCGGCGGCGGGCCGCTATGGACAGGACGAGGGCCTGTTCACCGGCGCCGCCGCTGAAGAGGTTGCCGCGGCTGGCGCCGTCGAGCGCGAGCAGCCCGCCGTCGCCTGTGCGCCGTACGGCGCGACGCTGCAGCTCGGCGGCGCTGGTCGGTCGATTGCACACCATCACGTCGCCCCGGTCCTTCTCGTACCAGCGGAAGGCCGGCACGTCGAAGGTGCTGCCGTGCAGGATGCCGAGCTGGCTTGCGCCGGTCTGACTTGACCAGTCGGTGTACCAGGGGGTGAGGCGGTGGGTGGGCTGCGTGCGGTCGACCGCCGGTTGTGTACCGACGCCCGTCGGCTGTATGCCCCCGGTGGGCTGAAGACCGCCGAGGCCGTCGGTGGGCTGTATGCCGCCGACGGGCTGTATGCGGTCGCCCGGCGGCTGCGTACCGCCGGCCGTGGCCAGCCAGCGGGCGACGGTCGGCATCAGCCCCTCGCGGACCGCCTCCGTGAGCACGTCGTGGCCCACGCCGTCGAGCTGGACGCAGACCAGGCCGGGGGCGGACGGGCAGGGCGGCTGGGCCCGGCGGCTGCGGGTGGCGAGCCGGTGCAGACGCCGCCGGTAGGCCTCGTCGTCCCGTACGGCGAGGGCCGCGCCGGTGGCCGAGGCGACGGCGGACATCACGGCGGCGACGATGACGGCGGTCTCCGGGGCTGCCTCGCCGCGGCCGGAGGGGTTGATGCGCAGGGCGAGCAGCAGCAGGGAGCCGTTGAGGAAGAAGACCAGCAGGCCGAGTACCAGGGCGGGTACGAGCAGCAGCAGCCGGACCAGGACCGGCCAGACGACCGCCGAGAACACACCGAAGGCGCCGGCACCGCAGGCGGCGGTGACGGCGATGCGGGTGGCGCTGTCACCGTCGGCGGACTGAAGCTGGAAGTCGGGCAGGAGCGCGGCGAGGACCAGCATGGTGAGTGCGGAGACCGCCCATACGGCGACGCTCCGTCCGACCTGACTGGCGATCCGCCGCCACCGCACCCCTCGCACGCCCCGCATACCTCACGTCCCGGCCCGCTCGACCAACCGGGCCGGGCTCCACCTTGTCATACCGGGCAGGGCCCGCCGGGGGTCGTACCGGGCAACGCCCGTCAGGGCGGACCACGGGGGCGTCACCGTCCGTCGTAGCCGGCCGTCGGCATGGACAGGCGCCGGTGCACGCGGGCCTTCATCTGCGCGTCGTACAAGGGCTCGGCCCGCCCCACCGTCTCCACGCGCACGCCCCGGCGCGCGCACTCGGCGGTGAACTCCTCCACCGACGACAGGGCCCGCTCCAGCACCCGCAGACTGGGCGCGACGAACACGTCCACACCGGGCCGTACCCCGTCCCACAGGGCGCAGTGGTCGAACCGCAGGCCGCCGACGAGGAGTTCCCGGGCGACCACGTACCCGTGCTCGGCCGCCCAGCGGGCGCACATCGCGTGCTGGCTGCGGGAGTCCACCAGGAAGGGGTCGGCCTCCAGCTCCTCCAGAGGTGTCAGGCTCGCGATGGCGGTGACCCGCACCGGCATGACCGCACCGAAGGCACCCCGCAGCTGTCCCATGGCGTCCCCCTCACCTCAGGGTTTCGCCGCCGACCCTACTCCTGCCCGTAGGCTTCGGGGAGTCGCGTGAAGGAGGCGAAGAAGGTGCCGGTGGAGATCACCTGGTGGGGTCACGCCACCTGCACGGTGGAGGATGCGAACACACGGGTGCTCACCGATCCCCTGTTCGCCCGTCGGCTGGCGCATCTGCGGCGCCGCCGCGGTGCCGTACCGCCGCCCGGGGCCCGCCGTGCCGACGTCGTCCTCGTCAGCCACCTGCACGCCGATCATCTGCATCTGCCCTCGCTGGCGGCCCTGGCCCCGGGCACGCGCCTGCTCGTGCCCCGGGGCGCACCACGGGCGGTACCCGGTCTGCGCCGGCTGCGGCGGCTGCGGATGACCGAGGTGGTCCCCGGGGACGAGGTGCGGATAGGTGACCTGCTGGTGCGGGTGGTGCCCGCGCTGCACGACGGGCGGCGGCTGCCGGTGGGCCCGCACCGCTCACCGGCGCTCGGCTACGTCGTGACGGGCGAGGCACGCACCTACTTCGCCGGTGACACCGGGCTGTTCGACGCCATGGCCGAGCAGGTCGGGCCGGTGGATGTGGCGCTGCTGCCGGTGGGCGGCTGGGGGCCGTATCTCGGTGAGGGACATCTGGACGCGGGGCGGGCGGCACGAGCACTGGCCCGGCTGGCGCCGCGGGTCGCGGTGCCGGTGCACTACGGGACGTACTGGCCGATCGGCATGGACCTGGTGCGCCCGCACGAATTCCACGCGCCCGGCGACGAGTTCGTGCGGCTGGCGGCCGTGGCCGCGCCGCAGGTGGCGGTGCACAGGCTGGGGCACGGGGAGAGTGTCCGGCTGGAGGTCGCGCGGTGAGCCGGCTGGTCTCGGCTGCGGCGCTCGCCGCCGCGTTGCCCGTGTCGCCGGAGACGAGGCAGCAGGCGCTCGGCTGTCCGTCGTTGTTCCTGCTGGTGCTGATCGGCGCGCTGGTGCCGGTGGTGCCGACCGGGGCGCTGGTGAGTTCGGCGGCGGTGGTGGCGTTCCATCAGACGGCGCCGTTCTCGCTTGTCCTGGTGTTCGTGACGGCGTCGCTGGCCGCGTTCCTGGGGGATGCGTCGCTGTACTGGCTGGGGCGGCGCGGAATGCGGTCGAAGAACGGCTCACGGTGGCTGGAGGCGATACGGTCGCGGGCGCCGGAGGAGCGGCTGGCGCAGGCGCGGGAGAAGCTGGCCGGGCATGGGGTCGCGGTGCTGGTGCTGTCCCGGCTTCTCCCTGCGGGGCGGATACCGGTGATGTTGGCTTGTCTGATGGCCGACTGGCCGCTGAGGAGGTTCGCGCGGGGAAACCTGCCCGCGTGTCTGGCGTGGGCGGTCACGTATCAGGTGATCGGGATTCTGGGTGGGTCGCTGTTCAAGGAGCCGTGGGAGGGGGTGGTCGCGGCGGTCGCGCTGACCGTCGTGGTCAGCGCGGCGCCGGGTTTCGTGCGACGCGTCCGTGGGGGCTGACCGGTAGCGCCGCGGGAGACCCGGGCCGTCTTCGGAGTGCGGGTCGCGTGTGGCTCGTCACGCCCACGCGGCGGAGCCGCACCTCGGCACCGTCCCGCGCCCCTTACGTGGCGCTGCACTCCAGCACCTTCGATCCGCCCACCGGTAGATCCCACAGGTCTTCCCTTTCCAGACCGGCCTTCTCCCAGGCCGCCAGCGCCCGCGTGAGCGGTTCCAGGACCGGCTCGGCCGAGAGGATGAAGGTGCCCCAGTGCATGGGGGCCATACGTCGGGCGCCGAGGTCGAGGGTGGCCTGGACCGCTTCTTCCGGGTCGCAGTGAACGTCGCTGAGCCACCAGCGGGGGTCGTAGGCGCCGATGGGCATCAGGGCGAGGTCGATGCCGGGGTAGCGGCGGCCGATGCGGGCGAACCAGTGGCCGTAGCCGGTGTCACCGGCGAAGTACAGGCGCTGTCCGTCGGAAGCGGTGAGGACCCAGCCGCCCCAGAGGCTGTGACAGGTGTCGGTGAGGGTGCGCTTGGACCAGTGGTGCGAGGGCACGAAGTCGAAGCGGACACCGGAGAGTTCGGCGCCTTCCCACCAGTCCAGCTCGGTGATGCAGGTGAACCGGCGGCGGCGGAACCAGCGGCCGAGGCCGGCGGGCACGAACACGGGGGTGTCGCGCGGGAGCCGGCGCAGGGTGGGGGCGTCGAGGTGGTCGTAGTGGTTGTGGCTGATGACGACGGCGTCGACGCGGGGCAGGGTGTCCCAGGCGACGCCGACGGGGGTGATGCGGGCCGGGGTACCGAGGATGCGGCGGGACCAGACGGGATCGGTGAGGACGGTCAGGCCGCCGATTTGGATGACCCAACTGGCGTGTCCCGCCCAGGTGACGGCGAGGGTGCGGCTGTCGACGCGGGGCAGCGGGGCGGGTGCGTACGGGAGCCGGGGGATGTCGGCCAGGCCTTCCGGACCGGGGCGTACGGCACCCTCGCGGGCGAAGCGGGCGAGGGCCTTGAGGCCGGGCAGGGGGGCGGTGAGCCGGTCGTGGAAGCTGCGTGGCCAGACCCGGTGCTCGCCGAGGGGGCGAGGCTCGGCCGGCGGTGGCAGAGGGTGCACGAGTGGGACCGGCGTGTCGGCTGCGCCGACCGCCGCGGTGGTGGTCGCGGCGGTCGTGGTGGTCGATCCGGGCTCATCCGTCTGCTGCGTCATCGAGGAGGCTCCCATCGCTGAGCGTCGTCGCGGAGATCGTCGAGGACCGACCTCAGAGAGACCAACGCCCTTTGCACCTGCGGCAGTTCCAACGGCGTGGGTGACGTGAGGCATTCCGTGCGTTCCTCGTCCGTGCCGCCCAGCAGGGGCCCGGTGGCGAGGCGTACGCGCAGGGCCCCGAGATCGTCGCCGAAGCGGTGGCCGCCGGGCGCGGGCATGCCGAGCCGGGCGGTGAGGAGGTCCTCCAGTTCCTGTGCGTCTCCGACGCCTTGAGCGGCGAGCGGTTCGCGCAGCGGGCCGAGGTCGGCGTACAGGTGACGGCCGGCCTGGGGCGGGCGGGCGAGCGCGCCGGCGGCGACGACCGCGGCGTGCGCGGCGGCGGCTACGCGCGCGTGCAGCCGGACGGTGGCCTCGCGGCGCTCGGTGACGGGCGGGGGTTCGTCGAGGGCGTATCCGGCGGCCGCGGCGACGGGGGCGGCGATCCGGGCGCCGAGCGCGGTGAGGATGTCGAGCACGCGGGCGTGGAGGTGCAGCCCGGTCTCGGTGGCCGGGAAGCGGGCGATGGCGGCGGGCCAGCCGGGGGGCAGCAGGGCGCCGGCCAGGTCGGTGACGACGGTGACCCGGTCGGGCTGCATCTCGGCGGGGCTGAGCAGCACCGTCTCGTGCGGGGAGTGCAGTGTGTCGCGCCAGGTCTCGTCGCTGACCAGGTGCAGGCCCTCGGCCGTGGCGGCCTCGAGGGTCTCGTGCAGCAGTTCGGGCGGGGCGACGGTGGCGGTGGGGTCGTCGGCGACGGACAGCACCAGCAGCCGTGGGTCGCCGCCCTCGGCGCGGACCCGGCGGACGGTCTCCAGGAGGGCGTACGGGTCGGGGACGCCGCCGCTCTCGGGGGGCGTGGGCACGTGGTAGGCGGGCCGGCCGAGCAGGCGGGCGTAGGGGGCCCACCAGGCGGCGCAGGGGCGGGGTACGAGGACGTCGGCGCCGTCCCCGGCGAGGGCGGCGGTGAGGGCGAGCAGCAGTGCCGGGGCGCCGGGGCCCGCGGCCACCCGGTCGGGGGCGCAGGGCAGTCCGCGGCGGGTCCAGTAGCCGCAGGCCGCTTCCAGCAGGGCGGGGGCGCCGCCGACGGGCTGGGCGTCGGCGCGGTGCGCGGCGGCGGCGAGCACGGCGGACAGCTCGGGGAGCACGGGAAGGCCGTCGGCGGGCAGGGGCGGCCCGTAGCGGACGGGTCCGTGGCCCTCGGGGTCCGTCCGCCGCATGTCCGCCTCCGCGCAGTCCGTGGTGCCGGGTGCCGTCCCGTCCGGGCCGTGGTGCCGTCGGGAGCTGCTGTGAGCTGTCGTGTGAGGTGCGTGTGCCCGCCGGCCGCTGTCAGTCGTCGCGCCGGGCGCCGTAGTCGCCGGTTCCGCTGTGTCGGTGCGCCTTCCCGCGTCGGCTGCCGTTTGCCGTCGCGCCCGGATCTGTGCTCTCCTCGCCGTCTGCCGCTGTGCTGCCCCAGGTGCGGTGGTGCGTGTGGTGCCCGTTGCCGGTGTGTCCTCGGGAAGGTGTGTACCCGCCCGACGGCGCTCCATGGCCGGCGCCCCGAGTTTCCGGGTCACATACCCGTGGGCCGGCCCGCCGTGGACCGCCTGCGGAGGTGGAGCCGGTAGACGGCTGCGCCGCAGGCGGCGGCGATGCACACACCGCCGGCGACGAGGGCCGGGACCGAGTCGTTGAAGGTGCCTCCCGCTCCGGCCTCCACGCCGCGCTGCCCGGATTCCTGGGCGCATCCGTCGGTGCCGTGGGACTCACGGCAGGTCTGTCCGTCCGGGCAGGGGGCACCGTGGGACTCCCCGCACTTGTTGCCGCCACCAGTGCAGGGTGCGCCGTGGGACTCCGCCTGGGACTCGCCGTGGGACTCCCCGCACCGGCCGCCGCCGTCGGTGCAGGGTGCGCCGTGGGACTCCCCGCACCGGCCGCCGCCGTCGGTGCACGAGTCGGCTCCGGCGCACTCCCGCGCGGCGCCCTGGCACGGCTCCCCCTCCTTGCGCGGAGACTGGTCCGGGCACGCCTCACCCTTCTGGTAGTGCCCGTCGTCCCCGGGCCGGCAGGACTCCGTCTCCCGGCACTGGCCGCCGTCGCCGCACGGCTCGGCGTCCGCGCAGGCCCGGGTGGTGCCGCACGGCCCCGGTTCGGCGCACGGAACGCCGTCGTCACCGCGGGTGACGCTGTAGGGCGCGTTCCACGGCGTGCCCGTCCCGCCGGTCGCGGGCGGGCAGGTGCCGTCGACGGTCCATGCGGCGTCCGGGCCGGTGCCGGCGGGGTCTTCCTCGGCCGTGACGCCGTCGGGGTGGTCATCGGCCGTGTCACCCACGGGGCGGTCCTCGGCCGCATCAACTACGGGGCGGTCCTCGGCCGTATCACCCACGGGGCGGTCCGCGGCCATGTCACCGACGGAGCGGTAGTGGGCGGTGACGCGGGCGGTGCCCCGGTAGGCGAGGCCGGTCGCGCCGGTCTCATGGTCCGCGTTGCCGGTGACCCGGCTCAGGTGCACGGTGCCGCCCTCGAAACCCGGCGAGGCGGCGTCGAGAGTCTCCGGCACCGGGCCGGCGACGGCATCGCAGATCACGGACACGGCGACGGTGCCGCCGGGCGGGACGGTGCCGGGACGGGCGTCGGCGGCGGGGTCCGCGAAGGCGGCGGGCCCGGCCAGGGCGAGCGCGGCACCGGCGACGAAGGCGACGGACAGGGCACGGGCGGTGCGGCGCATGGGACGGGCTCCTCGACGGCTACGGCGTATCGGCCGGGCGGCGGGACGACCGGGCGGCGCCACGGGTACGGGGCACGGGTCGTGCCCTCACCGCCATCACAGCCCGCGCCGCGGCGTACCGCGCGCGGCCGGAGCCCATTCGCGGGACGCGGACGGCCAGGCGGGTGACAGACCGGCGCTCCGGCAGGCAGGTGACGCGCAGCCGTGCCGGCCGGCAGCGCAACGACAGCCGGCCGCAACGGCGGACGGGTGACCGCACAAGGCGGCGAGCAGGCGCACGCCCGCTGGCGAAGCGGCCGCCGGCCCCCTCCTCCCCTCCCGGGCGAGCAGGTGGCGTCCGGCACCCGGACGGGCCCCCACAGGTTTTCCGTCTGGCCCGCAGGTGACTCGGTATCCGCTGACCGGATCGTCCGTTTCGTACCCCACCGGGGAGGTCCTCCATGAGCACCAAGGTCTCCGACCACATCCTCGAGCGCCTGCGCGCCTGGGGCGTGGAACAGGTCTTCGGCTATCCGGGCGACGGCATCAACGGGCTGCTCGCCGCCTGGGGCCGCGCCGACGACCAGCCGCGGTTCATCCAGTCGCGGCACGAGGAGATGTCCGCGTTCGAGGCCGTCGGGTACGCCAAGTTCAGCGGCAGGATCGGGGTGTGCGTGGCGACGTCGGGGCCGGGCGCGATCCATCTGCTCAACGGCCTGTACGACGCCAAGCTGGACCATGTGCCGGTGCTGGCGATCGTCGGCCAGACCAACCGGACCGCGATGGGTGGTTCCTACCAGCAGGAAGTGGACCTGCACACGCTGTACAAGGACGTCGCGTCGGAGTTCGTGGAGACGGTGACGGTCCCCGAGCAGCTGCCGAACGTGCTGGACCGGGCGATCCGCACCGCTTACGCGCGCCGCTGCCCCACCGCGCTGATCATCCCGGGTGACGTGCAGGAGCTGGATTACTCGCCGCCGTCGCACGAGTTCAAGATGGTGCCCTCCAGCCTGGGCATGAGCGACTACACGGCGACCCCGTCGGACGAGGCACTGCGCCGGGCGGCGGACGTGCTGAACGAGGGCGACAAGGTCGCCGTCCTGGTCGGGCAGGGCGCCGCGAGCGCGGTCGTGGAGGTACAGGAGATCGCCGAGCTGCTCGGCGCGGGTGTCGCTAAGGCACTGCTCGGCAAGGACGTGCTGAGTGACGAACTGCCCTACGTCACCGGGCCGATCGGTCTGCTGGGCAGCAGGCCGTCGTACGAGATGATGCGTGACTGCGACACGCTGCTGACCATCGGTTCCTCGTTCCCGTACACGCAGTTCTTGCCGGACTTCGGCAAGGCGCGGGGCGTGCAGATCGACATCGACCCGCACATGATCGGCATGCGCTACCCCTACGAGGTGAATCTCGTCGGTGACGCCAAGGCGACCCTGCAGCGGCTGATTCCGCTGCTGAAGGCCGATCGGAGCGGGCGCGAGTGGTACGACACGGTGTGCGCGAACGTGCGCCGCTGGCACGAGACGATGGAGCGGCGGGCCGGTCTGTCGGCCGATCCGATCAACCCCGAGTACGTGGCCCGCGCCCTCGATCCGCTGTTGCCGGACAACGCGATCCTCACCTCCGACTCCGGATCGGTCGCCAACTGGTACGCCCGGCACATCACCATGCGGCCGGGCATGCGCGGTTCGCTGTCCGGGACGCTGGCGACGATGGGGCCGGGTGTGCCGTACGCGATCGGCGCGAAGTTCGCGCATCCGGACCGGCCGGTGGTCGCTCTGGTCGGGGACGGTGCGATGCAGATGAACGGGCTGGCGGAGATGATCACGGCGGCTAAGTACCAGGACCGCTGGTCGGATCCGCGGCTGGTGGTGGGCGTGTGGAACAACCGCGACCTGAACCAGGTGACGTGGGAGATGCGCGCGATGGAGGGTGCGCCCTCGTTCCTGCCGTCACAGGAGATCCCGGACGTGCGGTACGCGGCGTTCGCCCGTTCGCTCGGCCTGACAGGCATCCGGGTGGAAAAGCCCGAGGAGGTGGAGGCGGCCTGGCGGGCGGCCCTGAAGGCCGACGGGCCGGCCGTGGTGGAGTTCCTCACCGACCCCGCCGTACCGCCGATCCCGCCGCACGCCACCTGGGAGCAGATGGAGGCGACGGCCGCCTCGATCCTCAAGGGCGATGCCGACCGGGGTTCGATGATGAAGCAGGGGCTGAAGGCGAAGGTGCAGGAGTTCCTGCCGGGCCGGGGCAAGCAGTAGGCGAAGCGACCGGAAGTGAAACGGCCGGTTTCCGGCGGACGGAGCGGGTGTCGGTCTCTGGACGCCGGGTACGCGGTGCGGACCTTCGACCCTCTGGAGGGAGACATGCAGCGAGGCAGTGACCGGCTGAGCGTCCACCGGGACGACGAGATGAAGCACGAGCTGCAGGGCCTGCTGAGGTCCGGGCATCCGACGCGCGTCGAGGAGTGGCACGATCCGGAGCCGGCCGCGGACGACGACCCGGAGGTCTGGAGCGGGCCGGTGGGCGGCCTGGGATCGCCGGCGTCGCTGGAGCGGCTCCGGCTGGAACTGGCCCGGAACCTGAGCCGGCACGCGTTTCCGGCGACGGCGGGCGAGCTCGCACGGGTGCTGCGCCGGAGCAACGCGCCCGGCGGGCTGATCGACGCGGTGGCGGGTCTGCCGCGCCAGGACCGGTACGAGAACGTGCAGCAGCTGGCGAAGACGCTGGCGGGCGGCGAGTGAGCCGGGATCAGGCGGCCGAGATCGCGCGTGACGCGACCGTCGACGTCGGGGACGCCACGACGCGGTTCCTGCTGTACGGGCTGCTGCCCGGGTGGTTCGTGCCGGGGCTCGCCGACTGGGCGATGCACCGGCACACCCGGATCGAGGAAACGGCGGGGACGAAGGAGTCCCTGATCCACTCTCTGATGATGGCCGAGGTCGGCCTGCCGATCGCGCTGACCCTGCGCTACGAGATCAATCCGCTGCTGCTGACCGTGCAGCTGGGCGCGGCGGCGGTGCACGAGGCGACGGCGCTGTGGGACGTGCGCACGGCCGTCGACAGCGACCGTGAGGTCAAACCCGTCGAGCAGCACATCCACAGCTTTCTGGAGTCGCTGCCGTTCGGCGGGCTGGTCTCGCTGATGTGTCTGCACGCCGATCAGGTGCGGTCGCTGCTGCGGGGCGGGCGCGGGGACCCGGACGCGTGGCGTCTGGTGCCCCGCCGGCGCCCGCTGTCGCCGGGCTATCTCGCGGGCATCGGCCTCGCGATCGGCGCGTGCGTGCTCCTGCCGTACGGCGAGGAGATGCTGCGCTGCCGGCGGGCGGCGAGGGACAGGAAACGACGCGCCCGGGCGGCGAAGGCGGCTGTGCGTGCCGGGAAAGGAAGCTGAGGATCATGCGTATCGCGTTTCTGGTGGCGCCCGAGGGCGTGGAACAGGTCGAGCTGACCGAGCCGTGGAAGGCGGCCTCGGACGCCGGGCACGAGCCGGTGCTGGTCTCCACGGAGTCCGGGAAGGTCCAGGCGTTCAACCATCTCGACAAGGCGGACACGTTCCCCGTGGACGAGGTGGTCGGCGAGACGTCGGCCGGTTCGTTCGGTGCTCTGGTGCTGCCGGGCGGGGTGGCCAACCCCGACTTCCTGCGGATGGACGAGAAGGCCGTCGCGTTCGTGAAGGAGTTCTTCGAGCAGGGCCGTCCGGTCGCGGCGATCTGTCATGCGCCGTGGACGCTGGTGGAGGCGGATGTCGTGCGGGGCCGGGTGCTGACGTCCTGGCCGAGCCTGCAGGCGGACATCCGCAACGCGGGCGGCACCTGGGTGGACGAGCAGGTGAAGATCTGCGACCACGGCTCCAACCAGCTGGTGACCAGCCGCAAGCCGGACGATCTGAAGGCGTTCTGCGACGCGTTCCTGCGCGTGTTCGCCGGCGAGGCCGGCTGAACCCGCCGCACCGCGTGAAGGGCCGGTCCGCACGGGCCGGCCCTTCACGCGTGGGTGCCGGGTGCCGGTCAGGTGCCGGACGTGTCCGGAGTCGCCGTCTCGCCGGAGCCGCGCTCACGGGCGCCCTCGCGGGTGCGGCCCGCGCTCACCGGGCGGCGCGGGTTGCGGCGCAGGTATTCGCCCTCCAGCTGCGCCATGCGCTCGTTGTGCACCCGCAGCGCGTCGTTCGAGCCGTACAGGAGGGTGTCGTGGCGCGTGCGGTGGATCGTCTCCAGCTCCTTCATGAGCTGCTGGTCGTCCAGCCTGCTGGGGTCGACTCCGGTCATGGTGGTCCCCGCTCGTCGTGTTCGTGTCCGCGGTCCGGGTACCCGCCCGGCGTCCACTGCCCCCCGAGCGGTTTCCGGGAGGAATCCATGGAGCTCGCGTTTCTGCATCCACTGTACGAACATCCGGGATCGTGGGCCTCCGCATACGTCGAGCCGTCCAGGCACGACGAGGGCATGGACCACCGCCGCCACCTGACGGCGGAGGCGTGTCGCTGACCCCGGTCCTGGACGAGACCGGCGACGAGATCGCGGCAGGCGGCCTCGGCGCGCTGCTGCGCTGGAAGTGACGGCCGGGCGGAGTGAGGGCAGGGCGGAGTGGCGGCCGGGGCGGGTGAGTGGATCCGTGCTGACAGGGCCGCTCGTCCCGGCGTTCGTCGCGGCTACCGGGCCCGCTCCACCCGGCGTTCGTCCCAGACCGGTTCCGGGGTCTCGCGGACGCGGCCGTCGCTGCCGAAGACGAGGAAGCGGTCGAAGGAGCGGGCGAACCAGCGGTCGTGGGTGACCGCGAGGACCGTGCCGTCGAACGCCTCCAGGCCCTCCTGGAGGGCCTCCGCGGATTCCAGGTCCAGGTTGTCGGTCGGCTCGTCCAGCAGCAGCGCGGTGGCACCGGCGAGTTCCAGCAGCAGGATCTGGAAGCGGGCCTGCTGGCCGCCGGAGAGCCGGTCGAAGGACTGCTCGGCCTGCTGGGTCAGCTCGTAGCGGCGCAGCCGGGACATGGCCGCTCCCCGGTCCTGGGAGTGTTCCTTCCACAGGATGTCCAGCAGCGTGCGGCCCTGGAGTTCGGGGTGGGCGTGGGTCTGCGCGAAGTGGCCGGGCACGACCCGCGCGCCCAGCTTGAACTCGCCGGTGTGTGCCACGTCCTCGCCGGCGAGGAGGCGCAGGAAGTGCGACTTGCCCGATCCGTTGGAACCGAGGACGGCGACCCGTTCACCGTAGAAGACCTCCAGGTCGAAGGGGGTCATCAGGCCGGTCAGCTCGAGTTGTTCGCAGGTGACGGCCCGGACGCCGGTACGGCCGCCCTTCAGGCGCATGGTGATCTCCTGCTCGCGGGGCGGCTCCGGCGGCGGACCGGCCTCCTCGAACTTGCGCAGTCGGGTCTGCGCGGCCTGGTAACGGGAGGCCATCTCATGGCTGACGGCGGCCGCCTGCCGGAGGTTCAGCACCAGCTTCTTCAGCTGGGCGTGCTTCTCGTCCCAGCGGCGGCGCAGCTCCTCGAAGCGGGCGAAGCGTTCGCGGCGGGCGTCGTGGTAGGTGGCGAAGCCGCCGCCGTGCACCCAGGCGTCGGCGCCGGCCGGTCCCGGCTCGACGGAGACGATCTTCTCGGCGGCTCGGGAGAGGAGTTCCCGGTCGTGGGAGACGAAGAGGACCGTTTTCCGGGTCTCCTTGAGCTGTTCCTCCAGCCAGCGCTTGCCGGGCACGTCGAGGTAGTTGTCCGGCTCGTCCAGCAGCAGCACCTCGTCCGTGCCGCGCAGCAGCGCCTCCAGCACGAGGCGTTTCTGCTCGCCGCCGGAGAGGGTGCGGACCTGCCGCCACTGGGCGCGCTCGTAGGGCACGCCGAGGGCTGCGGTGGTGCACATGTCCCACAGGGTCTCGGCCTCGTAGCCGCGGACCTCGGCCCAGTCGGCGAGAGCCTGGGCGTACCGCAGCTGGGCGGCCTCGTCGTCGACGGTCATGATGGCGTGCTCGGCCTCGTCGACCGCCTTCGCCGCCTCGCGGATGCGGGGCGGGGCGACGGACACGAGCAGGTCCCGTACGGTCGTCTCGTCCCGCACGGAGCCCACGAACTGGCGCATCACTCCGAGGCCGCCGCTGACGGTGACGGTGCCGCCGTGCGGCTTCAGCTCGCCGGAGATCAGGCGGAGCAGGGTGGTCTTGCCGGCGCCGTTGGGGCCGACCAGGGCGACGGCGGCGCCTTCGCCGACCCGGAAGGACACGTCCCCGAGCAGGGCCCTCCCGTCGGGGAGGAGGTACTCGAGGTGCGCGGCTTCCAGATGTCCCATGGGCAGGCATTCTCCGGGGCGGCCCGGGCCTGCGGCAAACGCATATCCGACGGCGCCAGTCCGGTGGGGCCCCACCACGGCACCCGGCCACGTGCTCCGCATGGCCACCCGGCGGCATGCTTCCTGCCACCCGACCGCGCGCTCCGCCCCGCCGGGCCGCGTACTCCCCCGCCACCCGGCCCGTGCCCGTGCGCCCGACCACGCGCTCCCCCGGCCACCCGACCGCGCACTCCCCCCGACCCGGCCGCGCACTCCCCGCCGCCGCCCGGCGGCCCATTCCACGCACCGGCCACGCGCTCCCCGGGGCGCCCGACGGCGCACTCCCACACCACCCGGCCGCGCGCCCCCGGGCACCCGCCGCGTCCCACACCGCCCGGCCGCGTGCCCCCGCTACCCGGCCGTGTCCAGTGGTTCCCCCGCCGGGCCGCCCTGCCCCGCCGGTTCCACCGTGTTGCCCTGCCAGGACAGGGCCTTCCAGCCGTCCGACGGGGAGCCCTCGAGGACGACCACGCCGGTGTTCTCCAGGGGGCGGGCGGCGGCGAAGGCCACGTCGACGTTGCCGGCGCGGGCGGCGGTCCACACGCGGATCGCGGCGCCGTGGCTGATCATGGCGACGGTCCGGGCACCGCTGGCGGCGGCCTCGGCGATCACGGCGTCGTACCGCGCGAGGGCCTCCTCGCCGCTCTCCCCGCCGGGGACGCGCAGGGCCGTGTCCCCGGCCGCCCACGCGAACACGGTGCGCAGGTATCGCTCCCCCTCGGGCGAGTGGCCGGGCCGCATCTCCAGTTCGCCGGCGGACAGCTCGCGGATGCCGTCACGAACGATCACCCGGAGACCGCGGGCGGCGGCCAGCGGGGCGGCCGTGAGCTGGGTGCGGGTCAGGGTGGAGGCGTACAGGGCCTCGATGTCCTCGTCGGTGAGCGCCTCGGGCAGGGCGGCTGCCTGCGCCTCGCCGAGCGGGGTCAGTCCCGGGCCGGGTACGGCCGTGTCCAGCAGGTGATCCACATTGGACGGAGTCTGACCGTGGCGGACCAGGAGCAGGCGCATCGGGGGCATCCCCTCACCGCACCGGTCGGCTGCCCGGCGCACGGAAACACAAGAAACGGGCACTTCAGGGTAACCGCACCCCATGAGCCCAGACCTGGACCTGACCGCCCTGCCGACCGGCCGCAACGCCCTGCGCAAGCTGCTCGATCTCGACGCCCGGGTGTTCGAGGCGGCAGCCGCCTGGCACTGGCCCGGCGCCGAGCGGGTGCTGCCCCGCCTGAGCCGCAGCGCGAACCACGGGGTGCTGTGGTTCGCCACGGCCGCCGCGATGGCCGCGATCCGCACGCCCCGGGCTCGCCGGGCCGCGGTGCGGGGGCTGGCCTCGCTCAGCCTGGCCTCGCTGACCATCAACACCCTCGGCAAGCGTTCGGTACGCCGGGCGCGGCCGGTGCTGGACCCGGTGCCGCTGGTGCGGCAGCTCAAGAGGCAGCCGATCACCACCTCGTTCCCGTCCGGGCACGCCGCGTCGGCGGCGGCGTTCGCGACCGGGGTCGCGTTGGAGTCGCCGGCATGGGGGGCGGCGGTGGCGCCGGTGGCGTTCTCGGTGGCGGCCTCCCGCGTCTACACGGGGGTGCACTTCCCGAGCGATGTGCTGGCCGGCGCGGCGCTCGGGGCGGGCGCCGCCTTCCTGGTACGGCGTCTGGTGCCGACCCGGGCGGAGGTCTGGCGGCCCGCCCGGCCGCGTGCCGAGGCCCCGGCGCTGCCCGAGGGCGACGGTCTGGTGATGGTCGCCAACCGGGCCTCGGGCACGGCGGACCGGGTGCGCGCCCTGCACGACGCGCTGCCGAAGGCGGAGGTCGTCGAGTGTGCGCCGGAGGAGATCCGGGACGCGCTGGCGAAGGCGGCGACCCGGGCGCGGGTGCTCGGGGTGTGCGGGGGTGACGGCACCGTGAACGCGGCCGCCGAGGTGGCCCTGCGCCACGGACTGCCGCTCGCGGTGCTGCCGGGCGGCACCCTCAACCACTTCGCCTACGACCTGGGTGTGGAGGACGAACGCGATCTGGCCCTGGCGGTCCGGCACGGCGAGGCGGTCCGGGTGGACGCGGGCCGGTTCGTCACCGCCGACGGCGAGGGACTGTTCCTCAACACGCTGAGCCTGGGCGTCTATCCGGAGCTGGTGCGCGAGCGGGACCGCTGGTCGCACCGGCTCGGCGGCTGGCCGGCCGGAGTGCTCGGCGCGCTGCGTGTGCTGCGCGCGGACGAGCATCCGCTGGAGGTGGAGGTGAGCGGTGAACAGCGGCCGCTGTGGCTGCTCTTCGTCGGCAACGGCGTCTACCACCGCATGGGGCTCGCACCCGGCCGCCGTACCGATCTGGCGGACGGTCTGCTGGATGTGCGGGTGGTGCACGGCAGCCGCCGGCCCGCGCTGAGGCTGCTCGCCGCGGCCGTCGCGGGCCCGCTGTCCCGGTCCCCCGCGCACGCGGCGGTTCAGGTGAACCGGCTGCGGCTGACCGGCGTCGCTCCGGGCACCCCGCTGGCCTACGACGGCGAGGTCACGGCGGTGTCGGGCGAGGTGAGGCTGGAGAAGCTGCCCGAGGCGCTGACGGTCTACCGCCCGCTGCGCACCGCGTCCTGACGAGCCGTCATTCCATTATGCGAAACGCGTGTCTCACCATTTGAGGAGCGCGCGTACCGTGAGGCGTACCGCCGGTCGGTGCCGCAGGACACCGGGACGGTACGACGCGAAGGGGTGCAGCCATGCCGAAAGCGCAGGAGACCGCCGTCTACACACACGGGCACCATGAGTCGGTGCTGCGTTCACACACCTGGCGCACCGCCGCCAACTCCGCGGCCTACCTGCTCGGCTCGCTCAGGCCCCACATGAAGATCCTGGACATCGGCTGCGGTCCGGGGACCATCACCGCCGACCTGGCGGAACTGGTCCCGGACGGCCATGTCACCGGCGTGGACCACGCTCCGGGCATCCTGGAGCAGGCCCGCGCCACCGCCGCCGCACGCGGCCTGGACAACGTCGACTTCGCGGTCGCGGACGTCCACGCCCTGGACTTCCCGGACGACACCTTCTGTGTGGTCCACGCACACCAGGTGCTCCAGCACGTCGGCGACCCGGTGCGGGCGCTGCGCGAGATGCACCGGGTGACCAGGCCGGGCGGGTTCATCGCGGTACGCGACGCGGACTACGCGGCGATGACCTGGTACCCGGCCCTCGACGGCCTGGACCACTGGCTGGAGGTGTACGAGCGGGTGGCCCGCGCCAACGGCGGCGAGCCCGACGCCGGGCGCCGGCTGAAGGCGTGGGCGCTGGCCGCCGGGATCGGGGACGTCACGGCCACCTCCAGCACCTGGACGTTCGCCACCCCCGAGGAGCGGGCCTGGTGGAGCGGTCTGTGGGCGGACCGCACCCTTGCCTCCGGCTACGCCGACCGGGCCACCCAGGGCGGACACGCCACCGCCGAAGAGCTGCGGGCGGTGTCGCGGGCCTGGCGGGAATGGGGCCGGCAGGAGGACGGCTGGTTCGCGGTCCTGCATGGGGAGATCCTGTGCCGTAAAGAAGATGCCCGGTGATCGTTGGTGAGTGCGGCCCCCCACGCTCGGTTCACTCGCGGGGAAGCAGCGGCCCGAGCGGCCCGAGGTCCAGATTCAGGTCCTCGGGCCGCAGTCCGTACCGCTCCCTGAGCTCGGCCATCCGGTCCTCCAGCAGCATCAGGGTGAGCCCGATGCGCTCCTCCTGCTCCTCGGTCAGCTCACCGGTGTCGAAGCGGCGCACCGCCTGCCGTTCCATCAGCTGACGCAGCAGCTCCACCACGGTCAGGACGAGTTTCACCAGGTCACGCTCGACCGTGTCGGGTTCGAGATCGAGCCGGTTGCGCGGGCTGCGCGCGGTCATGCGAGCTCCTCGAAGGGCGAGGGGACCTGCTCGTTGACGGAGCTGATCAGGGCGTTCAGATCGATGCGGACGAGGTCGACGTCCGCGATGCGCAGCGTGAGGTCGCCGGTGATGACGACTCCTCCGGCCAGCAACCGGTCGAGCAGGTCGACGAGTGCGATCTCGCGTCGTTCCACGACGGTCACCGTTGCGCCCCCCTCATGATTCCTCTCCCGTGAAGGAGTAGGCGGCCCAGGGGCCGGTGAGTTCCACCCGGATTCCGGGGGCCTCGTCCTTCGTGCGGTCGACCAGTTCCACGAATTCCTCGGAATGCTCCCGAGGCACCAGATAGGCCCCGTTGAGTATGTTCTGGCCCGGCGTCGCGGACAGCGCGGAATTCTGCGGGGCGTGCAGCCGGGTATCCTCGGCGAGCCGGGAGAGGCGCTCGTTCAGGGACTCCGCGAATTCCTCGGCCCGCTGCCATTTCTCCTCGTGCGCGTGACTGTGCTCGCGCCGCCGGCGCAGATAGTCGCGCCCGCTGGCCGGCTTCGCCACGGCCGGGGCGGGTTCGGCCGGCTCGGGCTCCAGGTACACCTTCACGCCCCACTCCACCCGACCGTGCAGCCGGTCCAGGATGCGCCGGAAGTCGTCCTCGCGGGCCTCGATCATCATGCGGACGCCGCTGTCGTCCCGGAAGACGGTCCCGAGGCGGAGCGGCAGCGGGGTGGTCACGGTGGTGAGCGCGTCGATCACGCCCTGGTGGGCACGGGCGGTCGCGGTCAGCCAGTCCAGGTCCTCCAGGTGGGCCTTGAGGGCGCTCTCGGAGAAATCGGCCTCCGGGACGGTGCTGACGACCGCGACCAGGCCGTGATGGTGCAGCAGCGCCGGCGGGGCGCCTCCTATGCCGGTGAGCTGGGACTGCAGGGGCGTCCCGAAGGGCCGGCAGACGGCGTAGACGTACCGCAGTCCGATCATGATGCCTCCTTCGGCACGCGGCGGCCCGTTTCCAGCTCCTCCAGCCGGGCCAGGCGCTCCCTCAGCTCGGCGTTCTCCCGCGTCAGCTCATCCCGGCGGGCCCGGGAGGAGAGGGCCGGGTCGCTCTCCCACCAGTCGATCCCCATCTCCTTGGCTTTGTCCACCGAGGCGACGATGAGCCTCAGCTTGACGGTGAGCAGCTCTATGTCGAGCAGGTTGATCCGGATGTCACCAGCGATGACGACACCCTTGTCCAGCACACGCTCCAGGATGTCGGCGAGGTTGGCCCCCGAGCCCTGCCCGTAGGGCTCGGGGAAGCGGCTGGGCATCGTCATCGACGGCTCCCGCGCTCGGCGTACTCGGGTTCTTCTTCCTCCTCGTACGCCTCCTCCTCGGCCTCCTCGGGCTCCTCACCCTCCTCTACCTCCTCCTCGTACGGGCCCTCTTCCTCGTCCTCGTACTCTTCCGCCTCCTCGGCGGGCTCGCCCTCTTCCTCGTCCCGGTACTCCTCGGGCTCGCCCTCTTCCTCTTCCTCTTCCTCTTCCTCGTCCTGCTCCTCGGCCTCGCCCTCCGGGGCCTCCTCATCGGATGCCTCGGCGTCCTGCTCCTGCTCCTCCTCGGCCACGGCGTCCTCGTGGCTGCGGACCACCTCGCCGTCGCTGATCTCGCCGCGCCAGCCGTCCTCCGCCTCTCCCTTGAGGGTGATGAAACGGGCGAAGTTCTTCAGGTCCAGCCTGGCCCGGCGGCCCTGGGCCCGCCAGATGTTGCCGGTCTTCTCGAACAGGCCGCTCGGGTAGTACTCCATGACGAGCAGGACCCGGGTGAGGTTGTCGCCCAGGGGGTGGAAGGTGACGACACCCTTGGTGGTGCCCTTCGCGCCCTCCGACGTCCACTGGATGCGGTAGTCCGGTATCTGTTCGGTGGTGTGCGCCTTCCAGCTGCGGTTGGACCAGAAGACCTTCGCCTGCCAGTCGGAGTGGGTGTCGTCGGCGCGGTTCGCGCTCTTGACGCCCTTGGCGAAGGTGGAGAAGTCCTGGTACTGGGTCCACTGGTCGTAGGCGGTGCGCAGCGGCACGCCGACGTCGACGGACTCCATGATGACGGTGGGCTTGTTGCCCCCGCCTCCCTTGCGCTTGCCCTTGCCCCCGCCGAGGTTTCTCACCGCGTCCATGACCTTCTCCTTGGCGCCGGATGCGCCCAGCTCCAGTGCGGAGCGCAGCGGCCCCTTGCCCTCGGCGATCTTGCGTCCGCCGTCGAGCGCGAGCTTGGCGAAGCCCGGGCTGTTGCCCTCGGCGATGTCGTTGAGCTTGACGGTCGTCTCGCCCAGCTTGCGGCCGAGGCCGGTCAGCAGGCGCTGGGCCTGCGCGGACAGGTACTCCTGAGCCTCCGCCTTGAGCCGGTCGGCGGCCTCGCTGTGGGCGAGATCCGTCAGTGGGTTGTTCTTGGCCTCACCCGTGGCCTTGCCTGCCGCGGAGGTGGCGGATCCGAGGGTCTCGGTCATCGGTCGTCGCCGCCCTTCGACTGCCGGGACTCGGCACCGCGAGCGGTGCCGGTCTTCTTGGCCGCCGCCTTCTTCGCAGGAGCGGTCTTCTTCGCCGGGGCCTTCTTGGCCGCGGCCTTCTTGGCGGGAGCCTTCTTGGCGGGGGCCTTCTTGGCCGGCCCATCGCCGCGCGCCTCGCTCTCCCGGCCCTCGTCCCCCCGGTCGTTGTCCTCGCGGTCGTCATCCTCCCGCTCGGCGGACTCCTCCTGGGCGTCCTCGTCGTCCCGCTCCTCCTCGGAGCCGGCGGGCACCGCCCCGGAGAGCTGGTCGCGCACCTGGGTGGTCCGGCCGTGCAGCCGGTCGGCAAGCGTGCTCATCTGCCGCTCCACCATCGCGCCGGTGGCGGCCTTGCCGACACCCCGCAGGTCCTGGCGCAGCTGGTCCCCGATCTCCTTGAACTGCGGGTTGTCCCGCAGCTGCTGCTGCGCCAGCTCCGCGAGCGCCTTCGGGCCGAGGTTCAGCTTCTTCCCGGCCACCAGAGAACCGACGGCGAGTGCCATTTTCAGCTTCTTCGTGCGTCCCAGGAAGTATCCGGCCCCTACGGCGAGGCCCAGTGCCGTTCGGTTCATCTCACGTCCCGTTGCCTGTGGTGTCGCCGGAGCGCAGGGCGGTCTCCAGCCGGTCCAGAAGTTCGTCCTCGCGCTGGTCGAACTCCTCCTCAGTGATCTCGCCCGCCTCCAGTTGCTCTTCGAGGCGGGCGAGTTCGGCCCGTACGGTGGAGGGGTCGTAGTAGATCCGTTCCGCCTCGCGGAGCACCTGTCTGATGGCCCACGCGCTGCCGCGCACGGGTGCGAACGGCAGCATCAGCACCTCGCCGATCAGTCCCACGGTGATCTCCTTCCGCTCGGGCCGGGGGCGCTATTGCGCGCCGGCGTCCGCACCGGCCCTGCTGCCCGCGGGAGTGGCGGGGCCGGGTTCGACGAAGCTGTACGGCGGCAGCGGCCCGTTGACCCGCAGATCCAGGTGGGGGTGGCTCTTGCGGACCTGCTCGACGGCGGCCAGGAAACGGTCGGACGAGTCCCGGGCGACCAGGAACGACACGTTCACCAGCCAGCCGGTGGACTCGGGGCCGACGCTGACCGCCGCGGCGGCCGGTGCCAGCAGGCCCTGCACCTCGTTCGCGTCCTCGGCCTCCTTCGCCTTGACGGCGGCGGCGACCATCTCGCCGAGGCGGATCTTGTCGTCGTAGCTGCCTCCGCCGGATCGGCGGTTGGCCTCGGCGAGGGCGCGCACCTCCGCGTTCTCGGCCATCACGAGATGCAGGACGGCCTCTTCCACGTGGGTGGCCTTGATGTTGTACTCGACCTTGCCGTCCAGCTCCCGCAGCCGCTCGTGGTAGTGCTCCGCCCGTTCGGCGAGCACCTGGGTGACGGCGTCGTCGTCGGGGGCGACGCTGCCGAAGCGCATCGGCAGGATGCAGCCGGCCGCGCCGGCCTCGGCGAGCACGTTCTGGTGCGCGAGCAGGTCCCTGCGCTTGGGACGCAGGTCCTCGGGGGCGTCACTGACCACGGCGGACAGTTCACCGGCCGTGAGGACGCGTACCGTCCGGGCCGGCTCCCCCACACCGGTCATGCCCTCGGGGAGCGCGGGGTGCGACTGGGCGGTGATCCCGTAGACGTACGTGCTCACTCCTGCTCCTCCTTACGGCGCGCCGGGGCCTTACGGGCACGCGGCCGGGACTCGGTCTCCCCTTCACCGCGGGCCTGGTTGAAGGCGTCGGATATGGTCTGCGCGGCGCCGGACAGCGCCCCCTTGGACTTGCCGCGGGCACCGGACTCGGTGACCTCGCCGACGATCTCGGGCAGGCCCGGGCTCTTGTTCGGGCCGGACTCCAGGTCCAGGCGGTTGCAGGCCTCGGCGAAGCGCAGATAGGTGTCGACGCTGGCCACGACGACCCGTACGTCGATCTTCAGGATCTCGATGCCGACCAGGGAGACACGCACGAACGCGTCGATGACGAGTCCCCTGTCAAGGACCAGCTCAAGTACGTCGTAGAGGCCGCTGCTGCCGCCTCCACCTCCGGTCTGCTGTGCCGGAACAACAGTCATGCCGGCGATTCCTCCTTGTGCGTAGGGTGTGTTCGCGGGCGGGTGTGCGGGCGGTGACCTAACGGCCACCGCCGCGCGGGTCCGCCCTCCCGCGTTCGTAGCGGCGGACGCGCCGGTAGCCGGTGAGCTCCCCGTCCGGGTCGAGTTCGACCTGGTAGCTGGCCATCAGGCTCATCGTGTCGGGCACCCTCGCCAGTTCGAGGACCTCGACCTCCAGCGACCACCCGTCCTCCGTCTGCTCGAACGACGACACCGATTCCGGTGTGAGGCCGGTGAGTTCGGCGAGCTGGGCGCGCGCCTGGCGCAGCACCACCATGGGGGTCGGACGGTGGTCGTCCGCCGCGTGCTTGTCTGTGTTCTCCTGTGTTTCCTGGGAGTCCTGATTGTCTTGTGACTCCCGTGAATTGTGTGACTGGGATGTGTTCCTTGTGTTCGACATGGCCACCTCTCCCTGCGTGTGGCCCTCATGTCCTTGGCCAAACCTTCCGGAGCACATGCATCCCCTGGGCCGGTCATCGCCCCTGGTCAGAGGGGACGCATGTGTCAGCCATCCAATGCCGTCAAGCGGCGGCGGGCGGGCCCCAGGGAACGGCCGCGGCGCGGCAGGCCGGCCCAGGGGTCCGTGCGCGCCTGGTCCACCGCGTCGGCGAGGGTCCAGCTACGGGCGTCGAGGCCGGGGTCGTACAGCTGCTCCCAGGCGAGGGGCACGGCGACGGGCGCGCCGGGGCGGGCGCGGACGGTGTCGGGGGCGAAGTCGTCCTCGGCCGGGTCGAGGTCGAACACCAGGCGGTCGGGGTGGTCGGCGCCGCCGGCGCGGTCGGTGCGGGAGAGGCAGCGGTGCAGGGTGAGGCAGGCCTGGTCGGCGAGGTAGAGGAGGGTGGCGGTGTCGTCGCACACGACATGCCTGACCGTGCCGCCCTCCTTGGCGACCTCGGCGCGGGTGATCCAGTCCGGATAGTGCTCCGGAGTGTTCTTCTGCATGAACCGCGGCCCGTCCAGGCCGTCCGGATACCTCTCCAGCATCAGCGGACGGCCGCGCAGGTGCGGCAGCAGATAGGGCGCGACGGACCGGTAGTAGTCGGCGAGATCGCCTTGGTGTACTCCTTGGCGGCGGCGCCGCCGGGGAAGAGCACCTTGCCGGGCCGCTGGATCTCCACCTGCGGCGGCCCTCCCGTATGGTCCGCGCATCACCGCGGCTCATCGCACGACCGCCTCCTCAACCAGCAGCTTGGCGGCCGTGGCGATGCCGACCGCGTCGATGCCGACCGCGTGCAGCTGCTCGTCGGGCGCCGCCGAGCCCGGCATGGTGCGCACCGCGAGCCGGACCAGGCGGGGCACGGGCCGGCCGTCCGCGAACGCCTCCGCGACGGCGTCCCCCAGGCCGCCCTCCGCGTGGTGGTCCTCGACGGTGAGCAGGCAGCCGGTCTCCTCGGCGGCCCGGCGCAGGGTTTCGACGTCGACGGGCTTGATGGAGTACAGGTCGATGACCCGTACCCGGATGCCGTCCTCGGCGAGCCGGTCGGCGGCGGCCAGCGCCTCGTGCACGGTGACCCCGGCGGCCACGACGGTCAGCCGGTCGTCCTCACCCGAGCGCAGCGTCTTGCTGCCGCCCACCGGGAACTCCTCGTCGGGGCCGTAGATCACCGGGGACTTGCCGCGGGAGGTGCGCAGGTAGCGGATGCCGTCGAGGCCGGCCATGGCCGCGACCAGCTTGACGGTCTGGTTGGCGTCACACGGGTAGAGCACGGTCGAGCCGTACACCGCCCGGAACATCGCCAGGTCCTCCAGGCCCATCTGCGAGGGCCCGTCCTGGCCGATCGCGGCACCGGCGTGCGAGCCGACCAGGTTGAGTCCGGAACCGCTGATGGACGCCATGCGCACGAAGTCGTAGGCGCGGCTGAAGAACGCGGCGAACGTGGAGGCGTACGGCACCCAGCCGCGCGCGGCCATGCCGACGGCCGAGGCGACGAGCTGCTGCTCGGCGATGTAGCACTCGAAGAACCGGTCCGGGTGGGCCTTGGCGAACTCCTCGGTCCGGGTGGAGTCGCCGACCTCGCCGTCCAGGGCGACGACATCGCCGCGGGCGCTGCCGAGCGCGGCGAGGGCCTTTCCGAAGGCGTCCCGGGTGGCGGCCTCGTCCCCCTCGTCGTAGCGCGGGAGCTGGAGCGCCTCGGTGGTGACCGAGCGCAGCGCGGCGGCCGCCTGCGGCTCGCTGACGCGGACGTGCAGCTGACGCGGTCCGCCGAGTTCGGCGATGGCCTGCTCGGCCTCGGGCAGCGGCTTGCCGTGCAGGCCCTCGCGGTCCTCGACGGCGGCGACGCCCTTGCCCTTGAGGGTGCGGGCGAGGACCACGGTGGGCTGCCCGGCCGTGGACAGCGCCTCCCCGTACGCCCGGTCGATCTTGTCGACGTCGTGTCCGTCGATCTCGATGGTGTGCCAGCCGAAGGCCTGGAAGCGGCGGGCGTAGGCGTCCAGGTCGTGGCCGTGCCGGGTGGGACCGCGCTGCCCGAGCCGGTTGACGTCCACGATCGCGATCAGGTTGTCCAGGTTCTCGTACCCGGCGTGTTCGGCGGCCTCCCACACCGAGCCCTCCGCCAGCTCGCTGTCGCCGCACAGCACCCACACCCGGTACCCGGTGCGCTCCAGCCGCTTGCCGGCCAGGGCGATACCGACCCCGACCGGCAGGCCCTGGCCGAGGGAGCCGGTGGCCGTCTCCACCCAGGGCAGGCGCCGGGGCGTCGGATGTCCTTCGAGCCGGCTGCCGAGCTTGCGGAACGTGAGCAGCTCGCCGTCCTCGATGGCGCCGGCCGCCTTGTAGGCGGCATACAGCAGCGGCGAGGCGTGTCCCTTGGACAGCACGAAGCGGTCGTTGGCGGGGTGTTCGGGGCGTTCGAAGTCGTAGCGCAGATGGTTCGCCAGCAGGACGGCCACCAGATCGGCCGCGGACATCGAGGACGTGGGATGCCCGGACCCCGCGGCGTCGGCCGCCCGCACGCTGTCCACGCGCAGCTGCTGTCCCAGTTCGGCGAGTTCGGCGGTGTTCATGAGTCTCCTCGATCTCCTTGCACAGAGTCGGGTGAATGGGGGTGGTCGGCGGGGCCGGGCGGATCGGTACGCCTGACCGGGCCGGGTGCGGGGTGCCCGGGGGCGGGGGAACGCTCCGGCCGGCCCTGGGCGGGCTCTTTGCCGGGCTGCCTCTTCGCCGGCTCTCCGCCCGGCTGGTTCTTCGCCGGCTCTCCGCCCGGCTGGTTCTTCGCGGGCTCTCCGCCCGGCTGGTTCTTCGCGGCTTCCTCGCCCCGCTGGTTCGGCTGCTTCGTCATGGTCTCGTCTCCTTGCCGTCGGTACCGGCACCGGGCGCCGGGGGCACCCCGGGGCCCGCCTCCTTGCCTGCGTGCTCCCCCGCCCGCTCCCGGCCACCCGGTACCCGCGCCAGTTCCGGGGAGGCCGTGTCCAGGGGCACCGACCACGCCCGTACGAGGCCCAACTGGACGCCCTGCCGTGGCAGGAAGGCGTCCAGCAGCCAGTCGGCGGCGACCCGGACACGGTTGCCGGGCAGCGCGGCCAGGTGGTAGCCGCGGGTGACCGCGCCGGCCGCCGGGCCGGACAGCGGGATGCCGAGCGGGTTGGCGGCGGCCCGGACCCCGCCCAGGTCGACGGCGAAGCCCAGGTCGCGGTGGCGGTACGGGCGCCCTCGCCGGCCGAGGCCGAGCGAAGCGGCCACGTTCTCCCCGGCCACCCGGCCCTGCCGCCAGGCGTGCTGGGCCGTCATCGACGTGAACTCCCCGGGAAGCCACAGGTTCGGTACGGCGGCCGCGTCCCCGCAGGCGAACACCTCCGAGCGGCCCGGCAACCGCAGAAACGGGTCGACGATCAGCCGGCCGCGCTCCAGCGGCTGCCCGACGGCCTCCACCAGCGGATCGGGCCGTACGCCCACGCACCACACCAGGGTCCGGCACGCGACGAACTCCCCGTCGGTCAGCAGTACCCCGTCGTGGGTGGCCTCCTTCACCGACGTCCCCGTCCGCACGTCCACGCCCCGCGCCCGCAGCACCCGGTCGGCCGTACGGGACATCCGCTCGTCCATCTCCGGCAGCACGCGCGGCGCCACGTCCAGCAGAATCCAGCGGGGGTGCAGGCCGGAGGGCAGCGGGTGGCGGCGGGCCAGCCGGTCGGTGAGCATCTGCAGATGCGCGGCCACCTCGGTACCGGTGTACCCGGCGCCGACCACGACGAAGGTGCACCGGGCTGCGATGGTCTTCGGATCGTCGTCCGCGGCGGCGAGTTCCACCTGCCGGGTCACGTGGTCGCGCAGGTACAGGGCCTCGGGCAGCCCGCGGAACCCGTGCGCGTGCTCGGCGACGCCGGGAACGGGCAGCAGCTTGTTGACGCTGCCCACGGCCAGCACCAGCCGGTCGTAGCCGAGGGCGCGCGTGCCGCCCTCGGGGTCGGTGTAGTGGACGGTGCGGCCGTCGAGGTCGACGTGGTCCGCCTCACCGAGGACCAGCCGCACTCCGCGCAGGGTGCCGGGCAGTGACACGGTGACCCTGCGGGCCTCGAGGATGCCGGCGGCGACCTGCGGCAGCAGGGGCAGGTACAGGAAGTAGTCGGTCGGGTTCAGCAGCGTGACATCGGCCTGGCTCCGGGTGAGACGGGCCAGGGTGCGGGCAGCCCGGTACCCGGCGAAACCGGCGCCGACGATCACGACGTGAGGTCGGGTCACGGTGCGCCTCCGGCGGTGTGGCTCGTCCGAGGCTTTCCGCGTAACCGGGGGCGGGGCACCCAAACGCCGGGCATTCACCCGTACGCCGTTCGCAGCCCCGAACGCCGCCCGCTCGGCAACCGCCCGGAGCGGCGTTTCGGCAGGTCGCCCCCGGCTACCCGGCCCGGACCGGATCACACCGAGCTCACCAGCCCCACGCGGAGGTGCCTGCCATGCCCGAGTACGGCTATTTCCTGGCGAGCGAGGAGCACGACCCGGCCGGTCTCGTCGAACAGGCCAGGATGGCCGGGCAGGCCGGGTTCCAGGCACTGTGGATCTCCGACCACTACCACCCGTGGAACGACGCGCAGGGACAGAGCGCGTTCGTGTGGTCGGTGATCGGCGCGCTGTCGCAGGCGGTGTCGCTGCCCGTCGAGACCGCGGTGACCTGCCCGACCGTGCGGATGCACCCGGCGGTGGTGGCGCAGGCCGTGGCGACGAGCGCGGTGATGACCGGGGGCCGCTTCCGGTTCGGCGTCGGCACCGGCGAGGCACTCAACGAGCACATCCTCGGCGACCGGTGGCCGCCGCTGGACGTGCGCCTGGAGATGCTGGAGGAGGCGATCCAGGTGATGCGCCGGCTGTTCACCGGCGAGGAGGTCAGCCACCACGGGGCGCACTACACGGTGGAGAACGCCCGCCTCTACACCGTCCCCGACGAGCCGGTGCCGATCGACATCTCCGGCTTCGGCCCGAAGGCCACCTCGCTCGCCGCCCGCGTGGGCGACGGCTACATCACGATGATGCCGGAGGAGGAGATGGTCACCCGGTTCCGCACGGGCGGCGGCGGAACCAAGCCGGTCAGCGGCGGCACGAAGGTCTGTTACGGCACCGACCGCGAGGAGTGCGTCCGTACGGTGCACAAGCTCTGGTTCAACGAGCTGCTGCCCGGCGAGATGGGCCAGGTGCTGCCCTCGCCGCGCCATTTCGAGCAGCTGCACGAGCTGGTCACCGAGGACATGGTGCGGGAGAAGACGGTGTGCGGGAACGACGTGGACGAGCATGTCTCGGCGCTGAGGGCCTTCGCCGACGCGGGGTTCGACCGGGTGTACGTGAATCAGATCGGGCCGGACCAGCGGGGGTTCTTCGACTTCTACCGAACGAAGGTGCTGCCGCGGCTTGCCGCGTGAAGGCAGGGCGGTTCCGGGGCGTTGCCGGGTGCGGGTGGTGTGTCCCTGGGCGCGCGGTTCCCCGCGCCCCCGGGTGAGCCGCCCCCGCCCCGGCCGGAATGAGCCCCTGTGCCGCGGCCGGGAGGGGCGGTCGCGCCGCGCTGCCGGATACGGCTTGCCTGTGCCTGGACGCGCAGTCCCCCGCACCCCGGTCGGCGTCGGCTGATGTGTCCCGGCGTCGCACAGAATGCCCCGGCCACGTCGCTGTGTGGCCGGGGCACCTCCGTGGTTGACGCCTCCCGTTCGTCAGGCCCTGTGGTGCGGGGTGTCCGGGCCGATGTCCGGGCGCGGCGGCGCCCCGGAGGGCATCGGGGGGTACGGCAGGCCGAGGCCGCTGGGCGGGGCGGCCGGCGGGGTGCCGCCGACCACGTGCTGCGGAGGGCTCGGGGCGTGGTGCGCGTGGCCCGGGCGGGCGGCACCGCGCAGCAGGTAGGCCACCGCGCCGAGGATCGCCGCGGTGATCAGTGCGGCCGCCCAGCCGGGCAGTCCGATGGCCAGGGCCAGGCCCACGGCGAGCGCGACCGCGCCGCCCGCGTAGAGGGCGGCGGCACCGGAGGCGGCGTAGAGCATGGCGGTGCGGCGCTGCTTGCGGCTCTGCTCACGCAGTTCGTCGCGTACCGTCTCGCGTGCCACCTGTGCCAGCTCTTCGACAAGGTGCTTGTCCAGATGTTCCAGGTGATCCAAACGGTCCATACCGTGCGGGTACCCGCTGGGCACAGCGGGTAACGCCGGGGCCGCCGCGCCGCCACGGCTGCCCCGACTGGGCAGCGGGCAGGGGCCGCTCGTGGACGCCGGGGGAGCGGGAGTCCGAGCCCTTGACGGCGCACTCCGGCGGCGTCGAGTGGAACATCGGCGCCACCGGCCACACCACCCTCTCCCACGCCCCTGCACGCCGCCGCACCCCCGCACCGGACGGCGGCGAGATGCTGCGCCTGCGGGAATCAGCCGCCGGGTCTCATCTCGGCGGTGAGTGCCCAGCGTTCATGGTCCCGCCAGGCTCCGTCGATGTAGATCATGCGGGGCGAGAAGCCCTCCAGCCGGAACCCGGCGCCCCGGGCGAGGGCGATGGAGGCGGTGTTCTCGGGCTGCGCGTTGATCTCGAGCCGGTGCAGCCCCAGCGGTCCGAACGCGTACCCGATCACCAGGTCCAGGCCCTCGCGCATCAGCCCGCGCCCGGCGGCGTGCGCGAAGGCGCCGTAACCGAGGGCGCCGCACTGGAAGCCGCCCCGGACGATGTTGTTGATGTTGATGAACCCGGCGATGTCCCCGCTGTCCTTCTCGCACACCAGGAATCCGGCCTTGGCCGGGTCCTCGATCAGCCGGCCGGCGTAGGCGGCGTAGGCCTCTTCGGTGTCCGGCGGGAACAGCCACGGCCGGTGCAGGTCCTCGCTCTCCCGGGTCCGCGCGGTGAACTCCGGGCCGTCCTCGGGGGTGAAGTGGCGGATGGCCACGCGGGGGCCCTCTGCGAGGTGACGGGACGGGATGTGCGGCATCCGGCCAGCCTACGGCGTCACCGCAGGGCGGGCTGGTCGAGAGTCAGCGTGGACGTGTCCGCGTCGAGCTCGGCCGCGACCCGGAAGGGGATGGTGAGCGCGCCTTCGCAGTGGCCGAAACCGAAGTCCTCCACCACCGGAACGCCCAGCGCGCCGAGCCGGTCGACGAGCAGGGGACGCACCTCGGCGTAGTCGGCGCAGCTCTCCCAGGAGCCGAGCAGCACACCGCGCACGCCGTCCAGCCAGCCGGTGCGCAGGAGTTGGGTGAGATACCGGTCCAGGCGGTAGGTCTCCTCGCCCACGTCCTCCAGGCACAGCAGTCCTCCGTCCGCCGAGGGGCGGGTGTGCGGGGTGCCGAGTTCCGCGGCGAGCAGGCACAGACAGCCACCGAGGGTGACACCCCGGGCCCGGCCGGACACCAGGGGCGTGCCGCCGGAGGCGATCGTGCGGACCGTTTCCGGGGCGAACAGCGTGGCCCGCAGGTGCTCCTGTGCCCGCGCGTTCTTGATGAAGTCGATGCCGGCCGCCATCGGCCCGTACAGCGTGGCGAGCCCCAGACGGGTGGCGAAGGCCTCGTGCAGGACGGTGATGTCGCTGAAGCCGACGAAGACCTTGGGCCCGGCCGCCCGCATCGCCTCCCAGTCGAGCAGGTCGATCATGCGTTGCACCCCGTATCCGCCGCGGGCGCACAGCACCGCGTCCACGGCGGGATCGCACCAGGCGTTCTGGAAGTCGGCGGCGCGGTCGGCATCCGTGCCGGCCAGATAGCCGAACTCGCCGTGCCGGTCCAGGACATGGGGTCCGATCACCGGGTCGAGATCCCAGCCGCGCAGCACGTCGAGTCCCGCCTGCAACCGCTCCTCGGGCACCGGCCCGCTGGGGGCGACGACCGCCACCCGCGCCCCGGGGGCCAGCCGGGCCGGGCGCACCAGTTCCGTCACGTGACCAACTCCACCTTCGGCACGTCCGGCGTCGGGTTCAGCCCGAACACCTGGGCGTACAGGGACAGTTCCGCCTCCAGGGCGCGGACCATCGTCGCGGCCCGCCGGAATCCGTGCCCCTCCCCCGCGAAGGCGAGGTACGCGTGCGGCACGCCCCGGCCCTCGATCCGGGCGAGGAAGCGTTCGCACTGGGCGGGCGGGCAGATGACGTCGTCCAGGCCCTGGAGCAGCAGGAAGGGCACGGTGAGACGGTCGGCGTGCGCGGTCGGCGACCGCTCGGCGTACCGGGCCGGCACCTCGTCGAACGGCCCGATCAGTGACTCCAGGTAACGGGACTCGAAGTCATGGGTCTCCCCCGGGCCCCAGGTGGTCAGGTCCAGGACCGGGTAGACGATGGTGCCGCAGGCGTAGACGTCGGTCGTGGTCAGGGAGGCGGCGGTGGTCCAGCCGCCCGCGCTGCCGCCCCGGATCGCGAGCCGGGCGGGGTCGGCGGTGCCCTCGTCGGCCAGGGCGCGGGCGACGGCCGCGCAGTCCTCGACGTCGACCACGCCCCACTGCTCGCGCAGCCGCTCCCGGTAGGCCCGGCCGTATCCGGTGGAGCCGCCGTAGTTGACCTCCGCGACACCGATGCCCCGGGAGGTGAAGTAGGCGATCTCCAGATCCAGCACGAGCGGCACCCGGCTGGTGGGACCGCCGTGCGCCCAGATGACGTACGGCGGCAACTCGCCGTCGGCTGCGGTCCGCCGGGGGTGGTGCGGAGGGTAGACGTGCGCGTGTACCTCGCGGCCGTCTGGGCCGGTGAAGACGCGGATCTGCGGCTCGGGGTAGTAGGCCGGGTCGACGGGATCGCGGTGCCGGGCTCCGATCGCCCGGGCGCGTCCGCTCCGGGTGTCCAGCTCGACCACCTCGTATGCGGTACGCGGGCTGGCACCGATCGCGACGACCCGTTCGCCGTGCACAGCGAGCGTGGACGCGAACTCGGTCCACGGTCCGGCGGCGTCGACGACCTCGCCGGACTCCGGATCCAGAATCCCGAGTACAGACGCCCCCCGGCCGTGGACGACCGCGATCAGCCCATCGTCCAGCGGAGCGAACCAGCACAGGCCCAGCTTCCACAGCGGGCCGGCGAACTCCTCCTCGCGCGGGCACAGCGGGGCGCCGTCCCGGTACAGGTTCCACCAGCCGCTGCGGTCGCTCGCATACACAAGACGGCCGTCCGCGGACCATTCGGCCTGCGCGACGGCTTCCTCCGGTCCGCCCGCCACCGTGTGGACCGTATGCAGAGTGCCGTCGGCACCGACCTCGCCGACGAGCAGCTCCGTACCGTCCCACGGCATCCGTGGATGGTCCCAGGCGAGCCAGGCGGCCCGGCGGCCGTCGGGCGAGAGACGGGGGCCGGTGACGAAACGGTGCCGGTCGCCGGTGAGTTCACGCACGGCGGCCCGGTCCTCGGCGGCCGAGCCGTCCAGCGGTACGGCGGCCAGGACGCGCCGCACATCGTCCGGGCCCTCTCCGGTGAACTCCTCCAGCACGCACCACACTTCACCACGGGCGAGGTCCACCTGCGGCTCCGCCCAGCGCAGTCCGCCGCCCACCGGCGAGAGCGGGGTGAGGGGGCGCGGCTCGCCACCGGGCTCGTACCGGTACAGCCGCTGGTCGGCGAAGTGCGTGAACACCACCAGGGGCCTGTCGCCCCGCACCACCCCGGTCCAGGGCCGGCCGCCGTACTCGATGACCCGGCTGCGCACGTTCCACGGCTCCGGCAGCACCGACTCCTCGGTGCCGTCGGCCGTCCGGCGTACCAGCGCCCGCCGCCCGCCCTCGGCGGGCCGTGGCTCGGTCCACCACACCTCGTCCCCGACGAATCCCACCCACTCCGGCCGCCCGTCGTGCGCGGCGGCCAGCGCCGCGTCGATGGGCGAGGGCCAGGAACCGTACGCCGACTTCAGCACCTCGTCCCCCACTCTTCTAGGCCGTCCGCAGGAAGCGGTCGAGAACCTGCACGCCGAAGTGCAGCGCCGAAACCGGCACGCGCTCGTCCACGCCGTGGAACAGCGCCTGGTAGTCGAGTCCTTCGGGCAGCTTCAGCGGGGTGAAACCGTACCCGGTGATGCCGAGCCGGGAGAACTGCTTGGCGTCCGTGCCGCCCGACATGCAGTACGGCACCACGTGCCCGTCGGGCGCGAACTCCCCCACCGCGGCCCGCATCTTCGCGTAGGTGGGCGAGTCGACCGGGGCCTGGAGGGCCACCTCGTGGTGCTCGAACTCCCAGGTCACGTCCGGGCCGGTCAGCTGGTCGAGGGTGGCGCGGAACTCGTCCTCGGCGCCCGCCAGATAGCGTCCGTCGACATAGGCGACCGCCTCCCCGGGGACGACGTTCAGCTTGTAACCGGCTTCCAGCATGGTCGGGTTGGCGCTGTTGCGGACGGTCGCCTCGACCAGCTTGGCGGCCGGGCCGAGCTTCTCCAGCAGCCGGTCGACGTCCCTGAAGTCGGGGTCGATGCCGTACAGCACGGCGAGTTCGGTGAGCGCGGCCCGTACGGTCGGGGTGAGCCTGAGCGGCCACTCGTGCTCGCCGATGCGGGTGACGGCGGCGGCGAGCCGGGTCACCGCGTTCTCCTTGTTCACCTTGGAGCCGTGCCCGGCCCGGCCGCGCGCGGTGAGCTTCAGCCAGCCGGTGCCCCGCTCCCCCGCGGCGATCGGGTAGATCTGCCGGCCGGCACCGTCGTGGAAGGTGAAGGCGCCGGACTCGCTGATGCCCTCGGTGCAGCCCTCGAACAGCTCGGGATGGCGGTCGGCGAGGAATCCGGAGCCGTCCTCGGCGCTGGCCTCCTCGTCCGCGGTGAACGCGATGACGAGGTCCCGGCGGGGCCGCACGCCCTGCCGGGCCCAGGACCGGACGACCGCCAGGATCATCGCGTCCATGTTCTTCATGTCGACGGCGCCCCGCCCCCACACGACTCCGTCGCGGATCTCACCGGAGAACGGGTGCACGCTCCAGTCGGCGGCCTCGGCGGGCACCACGTCGAGATGGCCGTGGACCAGCAGCGCGTCGGCGGACGGGTCGGTGCCCTCGATCCGGGCGACGACGTTGGTCCGGCCGGGTGTCCGCTCCAGCAGCAGCGGGTCGAGGCCCGCCCCGGACAGCCGCTCGGCCGCGTACTCGGCGGCGGGCCGCTCCCGGCAGTCCCCGCCGCCCCGGTTGGTGGTGTCGATGCGGATCAGGCCGGAGGTGAACTCCACGACCTCTTCCAGGGCCTGCTGGTCAGCCATACTGTTCCTCCACGGCGGCAGAGACGATCGTGGTGACCGCCTTGAACGTCCTGATCCCCTCGTACATGGTGGCGCTGGTGTACGCCGCCTTCCGCTCCCCGATCCGCGCCACCCCGGGGACGACCGTCGCGGCCATCGCCAGATGCTCGGCGTCGAACTCCACGGCGATCGTGAACGGCCCGGCGTGCGACGGTTCATGACGGATCGCCAGCTGTGCGGCCTCCTTGGCGGCGGCGCGGATGTCGGCCGCCGTGCGGGCCGGGGTGCGGCACACCGCCGCGTACCGCGACACATGGTCCTTGACGGCGACCTTCAGCGCCTCGGGCGCGTACCCGAGCGCGTCCTCGCAGGCCACGTCGTCGCCGGTGACGAGCACGACGGGGACGCCGTACTCGGCGACGACGTGCGCGTTGAGCAGACCCTCACTGGCGCGGACGTCGTTCAGCCAGACCCCGGTGATCTGGTTGGCGAGATAGGTGTGGGCGAGGACGCCCTCCATGCCGGCGCCCGCGTGGTAGCCGATGAACGCGACGCCGTCGACGTCGCCGTGCTGCACGCCCTCCACCATGGACAGCGCCTTGTGCCGCCCGGTGAGCATCTCGGCCCGTTCGTCGAGCCGCTCCAGGAGCAGATTGCGCATGGTCCAGTGGGCCTCGTTGACGAGCACCTGGCCGGCGCCGCCCTCGAAGAATCCCTCCACGGCGGCGTTCACGTCGGAAGTGAACATCACCCGGCACCGCTCCCACTGCGGCGTCCCCGGCAGCACGTCGGCCGGCCAGGTGACGCCCGTGGCCCCCTCCATGTCGGCACTGATGAGGATCTTCATCTGCGTCACGTTACGCGCCGAGGGGCGGACAGGCTACGACCCCGACCTCGTGGGACGGCCCACTACCGGCCGCTCTTCTGCCGAACCCGGATCCCGAAGCGCCCGCTGCCCGGCCGGCAGCCTGCGACACGGCTTCGAGAACTCCTCCGGCGAGGCCATCCTCGTCCGTGTGCCTTGGCCGAGGCTGGGGGCGAACGCCTCCAGGCGCATGGATACGACGAAGCCGGCGACGGCGAGCAGCGGGGTGGGCGGCACACCGGATCCACCCGCTGTGCGTGGCGGTGCCGGCCCGGCAGCCCCCCAGGCGAAGCCGCTGAAGGAGCCGCACGTCTTCGGCACAGTCCGGTGCGACGCTCCGGCGGTGCTCGCGGGGCGGGAGGCCATGGTGGCCGGCCCGCGCCGCGCGGCTGGGCGAAGCCTCGGGCTCCGGTCACTTCCCGGCGAGGACGAACCAGCGCGCCGGCAGGTCGATGCGGGTGCCGTCGGCCAGGTACTCGGTCTGTGCCAGGGCCGTCTCGCCGTCGGCGAGGATCGTGAGGCCCGCCTCGGCGAGCAGCCGCGGTATCTCCTCGTCGTCGGCGTCGGCGGGCTTGAGCCCGTGGTGGTAGACGCGCTGGAGCTTGGGTGGTGGACCGGCCGGGTCGGACGCCGCGCGCCTCAGGACGTCCCGGGAGCCGGCGGTGAGTTCGACGACGAACGCGCGCCCCTCGGTGCCGAGGATCTCGGCGACGGCGGCGGCCACGGCGGGGCGCGCGGCCGGTTCGCTCTGGTGGATGACGGCTCGCATATAGACGTTGCAGTCGCCGAGCCGGTCGTGCAGGGCGCGTACGGCCTCGGTGTCGGTGAGGTCGAGCTGCTGGAACTCGACGGCGGCGCCGTTCTGGGCGCGGCGGGCGTGCTCGACGGCGGCGTGCGAGAGGTCGACGCCGACGGCGCGGGCGAACCGGGTGGCGAGGTATCGGGTCTGGGTGCCGTTGCCGCAGCCGAGGTCGACGATGGTGCGGGACGGATCCGCGTACGGCAGGAGCAGTTCGCTGTGCGGCTCGGCGGTGAGGGAGGGATCGGCGTCCCAGATGGCCTCTCCCCGGGTGTCGGAGGTCTCGCTCCAGTAACTCTCCCACGCATTGCGGTAGTTGTCCGAGACGATGTTCATGCGATCTCCCCACGGTCGGTTCCGTGATCGGGATATCGTGACGGCCCGGCGTTGGGCAAGGGGCGGACGGCCACCTTCACGAGAAGTACCGGCTCCGGCCATGCCTGCGCAGAGGAAAGGCGCACACCGTTGGCTTCGGCGCTACCCGGTGATGGCCTGCTCGAACCAGACGGTCTTGCGGTGCCCGTCGACGCTGGCGCCCCACTCCCGGGCCAGCCGGCTGACCACACGCAGTCCGCGTCCCGACTCGTCATAGGGGCCGGCGCTGAGCAGGGCGGGCAAGGCGGGTTCGTCGTCGGTGACCTCGAACAGCAGCGCGTCGGTGCGGACCACGCGCAGTCCGATCCGGCCGCTCTCCGCGTGCCGGACGGCGTTGGTGACGACCTCGCTGGCCAGCAGTTCGGCCGTCTCCACCGCCTGGGGCAGGCCCCACTGAAGGAGGCGTTCGCGGACCAGGCGGCGGGCCCGGGCCACCTCGCGCGGGTCGGCGTCGAGCCACCAGCGGGCGACGTGCTCATCGGGGATGCCGTTGAGGCGGGCCAGGAGCAGGGCGACGTCGTCCTTGCGGCCCCCGCCGGTGTTGAGGGCGCGGATGATGGTGTCGCAGGCGTCGTCCATCGAGGCGGCGGGGTGCGCGGCGGACTCGCAGAGCGCGGCGAGGCCCTCGCCGATGTCGGAACCGCGCACCTCGACCAGGCCGTCGGTGCACAGCACCAGCCGGTCCCCGGGCGCGACCTTGACCCGGATGGCTTCGAAGGGGACGCCACCGACGCCTATGGGGGCGCCCGTGGGCAGCTCGATGAGTTCGCTGCCGCCGTCCTCGGCGCGGACCAGGACGGGCGGAATGTGTCCGGCGTTGGCGAGGGTCAGCTCGCCGCCGATCGGGTCGTAGACCGCGTACAGGCAGGTGGCGAGGTAGTTGTCGCCCAGCCGGCGGGCCAGGTCGTCGAGGTTGCGCAGCAGCTGGACGGGTGGGGTCTCCATGGCGGCCATGGTCTGCACGGCCGTGCGCAGCTGACCCATCATCGCTGCCGAGTTGAGGCCGTGGCCCATGACGTCGCCGACCACGAGGGCGGTGCGCGAGCCGGGCAGTTTGATGGTGTCGAACCAGTCGCCGCCGATCCGGCCGAGCCGGGTGCCGGGCAGATAGCGGGTGGCGATGTCGCAGCCGGCCATCCGCGGGTTCACCTGCGGCAGCATGCTGTCCTGGAGGGTGTCGGCGACGTTCTCCTGGTACGTGTACATGCGGGCGTTGTCGAGCACGAGGCCCGCGCGGGCGGCGAGTTCGGCGCCGGTGGTGCGGTCCATGTCGTCGAACGCCGGGCGGTCGGGGCGGCGCATCAGCACCATGAAACCGAGGACGACGTTGCGCGCCTTGAGCGGGACGATCAGCAGGGACCGGCCGGTGATCAGCGGCCTGAGATCACGCTTCTCGAACTCGCCGGAGATGCGGTTGCCCAGTTCCTCGGTGACCCGCGGGATGAGGACCGGTTCGCCGGTGCTCATGCACTTGAAGAACGGGGTGTGCTCGGGGAAGGCGAAGGCCTCGCCGACGGGCACGGTGTCGTCCCAGCGGCCCGGTTCGTCGTTGTGCTCGACCCAGACGCGGAACATCACGGTGCTGGCGTCCGGCGGTCCGTCCGGGAAGCCCTCGCCCGCCAGGACCGCGGCGCGCAGGTGGGTGCCGGCGAAGTCCGCGAAGCGGGGGACGGCGGCGCTGGTGACCTCGCGGATGGTCTCGCCGAGGTCGAGGGAGGAACCGATGCCGGAGCTGACCTCGTTGAGGAACTCCAGCCGCTCGCGGACGGCGGCGTACTCGAGGTCCTGTTCGGTGCCGGCCGGGACCGGGGCGGCCGCCGCCCGCCCCTGTGGTACGACGGCCTCGGCGCGGGTGCGTCCGCGACGGCGGGGCACACCCCAGTACGGCGTGACGGGCACCCGGTCGAACTGGCTGAACTCCAGGACGGGGTAGCCGAGTTCGAGGATCTGGGCGACGATGCGGCCGCTGAGCCCCGGGCCCATGTTGGGCAGGATCTCGGGCAGGCGCCGTTCGAGTTCTTCGGAGGCGGGCAGTTCGGTGTGGCGGGCGAAGCCGGGCGAGATGCGCTCGGCGGTCTCGTCGTCGTAGCCCCGCTCGTCGCGCAGCCGGGTGGCGTCGGCGGCGAGCACGAGCAGCCGGAAGGGGCCGGGGCCGACCAGCGGGTAGGCCCACCAGAGCACGTCGAGCCGCTCACCGTCCGGTGTCCGCTCATGCCCGTGCGGGAACAGACGGGCGCGCCCGGCCGTGGCGTACGCGGTGTGGCCGCCGAGCGAGGACTCCAGGTCGGGGCCGAGCCCGTCGTACTCCTCGTAGGCGTCCGGCATCCGGTCGCCGTGCAGGTCCTCGGGCAGGGCGCCGGAGACCGGCAGCAGGTCCGCCGCGAGACGCCCGACGGCGTCGTCCCTGCGCACGCCGAACAGGCGCCGCGCGCCACTGCTCCAGTGGGACACCAGGCCGGCGTGGTCGACGACGACCACGGCCAGCGGAATCCGGCCCGCCGCGGTGTCGCCCGCACCGCGCTCGGGAGCTGTGTCCCGCTCGCTGCCACGGTCCATGGCCCAGGCCCTCTCTCCCCACGGCTGTTCGCAAACGATCTGTGCCGCCGCCACTACGGTACGGCGGTGGCCGATGGCGATGTGTGCCAATCCTGGAATTGGTTTCAGGTGATCGCGCCGGCGCACAGCTCAGCGCCCTGCGGGCGCCCCCACCCGTCGAACTGCTCAGTCCTCGTGTCCCAGTTGCAGGTCCCGCTCGGTGCGGCCGCCGCCCGCGACCTGCAGCACGGTGGCGACCGGTGGGTAACCTGCGGCGATGACGGTGTACTCGCCGGAGGAGAGGTCCACGAACCGGAACATCCCGTCCGCTCCGGTGGTGAGGGTGTCGACGACGTTGCCCGCGGCGTCCAGCAGCGTGACCCGTGCGTCCTCCACGGGGCGGCCGCCGCTCGCCCGGACGGTGCCCTTGAGCACGGCGCCGCCCGCGAGTTCGACGTCCTGCCGGGTCTCCCGGGAGGCCTGCACGGTGACGGGCAGCGCGGCGGGCCGGAAGGCGGGGGCGCTGGCGGCGAGGGTGTACTCGCCGGCGACCAGCTCGGTGATGACATAGCCGCCCTCGCGGCCGCTGCGGGTGGTGGCGACGACCTCGCCGTGCACGTTGGTGAGGGTGACGGTGGCGTCCCTCACGGGGCTGCCGTCGGCGGTGAGGACGCTGCCCGCGAGGCGTCCGGCGCCGCCCAGGACGACGTCGAGTTCGACGGGCCGTTCGCCGACGGTGACGGAGACGGCCTGCGGCTGGTGGCCGCCGGCGGCGGCGATGAGCACGTACGACCCGGAACCGGGCGTGCCGAGCGCGTACCGTCCGTCCTCGCCGCTCGCGCCCCGGCCGATCTGCTGTCCGGCGACGTTGATGAGGGTGAGCGCCGCTCGGGGCACCACGGTGCCGTCCGGGTGCTGCACCGTGCCGCAGACGGGGACCCCGGCGGGGTAGGGCGAGCGATGGGAGATGGGGGTCCCCCCGGCCGAAGGCTGGGGGCGGGCCTGCGGAACGGTGGCGCCTGCCGGCGCGGTCTCCTGGCCGGCGGCGGGGGCGTTGTGGGACACCAGTGGTTTCTCCTTGAGGAAGAAGGCGATGAGCAGGCCGAGGACGAGCACCGGGACGAGGTAGAGGAAGATCCGGGGCATCGCGTCGGCGTAGGCCCGGATGTAGGCGTCGCGCAGCGCCGGGGGCAGCGCGTGGACGAGCTGCGGGGTGATGGAGTCGGCATCGGGCAGCCGGGTGCCCGCGTGCGAGGGCAGCTCCTCGCGCAGGGAGTCGCCGAGCCGGTCGGTGAAGAGGGTGCCGAAGACGGCGGCGCCGACGCTGCCGCCGATCTGCCGGAAGTAGTTGTTGGCGCTGGTGGCGGTGCCGAGGTCGGCGGGGCGTACGGAGTTCTGCACGGCGAGGATCAGCACGGGCATCACCAGGCCGATGCCGGCGCCGAGTACGGCCATCCAGATGCTGTAGTGCAGCCGGGGCGTGTCGGCCTCGAGCCGGGACAGCAGCCACATGCCGACGGCGGAAAGGGCGCCGCCGAGCACGGGGAAGACCTTGTAGCGGCCGGTGTGACTGATGAGCTGTCCGCCGATGATCGAGGCGCCGACGATCCCGGCCATCATGGGCAGCATCAGCAGCCCGGACTCGGTGGCGCTGGCCCCGTCGACCATCTGCAGGAAGGTCGGCAGATAGCTGGCGGCGCCGAACAGGGCGACCCCGATCACGAGGCCCACGATGCCGCTGAGGTTGAAGACGGAGTCGCGGAACAGCCGCAGCGGGACGAGGGGTTCGGCGGCGAAGCGCTCGGCGACGAGGAAGAGGAGGGCGGCGGCGACCGCGCCGGCACCGAGGCCGAGGATCTGCCGCGACCCCCAGGCGTACTCGGTGCCGCCCCAGCTGGTCAGCAGGACCAGGCAGGTGGAGGCGGCGGCGAGCAGCAGCGCGCCCGGCACGTCGAGACGTCCGCGGACCGTGGGCTTCGGCAGTTTCAGGACGACGGTGACGACGGCCAGGGTGACCAGGCCGAAGGGGACGTTGATGTAGAAGCACCAGCGCCAGGAGAGGTGGTCGGTGAAGTAGCCGCCGAGCAGCGGGCCCGCGACGGAGGCGAGGCCGAAGGCGGCGCCGATCAGGCCCATGTAGCGGCCGCGTTCGCGGGGCGGGACGATGTCGGCGATGATCGCCTGCACGCCGATCATGAGCCCGCCCGCACCGACGCCCTGGACCGCGCGGAAGGCGATCAGCTGGTCCATGGTCTGTGCCCGGCCGGCGAGCACTGAACCGACGACGAAGACGCCGATGGCGAACTGGAAGACGCCCTTGCGGCCGACCAGGTCGCCGAGCTTGCCGTACAGGGGCAGGCCGATGGTGGAGGTGAGCAGATAGGCGGTGATCGCCCAGGACATCCTGTCCAGGCCGTGCAGCTCGCCGACGACCTTGGGCAGCGCGGTGGCGACGATCATCTGGTCCAGCGCCGCGAGGAGCAGGGCGAGCATCAGCCCGAAGAACACCAACCACACCCGGCGCGGACCGAGTTCGGCGGCGGAGGCGGACGGCGGTGGCGCTGCGGCGGCGGTCCCCTCGGTCGCCTCCCCCACAGCCGGCGCCACGGCCGGCTCGTGCTCCACCAGAGTCGTCCCGCCCACGTACCGCTCCCCTCGTCGCACCTGTCACAATTCCCGCGTAAGGCGACAACTGCTGACAACTACGGCGAGTTACGGCACCGCTGAGGTCGGGGCGGATATCCACTCGAATCGGTGAAGGGGCACAACACCCCTTCACCGCAGGGAGCTTGGCCCTACTTCTCGACCTCGGCGGCGAGGTTGGCGAGCACGGCGTCGTAGATACGGCCGAGGCCCTTGGGCGCGAAGGTCTTCTCGAAGAAGCCGCCGATGCCGCCGGCACCCTTCCAGGTGGTGGTGACGACGACCCGGGACCTGCCCTCGCCGGCCGGGGTGACGCGCCAGGTGGTGACCATGGAGGAGTTGCGGTCCTTCTCGACCAGTTCGCCGTCGGTGGGCTCGCTGACCTCCAGGAGGCAGTCACGCACCCGCTTGCTGGTGGCCTGGAGCTTCCAGTGGACGAGGGTGCCCTCGCCGTCGCCCCCCTCGCGCACCTCGTACTCGCTGAAGTGCTCGGGCAGCAGCTTCTGCCGCGTTTCACGGTAGTCGGCCAGAGCGTCGAACACCTTCTCCGCGTCCGCCGCGACGACCCGTTCCGTAGTGGCCTCGACCTGCGCCATTGCGTTCCTCCAGGACCTGGTTGCTCGGGGTTGGGGCAAGCCAACCACTCCGGCGTCCGGCCGCCCAAATCGGGGCCCGCACGATCATGGGAACAGATGTTCTATTGTGTGGGGGCAGTGCTAGCGAGGAGGCGTCATGCGCTGGGAGAACCTCACCGTGGAGTCCGGGGAGCCCGCCGAGCACGGGCGGGCGGCCGATGCCGCGCTGTTCGGCGCGGACGCCGTGACCACCCGCACGTTCGACACGCCCGAGTTCCGCGGGATCACCTTCCACGAGGTCCGGGCGCGCTCCGTGCTGAACCGGGTGCCGGGCGCCTCGCGCATGCCGTTCGAATGGACGGTCAACCCCTACCGAGGCTGCGCGCACGCGTGCGTGTACTGCTTCGCGCGCAGGACGCACAGCTATCTGGACCTCGACACCGGTATCGGCTTCGACACCCAGATCGTGGTCAAGGTGAACACGCCCGAGGTGCTGCGCCGCCAGCTGGCCTCCCGCCGCTGGCAGGGCGACCACGTGGCGATGGGCACGAACGTCGACTGCTACCAGCGAGCGGAGGGCCGCTACGGGCTGATGCCGGGCATCATCTCCGCCCTCACCGACCACGCGAACCCGTTCTCCATCCTCACCAAGGGCACCCTGATCCTGCGCGACCTGGACCTGCTGACCCGGGCGGCCGAGGTGACGGACATCGGCATCTCGGTCTCCGTCGGCTTCCTCGACACTGAGCTGTGGCGGACGGTGGAGCCGGGCACCCCCGCGCCGGAGCGCCGGCTGGACGTCGTACGGACCCTCGGCGAACACGGCATCGGCTGCGGGGTGCTGATGGCACCGGTGATCCCGTTCCTCAGCGACGACCCGGCCCACCTGCGGGCCACCGTCCGGGCGATCGCGGCGGCCGGGGCCACCTCCGTGACGCCGCTGGTGCTGCATCTGCGGCCGGGTGCCCGGGAGTGGTTCATGGCCTGGCTCGGGCAGCACCACCCGCACCTGGTGCGCCGCTACGAGCGGCTGTACGCGGAGGGCGCCTACGCGCCCAAGTGGTATCAGCGCCGGATCACCCGTCAGGTTCACGAGCTGGCACAGGAGTACGGGATCGGGCCCACCCGCGCGGGCGCGGCCCGCCGGATCCGCCCGGCGCAGCCGGAAACCCAGGCCGTGTCCGAGCCGACCCAACTCACCCTCATCTGAGAGCGTTCGAGGGCATCCCGCGACCCGATTGGGTCAAGTATCGGTGGAAGGCGTTCTTCGGGCCCCCGTTCCCGGGACGATGCGGCGAGAACCGTGATGGTCGCGGTTCACCGCAACCTCCGTCCCGGGAGTACCCATGAGAACACGCGCAGCCGTGCTGTGCGCGGCCGCGGCCGTGGTGGCGGGTTCGGTCACGGCCGTCCCCGCGCGGGCGACCGCGCCGGCCTCGCCCGAGCCGTCCGCTCCGGCGGCGAAAGCCGCCTGGAAGAAGTGCGGCACGAGGGAGTACCCGACGCTGCAGTGCGCGTCCCTGAAGGTGCCGCTGGACCATGCCGACCCGTCGGGCCGGCAGATCACGCTCGCCCTGTCCCGGGTCCCGCACACCGCGCGGACGTCCCAGGGCCCGCTGCTGGTCAACCCCGGTGGCCCCGGCGGCAGCGGACTGGCGCTCGCCGGGTTCGTCGCCTCGGCGCTGCCCAGGAGCGTGGCGGCCCAGTACGACGTCATCGGCTTCGACCCGCGCGGGGTCGGCAGGAGCACCCCCACCCTGAACTGCGTGCCCGGCCACTTCGCATCGGTACGCCCGGACACCGTGCCGGCCACGCCCGCGCTGGAGCGGGCGAACCTGAAGCGGGCGCGGTCCTTCGCCGCCGCCTGCGGCCGCAAGTACGCCGATGTGCTGCCTTACATCAACACCGTCAGCGCGGCCCGGGACATGGACTCCGTCCGGCGGGCCCTCGGCGCGAAGAAGATCAGCTACTTCGGGTACTCCTACGGCACCTACCTCGGCGCGGTCTACGCCAGGCTGTACCCCCAGCGGGTCCGCCGCCTGGTGCTGGACTCGATCGTCGACCCGACCGGTGTCTGGTACGAGGACAACCTGGGCCAGGACTACGCCTTCAACGACCGCCACCGCGCGCTGATGGCGTGGATCGCCAGGTACGACGCCACGTACAGGCTCGGCAAGGACCCCGCGAAGATCGAGGCCGAGTGGTACGCGATGCGAGCGGCCCTGGCGAGGAAACCGGCCGGGGGCAGGGTCGGCGCCGCCGAGCTGGAGGACACCTTCATCCCCGGCGGCTACTACAACGGCTACTGGCCCTACCTCGCAGAGGCGCTCGCGGCCTACGTCCGCCACAAGGACACCGGGCCGCTCGTGAAGGCGTACGAGAACTTCGCCGCCGTGGCCGCCTCGGGTGACAACGGCTACAGCGTCTACACGGCCGTGCAGTGCCGTGACGCCTCCTGGCGGCGCAACTGGAACCGGTGGAACTCGGACACCTGGCAGGTGTACGCCAAGGCGCCCTTCATGGCCTGGAACAACACCTGGTACAACGCGCCCTGCGCGTTCTGGCCGACCGGCACGCTGAAGCCGGTGAACGTCGCCAACGGCAAGCTGCCGCCGACACTGCTCTTCCAAGCGACCGACGACGCGGCCACCCCCTACCCGGGCGGTGTCACGGCCCACCGTCTGCTGGCCGGCTCCAGCCTGGTGGTCGAGGAGGGCGGCGGCAATCACGGCATCACGCTGAGCGGCAACGCCTGCCTGGACAAGTACCTTTTCGCGTATCTGGCCGACGGCAAGGTGCCGCACGGCGGCAGCGCGGTCGACGCCGTCTGCGAGAAGTCGCCCGATCCGAAGCCGCTCACGACGAAGGCGGCCTCGACATCGTCCCGCGGCTCCGCCCTGCACGGGCTGCTGGGCTTCCGCCGCTAGCCGTTCCGGCCGGCCCGAAGGGGGCGTGTCAATGGGGTCGCCCACCATGGTTCACCATGGAGCCATGAGTGGACCGATCCGTATCTCCGCCCCCGATGGGGTCGCCCCCTCCGCCCACTACAGCCATGTGGTCTCGGCGACGGGTCGCTTCGTCGCCGTCTCCGGCCAGCTCGCCCTGGACGAGGACGGCCATCTGGTCGGGGAGGGAGATCCGGCGGCCCAGGCACGCCAGGTGTTCGAGAACCTGAGGCGCTGCCTGGCCGCCGCCGGGGCCGGATTCGAGGACGTCGTGAAACTGACGTACTTCGTCACGGACATGGCGCACATGCCGGCGATCCGCGCGGCCCGCGCCGCGCACCTGCCCGACGACCGCCTTCCGGCGTCCTCCGCCGTGCGGGTGGCCGGGCTGGTGGCGCCGGAGTTCCTGCTGGAGGTCGAGGCGATCGCGGTGGTGGGCCGGTAGTTCCGGGCATGCCGGAGGGGCCGCCGCCCAGGGTGCCGTCATGGACGACCCGCTCACCCGCATCCGCCCGATGGCACTCGCCGGCTGCGATCGCGTCCCGGAGATCCGCGTGCCCGGCTGGCGCCACGCCTACCAGGGGCTCATCCCGCAGCCCTGCCCGGACGGGCTCGGCATCACGGCGGGCGCCGAGCGGCGGGCCCGGTTCACGCAGCAGGGGAACGGTTCCCTGGTGAACCTGGTCGCCGGGCGGGGCGGTGACGTCCTCGGCCGGGCGGCGTACGGAGCGCAGCGGGACGGTGAGGCGCACACCGGGGACGCCGAGTTGTACGCGATCTGCGTGGACCGGCCCGCCTCGGCAGCGGGATCGGGCTGGCCTTGCCGACCGAGGCGGTCGGGCGGTGCCTGCCGTGCCCGCGCATGTGTCTGTGGGTCCGGAAGGACGACATCCCCCACAAGATCCCCGCCCGCCGGGTCTACGAGCGTGCCGGATTCCGGCCGGACGGCGCCGAGCCCTGCGAGGTGGACGGTGTGCCGTGCCCGAGGTGCGGTACGTCATGGACCTGCCGGACTGACCGGGCGTCATCCGGCCCCCCGCTGCTGCGGGATCCGCGCCAGCGCGTGCACCGCCGCCTCGGCGAGCGCCGGGTGCGCCAGGGCCTCGTTCAGCACCGGCAGGGCGCGGACGTCGCCGAGCGCTCCCAGGCCCTCCACGCAGGCGAGGGCGACCCGCCGGTAGGGGTCGTGCGGGCGCAGCCGCCGCTCCAGGGTGGTGATCAGCGCGGGCACGGACTCCGGGGCGCGCAGGGCGACCAGCAGCCGTACCGGGTGCAGGGCGTAGGCGACGCGCAGTTCGTTGGTGGCGAGGGCGGCGGCCGCGCGGGCCGTGCGTGGGTCGCCGAGCCGGGCGAGGGCGTGGGCGGCGGAGGCGCAGCGCGGTGGGTCGCGGTGGTTGAGCAGCAGCACCAGGGACTCGAAGGCACGCCGGTCGCCCGCGAGACCGAGGCGGAACGCGGCCAGTTCCCTGGCCCACAGCGGCTGCCCGGGAGCGGTGAGGACCTCGGCCAGTTCACTCTGGTCCTCGGTGCCCAGCAGGTACGCGAAGGCCGCCGAGCCGCCCGCCTCCTGCCGTAAGCGTTCCGTGAGCGATCGCAACTCTTCGTCCACGAGCCCCAGCGTAGAGGTGTTGTGCCGACGGAGGGAGCCAGATCACAAAGTCGGGGACTAGCGCGCTCGTTACCCGCCGGTTAAGCTCATACGAGCGAGTAACCCTCTCGCAGTTCCGCTGGCGACGGTTTGGTGACGCAACCGTCGTGAGCGCGTCGGTTCGGTACCCGTGCGTACCGCAGTACGACCCGGCTTCGGGACAGAGCCGGTCGGAAATTCGCCGATCCCGGGCGTGTGCACGCCCGCGGCACCGGCAGCACCGGGCGTGTGCGCTCGCAGCCCGGCAACACCCGCACTCCATTTCCGCACCGTGGTGCGCCCTCGGGCGCACCCGGCGCGTTCCTCGTCGTCACCCTCATTCCTGGAGTCCCGCGATGGCCACTCCCCTGTCCCCCCAGCCCGGCAGCCCCCTGTCCCCGCTCAAGACGATCGCCGTCGTCGGCCTCGGCACCATGGGCACCGGCATCACCGAGGTCCTCGCCAGGGCCGGCCGCCAGGTGATCGGCATCGACATCAGCGAGGCCCAGGCCGCGCGGTCGCTCGCCGCCCTGGAGGCCTCCACCTCCCGCGCCGTGGCACGCGGCCGGCTCACCGAGGCGGAGCGCGCCGGGACGCTGGCCCGGGTCCGCACCTCCACCGACCTGCGCGCGGCGGCCGACGCCGACCTCGTCATCGAGGTCGCCCCGGAGTCGTACGAGATCAAACACCAGATCTTCCGCGAACTGGACGGCATCGTCCGTCCGGAGACGATCCTCGCGACCGGCACCAACGCACTGTCCGTGACCCGGCTGGCCGCCGACTCGGCCCGTCCGGAGCGCGTGCTCGGCCTGCACTTCTTCAACCCGGCACCGGCGATGAAGCTGGTCGAGGTCGTCTCGTCGGTGCTGACCGCGCCGCACGCCGTCGCCGCGGTCACCGACCTGGCGCTCGAGCTGGGCAAGGAGCCGGTCGCGGTCGGTGACCGCCCCGGCTTCGTCGCGGACGGTCTGCTGTTCGGCTACCTCAACCAGGCCGCCGCGATGTACGAGGCCAGGTACGCCTCGCGCGAGGACATCGACGCGGCGATGCGGCTCGGCTGCGGTCTGCCGATGGGCCCGCTCGCCCTGCTGGACCTGATCGGCGTCGACACCGCCCGTACGGTCCTGGAGGCCATGTACGCCGAGTCCCACGACCGGCTGCACGCCCCCGCCCCGATCCTCAAGCAGCTCAGCGAGGCGGGCCTGACCGGCCGGAAGTCCGGGCGCGGCTTCTACACCTACGAGGCGCCGGGCAGCGCCACGGTCGTGCCGGACGCGCTGACCCCGGCTCAGGGCGGCTCGCTCACCGCGGGGCGCGAGATCCGCTCGGTCGGTGTCGCGGGCTCCGGCACAATGGCCTCCGGCATCGTCGAGGTGTTCGCGAAGGCGGGCTACGAGGTCGTCCTGGCCGCCCGCAGCGAGGAGAAGGCGCAGACCGCCAAGGCCCGGATCGGCAAGTCCCTCGCGCGCTCCGTCGACAAGGGCCGGCTGACCGCCGAGGCCGCCGCGCAGATCCTGGACCGGATCACCCCGGCCGGGTCGTACGACGCCTTCGCCGACGTCGACCTGGCCGTCGAGGCGGTCGCCGAGGACCTGGAGATCAAGCAGCAGCTGTTCGCGACGCTGGACAAGGTCTGCAAGCCCGGAGCGGTCCTGGCCACCACCACCTCCTCGCTGCCCGTCGTCGCCTGCGCCCGCGCCACCTCGCGCCCGCAGGACGTGATCGGCATGCACTTCTTCAACCCGGCACCGGCGATGAAGCTGGTCGAGGTGGTGCGTACGGTGTTGACCGCGGACGACGTCCACGCGACGGTCCGCGAGGTCTGCGTCAAGATCAAGAAGCATGCCGTCGACTGCGGGGACCGGGCGGGCTTCATCGTCAACGCCTTGCTTTTCCCGTACCTGAACAACGCGATCAAGATGGTGCAGGAACACTATGCGTCTCTTGACGACATCGACGCGGCGATGAAGCTCGGCGGCGGCTACCCGATGGGCCCCTTCGAGCTGCTGGACGTGGTCGGCCTGGACGTCTCGCTGGCCATCGAGAAGGTGCTGCACCGGGAGTTCCGCGACCCGGGCCTCGCTCCGGCCCCGCTGCTGGAGCACCTGGTGGCCGCGGGCTGCCTCGGCCGCAAGACGGGCCGCGGCTTCCGCGAGTATGCCCGCCGCTGACGGCGTCGGCGACTGGTTCGACGGCGCCTTGGACGGCGCGGACTGGGGCGGACTGCTCGACCCCGCGGACGCTCCCCCGCCCTTCACGGGCGGGGGAGGTCCCGCACCTGCGCGTCGAGCTGCGCACATGCAGTACGTTCGGGTCATGTCCCAGCCCGCCAAGTCCTCACGTACACCAGCTACGCCCGACGCGCCGGAAAGTGCCGCAGGCAGTCGCGCCGCCGCCCAGCGGCTCAAGATGCGCCGAGAACTGGCGGCCGCGGCCATGGAGCTGTTCGCGACCAAGGGGTACGAAGCCACCACCGTCGACGAGATCGCGGCCGCGGCCGGCGTCGCCCGCCGCACGTTCTTCCGCCACTTCCGTTCCAAGGAAGAGGCGATCTTCCCGGACCACGACGACACGCTGATCCGCGCCGAGGCGGTCCTCAACGCCGCCCCCGCGCACGAGCATCCGCTCGACACCGTGTGCCGTGGCATCAAGGAAGTCATGAAGATGTACGCGGCCCGGCCGGAGATCTCGGTGGCCCGTTACAAGCTCACGCGGGAGGTGCCCACCCTGCGCGAGGCCGAGATCGCCTCGGTGGCCCGCTACGAGCGCCTGTTCACCCGGTATCTGCTGGGCCACTTCGACGAGCACGCGCACGCCGACGACGCCAACGACGACCCGCTGCTGGCCGAGGTCGCCGCCTCCGCCGTCGTCACCGCCCACAACCATGTCCTCAGGCGCTGGCTCCGGGCGGGCGGCCAGGGCGACGTGGAGGCCCAGCTGGACCACGCCTTCGCGATCGTGCGGAAGACGTTCGGAACGGGGATCGGAGCCGGGCGCGGCTCGGCCGGCACGCCGGCCACCACCACCGCCCCGGCGACGGCCTCCGCGCACGGCGAGGTGCTGGTGACGGTCGCCCGTACCGACGCGCCGCTGGACGAGGTCATGCGGACCATCGAAGAGGCGCTGAAGGAGCGCTGACGGCGCCCCTCGCTCTGTGATGACGGCCACCCTCCGGGGTGGCCGTTTTGCCATGTCAGAGCCCCTTTTCGAGCACATTTCAGGGGCCCGTTCGATCGATCATCGCTCATGTGTTACGTAAAGATTTCATCTGAGGCCAAGTTCTGGCACTCAGTGCCTTGTCACCTGACACGCGGTGTCATACGTTGAAGATGTCCGGGCGGTCGGCGAGCAGAGACCATTCGCTCGCCGGCTGTCCCCGCAAGCCGACGGCCTGCGCGCCCGGACGCCTGCGTCACAGGCACCCTCCCGCGCCACAAAGCGCTGCCGAAGCACCACCCGCCGAACCGACGGCAACCCTCAGAAAAACCCTCAGCAGCACTCTCAGCAGCACCGACGAATCCCCAGCGCCCCTCCCTCAGGGCGCTCACCGCCGGAGGCAACACCGTGACCGTGAAGGACATCCTGGACGCGATCCAGTCGAAGGACGCCACGTCCGCCGATTTCGCCGCCCTGCCGCTCCCCGAGTCGTACCGTGCGATCACCGTGCACAAGGACGAGACGGAGATGTTCGCGGGCCTCGCGACCCGTGACAAGGACCCGCGCAAGTCGATCCACCTCGACGAGGTGCCGCTGCCCGAGCTCGGCCCGGGCGAGGCCCTGGTGGCCGTGATGGCCTCCTCGGTCAACTACAACTCCGTGTGGACGTCGATCTTCGAGCCCCTGTCGACGTTCGGTTTCCTGGAGCGCTACGGCAAGGTCAGCGAGCTGACCAAGCGCCACGACCTGCCCTACCACATCATCGGCTCCGACCTCGCGGGCGTCGTCCTGCGCACCGGCCCGGGCGTCAACGCCTGGAAGCCCGGTGACGAGGTCGTCGCCCACTGCCTGTCCGTCGAGCTGGAGTCCTCGGACGGCCACAACGACACGATGCTCGACCCCGAGCAGCGCATCTGGGGCTTCGAGACCAACTTCGGCGGCCTCGCCGAGGTCGCGCTCGTCAAGTCCAACCAGCTGATGCCCAAGCCCGACCACCTCAGCTGGGAGGAGGCCGCCGCCCCCGGCCTGGTCAACTCCACCGCCTACCGGCAGCTGGTCTCCCGCAACGGCGCCGGTATGAAGCAGGGCGACAACGTGCTCATCTGGGGCGCCAGCGGCGGCCTCGGCTCGTACGCCACCCAGTTCGCGCTGGCCGGCGGCGCCAACCCGATCTGTGTCGTCTCCTCACCGCAGAAGGCGGAGATCTGCCGGGCGATGGGCGCCGAGGCGATCATCGACCGCAACGCCGAGGGCTACAAGTTCTGGAAGGACGAGCAGACCCAGGACCCGAAGGAGTGGAAGCGCTTCGGCAAGCGCATCCGCGAGCTGACCGGCGGCGAGGACATCGACATCGTCTTCGAGCACCCCGGCCGCGAGACCTTCGGCGCCTCCGTCTACGTCACCCGCAAGGGCGGCACCATCACCACCTGCGCCTCGACCTCGGGCTACATGCACGAGTACGACAACCGCTACCTGTGGATGTCCCTGAAGCGGATCATCGGCTCGCACTTCGCCAACTACCGCGAGGCCTGGGAGGCCAACCGGCTCATCGCCAAGGGCAAGATCCACCCGACGCTGTCGAAGGTCTACTCCCTGGAGGAGACCGGCCAGGCGGCGTACGACGTGCACCGCAACCTCCACCAGGGCAAGGTCGGCGTCCTGTGCATGGCGCCCGAGGAGGGCCTGGGCGTGCGCGACGAGGAGAAGCGCGCCAAGCACATCGACGCCATCAACCGCTTCCGGAACATCTGAGGGCCTTAGATGACAGAGCGTCAGAAGGACCGTCCGTGGCTCATGCGGACGTACGCGGGTCACTCGACCGCGGAGGCGTCCAACGAGTTGTACCGGCGCAACCTCGCCAAGGGCCAGACCGGTCTGTCGGTGGCGTTCGACCTGCCGACGCAGACCGGGTACGACCCCGACCACATCCTCGCCCGCGGCGAGGTCGGCCGGGTCGGCGTGCCCGTCGCGCACCTCGGTGACATGCGCCGGCTGTTCCAGGACATCCCCCTGGAGCAGATGAACACCTCGATGACGATCAACGCCACCGCCATGTGGCTGCTGGCGCTCTACCAGGTCGTCGCGGAGGAGCAGGGCGCGGACATCACCAAGCTCCAGGGCACGACCCAGAACGACATCGTCAAGGAGTACCTGTCCCGGGGCACCCACGTGTTCCCGCCGGGGCCGTCGCTCCGGCTGACGACGGACATGATCGCGTACACGGTCTCCCACATCCCGAAGTGGAACCCGATCAACATCTGCAGCTACCACCTGCAGGAGGCCGGGGCCACGCCGGTGCAGGAGATCGCGTACGCGATGTCCACCGCGATCGCCGTCCTCGACGCCGTCCGCGACAGCGGCCAGGTGCCGCAGGAGCGCATGGGTGACGTGGTCGCCCGGATCTCCTTCTTCGTGAACGCGGGTGTCCGCTTCGTCGAGGAGATGTGCAAGATGCGGGCGTTCGGCCGCATCTGGGACAAGGTCACGCGTGAGCGGTACGGCATCGAGAACCCCAAGCAGCGCCGCTTCCGGTACGGCGTCCAGGTGAACTCCCTCGGCCTGACCGAGGCGCAGCCGGAGAACAACGTCCAGCGGATCGTGCTGGAGATGCTGGCCGTGACCCTCTCCAAGGACGCACGCGCGCGGGCCGTGCAGCTGCCCGCCTGGAACGAGGCCCTGGGCCTGCCCCGGCCCTGGGATCAGCAGTGGTCGCTGCGCATCCAGCAGGTTCTCGCGCACGAGAGCGACCTGTTGGAGTACGAGGACATCTTCGAGGGCTCGCACGTCATCGAGGCGAAGGTGAAGGCCCTCGTGGAGGAGTCCCTCGCCGAGATCGACCGGATCCAGGAGATGGGCGGCGCGATGGCCGCCGTCGAGTCCGGTTATCTCAAGTCGCAGCTGGTCTCCTCGCACGCCGAGCGGCGGGCGCGGATCGAGTCCGGCCAGGAGAAGATCGTCGGCGTCAACATCTTCGAGACGACCGAACCGAACCCGCTCACGGCCGACCTGGACACCGCGATCATGACGGTCGACCCGGCGGTCGAGGCCCGCGTCATCGAGTCCCTGCGGCACTGGCGGGACACCCGCTACCAGCCGCCCTTCAACCACCCGCGCCCCTGCAAGGCGCTGGAGAAGCTGAAGGAGGCCGCCAAGGGCACCGACAACCTGATGGAGGCCACGCTGGAGTGCGCCCGCGCCGGGGTCACGACCGGCGAGTGGGCCGGGGCCCTGCGCGAGGTGTTCGGCGAGTACCGGGCGCCCACCGGGGTCTCCTCCGCGCCGGTGGCCGTCACCGCCGAGGCCGGCTCGGCTCTCGCCGAGGTCCGCGCCAAGGTGGACGCCACCGCGCGTGAGCTGGGCGTCGGCAAGCTCCGCTTCCTGGTCGGCAAGCCGGGCCTGGACGGGCACTCCAACGGCGCCGAGCAGATCGCCGTGCGCGCCCGTGACGCCGGCTTCGAGGTGGTCTACCAGGGCATACGGCTCACCCCGGAGCAGATCGTGGACGCCGCCCTGGCGGAGGACGTCCATGCCGTGGGCCTGTCGATCCTGTCCGGCTCGCACGCCCAGCTGGTGCCGGACGTACTCCAGCGGCTGCGTGTGGCCGGTGCCACAGATATACCCGTGATCGCAGGTGGCATCATCCCGAACGGTGACGCCGAACAGCTCAGGGCCGCGGGAGTGGCCGCGGTGTTCACCCCGAAGGACTTCGACATCACCGGAATCATCGGCCGCATCGTCGACGAGATCCGGAAAGCGAACAAGCTCGACCCCCTGGAGGTCCCCGCATGACCGTCAACCGTCTTCGTCCGCGGCGTTCGTGCCTGGCCGTACCCGGTTCGAACCCCCGCTTCCTGGAGAAGGCGCAGGGCCTCCCGGCGGACCAGGTCTTCCTGGACCTGGAGGACGCGTGCGCGCCGCTCGCCAAGCCCGAAGCACGGCACACCATCGTGAAGTTCCTCAACGAGGGTGACTGGACGGGCAAGACCAGGGTCGTGCGCGTCAACGACTGGACGACCGAGTGGACGTACCGCGATGTCGTGACCGTGGTCGAGGGCGCCGGCCAGAACCTCGACTGCATCATGCTGCCGAAGGTGCAGAACGCCCAGCAGGTCGTCGCCCTGGACCTCCTCCTGACCCAGATCGAGAAGACCATGGGCTTCGAGGTCGGCCGGATCGGCATCGAGGCGCAGATCGAGAACGCCCAGGGCCTGAACAACGTCAACGAGATCGCGCAGGCCTCCCCGCGCATCGAGACGATCATCTTCGGCCCGGCCGACTTCATGGCCTCCATCAACATGAAGTCGCTGGTCGTCGGTGAGCAGCCGCCCGGGTACCCGGCGGACGCCTACCACTACATCCTGATGAAGATCCTGATGGCGGCCCGCGCCAATGACCTCCAGGCGATCGACGGCCCCTACCTGCAGATCCGCAACGTCGAGGGCTACCGCGAGGTCGCCCAGCGCGCCGCGGCCCTCGGCTTCGACGGCAAGTGGGTGCTGCACCCGGGCCAGGTCGAGGCGTCGAACGAGATCTTCTCGCCCTCCCAGGAGGACTACGACCACGCCGAGCTGATCCTGGACGCGTACGACTACTACACGTCCGAGGCGGGCGGCAAGAAGGGCTCCGCGATGCTCGGCGACGAGATGATCGACGAGGCCAGCCGCAAGATGGCCCTGGTCATCTCCGGCAAGGGACGCGCCGCCGGCATGCAGCGCACCAGCAAGTTCGAGATCCCGGAGGCGTGACGGCGATGCAGTTCGGACGCACCTACGAGGAGTTCGAGGTCGGGGCGACGTACAAGCACTGGCCGGGCAAGACGGTCACGGAGTACGACGACCACCTGTTCTGTCTCCTCACCATGAACCACCACCCGCTCCACATGGACACCAACTATGCGGAGAAGACGACGGACTTCGGCAAGAACGTCGTCGTCGGGAACTACATCTACTCCCTGCTGCTCGGCATGTCGGTGCCGGACATCTCCGGCAAGGCGATCGCCAACCTGGAGATCGAGTCGCTCAAGCACGTGGCGCCGACCTTCCACGGCGACACGATCTACGGCGAGACGACCGTCCTGGACAAGTGGCCGTCGAAGTCGAAGAACGACCGCGGGATCGTCTACGTCGAGACCAAGGGCTACAAGCAGGACGGCACCCTGGTGTGCGTCTTCCGCCGCAAGGTCATGGTGCCCACCGAGACGTACACCAAGGAGCGCGGCGGCGAGCAGCCCGGCCGCCCGGAGCTGAAGCAGCAGGAGAAGTAATGGCGCGCCTCGCCCAGACCGCCGGTCTGACCGACGTCCAGCAGGAGATTCTCTCCACCGTCCGGGACTTCGTCGACAAAGAGATCATCCCGGTCGCGACCGAGCTGGAGCATCGCGACGAGTACCCGCAGCAGATCGTGGACGGCCTGAAGGAACTCGGCCTTTTCGGTCTGATGATTCCCGAGGAGTACGGGGGTCTGGGTGAGTCGCTGCTCACCTACGCGCTGTGCGTGGAGGAGATCGCCCGCGGCTGGATGTCCGTGTCCGGCATCATCAACACGCACTTCATTGTGGCGTACATGCTCAAGCAGCACGGCACGCAGGAGCAGAAGGACCACTTCCTGCCGCGCATGGCGGCCGGCGACATCCGCGGCGCCTTCTCGATGTCCGAGCCGGGCCTCGGCTCCGATGTGTCGGCGATCACGTCGAAGGCGGTCAAGGACGGCGACGAGTACGTCCTGAACGGTCAGAAGATGTGGCTGACGAACGGCGGCACGTCCTCGCTCGTGGCCGTTCTCGTCCGTAGTGACGAAGGACACCCCGAGGGCACGGCGCCCCACAAGTCCATGACGACCTTCCTGGTCGAGAAGGAGCCCGGCTTCGGTGAGGTCCGCCCCGGCCTGACGATCCCCGGCAAGATCGACAAGATGGGCTACAAGGGCGTCGACACCACCGAGCTGATCATGGACGGCCTGCGCATTCCGGCCGATCGGGTGCTCGGCGGGGTCACCGGCCGAGGTTTTTACCAAATGATGGACGGCGTGGAGGTCGGCCGCGTCAACGTGGCGGCGCGCGGCTGCGGCGTCGCCCAGCGCGCCTTCGAGCTGGGCGTCCGGTACGCCCAGCAGCGGCACACCTTCGGCAAGCCGATCGCCCAGCACCAGGCCATCCAGTTCAAGCTGGCCGAGATGGCTACCAAGGTCGAGGCCGCGCATGCCATGATGGTCAACGCGGCTCGCAAAAAGGACTCCGGAGAACGAAACGACCTTGAGGCTGGGATGGCGAAGTACCTCGCCTCCGAGTACTGCAAGGAGGTCGTGGAGGACGCCTTCCGGATCCACGGCGGCTACGGCTTCTCCAAGGAGTACGAGATCGAGCGCCTCTACCGGGAGGCCCCGATGCTGCTGATCGGTGAAGGTACCGCCGAAATCCAGAAAATGATCATCGGGCGCAGGCTGCTCGAAGAGTATCGATTCCAGGGCTGATTGTCCGGATACGGGGTGTTTTCTTCGAGAAGAAGATCACACCCCGTCAACACTCTTCGGACGCCGACTCGGCTTCCTGGCTTGCCCAGTTGTGGCCCGCGACCGGTACGATCCCGGAAAGCCGCCGTCCCCCGTCATAGCGCGGCATCGTCCGCTACGAAGGTCATCCATGCCCCACAGCCAAACCTCTGCACCTCGCGACAGCCGAGCCGGCGTACGCCTCGCGCGCGGAGCATCGCCGTGGCTTCTCCCGACCGTCGCCACCGCAGCCCTCAGCCTGGCCCGCGCTCGCCGCTCGGGCGCCGCCAAGGCCGTCGCCGTGCCCGCCACCGCGCTCGCGGCGGGCATGCTGTGGTTCTTCCGCGACCCCGAGCGTGAGATCGCCACGGGCCGGGTCATCTCGCCCGCCGACGGTGTGGTGCAGAGCATCATGCCGTGGAAGGACGGCCGCACCCGGGTCGCGATCTTCATGAGCCCGCTCAATGTCCACGTCAACCGGGCGCCCCTCGCGGGCACGGTGACGTCGGTCGAGCACATCCCCGGCGGCTTTGTTCCGGCTTTCAATAAGGAGAGCGAGAACAACGAGCGCGTAGTCTGGCATTTCGACACCGAACTCGGCGACATCGAGATGATCCAGATCGCCGGCGCGGTGGCCCGCCGCATCGTGCCCTACATCCCCGAGGGCACGAAGGTCGAGCAGGGCGACCGTATCGGTCTGATCCGCTTCGGCTCGCGTGTCGACCTCTACCTGCCCGAAGGCGTGGAGGTCGCGGTCGAGGTCGGCCAGAAGACCGTGGCTGGGGTGACTCGCATTGACCGTGATTGATCCGGAGACCCAGGCGGGCTGGGTGCCCGAGGCCGACGAGGTGGACGACGACGAGGAGATGCCTCTTTCTCTCCGCCTGTCGATAGCGGACACCCTCACGCTCGGCAACGCCACGTGCGGCTTCATGGCGGTGTACTTCACCACCACCGGCATCCTGATCCCGCACCTCACCGGCAGCCAGGAGTCCGGCATGGCCCGCCACAGCGCGGCCACGGCGGTCATTCTGATGCTCTGCGCGGCGGTCTTCGACCTGTTCGACGGCCTGGTGGCGAGAAAGCTGCGCTCCTCCCCGATGGGCGCCGAGCTGGACAACCTCTCCGACCTGATCAGCTTCGGCCTGGCACCGGCGTACTTCGTGCTCGTCTACGGCATGGTCGCGGACGACGCGCACCAGAGAGTGGCGGCGCTCGGGGCAATCGTGGTGCTCCTGGCCGTCGTCCTGCGTCTGGCGCGCTTCTCGTGCGTGACGATGAAAGACGGCGTGTTCCAGGGCATGCCCTCACCGTTCGGCGCGCTGACGGTCGTCTCGATCGTGCTGCTGGAGCTGCCCTTCGTGGCGACGCTGCTGGCGATCCTGGGCACGGCGTGGCTGATGGTCAGCCGGGTGGAGTACCCCAAGCCGCGGGGCCGCCTCGCCGGCGCGATGCTCTCCTGGATCGTCCTGTCCATGGGCCTGCTGGCCGCCTGGGCCTTCGACGCCCCGAGCGGCCAGCTGCTGCTCCAGACGGGCTGCGCCCTGCAGCTGGTCATGGGCGCGGTGATCCCGCTGTTCGCGACGGCTCGCCGGGTGAACAACTTCCGCGACAACCGCCGGGAGGCGCGGGCGGCGCAGCTGCCCTGAGCCTCCTTACCGGCCCAACGGGTGTGGCCCGAGTCCATGCGACTCGGGCCACACCCGTTTCCCGGTACAGCTGGGCACGGCAGCCGGCCAAGGGGCACTACGACGTGGGCATGCTGGACCTTCAGGGTCCCGTGCTGCCGGCCGGCGCGCACGAGGTGTCCACCGGTTCGGGAACAGCCAGACCGTGAGTGTCGCCGGGGTTGATCGTTCTGTCCGGTTCACCGTGGACGATGACGATGGGAACCCGCTCCCCGAGCACATGGGTGTCGGACGTGTCCTCGCGCGGTCAGACGGGACCAGGACGGTCCGTGCGGCCACCGCTCAGTTCGGGAAGTCCCGCCCGATCTGCTCCGCGACCCGCTCCAGGATCGGCCCGGCCTCCGCGATGCACGTCGCCACGTCCGGCTCGACGGAGGTCAGCGGATACGCCCGGCCGATCCCGGCCCGCCGCAGCGCCTCCTGCGGCAGCGCGAGCCGCCCGCACACCGCCACGACGTCCTTCCCGGCCGCCCGCGCCGCCGCGGCGACCCCCGCCGGCGCCTTCCCGTGCAGCGTCTGCTCGTCCAGTGACCCCTCACCGGTGATCACCAGCGAGGCCCGCTCGAGTGCGGGTGCGAAGCCCAGGACATCCAGCATGACGTCGATGCCGGGACGAAAGCGGGCGCCCAGGAGCAGAGCGCCGTAGCCGATGCCGCCCGCCGCGCCCGCCCCCGGGGCCGCCGCGTACTCCGCCGCCCGCGGTCCGGCCTCGGCCTCGAGCACCTTGGCATAGTGCGCGAGCGCCGCGTCCAGGGTCTCCACGTCGTCCGGCGACGCCCCCTTCTGCGGGCCGTACACCGCAGCCGCGCCCTTCGGCCCGGTCAGCGGGTTGTCGACGTCGCTCGCCAGCACCAGCTCGACCGAGGACAGCCGGGGGTCGAGACCGGAGAGGTCCGCGCGGGCCAGGCCGGCCAGCCCGCCGCCGCCCGGGGAGACCGGCTCGCCGTCCTCGTCCAGGAAGCGCGCGCCGAGCGCCGCCAGCATGCCCGCGCCGCCGTCCGTCGTGGCGCTGCCCCCGACGCCGAACACGATCGTCCGCGCACCCGCGTCCAGCGCGGCCCGCAGCAGCTCCCCCGAGCCGTACGTGGAAGCCGTCAGCGGCGCGAAGACACCGGCCGGGAGGCGCTGGAGCCCGCTCGCCTCGGCCATCTCCACGACCGCCGTGCCCTCGCGCAGCGCGAACGCGGCGGTGACCTCCCGGCCGAGCGGTCCGGCGACCCGGATCTCCCGCCGTTCGAAGCCGGCCGCGACCGCCGCGTCCACGGTCCCGTCGCCGCCGTCGGCCACGGGCAGCGCCTCCACCTGAAGATCCGGCACGGCCCGGCGCAACCCGGCCGTCACTCGCTCGGCGACCTGTACGGCCGTCAGCGAGCCCTTGAACTTGTCCGCGGCGATGAGCACCCGACGGGTCTCGTTCACTGCAGCGTCCGCCACCTTGCTTTCCCCTTGCTCTCCGGGCCCCGCGCACGTCAGGGCCAGTCGCGCCGCTGCGACCATAACCTCAGGACGCCCTCCCCGTCATGCTCCGACCGAACCATGGGAAGCCCCTGAGATGCGGCCGGGGAAAACGGGTAGACCCCAGCCATGACCACCCGCCCCATGACCATCGGGCGCACCGAGCCCGACCTCGCCGACCGCATCCACGGCGGCTGGCTCGGCCGGATCGCGGGCAACATGCTCGGCAAGCCGGTCGAACAGGGCGAGGTGTGGACCCGCGACCGCATCGACCGCTATCTGCGGCGGGCCGCCGCCCTGCCCCTCACCGACTACCTGCCCGAGCCCGCCGACGCGGCCGAGACCGCCGTACTGCGCCCCGAGTGGCGCGCGTGTGTGCGCGGCCGCATCCACGGCAGCTGCCGGGACGACGACGTGGACTACGCGATCCTCGGCCTGCACCTGCTGGAGACCCACGGCTTCGCCTTCAGCACCGAACAGGTCGGCGACCTGTGGCTGCTCCGGCTGCCGTACCTGCAGACCTTCACGGCGGAGCGGGCGGCGTACCGCAATCTCGCGAACGGGCTGAAGCCGCCGCTGACGGCGACGTACGACAACCCGTACCAGGAGTGGATCGGCGCCCTCATCCGCGCCGACGTGTACGGCTGGACCTGCCCCGGCGACCCGTCCCGCGCCGCCGGTCTGGCCCGCCGGGACGCGGTGCTGTCGCACACCGGCAACGGCGTGTACGGCGCGATGTTCGCGGCGGGGCTGATCTCGGCGGCCTTCACCGCCCCGACCGTACGGGACGCGCTGGAGCGAGCTCTCGGCCTGATTCCCGCGAGCAGCCGCCTCGCCCGTACCGTGCGGCGGGTCACGACCCTGCACGAGACGCGGCTGCCGTGGGAGGAGACCCTGGCCACGCTGTCCGCGGAGACCGCCGGGCTCGGCTGGATCCACACCGTGCCGAATGCCGCCGTGCTCACCGCCGGGCTGCTCTACGGTGACGGCGACTTCACCCGGACCATCGCACTGACGGTGCGCGGCGGCCTGGACACCGACTCCAACGGGGCGACGGCCGGCTCGGTGGCCGGTGTCCTCCTCGGCGCGGCCGCGATCCCGGACCAGTGGAAGGACCCGCTGGAGGACACCGTCCGCAGCGCGGTGTTCGGCTTCGACGGCGTACGGATCAGTGCGCTGGCCGAACGCACCCTGCGCCTGGCGACGAGCGGGGCATAGCCCCCACCGTGGCTGGTTACCCTTCCTGGATGACCACGACTGACGACTTCGCCACGTACATCGCGAGCCTGCCCCGTGTCCTCGCCGGAGCCGCCGCGCTCTTCCGGGACACCGACGGGCGTGTGCTGCTGGTCGAGCCCAACTACCGTGAGGGCTGGGCGCTTCCGGGCGGGACCATCGAGTCCGACGACGGGGAGACCCCGCGCCAGGGCGCGCGGCGGGAGACGCTGGAGGAGATCGGGCTCGACCGCGAACCGGGCCGGCTGCTGGCCGTGGACTGGGTGCTCGGCGCGGGCCGGCCGCCGCTGGTGGCGTACCTGTACGACGGTGGGGTCCTCGCGGACGCCGACTTCAAGGCCATCCGGCTGCAGGAGGAGGAGCTGCTGTCCTGGCGTCTGGTACGGCGCGAGGAGATCACCGAGTACCTGCCCGGCGCGCTCGGCCGCCGCGTCCTGGCCGCCCTGGACGTCCTCGCGGACGGCTCCGGCGCGGCGGAGCTGGAGAACGGCCACCGGGTGGCGTGACCGGTCAGCCCTCCGGGTCCCGCGGCTTGGCGTCCACCTCGCGCAGCGCCTCGTCGCGTGCGGCTACCCTCGCCTCCGTGCGGTGTCCGCGCTCGATGTAGTCGCGGACGACGAGTTCGACGGCGTCCTGGGGGTTGCCCACCCCGGCGAGCACCATGACCTCCACGACGAGCTGGGCGTCGAGCGAGACAGTCACCTTGGCCATGCCCGGACGCTAGCATCGGGAACTCCCCGCCGTGACCGGAATCCCCGACACGAGGACCGGCCGACCCGAGGACGACACCGCGCCGATGCCCCGCCCCGCCCACCCGGACGACCTCGCACCGAAGCGCGGCCCCGCGGCCCCCGACGACGACCGCGGCTGTCTGCGGCTCGTCATGGCCGCACCGCTCACCCTGCTCACCCTCGTTGCCGGGTTCTTCTGCCGGGCGGCGCTCACCATACGCCCGTCCGGCCCGTGGGACGACGACGCGTACGCCGCCATGGTCCTGGCGTGCGTCCTCACCGTGGCGGCCGGCGGTGCGGCGACCGGGCTGTGGCTGTTCCCGTCGGTGCGGCGGGTCTTGGGGTGGGGCTGGGCGGCGCCGGCACTGACGCTGGCCGCGGTGGCCGCGGTGCGCTGGGCGTGGCTGGGCTGAGGTTATCCGTTGGCGGGGGCCGGAACGCCCGGCCTACCCTCGAGTACATGACCAAGCTTCTCGTCGCGGTGCTCAGCGGCGCCGGTATCTCCACCGACTCCGGGATTCCCGACTACCGCGGTCCCAACGGGCTGTGGCGGCGGGAACCGGAAGCCGAGAAGCTCGTGACCTACGAGTACTACATGGGCGATCCGGAGATCCGGCGGCGGTCCTGGCAGATGCGGCGCAAGAACCGCACGCTGAGGGCCGAGCCGAACGCGGCGCACCGGGCCGTCGCCGAGCTGGAGCGGTGCGGCGTCCCGGTGCGGGTGATCACGCAGAACGTGGACGGCCTGCACCAGCTGGCCGGGATGCCGGCCCGCAAGGTGCTCGAACTGCACGGCAGCGCGCGCAGTGTGGTGTGCACCGGGTGCGGTGCGCGGAGGCCGATGGAGGACGCCCTCGCCCGGGTCGAGGCCGGCGAGGAGGATCCGTCGTGCCTGGAGTGCGGCGGCATCCTGAAGTCGGCGACGGTCATGTTCGGCGAGCGGCTGGATCCGGTGGTCCTCGGTGAGGCCCTGGCGATCAGCAAGGCGTGCACCGTTTTCATCGCGGTCGGCAGCAGTCTGCGGGTGCAGCCCGCCGCCGGTCTGGTCGGGGTCGCCGCCGACCACGGCGCCCGCCTGATCATCGTCAACGCCGAGCCGACACCGTACGACGAGCTGGCCCAGGAGGTGATCCGCGAGCCCATCGGCACCGCCCTGCCCGGGCTCCTGCGGCGGCTCGGTGCCGAGAGCGGCGTGAACGGCCCGGACGGCGTCTAGGCCGGTCGTGCGCCGTGGAGTCGCGGTGTGCTAGAAGAGTGCCGTTCCCCGCTCGAAGTCCAGCAGCTGCCGCTTGCGGTCCAGGCCGCCGCCGTAGCCGGTGAGGCTGCCGTCGGCGCCGACCACCCGGTGGCAGGGGATGATGATGCCGATGGGGTTGCGTCCGTTGGCGAGGCCGACCGCGCGGGAGGCCTGGGGATTGCCGAGGGTCTCGGCGAGTTCGCCGTAGGTGCGGGTCTCGCCGTAGGGGATGCGGGCGAGTCGTTCCCACACGTTGCGCTGGAACGGCGTCCCGGACAACGCGAGTTCGACGGTGAACTCCGTCAGCTCGCCCGCGAAGTAGGCCGACAGCTGCTCCTCGGCCGCAGCGAAGGTGGACGGGTGGTCATCGCGCGGGCCGAAGCCCTCCTCAGGAGGGCGGTGCCGCTGGCCGGCCATGTACAGGCCGCACAGGGCGCCGTCCGCGTCGGCGACGAGGGTGAGTGGGCCGTACGGGCTGTCGATCACGGTATGGCGCTTCACTGCTGACCCTTCTCAGACGGGGAGGAAGTTGATCGGGTGGCTGTCGGTCGCCCACAGATACTGCACCGCGTACGCCCGCCAGGGCCGCCAGGCCTCGGCGCGTGCGGTGAGCGCGGCCGGGGTGGCCGGCAGGCCCGACTCCCCCGCCGCTCGGCGGATTCCGAGGTCGGTGGGGAGGAAGGCGTCGGGGTCGCCGAGGGCGCGCATGGCGATGACGTCGGCCGTCCAGGGCCCGAAGCCGGGCAGGGCGAGCAGCCGGGCACGGGCCTCCACCCAGTCCGATTCGACGCCCAGGTGCAGAGTGCCGTCGGCGAGTTGCCGGACGAGGGTGGTGAGGGTGGTGCGGCGGGTGCGGGGCATGGCCAGGGTCTCGGGGTCCACGTCGGCCAGCGCCTCGGGGGACGGGAAGAGGTGGGTGAGTCCGCCCCCCGGGTCGTCGAGGGGCTTGCCGTGTGCGGTGACCAGGCGGGCCGCGTGGGTGCGGGCGGCGGCCGTGGACACCTGCTGTCCGAGGACGGCACGGACGGCGAACTCGGCCTCGTCGACCGTGCGGGGCACCCGGCGGCCCGGGGCCCGGTCGACCAGGGGCGCGAGCAGCGGGTCGGTGCGTAGCCGCCCGTCGACGGCGACCGGGTCGGCGTCCAGGTCGAGCATGCGGCGGCAGCGGCTGATGGCCACGGTCAGGTCGCGCAGGTCGCTGAGGGTGAGGCGGCAGGCGATGTGGTCGGGCCGCGGGGTGAGGGCGGCGATGCCGTGCCCGTAGGGCAGCCGGAGTGTGCGCCGGTAGGCGCCGTCGCGCCACTCCTCGACGCCGGGTACCGCCGTGGCGGCGAGGTGACCGAACAGGTTGTCGGGGTTGAGCGGGGCGCGGAACGGCAGGCGCAGGGAGAGCGTGCCCGGGGTGCTCGCCGCGCGGCTGCCGGGGACTCGGGCGCGCAGCTCGCTCGGGGACAGGGCGAAGACCTCGCGGACGGTGTCGTTGAAGGTGCGGATGGAGGAGAACCCGGCCGCGAAGGCGATCTCCGCCATGGGCAGCGGGGTGGTCTCGATGAGCAGGCGCGCGGTCTGGGCGCGCTGGGCGCGCGCGAGTGCGAGGGGCCCCGCGCCCAGCTCGGCGAGCAGTTGCCGCTCCACCTGCCGGATGCTGTAGCCGAGCCGGGTGGCGAGTCCCGGCACGCCCTCCCGGTCCACGACGCCGTCGGCGATGAGCCGCATGGCCCGGGCGACCAGGTCGGCGCGCTGGTTCCACTCCGGGGAGCCGGGGCTGGTGTCGGGGCGGCAGCGCTTGCAGGCCCGGAAGCCGGCCTGCTGACAGGCGGCGGCGCTCGGGTAGAACGTCATGTTCCCGGCCTTGGGCGGGACCACCGGGCAGCTGGGCCGGCAGTAGATCCGGGTGGTCAGGACGGCCGTGAAGAACCACCCGTCGAACCGCGCGTCCTTGGAGCGCACGGCGCGCACGCAGTGCTCCCGGTCGAGGTGCATCCCTGTCCGCATGCGTCCAGCATCGACCACCGCCGGACCCCGCCGCTGGCGGAAATCCGACACGTACGTGGGCGTGACCAGGGGGCGCCTTCGGGTTACTAGAGGCGGCTCTCCCGCTGGAACCGGGAGACCCACTCGGCGGTGGTCCGCAGCCCGCCGAACGTGTAGAAGTGCACCTTCACCTGGCCGTGCCGCGCGGGGTCGTACCCGTCGGCCAGCGCGTGCAGGAAGCGGTCCGGTCCGGTCGTGCCCATCAGGTTGGTCAGCGAGAAGCCGTACTTGCGGGCGACGGAGGCGCTGGTGGCGACGCCGAACCGGGTGGCGTAGCCGAGCAGCCGGCGCACGCCCGCCGGGCCGGGGACGCCGATGCGGACGGGCAGGTGCACGCCGCGGGCGCGGACGGCCTCCAGCCAGGCGAGGACCGGGTCGGCGTCGAAGCCGAACTGCGTGATGACCTCGCCGCCGAACCGGTCGGTGCCGATGGCCGCCGCCTTGTCGGTGAGCGCCGACCACAGCGTGGGACCGGCGATCGCCGGGTGGCCCTCGGGGTAGCCGCTGATGCCGACGTGGCGGACGCCGTGCTGCCGCAGCGGACCGGTGCGCAGGAGGGCGAGGGCGTCCGCGTAGGGGCCCTCGGGGCGGGCGGGGTCACCGCCCACGACGAAGACGTTCTCGGCGGTGCCGTCCGCCGCCAGCCCGGACAGGAACTCCTCCAGGGCGGAGTGGGAGGGCAGGCGGCGCGCGGAGATGTGCGGTACGGGGACGAAGCCGAGCCGTTTGACCGCGCGGGCGGCCGTGAGCCGCATGCCGAGGTCCTCGCCGGCGAGGAAGGTGATGTTGATCCGGGTACCGGGCGGGATGCTGTCGCGGGCCTCCTCCAGCCGGGGCACGTCCTTGCCGGTCATCTCCAGGGAGAAGTCGTCCAGGAGGCCGTTGGCCGGCCTCCGGCTCTCGGCTCCGTTCGGGGCGGGGGTACCCCCGTCGGGCGGGGCGGTGAGAGCGGGGTTCATCGTGCTCCTCGTACGGCGGTGGTCCTGACCCCGGCCGATGATGCCACGCGCGCCGCCGCCGCTTCGGCCAGGGGGCGGCGGCCGCTACCGGCCTCCGGGGAGGGCATGGCCATGGCCGGGGCATACAACGGCCGCGGCAAGGCACATGGCCGTCGCCCCACACGGCCGCTCCGCCAGGCCTGCGGCCGTCTCCCGGCCTATGGGCGCGGACCGGAACAGGACCGGTCGCTCGCATCAGGGTTCCAGTAGTACGTGCCCGGTATCGCGGCACCCCCACGGGGCGAACGCGTTCGGGCAGCTCATCACCGAGTCCAGCGCATGCAGCAGGTGCCTTCTGCACCGCGCCTTGCCGCAAGTGGCTGAAAGCCGACGGAGATTGAGCAGTGAATCACGGAATGACCCCAACCGGCACCATGAGCTTGGCCCGAAGTCGCCAAAGGGCGATCCTCCGGCGCCTCGAACCGTACTGACGGATGCCCACCTCGGCGCTGCCTCTCGTGTGACAGCCCGCGGAGTTCCCGAGTTTCTCGCGGACTAACAGCGTCCCACCAGGTCAGGCGCCTTTGCGCGGCTGGCTCAAGGACGGCGACGCACTCCGCATGACTTCCTGGGCCTCGATCTGCCTGCCCCCTCAGGCTGCCGGGGAGCCGAGTGCGCCGCACGCCATCGCAGCCCGCCTGGGCGCCCGGCCGTCGGCAAGGCGCCGGGGGCGGGTACACGGCAGGAGGTCGCGCCGGTTCCCTCGCGCGTGCCCGTCCCGCCCCCGACTGCCACATTCCTACCCCTGCTGCCGTTTGGTACCCCTGCAGGCGGTATGGCCTCTTACGCGCCCGATCGCCTGCGCGTCCGCAGTGCGCACGGGGTCCGGCCGTCATATGGGCCGGACCCCCGGCCCGAGCGGTGACTCAGAAGGCGTGCCGGGCAGGCGTAGGGTGACGGCGAGAACGTCTCGAGCAGCAGTCCCAGGGAGTGAGAGCATCCGCGTCATGGACGATGCAGACGGTCACACGGCTCGGTGGTGGACGGCGCTGCGCCGGACGCCGGTGGCCGTCTGGAACGACGACGTCACGGACTGGGCCGCCGCGCTGACCTATTACGCGGTCCTGGCCCTGTTCCCCTCGCTGCTGGTGATCCTCTCGATCCTGGGGCTGACCATGCCCACGGCCAAGCCGGAGGTCATCGACCGCATGGCGCAGGCCGCCCCGGCCGCGTCCCGCGCTCTGCTGCGCAGCACCCTGCGGCAGATGGCCGCAGAGTCGTCGACGGCATGGACGCTGATCTTCGTCGGAGGGTCGGGAGCCCTGTGGTCGGGATGCAGCTATCTGAGTGTCTTCCGCCGGGCGTTGTACGCCATGCATCGGATCGACGCGGACCGGCCGGTCTGGCGTACCGCTCCGCGCATCATCGCCACGGCCCTCGTCCTGGTCTCCCTGCTTCTCACGTCGACCCTGGCGTTGTTGATCACTGGCAACCTGGCCCGGCGTCTGGGCCGGGCGCTGGATATGGGTGCCGGCCAGGCTGCCTGGGACACACTACGGTGGCCGGTCGTGGCCGCGGTCGCCGTCGCTCTGGTGCTCGTCCTGTACCGGTCAGGACCGGCGCGCTCCCGCCCTGTCGGGAGGATGGCGCCCGGCGGCACATTGGCGGTGGTGCTCCTGTCGGCCGTCTCACTCGGATTCGCCGCCTACACCTCCCATGTCAGCACCTACGACCGTCTGTACGGTTCGCTGGCAGGCGTCGTGATCTTCCTGGTCTGGCTGTGGCTGTCCAACCTGTCCCTTCTGGTCGGCGCTCAGTTCAACGCAGAGCTGGCGAAGCCCGTGCACGGGGAATGAGCCGGTCTTCCAGTACCTGCGGCTGACCACCCGTAGCCTCCGGCCGGTTCGCCTTCGGCCGCCCGGGCGGTCGCGGCCTACGACCTCGCGCGGTGCGCCGCGTCACGGGGTGCACGCCGCCCGCCGGTAGACCGGCCGGATCGCACGACGCAGCCGCGGTGCCCGCCCGGCCGACAGGCCTCGCGACACGAGGCACTACGCCCGGCATCTGTCCCGCTCCGCGGCACACCGGAGCCAGAACGCTGTCGCGGTGGTCAGTAGGTGGCCAGGGAGATGGCCGTGTAGTGCGCGGTGAAACCCACCACGGTCAGCGCGTGGAAGACCTCGTGGAAACCGAACCAGCGCGGTGAGGGGTCGGGCCGCTGGAGGGCGTAGACCACCGCGCCCGCGCTGTAGAGGAGACCGCCGGCAACGATCAGGACGACTACGGCTGCTCCGCCTGTGTGCAGGAAGTCGGGCAGGTAGCGCACCGGCGCCCACCCCAGGGCCAGGTAACACGGGGTGTACAGCCAGCGCGGAGCTCCCACCCACACGACCCGGAACGCGATACCGGCCAACGCGCACGCCCACACGGTCCACAGCAGCAAGGACCGCTGGTCGGGCGGGAGGAGGAGCACGGCCAGGGGGGTGCACGTACCGGCGATGATCAGGAAGATGTTGGCATGGTCGAGACGCCGCAGAAGAGCCTCGCCGCGCGGTCCCCAGGTGCCGCGGTGGTAGATGGCGCTCGTTGCGAACAGCAGCCAGGCGGTGACCGAGTACACGGCGCAGGCCAGGGCCGCCCGCGGAGTACGGGCCAGGCAGATGAGTACGACGCCTGCGATCAGTGCGGCGGGGACCATTCCGGCATGGAGCCAGCCACGCAACCTCGGCTTGATCGGTTCGGCCAGGTCGGCCACCCGCTCCACGAGAGCAGCAACCGGGTGAGCCTTCTCCCCTGCGTCGCCGCCTTGTGATCCGCAGGGCAGCCCGTCTTCACGACGGTCTCCACGCGCCGAGGCGACGTGACCACATTCGAGTTCAGCGGCGTCGCGGGACGCAGCTTCCCGTCCTCCCCCGGACTCCTGGGCGTCACTGGCAGCCATGCGATCATGCTAGGAGACCGCACCCGGACAGCATGGGAGGCCGGTCCAGACCCGCGGGCCCAGTCTCCGGGCATGGGCTGTTGCGCCACCATGTGAACTGCGGACCCCGGTGATCCTGTCGCCAATCGGGCCTGCCGAAGCCGAGTAGATCGGCTGGCCATGGGAACGATCAGGGCTTCCGAACGGGCATCTCCGCTCGCCTACGCGCAAGGATCGCCGATGCTTCCTGAGGTCCGCCCCCATGTATCCGCCCCCCTCGCACACCAGCTGGAACACCAACTGGGCCTGGCTTCGCATCTCGAAGCCGGCCATCTCGATGTGGAGCACGTCGCCGGCATCGCAGTCGTCGCGGCTGCCCACTCCGATGGCTATGCGGCCACCGGCCATCTCCTCGGGCTGCTGGCCGCGCTACCCGCCCCCACCAAGGCGGGAGAACGCTTCTGGTCGGACCTGTGGAGGTCTTCGGGCACCGCTTACCTGCTACCCGTCAACATCAAGGCGCTGGTGCTGCGTTCCCTGGGAGGAGAAGGAACCCCACTGGCCCGACAGATCCTCTCGGCCGTTGATGAGATGACCCCGCCTCAGCGCGTCGCGACCGGGGAGGTGATCGGCCAAGCCCTCGCCGAGTCCGACCATCTTCCCGACCTCAAGACACAGGTCATCGGAGAACTGTGGCTCCGAGATCTCGAGCTCACCGCCTGGCGCGTCCTGCATGCGGACCGCAGGGCGGACGATCCGGCCGGACGGAAAGCCTTCCTCGACGCCTGGACCAGCGTCTGAAGCTCTGCTCCTCCAGCGACCTGCACCGCAGCTTTGCGGCCCTCGGCTCAACAGCGACACGTACGGTGAGGTGACCGAGCCGGGACAACGCCAGAAGCGACCGAGTTCAGGAAGTTCCCGCCCGAGGTTCGCGCCGCCCCGGATGCACCTCGGCAGATCAGGGCCGCCCAGCCATTGCTGCGCGGCCCTGATCCAGTGGACCACAGGTCCTCGGCGCCCGGCACGAGAGCGGATCCCATGGTCCGGCTGAAGCACGGCCCCCACGGGCTGCGGCGGTCACCGGACGCGGAGTGCGCTCTCCCTCGGGCAGGGCTGTGGGGTCAGGCCGGGTTGATGTTCTCCGCCTGCGGGCCCTTCTGGCCCTGGGTGACGTCGAACGTCACGCTCTGGCCCTCCTGGAGCTCACGAAAGCCGGAGGAGTTGATTGCGGAGTAGTGCGCGAAGACGTCCGGGCCGCCCCCGTCCTGGGCGATGAAGCCGAAACCCTTTTCCGCGTTGAACCACTTCACGGTTCCCGTAGCCATAGTCATGCCTTCCAGTCGATGAACGCCCCCACTCCATGTGGAAGGCGGAGGTGATCGCCCTGGTTCCTGCGGCACAGCACAGCAAAACGCCCACGCCAAGGCGTGGGCAAAGGGGGGAACTCCGAACCACGACAGCTGACACAGACGCTACACGCCCGCACGCCACGTCACCACAGGAACGATCACGCCACACACCGGGACCGTGCGTGCGGTGCCCGCCGGTATCGGCGGGCACGCGCCTCTCATGCCGCGGCCGGGGGGTTGGGTGATCCGGCGGCGCGGCGGTGTTCGGCGTTGATGCGCAGGGCTTCTTCGAGCTGGTCTTCAAGGATGACGATGCGGCAGGCGGCCTCGATGGGGGTGCCCTGGTCGACGAGTTCGCGGGCGCGGGCCGCGATGCGCAACTGGTAACGGGAGTAGCGGCGGTGGCCGCCCTTCGAACGGAGCGGTGTGATCAGCCGGGCCTCACCGACGGCGCGGAGGAAGTTGGGGGTGGTACCGAGTATCTCGGCAGCTCGGCCCATGGTGTAGGCGGGGTAATCGTCGTCGTCGAGACGGCCGAGGGAATCGTCCGCTGTCATCTCACCTCTCTGTGGAACACGTCGAGGGGCCCTGGTGCCGTACCGGCACCAGGGCCCCGAAGGAACTGCTACACCATCTGCCGGCCCTAGTGCTGCGCCGGCCTTCTGTGTCCGCTGACCCGACCGAGTCGCTGTCGGGGGCGCGGGGATCGCGATTGCCTGACCGGAGACCACCTCACTATCGATGTCCTGCGGTACCCGGGCTCGAGACTTCCGCCCGGGCGATCCTGATGGCGCTTGGCTCCTCCGTTCTTCCCTCGGTGATCAACTACTTACCAAGCGGGGTACTGCTGGTGATGTGGACTCCCCGGTGCGCGCGCCCGCAGCCGACGCCTTCACCGGGGTACTGCTCACTGACTTCGCTGCTGAGTGCCTGTACTACTGCCCGGCAGTTCATCTCTGCCGGGCTTGCTCGATCTCGGCTACGAGAGAAACCATAACCACGTCACCGCCGCATGTCTACTCTGGCGGGCATAGATTTCCGCTTGCCCGGAGATGAGGTAACCGCCTCAACTGGTCCATGGACGGTCTGAGCAGCCCCGAAGCCGAGGTCCGGCGCTCGGAGTGGTTCACGGCCACGCAGCCCCTACCGTCGGCGGGTACCGGCCCCCACTGGGCATTCATGCTTGCGGCCGTATCCCCCGACAGCTCGGCCGGTGACGGGCGCGTCACGAGGGCCGGTGCCGGCCTTGACGTCCTGGTCCGATGACCGGGCAGCTCATGGAAGCGGTGCACGCCGGCGCTGGTGCCGCGATGTACGGACCGGCGCTCCCGCCGCGGCGTCAGCACCTCGACGAAAAGCTGCTTCCCGGCCCGCGGCCACTCTCTCGTGCTGAGCATGACGGCCGTCAGCGCCACAACCGCCCGTTCCACGACGGCCGTTGCGACGCACGCGATAGGGCACGGGCTTTCCCGCCGTGATCGACCGCCTCACCCGCGCCACCGCGGTCACCCACCGGGCCTCCGGCGGCAGGACCGTGAGCGCTCGCCTTGCCCGGTAGCGCCACCGCTGAAGCAGCCGGATGACCCGTGAATATAATGTCCCTCGTGTCGAAGCCTGACGAGCTGCTGGTTGATGTCGCCGCCCTGGTCGAGTCCGGGCAGAGCAATCAAATGTCCCTGACCGTGGTCACCGGTGGTGCTGTCATCACCGGTCGGCTGGCCCCCGAAGCGGTGTGGAGGCAGCGGGTGTCGGAGGTACTGACGGATTCGGACCGCTTGGGCGAGTTCTCCGCCGTCTTCGACACCCCCGCGACCAACGGGCCGCCCGCGCATCTGCACTTCCATGTCGCCCGGATCCTGCAGGGCACGATGGGGATCCCGGAGACGGGCGGAATGTACCGTGTCGCGATCGAGGACGTCAGCGCCTGGACCGTGGGCGACTTCAGCTACTCCGATCGCTGAGCGATCACCGCGGCGGGAATACGCTGAACGGCGGTGTGGGGTCCGGCCGGCACGCGCCGGTCGGACCCCACACCGCCGTTCAGGTGTCGGCTCGTGCCTGTTCCCCCGGTCAGACGGATGCGGGGGTGCCGAGCAGCGCGGAGGCTTGCTGGAGCGGGCTGAGGGTGGGTACGGGTGCGGCCTTGGGGAGGGTGCGGCAGGTGAAGCCGAGCTGAGCCATGGCCCGAAGGACTTCGGCGGCGCTGAAGTCACGGCGGTCCTGGCGGGTGATGACCTGGCCGACTTGCTTGACGGGATAGTGGCGACGGCCGATGATCACCGATTCGCCGGTGACCGGTTCGGGCTTGACGCCCTTCATCGATTCCAGCACGCCGCTCTTGGTGAGCTCGAAGGGGAAGCGGGCGATGACGCAGCGCATGTGACCTCACAGGGAGAAGGGGAGAACGGCCCGACCAGGGGTGAGGCGGTTCAGCGGGAGAGGACGAGGATGTCCGCGACCTGCCTTGCTCGCCGACGACCGGCAGGGCGCCGAGCCCACGGGAGCGCATCGCGTGCTCGGCTTCGGCCGCAGGGGCAACGGGTGGGGTGAACGATCCGTGGTCGCCGGGGATGCCGCGCAGGCGGACGCGGTCCGTGGGGCGGAGCTGTCGCGGACGGCGGCGAGTTCGGCCGGGGTGACCGGGCCGGTGCCCTGGTCCTCCCGGTCACAGACGACCAGTCGGCCCGTGCGGGCGGCGGCCATGACGGCAGGCGCCACCTCGACGCTCATGTCGTCACAGACCTGCGGTCCCCTCAACGGCTGTCCCGTGCACGGCGTTGGCGCTCGCCGGGCGGGGCTGAGCCTGAACCAGCCTCATGGTGCCTCCTGCTGAGGGAGGCCGGCTTCCTGATCACGAAGGTTCTAGGCCGCCGCGTCGAAGACGGACTTGCGTACGGGCGCGCGCCGGGTCGCCGAAGAGGGGCGGCGTCGGCCTCGGGAGGAGGCGCTGCGCTTGGGGCGTTCGACCACCGGTGCGGTGATGACGACCGGGATGCCGGACGGGGCCTGGGCTCCGGTGATCCGGCTCAGCGCCTCGTCGCCCGAGCGTACCTGGGTGGTCTGCGGCCGGATTCCGGCGTCCGACATGAGGCGGACCATGCCGCGGCGCTGGTTCGGCGTGACGAGCGTGACGACACTGCCGGACTCACCCGCGCGGGCGGTACGGCCGCCGCGGTGGAGGTAGTCCTTGTGGTCGGTCGGCGGATCGACGTTGACGACGAGGTCCAGGTTGTCGACGTGGATGCCGCGCGCCGCGACATTGGTCGCTACCAGCACGCTGACGTGCCCCGTCTTGAACTGCGCCAGCGTGCGGGTGCGCTGCGGCTGCGACTTGCCGCCGTGCAGCGCGGCGGCCCGGACCCCGCTGTTGAGCAGGTCCTGGGTCAGCCGGTCGACGGCGTGTTTGGTGTCCAGGAACATGATCACGCGGCCTTCGCGGGCGGCGATCTCCGTGGTGGCGGCGTGCTTGTCGGCGCCGTGGACGTGCAGGACGTGGTGCTCCATGGTCGTGACCGCACCGGCCGACGGGTCGACCGAATGCACGACGGGATCGGTCAGATAGCGGCGCACCAGCAGGTCGACGTTACGGTCCAAGGTGGCGGAGAACAGCATCCGCTGCCCCTCCGGACGCACCTGGTCGAGCAGTGCGGTGACCTGGGGCATGAAACCCATGTCAGCCATCTGGTCGGCCTCGTCCAGCACCGTGATGCCCACGTGGTTCAGCCGGCAGTCGCCACGGTCGATGAGGTCCTTGAGCCGGCCCGGGGTCGCGACGACGACCTCGGCCCCGCCTCGCAGCGCGCCGGCCTGCTTGCCGATCGACATCCCGCCCACCACCGTCGCCAGCCGCAGCTTGACGGAGCGGGCGTACGGCGTGAGTGCGTCGGTCACCTGCTGCGCCAGCTCACGCGTCGGTACGAGGATCAGCCCCAGCGGCTGGCGGGACTCGGCACGCTGTCCAGCGGTGCGGGCCAGCAGGGCGAGGCCGAAGGCGAGGGTCTTGCCGGAACCGGTGCGCCCGCGGCCCAGGACGTCACGTCCGGCCAGGGAGTTCGGCAGCGTCGCGCCCTGGATCGGGAACGGTGCGGTCACACCCTGCTTGCCGAGTTCGGCCAGCAGGTGGTCGGGCATGTCGAGATCGGCGAAGTCCTCGACGGCGGGCAACGCGGGGGTGATCGTCTCGGGGAGCGCGAACTCGCCTTGCACGGCGGCGGGCCGGCGGCCGTGACCGCCGGAACGGCGCGGTGCCGGCGAGCCGAAGCGGCTGCCACCCTTTCCGGCGTCGGCCCTGCCATTGCGGGTGCGCGGGGAACGGTCGTTCGTACGGGTGCGGTTCATGCGGAACCTTCCTCGATGCGGCACATATCAAGGAATTCCCGCAGCGATGAGCGGCATGGAGAATTACGAGTATGGACCGATGTCAAAATTAAGCGACTCTGGCCGGCGGAACATCCAGGCCTGCGCGGGTGGTGAAATGCGTGACGCGGTGGGGACGTAAGATCCGGGCGTCGACTGCGGTGTGGCTCCGCGGGATGCGCCTGCATCCCTGAAGCATCCCTGAAGGAGGACCCGCGCGTGGCGAGACCGCGGAATACCCCCGACTCGCCCAGCGGGTCACACCGCTACGGGAAATGCGTGCAGCTGGGGCCCGCACCCCGAAGGATACGGGCCCCAGCTACAAAGTGTGCGTCAGCGTCAGGCCGGAACGATGTTCTCGGCCGTCGGGCCCTTCTGGCCCTGCGCGATGTCGAAGTTCACCTTCTGACCCTCGAGCAGCTCGCGGAAGCCCTGGGCGGCGATGTTCGAGTAGTGGGCGAACACGTCAGCGCCGCCGCCGTCCTGCTCGATGAAGCCGAAGCCCTTTTCCGCGTTGAACCACTTAACGGTACCAGCAGCCATGTCATATCTCCTTTGGCGCGCTACATCTGGGGCGGTACATCGGAATCCGCACTGCGCGGACACCGTGTCGCTGAGATGATTACCCCGCCGGAAAATGACCGGAAATACAAAAGCGCTCCCACCGTGGCATGAGCCGAATGGGGGCACTTGGAGTTTTGGGAACCACAACTGCAACTGAGATCGACAGTAGCACACCGGAACGGCCGGTGCGTGTCGAATAATCCCACTCTACTCCTCGCGGCAAAAACTCTCCCTGCATGGCCCGTCGAACTCTCACCTCACGGGTACAGATATTGATTCACCCGGAGTGCAACGTCTAGGGAGATCGCCCTTCAGGTCAGAGGAGTTTTCAGCCCGACTCCGGAATCGCCACACACTCGACGTGCAGGTCACCAACCGGACCGTGAGTCCGGTCAGCGAAGCCGCGCGGCGAACGCCTCGTACGCCCGCTCGTCGAAGAGAACGAACCGCACCTCTTCGACCGCCGTGTCCGTGGCTCGCACCGTCTCCACCGCGATACGGGCGGCATCCTCCAACGGCCAGCCGTAGATGCCGGCGGAGACGGCGGGAAACGCGACCGTACGAGCACCGAGTTCATCCGCAATCCGTAGCGACTCCCGATAACAGGAGGCCAGCGACTCCGACCGGTCCTCCTCGCGGGTGAAGCGCGGACCCACCGTGTGGATCACCCAGCGGGCGTCCAGTTCTCCGGCCGTGGTGGCGACCGCCTGGCCGGTGGGCAGGCCCTTGCCGTACCGGGAGGCGCGCAGCGTGCGGCACTCCTCCAGGATGGCGGGGCCGCCCCGGCGGTGGATCGCGCCGTCCACTCCCCCACCGCCGAGCAGGGAGGAGTTGGCGGCATTGACGATCGCGTCGGCGCTCTGCCGGGTGATGTCACCCTGAACGAGGGTGATGGTGGTCATGTCCGCCTCAGTCTCCGCCATACGGCCTTGGCCGCGTTGTGCCCCGACATGCCGTGCACCCCGGGTCCCGGCGGGGTGGCCGAGGAGCAGATGAACACGGCCGGGTGGGGGGTGTGGTACGGGAACAGGGACGGTTTGGGGCGCAGCAGCAGCTGGAGTCCGGAGGCCGCGCCGCAGGCGATGTCGCCGCCGACGTAGTTGGCGTTGCGGGCGGCCATCTCGGCGGGACCGGCGACGGCGCGGGCGAGCACCCGGTCACGGAAGCCGGGGGCGAAGCGCTCCAGTTGACGTTCCATGACGTCTGTGAGGTCACCGGACCAGCCGTTCGGGACGTGACCGTACATCCAGAAGACCTGTTTGCCCTCGGGGGCGCGGGTGGGGTCGACCACGCTGGGCTGCACGGTGATCATGAACGGCCTGTCGGGGGCGCGGCCCTTGAGGGCGGCGGCACGCAGTGCGGTGCCGATCTCGGCACTGCTCGCGCCGATCTGGACGGTTCCGGCGACGCGGGCCTCGGGCGCGGTCCAGGGCACCGGGCCGTCCAGCGCGTAGTCGATCTTGAAGACGCTGGGGCCGTACCGGTAGTTCGCGTAGTGGTCACCGAAGCCGGCGATGCGGGCGAGCGCGGTGGGCGAGGTGTCGAAGACGTACGCGCGCGCGGGCGGCAGGTCGTCCAGGCGCTTGACCTCGTAGTCGGTGTGCACGGCGCCACCGAGGTCCTTCAAGTAGGCGGCGAGGGCGTCGGAGATTGCCTGGGAGCCGCCTCGGGCCACCGGCCAGCCGCGGGCGTGGGCGGACAGGGCGAAGACCAGGCCGATGGCGCCGGTGGCCGGCCCGCCGAGCGGGGCCATCACATGGGCGACCAGGCCCGCGAAGAGTGTCCTGGCCCGCTCGTCCTTGAAGCGGCGCATCAGCCAGGTGGACGGGGGCAGCCCGGCCAGACCGAAGCGGGCCAGGGTGACGGGGTCGCGCGGGAGCGCGGTCAGCGGCAGGGACATGAAGTCCCGTACGAGGGTGTCCCAGCGGGCGAGGAACGGCTCGACCAGCCTGCGGTAGGCGCCCGCGTCCCGTGGCCCGAAGGATGCGGCGGTCTCGGCGACCGACCGGGCCAACACGGCCGCGCTGCCGTCGAGGAAGGGATGCGCCATCGGCAGGTCGGCATGCAGCCATTCGAGGCCGTAGCGGTCGAGGGGCAGGGCGCGGAAGGCGGGCGAGTTGATGCCGAGGGGGTGGGCTGCCGAGCACGGGTCGTGCCGGAAGCCGGGGAGGGTCAGCTCCTCGGTGCGGGCGCCGCCGCCCAGGGTGGGCTGCGCCTCGAACAGGGCGACGGAGAAGCCACGGCGGGCCAGCTCCACGGCAGCGGTCAGTCCGTTCGGTCCCGCACCCACTACGACCGCATCGAGCATTGACGGCACCTTCGGACCCCTTCGTCAACCGATGGCCACTCGGGATCAGGATATGCCGGGGAACCGGCACTCTCGGGCCCGGGTGGCCCGGCCCGCGGGAGACCGCCCCGGCGGTGCGGTGGCGCATCCGTGCGACAGCGCTGTGGCCCGGCGGCTCTGTGGCCCGGCGGCGCAGTGACGGCGGCGCGGTCGCGCGATCGACGGTTCCCGTGCCCGGGCGTCAGGCGCCCCGGGATCGCGGGCCCGAGCGATCACACCCTCGTCCAGGATGCCGCCCGAGCGGTCGGGCCGCCGCGGGATGCCCGCCCGAGGCGTCAGGCCACCGTGCGAGACCCGCGCACCAGCCGTCAGACCGCCGTGCGGAGCAGGTCGGACAGGCGGCGGGCGGTCGTGGCGTCGCGGGCGGCGGTGAACGGCAGGGCGTTGCCGCCGGCCACGCGGAACGGCTCGCCGGCAAGGGTGAGGTGCGCGCCGCCCGCCTCCTCGACCAGGAGCAGCCCGGCGGCGTGGTCCCAGGCGGCCTCCCAGTCGAACGCCACGGCGTCCAACTCGCCCCGGGCGACGGCGAGATACTCCAGGCCCGCGGAACCGCACGGGCGGGGTGCGACGCCGTCGGTCCCCAGGGCGCGCAGCGCGCGCTTCTGCTCGTCGGTGGTGAAGTCGGGGTGCGAGGTGGCGACGACGAGGTCCCGGCCGGGCTCCGGCGGCCCCGCGAACAGCCGCTCGCCGTCGAGGAAGGCACCCTGGCCCCGGACGGCGGTGGCGAGTTGGTCGCGTGCCGCGGCGTACGTCCAGGAGGCGATCACGACGCCTCGGTGGGCGAGCGCGACCAGGGTGCAGAATCCGTCGTCGCCGTGCACGAACTGGCGGGTGCCGTCGACCGGGTCGACGATCCAGACCGGTGCGTCGCCCCGGAGCGCTTCGTACGTCGCCGGGTTGGCGTGCACCGCCTCCTCGCCGACCACCACGGAGCCGGGCAGCAGGGCACCGAGGTCCTCGGTGAGCCGCAGCTCGGCGAGGCGGTCGGCGTCCGTCACCAGGTCGTGCGGTCCGCTCTTCTGGTCCACCTCGTGCTCGGCGAGCCGGCGGAAGCGGGGCAGGATCTCGGCGGCGGCCGCCTTGCGGATCGCTTCCTCCACGTCGGCCGAGCAGCGGGTGAGAAACTCCTCGATGGTTTCCGTCTCTTCGATCATGCCTCCATGAGAGCACGCCCCGCTGACAATCCCCGCCCGGCCGGTGCACGCCGGGTGGAATCGGGGCCAAGGACAGGGATCGGACGGAGCCGTCGCCGGCCGGGGTGCGTCACCGGCCCACCGCGTACCCCTGCATCCCGCGCGGGTTCGCCGCCGCCGACAGGACGCCGGTCTCCGGGTCACGCGCGACGGCGCACAGGCGGCCCTCGGACCAGGCGGGTCCCACGGTGACGTCATGGTCGCGCCGCCGCAGCTCCTCGATCACCGCGGCCTCCATGCGGGACTCCACGGTCACGCTGCCCGGGCGGCGGCCGCGCGGGTAGAAGGAGCTGGGGAAACTGTCGTTGTGCCAGTTCGGGGCGTCGATGGCGCCCTGGAGGTCGAGGCCGCCGCGAACGGGGGCGCGCAGGGCGGCGGCGAGGAAGAAGTGCAGCTGCCACTGGTCCTGCTGGTCGCCGCCGGGCGTACCGAACGCCAGGACCGGCGCTCCGTCGCGCAGCGCGAGGGACGGGGTGAGGGTGGTGCGCGGGCGGCGGCCCGGAGTGAGGGTGTTGGGCAGGCCCTCCTCCAGCCACGTCATCTGCAGGCGCGTGCCGAGCGGGAAGCCCAGCTCGGGCACGACGGGGTTGGACTGGAGCCAGCCGCCGCTGGGCGTGGCCGCGATCATGTTGCCCCAGCGGTCGACTACGTCCAGGTGGCAGGTGTCGCCCCGGGTGATGCCGTCGACGGCCACGTGCGGCTCGCCGGGGATAGCGGCGACGGTCGGCTCGCCCGCACCCATGGGGTTGAAGACGGGCACGTCGCCGGGCTCCACGCACGCGTGCGCCTGGGCGGGCAGGTACGGGATGCGTCCGCCGGGGCTGCCGGGGCGCAGCTCGTACGAGGCCTTCGAGCCGACGAGGGCGCGCCGCCCGGCGTTGTAGTCGTCCGACAGCAGCTCGGCGAGCGGCACCTCGGCGGCGTCGCCGTACCAGGCCTCGCGGTCGGCCATGGCGAGCTTGCACCCCTCGATCAGCAGGTGGACGTAGTCGGCGGAGCCGTAGGCGGGCAGCTCGGGCGGGAGCAGGGCGAGTTGCTGGAGCAGGGCGGGACCCTGGCTCCAGGGGCCGGCCTTGCACATGGTCCAGCCGTTCCAGTCGTACGTCACCGGGGTCTCGTAGGCCGCCGACCAGCCGGCGAGGTCGGCCTCGGTGAGCGTGCCGGTGTTTTGTTCGCCGCTGGTGTCCAGGGTGGGCCGCCGGGACTGCCGTACCAGGGCCTCGGCGATGAAGCCGGAGCGCCATATCTCGCGCGCGGCGTCGATCCGGGCCTCCCGGTCGCCGGCCCGGGCGGTGTCGGCGAGCAGCCGCTTCCAGGTGGCGGCGAGGGCGGGGTTGCGCAGCAGCTCGCCGGGCCGGGGCGCCCTGCCGCCCGGCAGGTAGACCTCCGCCGACGACGTCCACTCCGTCTCGAACAGCTCCCGTACCGTCTCCACGGTGGCGCCGACGTTCTCCACGGGCGCGTGCCCGTGCTCGGCGTATCCGATGGCGTACTTCAGGACGTCGTCGAGGGACTTCGTGCCGTGGTCGCGCAGGAGCAGCAGCCAGGCGTCGAAGGCACCGGGCACGGCGGCCGCGAGCGGTCCGGTGCCGGGCACGAGATCCAGCCCGAGCCCCCGGTAGTGCGCGGCCGTGGCGCCCGCCGGGGCCACGCCCTGTCCGCACAGTACGCGTACCTCGCCGCCCGCGGGGGCCAGCAGGATCGGCACCTCGCCGGCGGGCCCGTTCAGGTGCGGCTCCACCACGTGGAGCACGAACGCCCCGGCGACCGCGGCGTCGAAGGCGTTGCCGCCGTGCTCCAGGACCGCCATCGCCGACTGCGAGGCGAGCCAGTGGGTGGAGGAGACCATGCCTAAGGTCCCCTGGAGGGTCGGCCGGGTGGTGAACAAGATCGCGCTCCTCGGCTCGGGTACGTCTCCCGGGTGATCGTACGGATGTGATCGCCGCCCGGGAACACCCCGGCCGCGCCCCACGATCCGAGGTGCCGTGGGGGCCGTGAGGGCCGTGGGCACACCCCATAAGGGACGGAACCGTACGTCGCGAACCGGCTGTCGTGATCGGCCGGGCACGCAGCGAGTTTCCACTTCCGCCCCACAGGCAGTCGTGTGACACTGTCGTCCCCGTCCACCCTGCGGACCCCTTTCCGCACCCCCCTCCCCCACGAGAAGTGCGCCGTGCGTTCCCTTCCTCTGCCGCTCGCCCTCACCGCGCGCCTGTCGCCGGTCGCGGTCCTCGCCTGCGCCGGCTGGGCGCTGACGTCCGGCCCGGCCGCGCCACCCGCCGCCGCGCACCGGCCGGCGGCGCAGGAGGTACCCGCCGAGTCCTCCTCCGCGCCGTCGTCCACCGCGGTGTCGAAGACGTACGCCACCGCTCCCGCCCCCTGCTCCAGCGTGCCCGTGGCCACCGTCAGGTCGCTGGTGCCCGGGGCGAAGACGGCGGGCAACGAGATCCCGTCGACGGACACCAAGCTGCGCCGCACCTGTTCCTGGAACGCGCTCAAGGGCTACGACTACCGCTGGCTCGACGTGTCCTTCGAGATCGGTGAGTCGGACCAGGAGGCGAAGCAGGAGTACCAGCAGCGGGTCGGCGAGAAGAGCGGTGGCGGGGCCGTTCCGGGGCTCGGGGACTCCGCCTACTCCGTCGTGAACCTCACCACGGAGGACAAGCAGCAGACCCGCGAGGGCGTGGTGCTGGTCCGGGTCTCCAACGCCCTGGTGATCGTCACCTACAACGGCAGCGACTTCGAGACGAAGAAGGCCCCGGACACGGACGAGATCAACAAGGGAGCCATCAGGGCGGCGAAGGCCGCGGTCGGCGCGCTGGGGGGCGGGCAGTCCGGCTGACCGCCCCAAGTCGCTCACACCGTGACACTTTTGTGGCCGGTGAGCAGGGTGAGGGCCAGGTACAGCACCAGGGAGGTGCCGAGGCCCACCGCCCAGCCGTAGTCGGCCAGCGAGGACAGGGCGCGGATGGGGCGGCCGTCGATGAGCGGCTTGAAGCTGGCGCCGCCGATCGCGAGGACACCGCCCGCCAGGAAGGCGACGACCGCCCGCCAGTTCCAGCCGCCCGCGTACCAGTAGCGGCCGCCCGTGCGGTACAGGTCGGCGAGGTCGAGGCGGGTGCGGCGCAGGAGCCAGTAGTCGGCGACGAGGATGCCCGCGACCGTGCCGAGCAGGCCGCCGACCAGGCCGAGCCACGTGAAGATGTAGCCCTGCGGGTCGGAGTACAGCTTCCAGGGGGAAATCAGCACGGCGAGCACGGCGGTGATCAGGGCGCCGGTGCGGAAACTCACCCTTCTGGGGGCGACGTTGGAGAAGTCGAAGGCCGGGGAGACCAGGTTGGCCGCGATGTTCACGGACAGGGTGGCCACCAGCACGGTGACCAGGGCGTAGAGCAGCCCCACCACGTTGTCCGTCTTGGCGGCGAGTTGCACCGGGTCCCAGACCGGCTTGCCGTACACCGCCTGCGAACCGGACGTGACGAGCACGGAGAGGAACGCGAAGAGGGTCATCGTGGTGGGCAGGCCCAGGGCCTGCCCCCAGGTCTGCGCCTTCTGGCTCCTGCCGTAGCGGGTGAAGTCGGGGATGTTCAGCGACAGCGTGGACCAGAAGCCGATCATGCCCATGAGGGAGGGCCAGAACAGCTTCCAGAAGTCACCGCCCCAGCCGAGTGCGGACGGCTGGTCGAAGAGCGGGCCCACGCCGCCGGCCTTGCTGCTCATCCACCACAGCATCACCAGCGCGCCGACGATCACGAAGGGCGCCGCCCAGTTCTCGAAGCGGCGGATGGTCTCCATGCCCCGGTAGATGATCGCGACCTGGATGACCCAGAAGACCGCGAAGGACAGCCACCTGGTCCAGGCGTAGCCGCCGATGTGCGAGGCGTCGGACCAGCTGTCGCCGATCAGCTTGCCGGCGAGGAAGTAGATGGCCTCGCCGCCGATCCAGGTCTGGATGCCGAACCAGCCGCAGGCGACCAACGCCCGGACGACGGCGGGCAGGTTGGCGCCGCGCACACCGAAGGAGGCGCGGGCGAACACCGGGAAGGGGATGCCGTACTTGGGTCCGGCGTGCCCGGTCAGCAACATCGGCACCAGCACGATCAGGTTGGCGAGGGCGATGGTGAACACGGCCTGCTTCCAGTCCATGCCCACCGCGATCAGCCCGGAGGCCAGGGTCCAGGAAGCGGTGTTGTGGGCCATGCCGACCCACAGGGCCGAGAAGTTGTACGTCGTCCACGTGCGCCCCGCCACGGGGACCGGGACCAGGTCCTCGTTGGCGTAGGGGCCGCTGGGCGGTGGCGTGCCGGGGGCGAGTTCCACGCGCCCGTCGGGGAGGGTGACTTGGCCGGACGGTGGTATGGCCGTGGGAGCGGTGTCGGTCATGAGCTGGCCAATCGGGGAGAGGCGGGTCGGGAAAGGCCGTGCGCGGCCACCAGCCCCCTCCCCCTGGGACGGCGGGGAGGGGAGACCAAGAGGGGCGTGGGGGACTCGGACTCGGAGAACGGCGTCAGGAGTTGACCGCGGGGATGATCCGGCGGCCGTAGGCGTCGATCGTGGCCTCCTGTGCGTCGTGCATGTCGTACACCGCGAACTGGTCGACGCCCAGCGCGCGGAGCGCGTTCAGTTTCTCGATGTGCTTCTCGGCGGGTCCGATGACGCAGAACCGGTCCACGATCTCGTCGGGCACGAATTCGGTGTCCGGGTTGCCGCTGCGTCCGTGGTGGGCGTAGTCGTAGCCCTGCCGCGCCCTGATGTAGTCGGTGAGTTCCTCGGGGACCTGGGCGGAGTGCTCGCCGTACTTGGTGACGAGGTCGGCGACGTGATTGCCCACCATGCCGCCGAACCAGCGGCACTGCTCGCGGGCGTGGGCGAGGGCCTGGGGCGAGTCGTCCTCGGTGACGTACGCGGGGGCGGCCACGCAGACGGTCACCTCGGACGGGTCGCGGCCCGCGGCGACCGCCGCGTCCTTGACGGCCTTCACCATGTACTCGGTCAGGTACAGGTCGGACAGCTGGAGGATGAACCCGTCGGCCTCCTCGCCGGCCATCTTCAGGGCCTTGGGGCCGTACGCGGCCATCCAGACGGGGAGTTCGGCACCCTCCTTGATCCAGGGGAACCGGATCTTCGTGCCGCCGAGGTCGGCCTCCTCGCCGCGGCCGAGGGCGCGGATGACCTTCATGGCCTCGCTGATCCGGGCGAGGGTGTTGGGTTTGCGGCCCGCGACGCGCATCGCGGAGTCGCCGCGGCCGATGCCGCAGACGGTGCGGTTGCCGAACATGTCGTTGAGGGTGGCGAAGGTGGAGGCGGTGACCTCCCAGGTGCGGGTGCCCGGGTTGGTGACCATCGTGCCGACCGTCAGTTTCCGTGTGTTCGCCAGGATCTGGCTGTAGATCACGAACGGCTCCTGCCACAGCACGGCGGAGTCGAAGGTCCAGCCGTAGCGGAAGCCGTTGCGCTCGGCCCGCTTCATCAGGCTGATGACCCGGGAGGCGGGCGGGTCGGTCTGCAGGACGAGTCCGAAGTCCATGGGCACCACTCCTAGGTGAGGTACTGGCAGGTGGAGCGCGGGGTGTAGACGCCGTGGCCGGCGCGCCCGGTGTACTCCCGCCGGTCGATGACGGGTTCGCCGCGCGAGAGGACGGTCTCGACCCGGCCGGTGACGCGCTTGCCCTCGTAGGCCGAGTAGTCGACGTTCATGTGGTGCGTCTCGGCGGACATCACCTGCTCGGCGTGCGGGTCGTAGATGACGACGTCCGCGTCGGCGCCCGGCGCGATGGTGCCCTTCTTCGGGTACAGGCCGAACATCCGGGCCGGGGTGGCGCAGGCGATCTCGATCCAGCGGCGGCGGGAGATGTGTCCGTCGACGACGGCCTGGTGGAGCAGGTCCATACGGTTCTCCACGCCCGGCAGGCCGTTGGGGATCTTGGAGAAGTCGCTGCGGCCCAGCTCCTTCTGGCCGACGAAGCAGAAGGGGCAGTGGTCGGTGGAGACCACCTGCAGGTCGTTGGTGCGCAGGCCCCGCCACAGCCTGGCCTGGTGCTCCTTCGGCCGCAGGGGCGTGCTGCACACGTACTTGGCGCCCTCGAAGCCGGGCTCGGCGAGGTTGTCGGTGGACAGGAACAGGTACTGCGGGCAGGTCTCGCCGAAGACGTTCAACCCCTCGTCGCGGGCCCGCGCCAGCTCGGCCACCGCCTCCATGGCCGAGACGTGCACGACGTACAGGGGGGCGCCGGCGACCTGGGCGAGCCGGATGGCGCGGTGGGTGGCCTCGGCCTCCAGCAGGGCCCTGCGGACCTCGCCGTGATAGCGGGGGTCCGTCTCGCCGCGGGCCAGCGCCTGCTCGACCAGGACGTCGATCGCGATCCCGTTCTCGGCGTGCATCATGATCAGACCGCCGTTCTCGGCGGAGCGCTGCATGGCGCGCAGGATCTGGCCGTCGTCGGAGTAGAAAACTCCTGGATAGGCCATGAACTGCTTGAACGACGTGATGCCTTCTTCGACCAGGAGGTCCATTTCCTTCAGCGTCTCCTGGTTCACGTCGGAGACGATCATGTGGAAGGCGTAGTCGATCGCGCAGTTGCCCTCGGCCTTGGCGTGCCAGGCGTCCACGCCCTCGCGCAGGGTGTGGCCGACGCTCTGCACCGCGAAGTCGACGATCGTCGTCGTACCGCCCCAGGCGGCCGCGCGGGTGCCGGTCTCGAAGGTGTCGGAGGCGGAGGTGCCGCCGAACGGCAGCTCCATATGGGTGTGGGCGTCGACGCCGCCCGGGATGACGTACTTCCCGGTGGCGTCGATGACCCGCTCGGCACCGAACGCCTCGGCGGCGGGGGTGCCGGAGGCGGCGAGGGCGGCGATGCGGCCGTCCTCGATCAGCACGTCGGCGTGCATCTCGTCGGACGCGGTGACGACGAGACCACCGCGGATGACGGTACGGCTGCTCATGGTCCCTCTCCTTCCAGGGTGGACGGTGCGCTCAGGGCGCGGTCAGCGGGGTGTACGCGCCCGGCGCCCGGTCGCGGTAGAACTGCCAGCGGTCGCGGACCGCACGGAGTTTCGCCAGGTCCAGGTCGCGGACGACGAGTTCGGTCTCCTTGTCGCTCGCGACCTCGCCGACGAACTGGGCCTCCGGGTCCACGAAGTAGGTGGTGCCGTAGAAGTCGTTGTCGCCCAGGTCCTCCACGCCGACCCGGTTGATCGCGCCGACGAAGTACTCGTTGGCGACGGCCGCCGCCGGCTGCTCCAGCTGCCACAGGTAGCGGGACAGGCCACGCGAGGTGGCCGACGGGTTGAAGACGATCTCGGCACCGGCGAGGCCCAACGCCCGCCAGCCTTCGGGGAAGTGACGGTCGTAGCAGATGTAGACGCCGATCCTGCCCACGGCCGTGTCGAAGACGGGCCAGCCGCTGTTGCCCGGGCGGAAGTAGAACTTCTCCGAGAATCCCTCCACTTGGGGAATGTGGGTCTTGCGGTACCTGCCGAGGTAGGAGCCGTCCGCGTCGATCACGGCTGCGGTGTTGTACAGGACGCCCGGCTGTTCCTCCTCGTACATCGGCAGGACGAGGACGATGCCCAGCTCCCGGGCGAGGGACTGGAAGCGCTGGACGGTCGGGCCCTCGGGAATCCGCTCGGCGTACTCGTAGAAGGCCTTGTCCTGCACCTGGCAGAAGTAGGGGCCGTAGAACAGCTCCTGGAAGCAGAGGACTTGGGCGCCCTGTGCGGCGGCGTCGCGGGCCGCCTGCTCGTGGACCTGGATCATGGATTCCTTGTCGCCGGTCCAGGCGGTCTGGAAGAGGGCGGCACGGATCACTCGGCTCATCGGGACCTCCGGTAGCTCGGTGTGCCGTGAGCCTAGAAAGCCCGGACGATCCCTTTGAGTGGCAGCGTGTCACGTCTGCGGGCCGTGGGCGTGCCACCGTGTCACGTGTGTGTGGGCCCATGTTTCACCGCCGTATTCCCAGGTCGTCGCATGTTTCACCCCTGCTGCGCGTCATGCGCGAGGAGCGCGATGTGCACGGAGGCCGCCTGTTCGAAGTCGTCCAGGTCGACACCGAGGCGGGCCTGTATGGCCTCCAGGCGGCGGTAGAGGGCGGGCCGGGAGACATGGTGGAGCTGGGCGGTGCGGGACTTGTTGCGGCCGGTCGCGAGGTACGTGCGCAGGACGTTCAGCAACTCCGGTTCGGACTCGCACAGCAGCCCGTCCAGCTCTCGCTCGGCGAAGGACTGCACCTGCGGGTCGTCGCGCAGCAGCCGGATCAGCCCGCGCAGGTGGACGTCCTTGAGGCGGACGACGGCCGGCAGGTCGAGGACGGCGTCGGCGACGGCGTCGGCGACATGCCGGGCCTCGCGCAACCCGGCCGGCACGTCGTCCCAGGCGGTGCGCGGATCGGCCGCGGCGACCACCGTGGCCGGCGCCCCGGTCTCGGTGCGCAGCCGGGCCGCGAAGTGCGCGGTCAGCGCCTCGGCGTGCTGGTCGCGGGGGAGGCTGAGCAGGACGGCGGTGACCCCGCCGGCCAGCTCCGCGACCAGCCCGGGCAGCCCCAGCAGCCGCAGGACCCGGTCGAGCCGGGCCGGATCCTTGCCGGGTACGACCAGCGGGACGAAGGTCCGCCGGTTGACCGGCAACCCGGCCGCCCGCGCCCGCGGCAGCAGGTGCCGGGCCGGTACGGCACCGGAGACCAGGTCGGTCAGCAGGCTCTGCGCGGACTGCTCCTCCCAGGTGTGCGCGGAGCCGCCGCCGAGCATGCGGTGCAGGACCAGCGCCTCGGCGGCCCGGTCGGCGAGGAGCCGTCCGGTGGCCGTGTCGCCCCGGTAGCCGCACAGCAGCAGCCGGCCCCACCGCTCGCCGCGCCCGCCCAGCTCGGCGTGGATCCAGCCGTCGCCCGCGCCGCCACCGGCCTGCCGGGCGATGCGCTCCCAGTCGCGCAGTACATCGTCCACCGCGGACCGCTCCCCCGCGGTGGCGAGGACGCGGTGGGCGAGGTTGGTGACGACGACCGGGCAGCCGCTGTGCTGGGCGACCTCGTCCAGCAGGCGTTGCAGCGGGGCACCTGCCGTGATCAGCCCGGTGAGGGCGGTCCGTACCGTCTCCGACAGGCTGACGGCTGCGAACTTCCGCCGCACCAGGCGGCATTGCACTTCCTCCGTCAACTCGGCGAAGGGGAGGGGCCGGTGCAGGACCACCATGGGCAGCCCGCACCGCTCGGCGGCCCGCCGCATCACCTCGGGCGGCGCTGGGAAGGCCCGCCCGAGGCCGAGCACGACGGCCGCGGCCTCGGAGCGATGCAGGGACTGGATGTACTCGGCCTGCTTGGCCTCGTCCCCGGCGAGGAGCACCCCGGTGGTGAGCACCATCTCGCCGCCGCTGAGCATCACGCCGACGTCGGCGGCCTCGGCGACGTGCACCCAGCGCACCGGCCGGTCCAGCTGTCCGGCCCCGGCCACCACCTCGGGCTCCCCCGCGAGCACCCGCTCCAGGGTGAGCACCTGCCGGACGGAGAAAGCGGGTTCGAGCGGCTGCCACGTGGCGGTCGAGATGGCGGTCATGGCCGTGTCCCTTGCTCGGGTGGTGCTGGCTGGGGTGGTGTCAGTACGAACTCCTCAGTGCGTGCTCGAGGATGGCCGCGCCCTCCTCGGCCTCCGCGACGGTGAGCGACAGCGGGGGTGCGATGCGCAGGGCACTGGTGTTGTGGCCGCCGCCCTTGCCGATGAGCAGTCCGCCCTCGCGAGCCGCCTCCAGCACGGCGGCGGCCGCCCGCGGATCGGCCTCGTCCGTCCCCGGTTTCACCAGCTCGATGCCGATCATCAGCCCGCGCCCGCGTACTTCGCGTACGCCGGGCAGCTGGGCGGCGACGGCCCGCAGCCGCTCGATGAGCAGCCCGCCGACCCGGCGGGCGTTGCCCTGGAGGTCGTGTTCAATGAGGTAGTTGAGGTTGGCGAGGCCCGCGGCCATGGTGATCTGCGTGCCGCCGAAGGTCGAAATACTGTTGGCGTCCAGACAGTTCATGATCTCCCCGCGGGCGACGACCCCGCCGATGGACATGCCGTTGCCGATGCCCTTGGCGAACGTGACGAGGTCCGGCGGGCCGCTGCGGGCGTGTGCCTGCCAGCCCCAGAAGTGCTCGCCGGTGCGGCCCCAGCCGGTCTGCACCTCGTCGGCGATCCACAGGACGCCGTGCTCCTTGAGGACCTCGCGGAAGGCTGCGTAGAGACCGTCGGGCGGGGAGGTGAACCCGCCGACACCCTGGACGGGTTCGGCGATCAGCGCGGCGGGCGGCCGGGTGTGGCCGAGGATGTCCTTCAGGTCGGCGACACAGGCGTCGATGAACGCGCGGTCGTCGAGTCCCGCGTACGGGCCCCGGGTACGGACGGCGCCGTGGACGTACAGGGTCTGCAGCGGGGACAGCGAGGTCGGGGACCAGCCGCGGTTGCCCGTGATGCCGACCGTGCTGAAGGAGCGCCCGTGGTAACTGTTGCGCATGGCCAGGACGGTGTTGCTGCGCCGGTGGGTGGTGGCCAGCAGCAGGGCGGTGTCGTTGGCCTCGGTGCCGGAGGTGGTGAAGAACACCCGGGGGTCCGGGATACCGCTCAACTGGGCGATGCGTTCCGCGAGTTCGACCATCGGCCGGTTGAGGTAGAGGGTCGAGGAGTGGATGATCCGGCCGGCCTGCTCGCTCACCGCCTTGGTCACCTCGGGCAGCGCGTGGGCGGTCATGGTGGTCAGGATGCCGCCGAAGAAGTCGAGGTACCTGTTTCCGGCGGAGTCCCAGACGTGCCGTCCCTCGCCGTGGGTGATCTCGAGCGGGTCGTCGTAGTAGAGGGCGAGCCAGTCGGGCAGGACGCCCCGGTGGCGGGAGTAGAGGTCGTTCACGGCTGTACCAGCCCTTCGTAGGCGTCGGGGCGGCGGTCGCGGTAGAAGGCCCACTGCTGCCGCACTGCCTCGACGAGGTCGAAGTCGAGGTCGCGGACGAGGAGCTCTTCGCTCGTGTCGCTCGCCACCTCGCCGACGAACTGCCCGCGCGGGTCGACGAAGTAGCTCGTGCCGTAGAAGTCGTTGTCGCCGTACTCCTCCTGCCCCACCCGGTTGATGGCGGCGATGAAGTATTCGTTGGCGACGGCCGCGGCGGGCTGCTCCAACTGCCAGAGATGGGCGGACAGGCCGCGGTGCGTGGCGGAGGGGTTGTAGACCAGCTGGGCTCCCTTCAACCCCAGTTGCCGCCAGCCCTCCGGGAAGTGCCGGTCGTAGCAGATGTAGACGCCGACCTTGCCGACGGCGGTGTCGAAGACGGGCCAGCCCAGGTTGCCGGGCTTGAAGTAGTACTTCTCCCAGAAGCCCTTCACCTGGGGGATGTGATGCTTGCGGTACTTGCCGAGGTAGGTCCCGTCGGCGTCGATCACGGCGGCGGTGTTGTAGTAGAAACCGGACTGTTCGACCTCGAAGACCGGGACGACGATGACCATGCCGGTCTCGCGCGCGAGCTCCCGCATCCGTCGGACGGTCGGACCGTCGGGCACCGGTTCGGCCCAGCGGTAGTGCTCCGGTTCCTGCACCTGACAGAAGTAGGGGGCGTTGAAGACTTCCTGGAACCCGATGATCTTCGCGCCCCGGCGGGCCGCCTCGCGGGCGTGCTCCTCGTGTTTCGCCACCATGGACTCGGTGTCGCCGGTCCAGGTGGCCTGGACCAGAGCGGCGCGGACGACGTTGGCCATGAGCTGCTCCTTCGACACGACGTAAGAGCCTCTACGCCCGTAGAGCAGGTCGTAGAGGGACGAAAGTAAGCCTCCGGGCGGCCCTTGCCAAGACCATCGTCGCCAACCCGCGGAGTCGATCACGTTTCACACTCCTGCGGGTGAGCGGAAGACCGGTCACGGGGGCGGATCCGGGCACATCGGGACGAGATCACGGAGGGGCGGCCGCGGTAGGTGAGCCCTGCATCACAGAGCGCTTACGGCCCGCCTCGGGGGCCGGTCGCGCGGTGTCCCGGCCCCTGAACCGGCGGTCGCGGAGGACGGGGCACGGAATCGGTGGCATCAATCGTGGTCACGTCGCGTGCCCGGCGACCCGCAGGGCGTGTACGAGGTCCCAGTACCGTTCGTCGGAGACGGTGTGCGCGGCCTCCAGCAGCAGGGGTACGAGGCGGCCCGGGTCGGCGGCGACGCTGCGGGCGGCCTCCTCCGGGGTGCGGACGGACACGTAGGCGTCCAGCAGCGCCCGCGCCTCGCGCCGGCGGCCCTCGTCGTCCAGGCTCAGCACGGCGGCGCCGATCTGCTCCGCCGGGCGCGCCACGCCCTGCCGCAGCATCTGCTGCCCGTCAGCGCCCCGCCCCGCCGCGGCGAGCGCGTCGGCGGCGGCGACCAGCCGCTCGGCCGGCAGCGAGGCGGCCTCCCACAGCAGCGTGACCCAGTCGGCACCGAGCCCGGCCCGGTGCAGGGCGTTCGCGAGCAGCGGGAAGCGGGCGGGGGGCCACCACGTGGCCTCCACCAGCAGCGCGTGCGCTTCTCCGCTGCGCCCGTCGGCCCGCAGCCGCGCCAGCCGCGCCACGGCCCCGTCGACCGCCTCGCCCACCCCGTCGTCCACCGCCTCGACGGGGGCCGGCACGACTTCGGCCGACGACGCGGCCCCGGCGAACCGGGCTCCACGCGGCGTGCGACGCCCACCGGCGGGCTCGGGCGCCCGCGAGACGGCCACGGGAGCGGTCTCGTCCTCGGCCATCCCGGCGAACCTGGCACTGCCACGACGGCGTTTGCGGGGTTTGGCGGGAGCGGGAGGCGGGGCGTCAGAGCGTGCGAGGGAGGCGGCACCGTAGGGCACCTGGGCGGCCGGGGCGGATGGCCCGGCGGGATCGAGGGCGGCTGCAGCGGCAGGCGGGGCGGACGGTCCAGCCAGGGCCGATGCGCGGTAGGACACCTGGGCGGCCGGGACCTCTCGGGCGGGCTGCACCGGTTGATGGGCTGGTGCGGCCGGGGCGGGTTGCGCCGCTTGGTAGGCGTGCGCGGAGCGCCCCGGCTGTGCGGCCTGGGCAGCATCCGCCGCTCGATGAACCGGGCCGGCTTGGTGCGCGTGCGCGGAGTGCCCCGGCTGTGCGGCCTGGGCAGGGTCTGCGCCTTGGTGGGCCGGGTTGGCCTGGCACGCCTGCGCGGCGGAGTCCGGCCGGCCGGTGGGGGCTTCCGGGGCGCCGAGCCGGCCGTCCCTCGCACGGCGGTCCAACTCCGCCATCCGGGCTTGGATTTCGGCGCAGCGGGCGGTGGCGCGCTCGTGGTCGTCGTGGGCCCAGGTGAGGTCGAGGCGGAGGGACTCGGCCTCTTCGCGAGAGCCCGGCGCCGCCAGCAGGCGGGTCAGTTCGGCCTGCCGTTCGGCGGCGTACCGCTGCTCGCGGAGCATGACGTCGAGGCGGTCGACCAGGGCGTCCCGGGCGCCGGGACGTGCGTCGTACGCCGTGATCGCGGCGACGTGCAGCGCGCCGGCCCGTCGCCGTTCGGTCGCCGCGGCGGCGGGGCCGTACGCCGCGCCGAGGTCCTGAAGCAGCGCCTCCACCACGTCCCACGGCGGCACCTCGCGCCCGTCCAGGCATGCCCGCATGCCCTCGGGGTCGCGCTGCCAGAAGACCCCGCACCAGCCCCCGCCCGGGTCGAGGCGCGCCATGAGGCTTTCCAGGTAGCTCACGAACTCCCGTACCCGACCGGGGACTTGATCCACCGCCATCGCCCAGCTCCCGCCCACCCGCCAGCACTCCGGTCGGTAGGCAACACCAGTTGTGTTACGACCCTGCTACGCACAGTTTTCCGGCAGCGTGCGGACGGCTCATTGCCGGATCCCGACCGTTGCGCGCGCCGTGACCCCCGTACCGGCGTCTCAGGCGGCCACCAGCGCGCACCGCGCGACGAGTTCGTCCATCGACAGGCCGAGCACCGCGGCCAGCGCGGCCACCGTGAAGAACGCCGGAGTCGGCGCCCGCCCCGTCTCGATCTTGCGCAGCGTCTCGGCCGAGACGCCGGCCTCGGCGGCGACCTCGGCCATGCTCCGGCCACCGCGCGCCTCACGCAGAAGCCGCCCGAGCCGTTCACCGCGTTCGCGTTCGGCGGGGGTGAGAGGGGTGCGCACCATGCGGCCCATTCTAATACCGGCCCTCACCCCCCATTTAAATACCGGTATAGTAATTGGCATGGTGGAGTTGAAGACGGACACATCGATCGACGCGATGCACGCGGCGGGCCGGGTCGTCGGGCAAGCCCTGACGGCCGTACGGGAGGCCGCGCGCGTCGGCGTCTCCCTGCTGGAGCTGGACGAGGTGGCGCGGGAGGTGCTGCGCGCGGCCGGGGCGTCCTCGCCGTTCCTCGGCTACCGCCCCTCCTTCGCCCCGACCCCCTTCCCGGCGGTGATCTGCGCCTCGGTCAACGACGCGATCGTGCACGGAATCCCGACCGGCCATCGGCTCCGTGACGGCGATCTGGTCTCCATCGACTGCGGCGCCGAACTGGACGGCTGGGTCGGCGACTCGGCGATCAGCTTCGTGGTGGGCCGCCCGCGCCCGGCGGACCTCCGGCTGATCGACGCCGCCGAGCGCGCGCTGGCGGCGGGCGTCGAGGCGGCCCGGGCCGGCCACCGCATCGGCGATATCGCGCACGCGATCGGCCGGGTGTGCCGTACGGCCGGCTACGGCATCCCGCACGGCTTCGGCGGCCACGGCGTCGGCCGCCGTATGCACGAGGACCCCGAGGTTCCGAACGAGGGCCGCCCGGGCCGCGGCCTCCCGCTCCGCCCCGGCATGGTCATCGCCATCGAGCCCATGGTGATCGCGAGCGGCACGGACGCCTACCTCACGGCGGGCGACGGCTGGACCCTGCGTACGGCTGACGGCTCCCGAGCGGCCCACGTCGAGCACACCGTGGCGATCACGGATGCGGGTCCCAGGATCCTCACGGCACGCGTGCCGACCTGAAGGGGCGCGGGGCCGTGTCGGCATGCGGCTCCGCCGCGGTGGGCGCGACCAGCCACGACGCGACCCGCGCCCGCCCACCGGACAGGCGCCCCCACCCCGGTGGGCGGACATGCCCGCCCCAACGGATCGTGTCATCGTGGGGCATGAACAGCCCCACCAGGGTTACCCGGCGGAGCCAGTCGTCAGCGAAGGAAAGCAACGCCATGACCAACGGCTACCCTCCTGACCCCTTCGGTGAATTCATGGCCCGCTTTTTCGGCGGTGTCCCGAGCGGAGCGCACGGCGCCCGCCACATCGACATCGGCCGTCTGCTCAGCCAGCCGGCCCGGGAGCTGGTCAGAGGGGCCGCCCAGTACGCCGCCGAGCACGGCAGCCGGGATCTGGACACCCAGCACCTGCTGCGCGCGGCGCTGGCCACCGAGCCCACCCGCAGTCTGCTGAGCCGGGCGGGCGCCGACCCGGACTCGCTCGCGACGGAGATCGACGGCCGGGCCGGCCCGGTCCGGCATCCGCCGGGCGAGGTGCCGCCGCCGACCTCGCTGTCGCTGACCCCGGCCGTCAAGCGGGCCCTGCTGGACGCGCACGACATGGCGCGGGCGAGCGGCGCCGGGTACATCGGTCCGGAGCACGTGCTGAGCGCGCTGGCCTCGAACCCGGACTCCGCGGCCGGTCACATCCTGAACGCGGCCCGCTTCTCGGCGGGCTCACTGCCGCCCGAGGCCCCGGAGAGCACGCAGGCCCGCCCGGAGCGGCCGCGGCCGACCTCCACGCCCACCCTGGACAAGTACGGCCGCGATCTGACCGAGCTGGCCCGGCAGGGCCGGGTCGACCCGGTCATCGGCCGGGACACGGAGATCGAGCAGACCATCGAGGTGCTGTCGCGGCGCGGCAAGAACAACCCGGTGCTCATCGGTGACGCGGGCGTCGGCAAGACGGCCATCGTGGAGGGGCTCGCGCAGCTGATCGCCGACGGGGACGTGCCGGACGGGCTGGCCGGGCGGCGGGTGGTCGCCCTGGACCTGACCGGGGTCGTGGCCGGCACCCGGTACCGGGGCGACTTCGAGGAGCGCCTGAACAACATCGTGGAGGAGATCCGCGCCCAGTCCGACCGGCTGATCGTGTTCATCGACGAGCTGCACACCGTCGTGGGCGCGGGTTCCGGCGGCGAGGGCGGCGCGATGGACGCCGGCAACATCCTCAAGCCCGCGCTCGCGCGGGGCGAGCTGCACATCGTGGGCGCGACCACGCTGGAGGAGTTCCGCCGGATCGAGAAGGACGCGGCGCTGGCCCGCCGGTTCCAGCCGGTCCTGGTGCCCGAGCCGACCGTCGAGGACACGATCGAGATCCTGCGGGGTCTGCGCGACCGGTACGAGGCGCACCACCAGATCCGCTACACCGACGAGGCACTGGTCGCCGCCGTGGAGCTGTCGGACCGGTACCTCACCGACCGCCGGCTGCCGGACAAGGCGATCGACCTGATCGACCAGGCGGGCGCGCGGGTCCGGCTCGGTGCCCGGACGAAGGGCACGGACGTGCGCGCGATGGAGCGCGAGGTCGAGCAGCTGGTCCGGGACAAGGATCAGGCGGTCGCCGACGAGGACTACGAGCAGGCGAAACAGCTGCGCGACCGGATCGGCGAGTTGAAGCAGCGGATCGTCGAGGCGGGCGGTGACGGGAAGGCCGACGAGGGGCTGGACCTGGAGGTGACCGCGGAGGCCATCGCCGAGGTGGTGTCCCGGCGGACCGGCATTCCGGTCAGCCGGCTGACCCAGGAGGAGAAGGAGCGGCTGCTCGGCCTGGAGGAGCACCTGCACCAGCGGGTCGTCGGCCAGGAGGAGGCGGTCGCCGTCGTCGCCGAGGCCGTACTGCGTTCCCGCGCGGGGCTGTCGAGCCCCAGCCGGCCGATCGGCAGTTTCCTCTTCCTCGGCCCGACGGGCGTCGGCAAGACGGAACTGGCCCGGGCGCTCGCCGAGGCCCTGTTCGGCAGCGAGGACCGCATGGTCCGCCTGGACATGAGCGAGTACCAGGAGCGGCACACGGTCTCCCGGCTGGTCGGCGCCCCACCCGGGTACGTCGGCCACGAGGAGGCCGGGCAGCTCACCGAGGTGGTGCGCAGGCACCCGTACTCGCTGCTGCTGCTGGACGAAGTGGAGAAGGCGCACCCCGACGTCTTCAACATCCTGCTCCAGGTCCTCGACGACGGCCGCCTGACCGACTCCCAGGGCCGGACCGTGGACTTCACCAACACGGTCATCGTGATGACCAGCAACCTCGGTTCCGAGGCGATCACCCGGCGCGGTGCCGGGATCGGGTTCGGGCCGGGCGGCACGGAGGCCGACGAGGAGGCGCGGCGCGAACAGATCCTGCGGCCGCTGCGCGAGCACTTCCGGCCGGAGTTCCTCAACCGCATCGACGAGATCGTGGTCTTCCGCCAGCTGACGAGCGAGCAACTGCGGCAGATCACCGACCTGTTGCTGGAGGGCACCCGGCGGCTGCTGGACGGGCAGGGCGTCCGGGTCGAGTTCACGGCCGCAGCCGTGGACTGGCTCGCCGAGCGCGGCTACCAGCCGGAGTACGGCGCCCGGCCACTGCGCCGCACCATCCAGCGGGAGGTGGACAACCGGCTGTCCCGGCTGCTGTTGAACGGCACGATCTCCGAAGGCAGCCGGGTCACGGTGGACGTGCGGGACGGGCGGCTGGACTTCCGCACGGGGGAAGCCGGGCCGCCCGCACCGGAGCTGTGACCCGGCTGCCCACACTGCGGTGACCGGGTCACCCGCACCGCGCACCGGGAACCGTGAACATGCACGCCCCCCGGTGTCCGGACGCCCGGACACCGGGGGGCAGTCACGTATGGCTACGGCGCCGGGTCCACCACCATCGCCGAGCCGCCGCCGCGCCGTACCTTCTCGGCGGCGGCCAGCCACTTGCCGTTCGGCAGCCGCTGCACGCCGGTCACCGCGCCGATCTCGGGGTTCAGTTTGAACCTGTGCCCGATGGCCTCCAACTGCGACCTCACGTCGCTGTTGTAGAGGGCCGGTTCGACTTCGGTCTGGGCCGCGTTGCGCTGACTGGCTCGGGGCGCGGCGATCGCGTCGACCAGCGGCAGGCGCCGGTCCAGGAACCCGGTGAGCGTCTGCAGCGCGGTGGTGATGATGGTCGCGCCGCCGGGCGAGCCGAGCGCCACCACGGGCCGGTTGTGCCGGTCCAGGACGATCGTGGGCGAGATCGACGAGCGCGGCCGCTTGCCCGGGCCGGGCAGGTTCGGGTCGTGGACGGCCGGGTTGGCCGGGGTGAAGGAGAAGTCGGTCAGCTCGTTGTTGAGCAGGAAGCCCCGGCCGGGCACGGTGATGCCGCTGCCGCCGGTCTGCTCGATGGTGAGCGTGTAGGCGACGACGTTGCCCCACTTGTCGGCCACGGTCAGGTGGGTGGTGTTCTCGCCCTCGTACGTCGTCGGGGCCGCCGTGCCGCCCTTGCCGCAGGCCGCCGGGTGACGGGGGTCGCCGGGGGCGAGCGGGCTGGTGAGCACCGCGTCGTCCTTGATCAGGCAGGCGCGCGAGTCGGCGAACCGCTGCGACAGCAGCTGCTTGGTCGGTACGTCCTCGAAGGCGGGGTCGCCGACCCAGCGCCCACGGTCGGCGAAGGCGATGCGGCTCGCCTCGATGAAGTGGTGCAGGTACTGCACCTCGCTCACCTTCGGAAGGCCCGTGCCCTCCAGGATGTTGAGTGCCTCGCCGACCGTCGTACCCCCCGAGGAGGAGGGCGCGATGGAGTACACGTTCAGGCCGCGGTAGGAGGTCCTGGTGGGCGCCTGGAGCTTGGCGCGGTAGACGGCGAGGTCCTTCTCGGCCAGCTTGCCGGGGCGGGCGTTCCAGCCCGAGGCGGGGTCCACGGGCGGGTGTTCGACCGTCTTGACGATGTCGTCGCCGATGTCTCCGCGGTAGATCGCGCCGATGCCCTTGCGACCCAGCTCCTCGTAGGTGCGGGCGAGTGCGGGGTTCTTGAGGGTGGAGCCGACGACGGGGAGCCGTCCGTTCGGCAGGAACAGCTTCACGGTGTCCGGGAAGTAGCGGAACCGTGTCTCGTTGGACGCGGTCTGGGAGCGGAAGGTGTCGTCCACCGTGAAGCCGTTGCGGGCGATCCGCTCGGCCGGCTTCAGGACGGTGCCGAGCTTCTTGCTGCCCCACTCGTCCAGCGCCGTCTGCCAGGTGGCGGGCGTGCCCGGTGTACCGACGCTCAGTCCGCTGCTGACGGCGTCGGCGAAGGCGAGCGGCTTGCCGTTCTCCGTGAACAGGTCGGAGTCGGCGGAGAGCGGTGCGGTCTCGCGGCCGTCGATGGTGTGCACGGTGCGGGACCTGGCGTCGTAGTAGACGAAGTAGCCGCCTCCGCCGACGCCGGCGGAGTACGGCTCGGTGACGCCCAGCGCGGCGGCGGTGGCGACGGCCGCGTCGACCGCGTTGCCGCCGTGTCTCAGCACCTCGATGCCGGCGGCGGAGGCGTCCGCGTCGACGCTGGCGACGGCGCCGCCGTAGCCGACGGCCACGGGAACCTTGGGGGCCGTCCGGCTCGTTGTCGTGGTGGGTGGTGCCGCCCCCAGCGACACCACGGCGGCCGAGACCGCCAGAACCGCCAGCTTCCGCGTACCAGGACGACCCATCCGTACCTCCCATCGGAACCGTCCGCGCAGCGTAACCAGATCGCCGTAGTACCGACAGTACGCCTCGGTGCCCTGCCACACGAACGTCACACACCGAACACGGGTACGTAGCCGTCGGGAGCGCCCGCTAGCATGCGCGGCCATGAACGACGACGTGCGCAACATCGTCCTGGGCGTCATAGCGGCGGGTGTCTCCGCCTCGCTCGGCTGGGTCGCCCGCACCTACCTGTGGCGGCGCAGACTGCGGCGCAAGCAGGAGTTCTTCGGCCTGCCGGACCATTCCGAGTCGCTGCTGGTGGTCAACCGCAACGCGGGCGGGCCGGAGCTGTCGGTGATGCGGCACGACGTGTTCGCCCTGCTGGAACTCTCCGCCCTCATCAAGGACTGCAACGCGCACGCTCAGGTGGTGGCGCACGACGCCGCCCGGCAGGGGTTCGGCGAGCGCACGGAGTTCTGTCTCGGCGGTCCCGCCTCGAACCGCCGGATGGCGGCCCACCTGTCCTCGCTGCTGCCGGGCGTGCACGTGAACGTCGAGGCCGAAGCCGGCCCGGACCTCGGCGCTTTCCGGATCGGCGGGAACGACTACCGCATGGAGGGCGGGCGGAGCGAATACGCGCTGCTCGCCCGGCTCACCGCGGGCGGACGGCGCGACACCCGCCCGGTGTTCCTGTTCTGCGGTCAGCGTGCCATCACCAACCAGGCCGCCACCCGCTATCTCGCCCGCCACCACGAGCGGCTGGCCCGCAAGTACGGCGGCGGTCCCTTCGTCCTGCTGCTGAAGGTGGTCAACTCGGAGGCATACGGCCCGGATGTGGTCGAGCTGGTGGCGGACGTGACCCGGGCGGCGCAGACGCCCCTGCCGGAGCCCGCTGCCGCCGGCAACGAATGACGCTTCAATAATCTTTACCCGTACGTAACTTACCGACGGGTTACCTGCGGTAAGGGGGCGCGGTTACCGTCGGGTCACTTTGCACTGACACGAGTGAAGGAGTGACCCATGGGACATGGTCGCACCGCTCTGCGCACCACCGCCTCCGCAGCCGTCTCGGCGGCGCTGATCGCCGGCACCGTCGTCGGCCTGGCGCCAGCCGCCGAGGCCGCCCCGTCCGTCCGTTTCGTCGACATCCCCGGTGACGGCGGCACCGTACTGAAGGCCAACGTCCTCACGCCCGCCGGCGCCGACGGCTCACGCGGCTACCCGCTCATCGTGCTGCCCACGAGCTGGGGCCTGCCACAGGTCGAGTACCTCGCGCAGGCCCAGAAGCTCGCCGACTCCGGCTATGTGGTGCTCACCTACAACGTGCGCGGCTTCTGGCAGTCCGGCGGCCAGATAGAAGTGGCCGGTCCGCCCGACGTAGCGGACGCCTCCAAGGTCATTGACTGGGCTCTCGCACACACCCCGGCCGATCCGCGGCACATCGGCATGGCGGGTGTCTCGTACGGCGCCGGGATCAGCCTGCTCACCGCCGCCCACGACAAGCGCGTCAAGGCCGTGGCCGCGCTCAGCGGCTGGGCGGACCTGATCGCCTCGATCTACTCGGGTCGCACCCAGCACGTCCAGGCGGCGGCCGTCCTGGACGGCGCCGCCACCGTCACCGGCCGCGAGAGCCCCGAACTGCGGGCCATCTTCGACAACCTGTACTCCTCGGACCTGTCCAAGGAACAGGAGATGATCGACTGGGGGCGGAAACGTTCCGTCATGACCTATGTCGACCAGCTGAACAGCAACGGCGCCGCGGTGATGCTGGCCAACGCCTGGGGTGACACGGTCTTCCCGGCGAACCAGTACGCCGACTTCTACGAGAAGCTGGCCGGGCCCAAGCGGCTGGAGCTGCGCCCCGGAGACCACGCGACCGCCGAGCTGACCGGCCTGTTCGGGCTGCCCAACGACGTGTGGACGGACACCGAGCGCTGGTTCGACCACTATCTCAGGGGCAGCGAGAACGGCATCGACCGTGAGCAGCCGGTCCAGCTGAAGTCCCGTAGCGCGGGGGGATACGAGGGCTACCCGGACTGGAAGTCGGTCGGTGCCACCCGCAGGAAGATCGCGCTCGGGGGCTCCCCCACCATCCACGCGAACATCGACTCCGGCGCGGACGGCGGAATCGTCCTCCTCTCCAGCATCCTCGACCAGATCGCACAGCTGCCGCCGATCGCCTCGATGCCGCTGCTGCCGCGCCGCTGGGCGGCGGTGTGGCAGTCGGAGCGGTACGGCAGCGCCCAGCGGGTACGCGGCACGGCGAGCCTGCACACCACGCTCACCCCGACCAAGGAGAGCGGCACTTTCGTCGCCTACCTGTACGACGTGGGGGCGCTCGGCATCGGCAAACTGGTCACCCACGCGCCCTACACCTGGCACGGGCGGACGCCCGGCGAGTCGTTCGACGTCGACCTGGACCTGTTCTCCACGGCCTACGACGTCCCCGCCGGACACCGCCTCGCACTGGTGGTCGACACGGTCGACCCGCTGTACATCGAGCACAACCCGTCCGGCGCGCAGCTGACCTTCTCCTCGCCCTCGGACGACCCGTCGTACGTGTCCGTCCCCGTGCGCGAGCAGTGATCTCCGGCTGCCGCCGGACGAGCCTGGCCCGTGTGGACTGCCGCCCCCTTACGGTCTCGGGGCCGTGGGGGGCTCCCCACCCGGCAGCGGCGCCCCAGGTCCGGCCGTGGCGACCGCCACGGCCTCGGTCTTGGGACTGCGCTGCTCACGGCGGGACACCCAGCCGGCGAACCACGAGAGCAGCATGCACATCCCGATGTAGATCGGCGAGATCACCATCACCACAGGGATGAACGGCAAATCGTAGTCGAGGTTCGAGGCGATGAGCTTCCCGGCGTGGAGGAACTCCTCGTAGGTGATGAGGAAACCGAGGGAGGTGTCCTTCAGCGCGACCACCAACTGGCTGATGATGGCGGGCAGCATGGCCCGTACGGCCTGTGGGACGAGGACGTGCGCCATGACCTGGCTCTTGCGCATGCCGAGCGCGAACGCGGCTTCGTGCTGGCCGCGTTCGACGGCGTTCACGCCGGAGCGGAAGACCTCGGCGAGCACCGAGCCGTTGTAGAGGGTGAGTCCGGCGACCAGGGCGGGCAGCGGCTGCACCTTCAGTGCCACGAAGATGAAGAAGATCATCACCAGGACGGGCATGGCGCGGAAGAACTCCACGAGGAGTGTGGCCAGCCAGCGCACCGGCCGGTGGTCCGACAGCCGTCCGGTGGCGAGCAGTCCGCCGAGGGCGAGGGAGAGGACGGCCGCGAGCGCGAACGCCTTGAGGGTGTTGCCGAGCCCGCGCAGCAGCAGTTCCTGGATGCCCTGGTACCCGAACGGCATCCACTTGGTGTACGTGAACTGCCCGGTGTCGAACAGGAGATACAGGACCCAGCCGACGAGGGCGAGGAGGACGGCGGTGGACAGGACACCATAGGCGAAATGCCGTTGCCGGGTGCGCGGGCCCGGGACGTCGTAGAGTGCGTCGGCGCCGGTCATCGGGCCACTCCCCACGTCCGTTCCAGCACGTTGAACAGGGCGCTGATGGCGAGCGTGATGATCAGGTATCCGAGGGCGATCCAGACGAAGGTCCAGACGATGTTGTAGCCCAGCTCGTTGATGGTCTTGTAGGTGCCGAGCAGTTCGGCGACGCTGAACGCCCCGGCGATCGCGGAGTTCTTGGCGAGCGCGATGAGCGTGGAGCCGACGGGCGGGATCACGGACCGGAACGCCTGCGGCAGTACGACCAGGTTCAGGGTCTGCGCGAAGGTCATGCCGAGACTGCGGGCCGCCTCGCCCTGCCCTCGGGGCACGGTGTTGATGCCGGAGCGCAGCACCTCGCAGATGAACGCCGAGGTGTAGCAGCCGAGGGCGAGGACCGCGAACACCTTGAAGGGCAGCACGAGTCCGAACCGGGGCAGGCCGAGCAGCACCGCGAAGAACAGCAGGGTGAGCGGGGTGTTGCGCAGCACGGCGACCCATACCGTGCCGAAGACGCGCAGGGAGCCGACGGGGGCGACCCGGAAGGACGCCATCAGGAAGCCGAGGGCCAGCGCCAGCAGGGAGGCGTAGACGGTCAGTTCGACCGTGCCGAGGAAACCCTGCCGGTAGGTGGAGAAGTTGTCCGTCAGTACGTTCATGCCGTCCTCGCTCAGCTCGCCGGGTAGCGGTCGATGGCGGGCGGGTGGGGTGCGGGCACGCCGGACAGGCCGAGCGTGGCGTCGTACGCCTTCTTCCAGTCGCCGTTCTTCTCCCGGGCCCGGAGGGCGTCGTCGAGGGCGAAGCGCAGGACGTTGTCGCCGTGCGGGACGCCGATGCCGTAGGGCTCCTTCGAGAACGGCCTGCCGACGACCTTCAGCTCGTCGGGGACCTTGGCCGCGTATCCGATGAGGATGGCGTCGTCGGTGGTGACGGCGTCGACCTGGTAGGTGAGGAGATTGTCGACGCAGACGGAGTAGGTGTCGTACGCGACCAGGACCGCCCTCGGGTAGCCGGTCCTGATGCGCTGGTACGGCGTGGAACCCGCCGCCGAGCAGACGCGTTTGCCGGCGAGGTCCTGAGGGCCGTGGATGTCGTCCTCGTCCGTGCGGACCAGCAGGGACTGGCCCGCCAGGTAGTAGGGGCCGGCGAAGCCGACGAGCTTCTTGCGGCCCGGGTTGATGGTGTAAGTGCCGACGTAGTAGTCGATCTGGCCGTTCTGCAGGGCCGTCTCGCGGTTGGCGGAGGCGATGGTGCGGAAGCGGATCGTCTTCGGCGGGAAGCCGAGGGAGGCGGACATCATCCTGGCGATCTCGATGTCGAAGCCGGAGTACGTGCCGGTCGCCGGATCCTTCTCCCCGAGGTAGGGCTGGTCCTCCTTGGCGCCGACGACGAAGTAGCCGCGCTTCCTGGCGCGGGCCCAGGTCCGGGAGGCGGGCAGGCTGAAGCCCTGCGCCACCTGGTAGTCCGGGAGCTTCTCGGTTGCCGGGCCCTTGACGGGCGGGCTGCCGCCCTTGCCGCAGCCGGTGGCGAGCAGGGCGAGGACGCCGACAAGGGCGGCGCCCAGGGCGCGGGGCACACGGGTGGTACGCAACACGGGTCGCACTCCCCCGGGTCAGTGCTTGAGGATCTTGGAGAGGAAGTCCTTGGCGCGCTCGCTGCTCGGGTGGGTGAAGAACGCCTCCGGGCTGCGGTCCTCGACGATCCGTCCGTCGGCCATGAAGACGACGCGGTTGGCGGAGGCGCGGGCGAAGCCCATCTCATGAGTCACGACGATCATGGTCATGCCGTCCCGGGCGAGCTGCCGCATGACCTCCAGCACCTCGTTGACCATCTCCGGGTCGAGGGCGGAGGTGGGCTCGTCGAAGAGCATCGCCTTGGGTTCCATGGCGAGGGCACGGGCGATGGCCACGCGCTGCTGCTGGCCGCCGGAGAGCTGCGCCGGGAACTTGCCGGCCTGGTTCAGCAGGCCCACCCGGTCCAGGAGTTCCCTGGAGCGGCGGTCGGCGTCGTCCTTCTTCCGTCCGCGGACCTTGACCTGGGCGAGGGAGACGTTCTGCAGGACCGTCCTGTGGGCGAAGAGGTTGAAGGACTGGAAGACCATGCCGACCTCGGCGCGGAGCCGGGCGAGGGCCTTGCCCTCCTCGGGCAGCGGCTGCCCGTCGAGCGTGATGGTGCCGGAAGCGATGGTCTCCAGCCGGTTGATCGTCCTGCAGAGCGTCGACTTGCCCGACCCCGAGGGGCCGATGACCACGACCACCTCCCCCTTGCCGACGGTGAGGTCGATGTCCCTGAGGACATGCAGCTCCCCGTAGTACTTGTTGACGTTCCGCAGTTCGATCAACGGATCGACGGCCATACGCAGCCCTACCCACTCTCAGCCGTGTCGTGGTTGCCGCAAACTATCCAGACGGCAGCGGACCTGACGGGCGACACGCACTTTTCGGGCATTAGCCGTATTTACGTCAACGGGGTGATTCCGTGGGTGTTGGGGCGGGTCGCACAGTCAGGCCTCGGCGATCTCCGCGTACAGCTGGGACAGCTCGGGGGCGCCGCTCGCCGCCCACTCCTGCCCGGCCGGCACCACCTCGACCTCACGGCCGGAGGCGAGGCGCACCACGGGCTCGCCGTCGGAGCGGATCTCCCAGGCGGCGCCGGGCACGGTGCGCACCACGACCGTGCCCAGGTACAGCCCGGCGTCGTTGCCCAGCCAGGGCAGGATCTCGGTGTCGTCGCGCCAGCGCGGGACCATCTGGTCCAGGGCCTCCAGCGAGGCCGGGGTGTCGTCGAGGCGGACGCCCGCCTGGGCCGCCTGCGAGCGGAGCAGTTCGCACTCGGACAGCAGCGCGGCGACCGACTCGGGGTCGGCGCGGAGCGCCGCGTGACCGCCCTTCTTGTGCCGATGGCCCAGGAACGGAATGTTCATGGACCCAGCGTGGCATCACACGTCGAGGTCGACCACCACCGGCGCGTGGTCGGAGGCGCCCTTGCCCTTGCGCTCCTCACGGTCGACGTAGGCGTCCTTGACGGCCTGGGCGAAGGGCTCGTTGCCGTACACCAGGTCGATGCGCATGCCGCGGTTCTTCGGGAAGCACAACTGGCGGTAGTCCCAGTAGGTGAAGGGGCGCTCGTACTTGAGCGGGCGGGGGACGACGTCGTGCAGACCGGCCTCGCGCAGGGCGGCGAGGGCGGCGCGCTCGGCGGGGGTCACGTGCGTGGCGCCCTCGAAGGCGGCCGGGTCGAAGACGTCGTCGTCGGTCGGCGCCACGTTGTAGTCGCCCAGCACGGCGAACGGGCGGCTGCCCTGCGCGTCGCCGTACACCGCTGCCCTCAGGGCCTCGAACCACTGGAGCTTGTACGCGTAGTGCGGGTGGCCGACCTCACGGCCGTTGGGCACGTACACCGACCAGACGCGGACCGGGCCGCAGGTCGCCGAGATGGCCCGCGGCTCGGTCAGGCCGTCGTAGCCCGGGTCACCGGGCAGGCCCCGCACCACGTCCTCGATGCCGACCCGGGAGAGCACCGCCACGCCGTTCCACCGGCCGGTCGCGTGGACCGCCGCCTCGTAGCCCAGCTCGCGCAGCTGGTCGAACGGGAACTGCTCCTCGGCGATCTTGGCCTCCTGGAGGCAGAGCACGTCGGTGCCGCTGCTCTCCAGCCAGGCCAGCAGCCGCGGAAGGCGGGCGGTGATCGAGTTCACGTTCCAGGTAGCGATGCGCATGCCTCACAAACTACCTGGCGGCTCTGACAACGCCGGTCCGCGCCCTCAGACCTGCGCCGACGCCCCGGGGGTGAGCCGCTGGTGGTCGGTGCCCCCCAGCGTGCCGATCTGGCGGTCGTAGATCGGGCGGGCGAGGTCGGTGAGCAGCGCGTCGTGGACGTCGTAGGCGCGCTGCGGCTTGACCTCGCGGACGTAGTCGATCACCTCGGCGATCTTGCTCCAGGGGGCCATCACCGGGAGCAGCAGCGTCTCCACCTGCTGCTCCGGGACGGTGAGGGCGTCGCCGGGGTGGAAGACCTTGCCGCCGTCGACCAGATAGCCGACGTTGGTGATGCGCGGGATGTCCGGGTGGATCACGGCGTGCAGTTCACCGTGGACCCGCACATCGAAGCCCGCGGCGGAGAAGGTGTCGCCGTGGCCGACGGTGTGCACGCGGCCCGGGAAGGCCGCGGTGATCTGGTCGGCGACGGACCTCAGCGTCCAGATCTCCGCGGCCGGGTTCGCCTCCAGTGCGGCCCGCAGCCGGCCCTCGTCGAAGTGGTCCGGGTGCTCGTGCGTGACCAGGATCGCGTCCGCGCCGGCCGCCGCGTCCTGCTCGCTGAACCCGCCGGGATCGATGACGAGCGTCCGCCCCTCCTTCTCGAGGCGGACACAGGCGTGGGACATCTTCGTGAGCTTCATGGCTCCCCATCCTGCCGCGTCAGGCCCCGCGAGGCCTCACTCGGCGGGTGTGGTCTCCTCGAGGATGACCTGCTGGGCCACCCGGAACGCGCTGTTCGCGGCCGGTACCCCGCAGTAGACGGCCGCCTGGAGCAGCACTTCCTTGATCTCGTCCGGGGTGAGCCCGTTGCGCAGGGCCGCCCGGGTGTGGAAGGCCAGCTCCTCCAGGTGGCCGCCCGCGACCAGCGCCGTCAGCGTGATGCAGCTGCGGGTACGGCGGTCCAGGCCCGGCCGGTCCCAGATCTCGCCCCAGGCGTAGCGGGTGACGAACTCCTGGAAGTCCCCGGAGAACTCGCCGGCCTGCGCCAGCACCTGGTCGACATGTGCGTCGCCCAGCACCTCCCGGCGGATCTTCAGCCCGGTCTCGTACCGGTCCGGCTGCCCGGCGGGCTCCAGCGGTACGGCGGCCGGGGCGATCTCCGCGACCGGCGCCGGCTGCGGCGGCGCGAGCGGGACCGGAACGGCCGGGACGCTCGGCAGGGCGGTCTGGCCGGTGTCGAAGGGCTGCTGCCAGGCGGTGGAGAAGTGGTGCACCAGCAGGTCGGTGACGGCGGCGGGCTGCTCGACCGGCACCAGGTGGGAGGCGCCGGGGACCACCGCGAGCCGGGCGTCCGGGATGCCGGCGACCAGGGTGCGGGCCTCGGCTGGGCCGGTGACCTGGTCATCGGAGCCGACCAGCACGAGGGTCGGCACACCCACCCGGCCCAGTTCGGGCCGCACGTCGAACGTGGCCAGGGCCTCGCAGGCGGCGATGTAGCAGCCGGGGTCGGTGGTGCGGACCATCTGCACCGCCCACTCGGTGATCGCGGGCTGCGCGGCGGCGAACCCGCCGGTGAACCAGCGGTCGGGCGCGGTCCGGGCGATCGGGTCGAGGCCGTTCGTGCGGACGATCACCCCGCGCTGCCGGAACTCGTCGGCGGTGCCGAACCGGGGCGAGGCCGCGACCAGCGCGAGCGAGGCGACCCGCTCCGGGTGGCGCAGCGCCAGCTCGATGCCGACCGCGCCGCCCAGGGCACAGCCCGCGTACCCGAAGCGCTGCACGCCGAGCGCGTCCAGCGTGACCAGCAGCCGGGCCGTCAGCTCGCCGACCGAGCCGGCCGGGTGGGCGGGGGCGCCGCCGTGGCCGGGCAGGTCGAACCGGAAGACCCGCCACTGCTTCGTCAGCTCGGGGACCTGCCGATCCCACATGTGCCATGTGGTGCCCAGTGAGGGACCCAGGATCAGGACCGGAGCGTCTTCTGGCCCGTCAAAGCGGTATTGCAGGGTGTTCGGGGGTGTCTCACTCACGCGTCAGACCATCTCACGTATCACGGACGCCCCTATAACGCAGGGGTGCGGGAAACCGTTCTGACCAGGTTGAAGACCTCGCGGGCTGCGTATCGCTTGAGGCAGCGGACGATCTCACGTCGGGTCTTGCCCTCCTGGGTGCGGCGTTCGTAGTACGCCTGGATGCACGGGTCGTGGCGCAGGCGGGTGAAGACGATGCGGTGCAGGGCGGCGTTGGCCTGTGAGTTGAATCCCCGCCCACTCGTGACCGGCAATGACGGACAGCCGTCTGGCCCGCCGCACGCAAGTCCCTTCATCGACCATCGCACGAACGGCTTCGAGCCCTCTTTCTGGTACACGGCTTTCCACAAGTCATGTAGCGGGCGCCGACGGCCCGCGATGCGGCGAACTCGGCGCGCTGTCGGAGTTCCCCCTCCCGGCGGGCCTGGGCCTGGGCTATCTACTGCAGTGCGCGGGCCTCGATGGCGGTCGCCCTCTCGGTGCAGGTCGTCGGCGCACTGCTGGTCCTGACCCTCGTCGTGACCCGGGCAGCCGCCGCCGCACGCATCACCGCCTCTCCGGTGCTGCTTCCGCTGCTCAGCGTGGTCTTCGCCGTGGTCTCGATCGAGGGCGGCATCCTGCTCGCCCTCGGCAGCAGCATCCCCATCAGCCCCTACGTCACGACCATTTCGTTCACCATCTACGCCGCCTGCCGCTTGGCGGGGGCCCACCGCACCCGACGGTGGGGAGCGAGGAGGGTAACGCCCCAACCGGTCTGAAGGAGTGAGGGGAGTTGCCCTGATACCCGGTCCGCTTGTGTTGCACACCTGACGCCTGTGCTGCCGACGGCTGGACTCGCCGTCGGTTCAGGCGCGTGAAACCTCCCTATGATTGGTCAGCCTGTGCTCGGGCGATGAGCAGGGCGACGTCGTCCTCCCCGCCGGGCGGCCGCAGGATCTCCAGGATGCGGTTGCAGGTGTCATCCAGGTCGTGCCCACGGGTCGCGGTCAGGGTGTCGAGAAGGGTGTCCAGGCGGGCGTCGATGGGTTCGCTGCGGGTTTCGACCAGGCCGTCGGTGTAGAGGACCAGTTCGTCGCCGGGGCGGAAGGGGATGGTGGTGGCCTCGAAGGGGACCCCGCCCACGCCCAGCGGTGCGCCGGTGGGCATGTCCAGCAGGTGCGCCGCGTGGCCGGCTCGCATGAGAGCGGGGGGCAGGTGGCCGGCGAGGCAGATCTGGCACGTGCCCTGGTGAGGGTCGTAGACGCAGTAGATGCAGGTGGTGATGGTCTGCTCGACGCCCTCGGTCAGGTGATCGAGGTGACGAAGGGCCTCTGCGGGGGCTAGGCCGAGTTCAGCGAACGCGCGGGCGGTGCTGCGGAGTTGGCCCATGGTGGCGGCGGCGTTGATGCCACTGCCCATGACGTCCCCGACGACCAGGGCGGTTTTGTCCCCCTGCAGAGGTATGGCGTCATACCAGTCGCCGCCGATCTCGCTCGTGACCCCGGCGGGCTGGTAGCGGCAGGCGACGTCCAGGCCCGGCAAGTGCGAGGGAGGCTCAGGGAGCAGGCTGCGCTGGAGGGTGAGGGCCGCGTGGCGCTGGGCCTGGTATCCGCGGGCGTTGTCGATGCAGACAGCGGCTCGGGCGGCCAACTCCGAGGCGAAGGCGGCGTCGTCGTCATCGAAAGGCGCGGAGTTCCGGGTGCGTTTGAGGTCGAGGGCGCCGAGGACTTCGCCCCGGGCCACGAGTGGTACGGCCAGGTAGGAGTGCACGCCGGCCGCCGCAAGGAGGGAGGCTGCCTCACCATGGCGGGCGATGTGATCCAGATCCCGACGAGTGGTGCGGGGCACCAGGACCGGTTGGCGGGTGCGTACGCATCGGGAGATGAGGCGGTCGTCGTCGTAGACAGCGAGTTCCCCGGGTGGATCGGCCGCACGGACCGCCTCGGTGCGATGGGCCGCGCGGACGGCAAGGGCACGGAACCGGGCAGGGCCCGTCTGTGGCGCCGTGCGGCCCTGAAGGGCGCTGTCGAGTACGTCCACGGCGGCCACGTCAGCCAGGAGGGGTACGACGAGGTCGGCGAGCTCGCGCGCTGTCGTCTCCAGGTCGAGGGTGCTACCCACGCAGGCAGAGGCTCTGGCGATCAGTGCCAGTCGTTGCCGGGCTTGGGCGGCCTCGATGGCGGCTCGGTGACGCTCGGTGACGTCGATGACGGAGTACGCCAGGCCCAGCACCCGTCCACTTGAATCCTCCAGCCGGTAGTACGAGACGGACCAGGCATGCTCATGGTCCGGGTCGGAGGGCGGACGGCAGACGATGTGCCGGTCCACGACCGACTCGCCCGTCTCCAGGACACGGCGCAGACGGGCCTCGGGATCCGTGTCCAGGTAGCTCAGGGCCTCGCCGACCGGCCGGCCGAGACGCTCGGCGGCGGACTGGCCGGTGATGCGTTCGAGAGCAGGATTCACGGCCAGGTACCGCAGGTCCGGATCCAGAATGGCCAGCCCGACCGGGGACTGGGACACCAGCCGCATGGCCAGGGCGGCATCTCGCTCGACCCGCTCCACAGCGGCCTGATCCGCGGCAAGGCCCAGGGCGTAGACGTCACCGAGGTCGTCCAGCAGCCGCATGTTGCGGAACTCCACCAGACGGGTGCTGCCGTCCTTGTGCCGGATCGGGAAGGCCCCTGCCCAGTCGGTGCCGGATTCCATGACGTCGGCGAGCAGCTTGATCACCGCGTCCCGGTGCTCCTCGTGGACCGTCAACCCAGCCGCGTGCTGGCCCAACGCCTCCGCCGCGGTGTAGCCGAACAGTTCCTCGGCCTTCCGGCTCCAGAAGACCACCCGGCCCTGCGCATTCAGCACCACCGCGGCGACGCTGAGCAGATCGAGCAGGCCACTGGGGGGCGCAGCAGGACCCGTCAGTGACCGGCCGTCGTCCGCTCGGGAGGAGTCCGTCGTGCCCATGTCTCGTTTCCCTTCCCGCTCGGCGCCTTGGCTTGTGCCGTACCGGCGGGCGTTCTGCCTTCATCCATGGTCGGCCCAGACCGAGGAGAACACACCCCCGACTGGATGCGAGCCTGCTCGGGATCGGCGCCCAGCCCTTCACAGCAGCTGGCGCCATAGCCAGACCGTGCTACGCGATGAAGGCATGTCGCGGGCGAACAGCCTGGGTGATCGAGTGGATCCATGGGGCCTGCAAAGGGATAATTCAAGCGATAACCGTTCCGGTTCACTATGGCGCAGGGGCCGGTCCGCAAGCTACGGCGGTTCTGCCAGCGAGGCACGACATCCCAGTAATTCCGTCACGCAAGCCTCTGCCTCCCGTCAGGACGACGTCAGCTGGATGAACTCCGATATCGATGCGCGCAACAACGCCTTGGACAGTAGGCGACGAGCAGCTGGACAGACCATGGACGGCACCGAGGCCAGCACGTCACTCTCCCTTCGAGGCCACGGCCACCGGAGGGCCGAGTGGACCATGCCCGTGATCAGTCTGCGAGACGCCGCACTGGCCCACGGCGACCGTGCGCTGCGGAGCGGTCTGGACTTGGCGGTGCGCCCCGGAGAGTTCCTCCGCGGTTCTGGGCCCCAACCGATCCGGCAAAACCAGCTGCTGCGCGTGATCCTTGGCCGACAGCAGCTCACCGCGGGGTCCGTCACAGTCCTCGGCCGGGCGCCGCAGCACGGCACGGCAGCAGAAACATCGGCTACATCCCCCAGCCGGAGTCCTTTCCCGCCCACACCATGCTCCGCGCCCGCGACCTGGTACAGCTCGGGATCGACGGGCATCGCTGGGGGCCGTCGCTCACTCCGCGGGCGATCCGCCGCTGTGTCGATGAGGTCTTGACCTCGGTCGGAGCGACGCACTTCGCGGACATACCGATGGGCACGCTCTCCGGCAGTACCGGCGCACGGTCGTCGAGCTGGTGGACCGACGCCGTCGCACCGACGGCACGGCCGTCGTCTTCGCGACACACGAGATCAATTCCGTGCTGGGGCCGGTGGACCGGGTTCTGTATCTGGCACCGGGCGGATTCCTGATCGGGGCACCGGACGAGGTGATGACCACGCCCAACCTCTCCCGGCCGTACGGGACGCAGATCGACGTCGTCCGCGTCGGGGGCCGCACATGATCGCGGAGGCCAGGACCTCGTCGGGCGAGGAGGCACCGCCGCCTTCCGCTGTCGGCGTCGAGTCACACGATCACGGACACGAGCGCTGATCATGCCGAGGTGGTCGTACGGTCTGTGGCGATGGGCCGCGCTCGTCTGACCCTTCCTTGGGTACGGGCCCGTCCGGGCAGCGCCGGGCTGGGCGATGAGCGGCTGATGGGCACCCGCGGATTCAGGGCACTGCGGATCTTCCCCCGCACCGGAAGCGTGGTCATCTGGATGGATGGACGTCGACCGCCTGGTGGCCGCACTCCAAGAGGCCCCGCCCGCGTCCGCGCCTGCCAAGCCCACCCCTTCCATGCCCGATTCCTCCACTGGCGAGCTCGCCCGACTCGTCGTGGGAGGCGCGGTCCTCGCAGTCGTGGCGGTGCGCCGCCTGCTGCGTCGGCCTAGGCTCGCCTTCGGTTCGTCGGGAGTCCTCGGTGCCGTGACGGTCTTCTTCACCGGTCTGCCCTTCTTCCGGGGCGCCGCTGCGAGGACGCTCACATCCGGGGACCGACACGTTGGTGTCGGCGGCGACCGTCATCTCGCTGGTGCTGCGGGAGAACGTCGTTGCCCTCACCGTGCTGTGGCTACTGAACATCGGGGAGTTCCTCCAGACCCTGACCCTGCGCCGCACCCGGCGCGCGATCGAGGAGCTGCTCACCATCGGTGAGGAGCGGGTCTGGCTCATCCGAGACGGCGTCGAGGTGGAGGGGTGGCGCTCGAGGAAATCGCGCCGGCCGGCATCGTCGCCGTGTACGAGCACCATCGCATCCCGGTCGACGGGCACGTCGTCTCCGGCGAGGCTCTCGTGGACCAGGCCGCGATCACGGGCGAGGCCCTGCCCGTCTACGCCAGGGATGGCACCCACGTCTACGCCGGCACCATCGTCACTTCCGGCTCCCTCACCATCCGTGCCGACTCGATCGGCTCGGACACCACCGTCGGCCGGATCATCAGCCGCGTCGAGGAGGCCCAGTCCGACCGCGCGCCCATCCAGACCGTGGCCGCCCGCTTCACCCGGCGCTTCGTCCCCGTCTCCTCCGCCCTGGCCGCAGTGACCTACGCCGTCACCCGGGACGCCCGCCGCGCCATGACCATGCTCCTGATCGCCTGCCCCTGCGCGGCCGGGCTCGCCACCCCGACCGCCATCAGCGCCGCCATCGGCAACGGAGCACGTCGGGGCACGCTCATCAAGGGCGCCACTCATCTGGAAGGCGTGGGGCGAGTCACGGCTGTCGTCTTCGACAAGACGGGCACGCTCACCTTCGGACGTCCCCTGGTCACCAGTGTCGTCACCCTCAGCGACCGGTTCACCGCCGACGAAGTGCTGAGCCTGGCCGCCTCCGGAGAGCTGCACGCCCGGCACCCGCTCGCCCAGGCCATCGTCGCCCGCACCGAGGAGCAACATCTTGTTCTGTCCGGGGAGGTTGTGGACAGATGAGCCAGGTCTCGGCTGAGGGATCTTGAACAGGTGAGGGCCTTCCGGGTTCGGTGTGGATTGCGACGTCTACACCGACCGAAAGGCCCTCGTGCCCCACCGTAATGCACCCCTGACCGAGACCGGCCGCCTGCGCCTGGCCCGCTGCGTCGTCGAGGACGGCTGGCAACTGCGGCGGGCCGCCGAACGCTTCCAGGTCTCGCCCACCACGGCCCAGCGATGGGCCGACCGCTACCGGCAGCTCGGCGAGGCCGGCCTGACCGACCGCTCGAGCCGGCCTCACCACAGCCCCCGCCGCACTCCCACCCGCACCGAGCGACGGATCATCAAGGTCCGCCTGCTGCGCCGGTGGGGACCGGCCCGCATCGCGCACTTCCTGCACCTGGTTCCCTCGACCGTGCACCGCGTCCTGACCCGCTACCACGTGGCCCGCCTGTCCCATCTCGACCGGGCCACGGGACGTGCCGTGCGCCGCTACGAACGCGACCGGCCCGGCGAGCTGATCCACGTTGACATCAAGAAACTGGGCAACATCCCCGACGGCGGCGGCCACAAGGCCCACGGCAGAGCCCAAGGCGGCCGCAACAGCTCCGCACACCGCGACCCCGCACGGCCCCGCACCCGACACGGCCGCCCCAACCTGGGCTACAGCTACCTGCACACCGCCGTCGACGACCACTCCCGCCTCGCCTACAGCGAGATCCTCACCGACGAGAAGAAGGAGACCGCCACCGGCTTCTGGCAGCGGGCCCACGCCTTCTTCAGCCAGGCCGGCATCACCGTCGAGCGGGTCCTGACCGACAACGGTTCCTGCTATCGCTCCCGCGACTGGCGCGACGAACTGCCCCGGGCCGGGATCACGCACAAGCGCACCCGGCCCTACCGGCCCCAGACCAACGGCAAGGTCGAACGCCTCAACCGCACCCTGCTGGACGAGTGGGCCTACGCCCGCCCCAACCGCTCAGAAGCCGAACGACGCGACGCCTTCCCGCAGTGGCTGCACACCTACAATCACCACCGCGGACACACCGCGCTCGCAGGCAAACCACCCGCCAGCCGCGTCCCCAACCTAATCCGGTAGTAGCAGCGCTCGGTGGCCGGGCAGCGTCGAGTGAAGACACCTATCCCCAACACGGTCCTACAGACCTTCTGTGAGAGCGGT
>NZ_JBEXRL010000010.1:153294-316270 GCF_040613075.1 Streptomyces sp. NPDC006314 | reverse complement strand
TGCAGGGGGGACCCTGTGGGAGAGTAGGACACCGCCGAACAAATCTTGAGAAAACCCCCGCATCGAAAGATGCGGGGGTTTTCTGCGTTCGGGGTCCTTTATGGTCGAGGCATGCGCTACGACCTCATCATCTTCGACAACGACGGCGTGCTGGTGGACAGCGAGCCGATCTCCAACCGGCTCCTGGCCGCCTATCTCACCGAGCTGGGGCACCCGACGTCGTACGAGGAGTCCATACGGGACTACATGGGGTCGGCGATGCACCGGATCCACGATCTCGTCCTGGAGCGGACCGGGAGGCGGCTGCCGGACGACTTCGACGACGTCTTCCACGCGCGCGTCTTCGCCGCCTTCGAGCGGGAGTTGAAGCCTGTGGCCGGCGTCGGGGGCGTGCTGGAGAAGCTGGCCGCGGACGGGGTGCCGTACTGCGTGGCCTCCTCGGGGAGCCACGAACGGATCAGGGTGGGACATCGGACGACCGGGCTCGACCGGTGGTTCGTGAAGGAGCGGATCTTCAGCTCGCAGGATGTGGGGCGGGGCAAGCCGGCGCCCGATCTCTTTCTGTACGCGGCCGAGCGGATGGGGGTGGCCCCGGAGAGGTGTTTGGTGGTCGAGGACTCGCCGCTGGGCGTCCAGGCCGCCGTGGCGGCCGGTATGGACGTGTACGGGTTCACCGCGATGACGCCGGCGCCGAAGCTCGCCAGGGCGAACCAACTCTTCTCCCGCATGGGGGAGTTGGCTGACCTGCTGGTATGACCCGAGCCATCGCTCTGTGCCTGACATTTGTCATGCGGACCTCCGGACGATCGTTTCTACTGGCGGACCCCCGCCGGCGGCGAAGCTGAGGGCATGACGAAGAACACGGGGACCCGGGGCCGGAGCGAGCAGCAGGAGCAGCGCCCCAGCTTGATGGACAACTTCAAGCCGCTGCTCGTCGACGTGGCGGTGCCGCTCGGCTCGTACTACCTCTTCACGGACGGCTTCGGGATGAGCACCTTCGCGGCGCTCGCCTGGAGCAGCGTGGTGCCGGCGGCGCGGACCGTGTGGGGCCTGGTCAAGGAGCGCAGGACCAATGCGCTGGCCGGACTCATCCTCTTCGTGAACGTCGTCACGCTGCTGCTGAGCTTCGTCTCGGGCGACCCGCGGCTGATGCTGGCCAAGGACAGCGGCGTCAGCAGCACGGTCGCCATCGGCATCCTGATCTCCGTCCGGCTCGGCAAGCCGATGATGACCGCTGGTATGAAGCCCTTCCTCATCAAGGGAGACACGGCGAAGGAGGCCGCCTGGCAGCGGCTGGCGAGCGGGGCGGCGGCCGGATCCGAGGCCTTCCGGCGGAAGGAGAACGCGTTCTCCGTGGTCTGGGGGCTGGTGCTGCTCACCGAGTGCGTCCTGCGGGTGGTGGGCGCGTACACCATCCCCGTGGACACCATGGTGTGGCTCGGCACGGTCATCATGATCGGTGCGGTCGCGATCGCCATCGTGCTCAGCGGCGGCCTGGCCATCGAGCCGATGGAGAAGATGCTGGCCGCCGAGGTGGATGCCGAGGGCGGCCAGACCGAGGCGCCCGTGGTGGTCGCCACCGCCTGAGGCCCGACCCGTGTGGGCGGTAAAGCTGAAGGAAACTCACCTTTGGCTGGATCTACCCACAGGTAGTCAGGGGCCCTACGCTCGCCGCCATGACTGATGTGCTGCGGCGCGGTAGGGCCTCGCTGGCGTTCGGCTTCTTCGCCCAGGGCGTCACGTTCGCCCTCCTGGTCACCCGTATCCCGGCCGTCCAGGACCGCTACGGAGTCTCCGACGCGCTGCTGCCGGTCTTCCTTGCCGCAGTGCCGATCCTTGCCGGTGTCGGCAGCGTGACCACCGAGCAGCTGGTGAAGCGGGCCCGGCCCAGCAGCGTGCTGCGCTGGTCCCAGCCGCTGGTGCTGCTGGCGCTGCTGGGGGTCGGAGCGGGCGGCCACGGGCAGGTGGCGGCGCTGGCGGTGGCGCTGGGCGCGTTCGGGCTGGCCGTGGGGGCGTTGGACGCCTCCATGAACATGCTCGGGGTCAGCCTGCAGCGGTCGTACGGGCGCAGCATCATGCTCGGTCTCCACGCCGCCTACAGCCTAGGCGGGATCCTCGGGGCCTCGCTGGCCTGGGTGGGGGCGCACTGGCATCTCGCGCTGGGAGTGTCGTATCTGCCGGTGGTGCTCGTTCTGCTGCCGGCGGTGCTGGTGGGGAGCCGCTGGTACGTCGACGGGGACGCCGTACCGGCCAAGGAAGAGCAGGCGCGGGGGAGCCGGGTCGCCTTCAGGCTGCTGTTGCCGCTGTGTCTGGTGATGACCTTCGCGTACATCGGGGACTCGACCGTCTCCAACTGGAGCGCGAAGTACCTGGAGGACGTGCTGGGCGGCTCCGAGCAGCTGGCGACCGTGCCGTACAACGTGTACATGGTGACGACGCTGGTGGGGCGGGCCGTCGGGGACTTCGGGGTGCGGCGGTTCGGCGCCGTGACGGTCGTACGGCTGGGGACGCTGGTCGCGGCCGGTGGATTCGCGGTGGTGGCCTCAGCGGCGGGCGCGTGGGTGGGGATGTTCGGGTTCACCCTGCTGGGGCTGGGGCTGTGCGTTCTGGTGCCGCAGACGTTCGCGGCGGCCGGGCGGTTGTTCCCCGGGGCGTCGGATGCCGCCATCGCGCGGCTCAACATCTTCAACTACCTCGGTTTCCTGGTGGGTTCGCCCTTGGTGGGGGCGCTCGGGGATGCGTGGAGCTACCGGGGCGCCATGCTCGTGCCGATGGTGTTGGTGCTGGTGACACTGGTGTACGCCAGGTCGTTCGCCGCTCAACCGGGCCGATACGGTGGCGGGCATGAGCGGCCGCGCACAGCTGATGTGGGACGAGGCAGTAACGGGCTATGACTTCGGCCCGGACCATCCGATGGATCCGGTCCGGCTGGAGCTGACCCGGAAACTGGTGGGTGCCTTCGGGCTCGACCGGGAGATGCAGGTCGTCTCGGCGAAACCGGCCGGGGAGTCGACGCTGCGGCTGGTCCACCGGGAGGACTACATCGACGCCGTCAAGGCCGCGTCCGCCGATCCGGCGGGGGCCCGGGGGGCGTACGGGCTCGGTACGGTCGACGATCCCGCGTTCGCCGGGATGCACGAGGTGTCCGCGCTGATCGCCGGGCAGTCGGTGGGGGCTGCGGAGGCGGTGTGGCGGGGGCACGCCGATCACGCCGTGAATTTCGCGGGTGGGCTGCACCATGCGATGCCGGGGGGTGCGTCGGGATTCTGCATCTACAACGACGCGGCGCTGGCGATCGCCCGGCTGCTGGAGCTGGGGGCCGAGCGGGTCGTCTATGTGGACGTCGACGTGCATCACGGGGACGGGGTGCAGGCGGCGTTCTGGGAGGATCCGCGGGTTCTGACGATCTCGCTGCATGAGCATCCCCATACGTTGTTCCCGCAGACCGGGTGGCCCCAGGAGACCGGGGCGGGGGCGGGCGAGGGGGCCGCCGTGAACGTGGCGCTGCCGGCGGGGACCGGAGACGCGGGGTGGCTGCGGGCGTTTCACGCGGTGGTGCCGGAACTGCTGGCCGAGTTCCGGCCACAGGTGGTCGTCTCGCAGCACGGGGCTGATACGCACTTCGAGGATCCGTTGGCGCATCTCGCCGTCTCGCTGGATGCGCAGCGGGCGGTGCAGGTGGCCTGTCATGAGTTGGCGCATGAGTACGCCGGGGGGAAGTGGGTCGCGCTGGGCGGGGGCGGCTACGCGGTGGTCGACGTCGTACCACGCTCATGGACGCATCTGGTGGGGATCGCGGCGGGGCGGCCCGTTGCTCCGGAGGCGGTGATTCCCGAGCAGTGGCGGCAGGCGGTGTTCGCGCGGACTCGGCAGTGGGGGCCGCAGCGGATGACCGATGGGCGGTGGCCGGTGAGTTGGGACTCCTGGGAGTCCGGGTACGACCCCGCCGACCGCTTGGATCAGGCCGTACTGGCTACGCGGCGGGCGGCGTTTCCGTTGCGGGGGCTGTTGCCCTAGCGGCCGCTCGGTGTCGGTGTCGGTGTCGGTGCCGGCCGGGGGTGGGGTCGCTCGCCCGCGCCGGCGGGGTGCCGCCTTCTTCGGGGCGGGTGCCGCTCCAAGCGGCACGACCGCCCGCGGCTCCGTTGGACCTCCATTACGCCAACCGTGCGGTAATTCCGTGTTCCGGCATCGCCTGCCCACCTGATGGGTCACCATCACACGCGTGTCGACCCCCGCGGAGCTTCGTGCGCATCTGCTGGCCGTTCGGCTGGCCGGGGTCGTGGGGACCTCGCGGGAGGACAGTCTGCGGAGCTATCGGCTGTTCGCGGCGCGGGATCCGCGCGTGCTGATCGGAATTGATCCTGAATGGCCTTGGGGCCAACGGGACTTACTCGCGCTGATGGCGGAGAAGTGTGGGGTTTCGGCCGATCCTCGGCACACTTCCGGCCCGGATGTGATCGATCCGGAGCGGACGCTGGCCGCGCTGGATGCCTTCGCGGAGCGGCTCCGCGAGGTCGCCCGGCGGGGCGCGCCCGTGCTGTTCGGCACCGGGCATCCGCAGCGGCTGCTCGGGTTCTACGCCGGCCTGGCGGACGCGCTCTCGGCGGCGGGATGTGAGGTGCTCACCCCGGCGCAGGGTCGTTGTGTCGACATATTGACCCGGTTCGGTCTACGTACACACCAGCTCGACTACCTACGAGGGGTTGCCTTGGTGCGGGAACCAGGGGCCGAGCGCCCCGGTTGTGAGCCGGGTGTCCACAGTCATTCTCCGCTCCCGGTTCGGATCGCGCTCGAGGCCGCGGCTCGGGGCGGGGGGCCGCTGCCCGAGCTGGTCGTCGGGGACCACGGGTGGGTCTGCGGTGCTGGTCAGCTGGGGTTCGAGGCGATCGGCCTGGCCGACACCAATGATCCCGCGCTGTTCGTGGGGGAGGCGGAGGGGCACGTGTCCGTCGTCGTTCCGGTTGATGACGCCGTGCGATCCGACCACTACCGCCCGCTTACCCGCTACGTACTCAAACGAGCGCGTCTGTCGCAGTAGGGCGGTGATGGGTGCACCTCTTCCCCACTCGCATCACCCGCCCCTACATTGGGGAGTGAGCACGCAACGACGAAGAGTCACCGGAAGGGGAAGCCGGTGGCCGTCGAGTGCGGAAGGTTCAGGTGTGTCATGGCTGCAGCTGGCGAGAGGCCTCTGAACGAGGTTCAGTTCCTTACCGTGGCGGAGGTCGCCACGGTGATGCGAGTGTCGAAGATGACCGTGTACCGGCTGGTGCACAGCGGTCATCTGCCCGCGATCCGGGTGGGGCGGTCCTTCCGCGTCCCGGAGCAAGCGGTACACGAGTACCTCCGCGACAGCTATGTGGGGGTGGAAACGGCCTGACGGCGCGCTCGGAAGACCCTGGAGCACCCCTCGATTACGACCTCGGCGCTCGGTTGGGTAGGCTAGCCCCTCGTAGGTCGTGTGGGCCCATGGCGCCCAAACAACCGAGTGATGAGAAGTGAGCGAGGGTAGTCGTGGGCTCTGTTATCAAGAAGCGGCGCAAGCGGATGGCCAAGAAGAAGCACCGCAAGCTGCTCAAGCGCACGCGCGTTCAGCGTCGCAACAAGAAGTAAGCGGCGCCGCCAGGGCGTGTACCTGTGGCCTCCCACCAGCAGTGGTGGGGGGCCACAGGCATGTCCGCGGGCGGTCCCCGGGTACTCGGCGTATTCCGATGGGGGACATTCGGTCACCTCGCGCAGCGGGCGGTCATCACAGCGCGACGCCGAACCGCTAAGTTGGCCGCACACGGGGAACGCGGGATACCGGTAACGCGGGAAGGAAGGCGCTGATCTTGGCGAAGGTCGTGCTCGTCACCGGAGTGGCCCGGCAGCTGGGCGGCCGGTTCGTGCGGCGGATCCAGCGGGACCCGGAGGTCGACCGTGTGATCGCCGTCGACGCGGTGCCGCCCGCGCACCATCTGGGCGGGGCCGACTTCATCCAGGCCGACATCCGGCAGCCGACCATCGCCCGGGTGCTCGCCGAGACGGGCGCCGACACGGTCGTGCACCTGGACGTGACGGGCACGGCCCTGGGCGGCGGCAACCGGGCCACGGTCAAGGAGACCAACGTCATCGGCACCATGCAGCTGCTGGGCGCGTGCCAGAAGTCGCCGACCGTGCAGCGGCTGGTGGTGAAGTCCAGCACGAACGTGTACGGGTCGGCGCCGCGTGATCCCGCCGTGTTCACGGAGACGACTCCGCCGAAGTCGCTGCCCAGTGGCGGCTTCGCGAAGGACGCCTGCGAGGTCGAGGGGTATGTGCGCGGGTTCGCCCGGCGGCGGCCGGACGTCGCCGTGTGCGTGCTGCGGTTCGCCAACATCCTCGGACTTGCCGCGGACACCCCGCTCGCCTCGTACTTCGCGCTGCCGGTCCTGCCGACCGTGTTCGGCTACGACCCACGGCTGCAGTTCGTACACGAGGACGACGTCATCGAGGTGCTGCGGATCGCCTCGCACGAGCCGCGCCGGGGCACCCTCAACAGCGGCACGTTCAACATCGCCGGGGACGGGGCGCTGCTGCTCTCGCAGTGCTCCCGGCGGCTGGGCCGCCCCACCGTGCCGCTGCTGCTGCCCGCGGTCACCTGGGCCGGCTCCCTGGTCCGTACGCTGGGAATGACGGACTTCTCACCCGAGCAGATCCGGTTGCTCACCCACGGGCGGGTCGTGGACACCGTGCAGATGCGCGAGACGCTGGGCTTCACGCCCAGGTACACGACGGCGGAGACGTTCGAGGACTTCGCGCGCGGCCAGGGCCCCGGGCTGCTGCCGCCGGAGGCTCTCGCGAGGGCCGTCGACCGGGTCGCCGCGCTGGCCGCGCCGGTCAGCGGCCGGCCCACGACGCACAGCGCCAACTGAGGAGCGCAGCAACGATGGCGGACGCCAAGGTCATTCCGTTCGACGACGACCGGTCCCGTGGGAACGCCGCGCAGCGCCCGGCGCGGCGCCGGGGCACGGGGAGCCGGCGCAAGGGCGGCGAGAGCGCGACGGTGCGCGCGGCCGGGGAGGCCGCGGAGATCGGCGAGGTCCAGCCTCTGCCGGGCCGGGCGCAGGCGCACCAACATGGCGGTGTGAGCCGCGAGGAGGAGCCGCCGGGGCAGTCGGGGGCCGGCGGGCGTGACGGCGCCCTGGAGCGGCGTGTGGCGGCCGGGCTGGCCTTTCTGCGGCGCCGGCTGACCGGGGAGTACGAGGTCGACGACTTCGGCTACGACGAGGAGCTGACCGACCAGGTCCTGATGTCGCTGCTGCGGCCGGTGTACGAGAAGTACTTCCGGGTCGAGGTGAAGGGCATCGGGAACATCCCGGCCGAGGGCGGGGCGCTGATCGTCGCGAACCACTCCGGGACGCTGCCGCTGGACGGCCTGATGATGCAGGTCGCCGTGCACGACCACCATCCGGCCGGCCGGCATCTGCGGCTCCTCGCCGCCGACCTGGTCTTCGTGCTGCCGGTGGTCAACGAGCTGGCCCGCAAGTTGGGGCACACCCTGGCCTGTACGGAGGACGCCGAGCGGCTGCTGGAGCAGGGCGAGTTGGTCGGTGTGATGCCGGAGGGCTTCAAGGGCATCGGGAAGCCGTTCAGCGAGCGGTACAAGCTGCAGCGGTTCGGCCGCGGTGGTTTCGTCTCGACCGCCTTGCGGCAGGGCGCGCCGATCATCCCCTGCTCGATCGTCGGAGCCGAGGAGATCTACCCGATGATCGGCAACGCGAAGACGCTCGCCCGGCTGCTGGGCTTCCCGTACTTCCCGCTGACGCCGACCTTCCCGTGGCTGGGCCCGCTGGGCGCGATCCCGCTGCCGACGAAGTGGACGATCCAGTTCGGTGAGCCGATCCCGACGGACGGCTATCCGCCGGAGGCGGCCGAGGACCCGATGCTGATGTTCAACCTGACCGACCAGGTCCGCGAACAGATCCAGCACACGCTGTACAAGCTCCTGGTGCAGCGGAGGTCGGTCTTCTTCTGAGAGGTGCGGTGGTACGACGATGGGGGCGCCCCGCTCGGGAGGGGCGCCCCCACTGTCATTCGTTGCCGTACGGCTTAGTCCGCGTCCTCGCCGTCGATGTCCAGGCGGGGCAGCAGGCCCGGGAGGAGCGGCGGCAGGGTGACGTCCGGTTCGCTCGTCGGGAGCTTGCTGGTGGACGGCGTACTGCTGCCGGTGCCGGTCCTGGGCGGGTCGAGCAGGCCGCCGGTGTCGCCGCCGATGAGGCCGTCGCCGGCGCTGCCGGTGGCCGAGCCGCTCGGGGCGCCGGTGCTCGTGTGCCGACCGGAGGACGGGGTGTCCCCGGAGCTGGGCGCGGTCGGCCGGTGGGTGTCGGAGGAGCCGGTGGACGCCGGGCCGGAGCCCCCGTGCCGCTTGCCGTCGCCGGGCTGGGCCGACGGCTGCGGAAGCAGGGACTGCAGCGGGGCGACTTCTTCGTCTATGGCGTCGAACGCCGACGACACCTGCTCTTTGACGTCCCCGAGCTGCACGGGCAGCCTGTCGCTGAGAGCGCTCCACATCTCGCGGTGGGACCGGGAGAAGGCGGAGAGCGCCTGGATGGGTCCCAGGGAGTCGGGGTCGGCCGCGTAGGCCGCGTGCAGCAGGCGGTGGCCCTCGGCGACATCGTGCCGCATGCCGGACAGGGTGCGGCGGATCTCGCCGATGGACTCGTGGTCGAGATGGCCGCCGCGGCCGCGCTCCATCAGCCGGCGGGCCTCGTTGAGCCGGGTGGAGGCCTGGTCGAGGTAGTTCTGGCCGCGCTGGTCGTCACCGTCGGCCAGGTAGTTGAGTTTGAAGTCCTCGATGCCGCGTTTGAGGCCGTACAGCGAGTCGCCGGGCAGGGCGTCGGAGCTGGCGGCGGCGATTCCGCCGAAGGCCCCGGCGGCCACACCGACGCTCAGCCCGCCCGCGGCGAGCCCCTTGGTCAGCCTGGAACGCGGGCGGAGTTTGCCCAGTGGGCTCGCCCGGTGGGCGCCCTTGGCCCGATGGGAACGCTGTTCCGGCACCGACGCATCCGCCGCCCCTGCCCCCTCCTGGAGCATGGCCTCCATCGCGGCCACCAGCTGGGCGCGCTGGACGACCTTGACCTCGGGGTCGAGCTGCGGCCTGGGCAGCGCGCCGAGACCCGCCGCCAGGGCCAGCAGCGGGCCCTGCTCGGTGTGTTCCTCGGCGGCCGGCGGCGATTCCGCCGGTGCTGCGGACTGCTCGGCCGCCGTGTCCCGGTCGGACTGCTCCTCCAGGGCCTGGGCGAAGGCGTTCGCCCGCCGGTGCGCCGATACGTTCGCGATCACTGGCGGCACCTCCTCTCGTCATGACGGTCGACTCCCCAGGGGGTCCTGAGGGTTGCACGTCCACGACCATTTCCCCCGATCGAGTGATCAGGGTCGGCCAGGACGTGACCACAGGGAGCCTGTATCCCGCACAACGACTGGCGTGGCACTTGGGTTACGGATGGCGGATGATCGGTTCAGAAAGGCAACCGGCGTTCACGCCGCGTGAGTTGAGCGTTGTCCTGCGTGGCGTGCCGGGTCGCCCGGTTCAGCGCGCGTCCTCCGGCAGGAGCCGGGCGAGGGTGCGCACGGCACGGTACTGGAGGGTCTTGATGGCGCCCTCGTTCTTGCCCATGACCCGGGCGGTCTCGGCGACCGAGAGGCCCTGGAGGAACCGGAGCGTCACGCACTCCTGCTGCTGCGGGTTGAGCCGGCGCACGGCGTCCAGCAGAGCGGCGTTCGACAGGGACTCCAAGACGGAGTCCTCGGGGGATCGCTCGACCTCGTTGGCGTCCAGCATCTCGCCGGTGGTGATCTCGAGACGGAAGCGGCTGGACTTGAAGTGGTCGGCGACGAGATTCCGGGCGATCGTCACCAGCCACGCCCCGAAGTCCCGCCCCTGCCAGGTGAAGGTGCCGATCCTTCTCAGGGCACGCAGAAAGGTCTCGCTCGTGAGGTCCTCGGCGGTCGCCCGGCCACCGACGCGGTAGTAGATGTACCGGTACACGGTGTCGCTGTACTGGTCGTAGAGGCGCCCGAAGGCCTCGGCCTCCCCCGCCTGGGCGCGTTCGACGAGGTCCATCATGCGGGCGCTGTCGCTGTCCGCGGCGGGGCGGCGGGCGGCGGGGGCGCCGGCGGAGCGCCCGCGTCTGCCGACCGCGGCGCCGCCGTCGGCCAGTGCGTAGCACGGGCCTACGGGCGCGGCGGTGGCGAAGGCGGGGACGGCGTACGCGGTGGGGACGAAGCCACGCAGCGTCTCTTTGACCGTTGCGCGCAGCGTAGCCAGGCCCGAGGCGTCAACCCCGACGTGTGGGTACACGGGACTCCCAGAGGCAGAGCTTCCATCACGTGCAGTGCGGGACCGTTCACCCGTCGTAGCGACGGAGGGGTACCGGTGTGCATTTGAGGAGAATAACGCTTCGTGCAGGCACTGCTACACCGAGTTGCTCAAATCATCGATTGCGTCGCTTCTGTAACCGATTGACGCCCTATCGAGTGCCGCAAAGTGATCGGTTGGTGAACGGAAAAAGGCGGGTTTCGGTGAACTACGGGGCGTGTTGAGGTGGCCGCGGCATAATCCGTGCGCGTGGGGCGGAGGCCGGGCGAGGGCCCCGAGGGGCGCGGTGGACTGCGCGACCACCCGGACGGGGCCGCGGCCGGAGGACGGGTGGCAGCGCCGGGGCGATCGGCCCCCCGCCCACGCGCCGAGCTATCGGCGGCGTCGGCTCAAAGCGATCGCGGCCGCGGTGCCACCGGCGACCGCGCCGACGCCGGCCGCCGCCGGGATGCCGACCTTGGCCGCCTTGCGCCCGGTGCGGTAGTCGCGCAGGCGCCAGTCCTTCTCGCGGGCGTGCCTGCGGAGCTTGGCGTCCGGGTTGATGGCGTAGGGGTGGCCGACGAGGGACAGCATGGGGATGTCGTTATGGCTGTCGCTGTAGGCCGCGCAGCGGGAGAGGTCCAGTCCTTCCGCCGCGGCCAGGGCGCGGACCGCCTCCGCCTTCGCGGGGCCGTGCAGCGGTTCGCCCACCAGCTTGCCGGTGTAGACGCCCGCGACCGATTCCGCGACCGTGCCGAGCGCGCCGGTCAGGCCGAGGCGGCGGGCGATGACCTGGGCGATCTCGACCGGGGCGGCCGTCACGAGCCACACCTTCTGGCCCGCGTCCAGGTGGGCCTGGGCCAGGGCGCGGGTACCGGGCCAGATGCGGCCGGCCATGTACTCGTCGTAGATCTCCTCGCCGATCGTCTCCAGTTCGGCGACGCGGTGGCCCTTGACGATGGACAGGGCGGAGTCGCGGGCGTCCTGCATGTGCTCGGGGTCCTCGACTCCGGCCAGCCGGAACCACGCCTGCTGCCAGGCGAACCTGGCCAGGTCGCGGGTCTCGAAGAACTTCCGCTTGTACAGGCCCCGGCCGAAGTGGAACAGCGCGGCACCCTGCATCACGGTGTTGTCGAGGTCGAAGAAGGCGGCCGCCTTGTCATCGCCGAGAACCGGGAATTCCGGCTCCTCCGCGGCGAGCCGCGGGGTCTCCTGCACTTCCTGCGAGGACTTGCGGGCAGCCTCCGCCGAGGCCTCGCCTGCCAACACGCTCCGCGCCGTGGCGGAGCGCCTACGGGGAGTGAGCCATCCGAGAGCGGCCATGTCGTGAGCATAGCCAGTCTGTTCGGTGCTTCCGGAGCCGAGAGGTCGGAAGGGTGTGAACTCTCGGTGGCGGGGCCGTTGACGAGGGGCGGGAAGCCGCGGGATGCGCGGTACCGCACGCGGGACAATGGCCGGTATGAGTCCCCTCTTCAGGCGTAGGACCGAGCCCCGTGAGCGGCTGGTCACCCTCATCCGCAAGCCCGGTTGTCATCTGTGCGACGACGCCGAGCTCGTGATCGACAAGGTCTGTGGCGAGCTCGGCGTGTCCTGGGAGCAGAAGGACATCACCGAGGACCGGGCCCTGTACGACCGGTACTGGGAGCAGATCCCGGTCGTGCTGATCGATGGTGAACAGCACACCTTCTGGCGCGTGAACGAGGAGCGACTGCGCCGGGCACTGACCGAGTAGTCCAAACTGGCCCGGAAAGTCGCTTAGGATCAACGGCGGTTTGGTCTCGGGGGCGGGATTCGTGAGGAGAGTGTGCGGTTTTGCCCCCAGTAACGAAGGAACGACGGTGCGTTCGTGCCGGTTCCTGTCGCGGGCGCCGAAGGTGCGTGACCCCGGTCACTTCTGCCGGGCAAATCGGACACCATCTTTGTGCACGCGTTCACAAAGACATAGCCTGCTGTCGACGGGGCGGTCTGGGGACGTATGACCGCCTGCAGCCCCGCTCTACCCGCAGGAGCACCGTGGCAACTGGCCGAACACACCGACCGGCGACCCGTAGCCGAGGGATTCCCGAGGCCACCGTCGCCCGGCTTCCGCTGTACCTCCGAGCCCTGACCGCACTGTCGGAGCGCTCGGTCCCCACGGTCTCCTCCGAGGAGCTGGCCGCGGCGGCGGGGGTCAACTCCGCCAAGCTGCGCAAGGACTTCTCCTACCTGGGCTCCTACGGAACGCGCGGTGTCGGCTACGACGTGGAGTATCTCGTCTACCAGATCTCCCGCGAACTCGGCCTGACCCAGGACTGGCCGGTTGTGATCGTCGGTATCGGCAACCTCGGCGCGGCCCTGGCCAACTACGGCGGCTTCGCCTCCCGTGGCTTCCGGGTCGCCGCCCTCATCGACGCCGACCCGGCGATGGCCGGGAAGCCGGTCGCGGGCATACCCGTCCAGCACACCGACGACCTCGAGAAGATCATCGAGGACAACGGGGTCTCCATCGGTGTGATCGCCACCCCGGCCGGTGCCGCCCAGCAGGTCTGCGACCGGCTCGTGGCCGCCGGGGTCACCTCGATCCTGAACTTCGCGCCGACCGTGCTGTCCGTCCCGGACGGCGTCGACGTGCGCAAGGTCGACCTCTCCATCGAGCTGCAGATCCTCGCCTTCCACGAGCAGCGCAAGGCCGGCGAGGAGACCGCGGCCGGCGACGGCGCCCTGCCCGCGGCCGCCACCCGTGAGGATTCCGCCGACCAGGGCCCCGAGGGCGACGTACCCGCCGTGATGCCGGCATGAGCCTTCTCGTCGTAGGCCTCAGTCATCGCAGCGCCCCGGTCAGCGTGCTGGAGCGGGCCGCGCTGAGCGCGGACGCCCTGACCAAGCTGCTGCACGACACGGTCGCCGCCGAGCCCGCAACCGAGGCGGCGGTGCTCGCCACCTGCAACCGCATCGAGCTGTACGCCGACGTGGACAAGTTCCACGCCGGTGTCGCCGAGCTGTCCACGCTGCTCGCCCAGCACAGCGGGGTCGGCCTCGAGGAGCTGACCCCCTATCTCTACGTGCACTACGAGGACCGGGCCGTCCACCACCTGTTCTCGGTGGCCTGCGGGCTGGACTCGATGGTCGTCGGCGAGGGGCAGATCCTCGGGCAGATCAAGGACTCGCTGGCCAGGGCGCAGGAGCTGCACACCGCCGGACGGCTGCTGAACGACCTGTTCCAGCAGGCCCTGCGGGTCGGCAAGCGCGCCCACTCCGAGACCGGTATCGACCGCGCCGGGCAGTCCCTGGTCACCTTCGGGCTGGAGCAGCTGGCCGCCGGCGCGGAGGTCGCCGCCTGGGCCGCGGGCAAGAAGGCTCTGGTCATCGGCGCCGGATCGATGTCCTCCCTGGCCGCTGCCACGCTCGCGCGGGCCGGGGTCGCCGACGTCGTCGTCGCCAACCGGACCTTCGATCGCGCCGAGCGGCTGGCACAGATCCTGACCGAGGGCGACGACACCGCCGTGACCGCCCGCGCGGTGACGATGGACGCCGTGCCCGGCGAGCTGACACGTGCCGACGTCGTCGTCTCCTGTACCGGGGCGACGGGCCTGGTGCTCACGGCCGAGTCGGTCGCGCAGGCGGTAGAGGGCCGCACCGGGCAGCCCGTCGCCGGCACCGGTCCCACGGCCGTGACGACCGAGGAGCCGCTGCCGCCCACCAGTGTCGGCACCGAGGAGAACTGCCCGCTGGACCTGGCTGCCGTGCAGGGCGCGACCGGCTTCTCCGTGCTCGGCGAGGCCGCCGTGGCCGGCTTGGACGCGGCCACGCTGGAGCAGCACGCGGCCTGGGTGGACAACGGGGCCGTCGACCGCCGGGAACGCCGTACCCCCGAGGCGGACGCCGAGCTGATCACCGCGCTCGCCGCGACCGCCGCCACGGTGGGCCGCATCCCCGAGCGGCGGAGGCCCGAGCCGGTCGCCGTGATCCCGCGTCCGGCGCCCTCCCTGTTCCTGCTCGACCTGGCCATGCCCCGCGACATCGACGCGGCCGTGCACCGGCTGGCCGGGGTGCGCCTGGTGGACATCGAGTCGCTGGCGGAAGCTTCCGCCGACGCTCCGATGGCGGCCGACGTCGACCTGGTCCGGCGTATCGTCTCCGACGAGGTCGCGGCCTTCGGGGCGGCCCAGCGGGCGGCGCACATCACGCCGACCGTGGTCGCGCTGCGCACCATGGCCGCCGACGTCGTCGCCAGTGAGATCGCGCGGCTCGACGGCCGCCTGCCCGACCTGGACGAGCGCCAGCGCGGCGAGATCCGGCAGGCCGTGCACCGGGTCGTCGACAAGCTGCTGCACGCGCCGACCGTACGGGTCAAGCAGCTCGCGGCCGAGCCCGGCGGCGCCGGGTACGCGGACGCGCTGCGCACCCTCTTCGACCTCGACCCCGAGACGGTGGCCGCCGTCTCCCGGGCCGGGGACAGCACAGAGACGAAGGACCGACCGGCATGAGTGAGAACGCTTTGAGGCTGGGGACCAGGCGGAGCAAGCTCGCCATGGCCCAGTCCGGGCAGGTGGCGGACATCGTCCGCCAGGTGACCGGGCGGCCCGTCGAGCTGGTCGAGATCACCACGTACGGCGATGTCTCCCGCGAGGCGCTCGCGCAGATCGGCGGCACCGGCGTGTTCGTCACGGCGTTGCGCGACGCGCTGCTGAAGGGCGAGGTCGACTTCGCGGTTCATTCGCTCAAGGACCTGCCGACCACGCAGCCCGGGGAACTGGTCCTGGCCGCCGTACCCGTGCGCGAGGACCCGCGGGACGTGATCGTCTCGCGCGATGCCCTCAAGTTCACCGATCTGCCCCGCGGGGCCCGCATCGGTACCGGCTCCCCGCGTCGCATGGCGCAGCTGAACGCGTACGCCCGCGCCCACGGCCTGGACATCGAGATGGTCCCGATCCGCGGCAACGTCGACACGCGGATCGGATACGTCCGCGGCGGTGAACTCGACGCGGTCGTCCTGGCCGCCGCCGGACTGAACCGGATCGGCCGGATCGACGAGGTGACCGACTTCCTGTCGGTCGACACGGTTTTGCCCGCCCCCGGCCAGGGGGCCCTGGCGATCGAGTGTGCCGCGGACAACGCGGACCTCATCGCGGCGCTCGGCGAACTCGACGACCCGTTCACGCGGGCCGCCGTCACCGCCGAACGGTCACTGCTCGCCGCCCTGGAGGCCGGTTGCAGCGCCCCTGTGGGCGCGCTGGCCGACCTGCTGGCCGACGGGCAGATTGTCAAGGAAATGCGCCTGCGCGGCGTCGTCGGCACGACCGACGGCACCCGCATGGTGCAGCTGTCCACCACCGGTCCCGTGCCCCAGACGCACGACCGGGCAACGGCACTCGGTCGCGAACTCGCCACCGAGATGCTCGCCCAGGGCGCGGCCGGTCTGATGGGGGAGCGAGCACAGTGAGCCCCACCACTCTTCCCGCCGCCGGTCCGGAACACGGGCACGTCACCTTCCTCGGTGCCGGACCCGGGGATCCGGGACTGCTGACTCTGCGCGCCGTGGAGGCGCTGTCGAACGCGGATGTCCTGGTCGCCGAGCACGAGGTGCTCGACGTGATCCGGACGCACGCCCGACAGGGTGTTTCCGTCGTGCGGACAGACGTCGTGCCGACAGATACAGCTCCCTCCGCGGTCTCGCCGCCGGGCACAGGCACGCCGCAGCTCACGGTCGTTGACGGCACGTCAACAACCGCCGCTGCCCCGGCACCTGCCCGGGATGCCGCTCATCTTGTCATGCAGGCCGCGCGGGGCGGCAGGCGGGTCGTCCGTGCGGTGTCCGGGGACCCGGGACTTGATACGTACGCGGCCGAGGAAATGCTCGCCTGCGCCGCCGCCGGTGTGCCCTTCGAGGTCGTACCGGGCGTGGCGGCCGCGGTCGGTGTGCCGGCGTACGCCGGTGTGCCGCTGCGGGACGCGCAGGGCGCGGACGTCCGGTTCGTGGACGCCCGCACCGCCTCCGACCGCTGCTGGACGGAGGTGGGCGTCTCGGACGGCACGGTCGTCGTCTCGACGACGCTCGATTCCGTGGCCGCGGCGGCGGGCGAGCTGGTCTCGGCGGGCCGTAAGCCGGACACGCCTCTGACGGTCACCATCGCCGGTACGACGACCCGTCAGCGCACCTGGACGGCGACCCTCGGCACGATCGCGCAGACGCTGAAGCAGGCGAAGGTGCTGCCGTCGCCGGACGGCGGCCGGCCGGTGATAGCCGTGGTCGGTGAGCGTTCCGCCGCCCGGCGCGACCAGCTGTCGTGGTTCGAGTCCAAGCCGCTGTTCGGCTGGAAGGTGCTCGTGCCGCGTACGAAGGAGCAGGCGGCGTCGCTCTCCGACCAGCTGCGGTCCTACGGTGCCGTGCCGCACGAGGTCCCGACGATCGCCGTCGAACCGCCGCGCACGCCCCAGCAGATGGAACGTGCCGTCAAGGGCCTGGTGACGGGCCGCTACGAGTGGATCGCCTTCACCTCGGTCAACGCGGTCAAGGCGGTGCGGGAGAAGTTCGAGGAGTACGGCCTCGATGCTCGGGCTTTTGCGGGTATCAAGGTGGCTGCGGTGGGTGAGCAGACCGCCAAGGCGCTGATCGCCTTCGGCGTGAAGCCGGACCTGGTGCCCAGCGGGGAGCAGTCGGCCGCCGGTCTGCTGGAGGACTGGCCGCCCTACGACCCGGTCTTCGACCCGATCGACCGTGTCTTCCTGCCCCGCGCCGACATCGCCACGGAGACCCTGGTCGCCGGGCTGATCGAGCTGGGCTGGGAGGTCGACGACGTCACGGCCTACCGGACCGTGCGGGCCTCGCCGCCGCCGGCGGAGACGCGGGAGGCGATCAAGGGCGGCGGTTTCGACGCCGTGCTCTTCACGTCGTCGTCCACGGTGCGGAACCTGGTGGGTATCGCCGGCAAGCCGCACAACGTGACGGTGATCGCCTGCATCGGCCCGGCCACGGCGAAGACGGCCGAGGAGCACGGGCTGCGGGTCGACGTCATGGCACCGGAGCCGTCGGTCCACAAGCTGGCGGAGGCCCTGGCCGACTTCGGCATGAAGCGCCGCGCCGCCGCGCTGGAGGCCGGCGACCCGGTGACGCGGCCGAGCGAGCGCAGGCCGGGTGCGCGGAGACGCCGTACGTCGACGTGACCTTCGGCTGACACCGACTTCGGGGGTGCCCAGGCTTGTCCGGGCACCCCCGAGGCGTTCAGTGCCGTCCGTGCCCGGAGGCGTACGGCAGGAAGGTCGCCCAGGTGGTGGGGGAGAGGGCGAGGCGGGGGCCGTTCGGGGTCTTGGAGTCGCGGACGAGGATGCGGGTCTCGTCCGGGGTGGCCACCTCGACGCAGTCCGGGCCGCTAGACGTGCTGTAGCTGCTTTTTATCCACTCCAGCTTCATGTCTCTCCAAGCACTTTCTGGATGAGGGCCGTCGACTCCCGTGGACTGAGAGCCTGCGCCCGGATGATCCCATACTGGATGTCGAGGAGTTGCACCTCTTTCGGATCGGCGATCACGCGACTGACGTGCACCACCTCGATGTGGCCGACCGTGGTGCCGTCCCTGAGCCTGAGCAACCTGAAGGATCCGTCGAGCCCCGAGTTCTCCTCGCGGCTCAGGGGCAGCACTTGGAGGTCGACGTTGCGGAACTCGGAGACCTCCAGCAGCCGTTCGAGTTGCCCGCGCATGACCATCTTGCCTCCGATGAGCCGGCGGAGCGTCGACTCACACTGGACAAAGCTGAAGACAGGTCGCGCCGCCGTATCGTCGAGAATTTCCTGTCGTGCCACGCGGGCGGCCACCTGCTGCTCCAGCTCGTCGGCAGTGAAGGATGGGCGACGGGCGCTGAGCACCGCACGCGCGTACTCCTTCGTCTGCAACAACCCATGAACGACCGAGATGTTGTACGCACACAGCTCAACGGCGTGCGTCTCCAGCTTCTTAAGATCCCGCACCTTCTTCGGGTACCGAACCTCCGCCACATCCCCCTTCATGGCAGCGATCTTGCCGCCCGCGCCCAGCACCTCGTCCGCCGCGTCCAGGTACTCCGGCCGGGGAATCCGCCGCCCCCGCTCCACCGAGGAGACCAACTCCTCCCCGTACCCGATGGCCGCCCCCAACTCGGCCTGGGTGAGGCCGGCCTCCTCCCGCCACAGTCTGAGTTGCCGTACGACCGTGCGCATCACGGCCCCAGCCTCGTCGTCTTCCAGCCCCGCGTCCCAGTCGCTCACGTTCGCTGTCCTCCCGCCGCGCCCTTCCTGGCCCAACCGGTCCCGCCCGTCACCGGTCACTCCGTACGACCCGGACGGAACCGGTCACCGCACGGACAGCCGCCGGTCGCACGGGCCGCCATGCTTCACAGGCTACGCACGCATGGACACGCTGAGTGATGTGAATGGGTGAATCTCCACCCCTCACACCCCGACGCACGAGTTCTTCGTCCCTCTCTCCGCGACCTGTCGTGGCGCCCGCCTCGGACGGTTGCTCGCGGCCGGGCAACTGCGTGCGCGGGCCCTGCCGTTGGACCCGGCCCGGCTGATCGTCGCCGTAGTTTCCGCCTCACGCTGCCGGTTCACCGCGCGGAGTGTCCTGCGCATCGAGGTGACCGACATCCAGGGTGATCACCTGCCGGTCCGAGGGCCGCGGCCGACGTGCCCGCCGAGTCCGGCTACGGACTGCTGCTGGTCGAGGGGCTGGCGGACCGCTTGGGGCGTGTGCTCGGGCTGCGGAGGGGGAGGGGCGTCAGACGCGTTCCAGGGGCCGGTGCGGTCCGCTGGGCAGCTCTGCCTCGATCATGTCGCCCGGACGCACCGTGCCGCCCTCCCTCACGATGCTCATGATCCCGGCCTTGCGCACGATGTTCCCGTTCTCGTCGCGGCCGACGACCCGCTTCAGCAGCCCGTCCTGGAAGTCGTCGATCTGCTGGCAGGGATTGCGCAGGCCGGTCACCTCCAGCAGCGCGTCCTCGCCGATGCGCAACAGCGTGCCGACCGGCAGGCCGAGCAGGTCGATGCCGCGGGTGGTGATGTTCTCACCGAGGTCACCGGGCGTCACCGTGAACCCGTCCGCGCCGACCTCGGCGAAGAGTTCCTCGTGGATGAGGTGGACCTGGCGCAGGTTCGGCTGGGTGGGGTCCTGTGCGACCCGCGAGCGGTGCTTGACCGTCACACCGGCGTGCACGTCGCCCTCCACACCCAGCCCGGCGAGCAGCGTGATGCTGTCCCGGTTCGGCTTGGTGAACGAGTACACGCCGTTGCTGCTGGCTGCTGACACTGTCCCGGTCATCCCGGAGCCCCCTCCTCGGCGACGACGTCTGCCACCCACGAGCCTATGTCCCGTCCTTCCGGAGCGCAGCGCCCATGTCCCTCCGGGCCCGACAGGGCGTCGGCAAAGGCGGGGGTCGGGCGGGCGTAGCGTAGAAGGCATGACGAAGTACGGATCCTTCCCCGGTACGCGTCCTCGGCGGCTGCGGACCTCGCCCGTCATGCGGCGGATGGTCGCCGAGACACGACTGCACCCCGCCGACTTCATCCTTCCTGCGTTCATCCGGGAGGGCGTCAGCGAGCCGGTGCCGATCGCGGCGATGCCCGGTGTCGTGCAGCACACCCGGGACAGCCTGAAGAAGGCCGCGCTGGAGGCCGTTGAGGCCGGGATCTCCGGGATCATGCTGTTCGGCGTGCCGGAGGAGCCCAAGAAGGACGCGCAGGGCACGGTCGGTACCGATCCGGACGGCATCCTGCAGGTCGCGCTGCGCGATGTGCGGGCCGAGGTCGGTGACGACCTGCTCGTCATGTCCGACCTGTGCCTGGACGAGTTCACCGACCACGGGCACTGCGGGGTGCTGGACGCCCAGGGGCGGGTCGACAACGACGCCACCCTGGAGCGGTACGCCGAGATGGCGCAGGTGCAGGCCGACGCCGGTGCCCATGTCGTCGGCCCTAGCGGCATGATGGACGGGCAGATCGGCGTCGTCCGCGACGCGCTCGACCAGATCGGGCGGGAGGACGTGGCGATCCTCGCCTACACCGCCAAGTACTCCTCCGCCTTCTACGGGCCCTTCCGCGAGGCCGTCGCGTCCTCGCTGCAGGGCGACCGGAAGACCTACCAGCAGGACCCGGCCAACTGGCGGGAGTCCCTGCGGGAGTTGGAGCTGGACCTGGCCGAGGGCGCCGACATGGTGATGGTGAAGCCGGCCGGGCCGTACCTGGACATCCTCGCCCGGGTCGCCGACAGCGTGGACGTACCCGTCGCCGCCTACCAGATCTCCGGCGAGTACTCGATGATCGAGGCCGCCGCCGAGAAGGGCTGGATCGACCGGGACCGGGCCATCTTGGAGACCCTGACCGGCATCAAGCGGGCCGGGGCGCGCACCATCCTTACCTACTGGGCCACCGAGGCGGCTCAGAAGGTCCGCCAGGCGGGCTGACCTTCACCCCGGGCGGGCCGGGCGCCGGGCGCCCGGCCCACCCGGCGGGACCGGGCCGGGCCCCGGGTCGGCGAGCGCGTCCCCGGGATCGCCGCCTTCTCGGGGACGCGTCGGTCGATGCTCACCCGGCCTCAGCCCCACCGGGCGGTCCGGGCCGGTTCGCCGATCAGCCCCTTCACGTACGCGCCGAGGGCGGCCTGCTCGCCCTGGAGGACGCGCGCCGGTGCCAGGAGCCGGCGTCGGATCACGGGCTGCCGGACTTCCATCCCAGGTACGTGCCGCTGGTGGCGGTCTTGTAGTGGGGCTTGAAGCCGATCGCGCCGTTGGGTGCCGCGTCCGTCATCCAGACGCCGCCCCTGCCGTCCGACAGGCCCACGTGCCAGTAGGGGCTCTGCGTCTTCCAGAACACGAAGGCCGCGGTGGGCGGGGTGCCCGTCGTGTGCCGGGCCCCGTCGTCGGACTGCCAGTGCTCCTTCGCCGAGTAGTGGACGATGTGGCGGTTCCAGGCCGCAGCCACCGCGTATTCGCAGCGGCCGTGGTAGGAGGTGTCGCCCTTGTGGGACACGAACCAGTTCATGGCCTCGATGACCGGGGATCCCTTGGGGAGCCTCGGAGCGCTGACGACGGATCGCGGTGCGGCGGCCGCCGTTCCCTCGGTCGCCGTTCCCCCGGCGGCCGATGCCACGCCGGACGCCGATGCAGTCAGCGCCAGACACAGAACGGTGCCGAACACGGCACCGTTCAGGCGGTTCTTGAGTTGTCTCGAGGTGTGCAAGAGTCCCCGTTTTCGTACAGGTCCGATGGTGGTCGCGCATCCTGGGATGCCTGGCCAGTATGACCGTTCACGCATACGGCCCGGGAACTTTTTTTCCAACTGCGGTCGTGGGCGGTGGCTTTGCCGGGTTCCACGGCACGGCGTCCGGATCGCGGAATTACCAGTGTAGATGGCACGTACTTATCTAGTGTGACGGGACCCGGAGCCAAGGAGAGCCGTGCCATGACCGTCACCGAACCCGCGCCGCCCGCTGCCCCCGTCCCGCCGCTCGCCGCCCGCGCCCTCGGCGTGGGCGGTTCGCCGGTCCGGGACATCCTCGCGGTCACCGCACGCCCCGAGGTCATCAACTTCGCGGGCGGGCTCCCGGCACCGGAACTCTTCGACCGGGACGGCATAGCCGCCGCGTTCCAGGAGGTGCTGGCGCAGTCCCCGGCCCAGGCGCTCCAGTACTCCACCACCGAGGGCGAACCGGCGCTCCGGGCGGGGCTGGCGTCCCGGATCACCGCCGAGGGCCTGCCCACCGGCCCCGACGACCTGCTGGTCACGACCGGTTCGCAGCAGGCGCTGTCCCTCCTGGCGACGGCCCTGCTCGAACCCGGCGACACCGTCCTGGTCGAAAGCCCCTGCTATCTCGCGGCACTTCAGGTCTTCGGGCTGGCCGGAGCACGGGTGGTGGCCGTGCCGGGCGACGCGGACGGAGTGGACCCGGAGGCTCTGGCAGAGGCGGTCCGCCGCGAGCGCCCGAAGCTGCTCTACCTCGTCCCCACCTTCCAGAACCCCACCGGCCGCACGATGCCCGCGCCGCGCCGCGAGGCGATCGCCGCCGTGGCCGCCCGCCAGGGCCTGTGGATCGTCGAGGACGACCCGTACGGCGAACTCCGCTACGACGGCGGGCGCGTCCCCTGGATCGCGTCCTTCCCCGGCGCCGGGGACAGGACGGTCCTGCTCGGCTCCCTCTCCAAGGTGATGGCTCCCGGCCTGCGCCTGGGCTGGCTGCGCGCCCCCGCCGGACTGCTCCGGGCGTGTGCGGTCGCCAAGCAGGCGGCGGACCTGCACACGCCGACGGTCAACCAGCTGGCAGCAGCCCGCTACCTGGACGTCCTGGACGCCCATGTCGAGAAGGTCAGGGCCGTCTACGGCGAACGCCGGGACGCGATGCTCGCCGGGCTGGCCGATGCGCTGCCCGAGGGTGCGTCGTGGACCCGTCCCGAGGGCGGCATGTTCCTGTGGGTCAGGCTGCCGGAGACGTACGACACCACGGCCCTGCTCCCGAAGGTGGTGGAGCAGGACGTGGCGTACGTCCCCGGTGCCCCCTTCTACGCCGGTGACCCCGACCGCTCGACGCTCCGCCTGTGCTTCGTGACGCAGACGCCGCAGGAGATCCGGGAGGGGCTGCGGAGGCTGGGCAGGGGACTGGGCTGACGGGGTGGGCGGCCCTGCTCTCGCAAGGGAAGCGGCAGTGCTCGCCGCCGCCCGATGCCGATCGTCGGATCGCCGGTGATCCAGCCCTGTCGCTGCCACCAGCCGATCGCCTTGCGCGCGATGGACAGCTCCCGGTTGACGGTGTCGGCGCCCATCTCGTCCGCCCGCGCCGCCGCCAGCCCGGCCGGCGCCTCCGGCGGTGCCGGGGCGTCGATCGCGGCGAAGCGGAAGACGGGCGGCTTCGCGCCCCGGCGGGCGGGACCGGTCGGCGCGGGCTCGACGGCGAACATCCATCCCCACGCCGTGAGCGAGATCCGGTAGACCCACGCGGAGGACTTCGCGATGCCCGCACCGGTGAGATACCGCTCGACCGCTGCGATGTACGACGACGGCGGGACGGACAGGAGCACCACCCGAGCGCGCGGCAGCCGGAGCGCGGCCTCGCTGGTCCGCCGCAGGTCGCGGTGATCACGGCAGGGGCTCCGCCGCAGTAGATCCGGCATTCACTGCGGCACCATCCTGGTGAGCCATCCGGCGCCGAAAGTCCGGTAAGCGGACCTCGAAGGGGAAGCCCTGCTACCGCCAATCGCTGTACCGCCGACCCTCGCGCCCGGTCCAGCCCCGAGCATCACCCTGCGCTACACGTCCGTTCGCCGTAGCCAAACGAGAACAGGGCCTGGGCGGGTCAGTCCCACCAGAAGTGCCAGACGCGCTCGCCGACGAGATCCTTGGCGTAGTCGCCCAGACCGCCCGAGCCGCTCTGCGTGACGTTGTCCGGGCAGAACGCGAAGTGCTCAGCCGCCAGCGCCTCGGCGCCGGCGAGGTCCGCGGGCGGGGCGGCCACGGACACCACCAGCGTGTCGAAGCCGAGCGCGACGACCCGTATGCCGAAGCGGTCCTCCCAGGAGCGCAGGACCGCGCAGAGGCGGGCCACGTCGTACTCGTGGTTGAGCGGGCCGGACCAGCCGATGGCGGCGGGGATGTCGGCGGAGCGCCGGGCCGGTACCAGGGCCAGCAGCGGCCCGCCCGTCGACCGGGCGGGGGAGCCGTCGGCCAGCGAGTCGGCCAGCCGGGCGGCACAGGTGTCGGGGTCGACGGTGAGGGGGCCGGCGGGCGCGAGGCCGGGCCAGTCGAAGCCGAACGGCGCGAGCAGCCCGGCCAGTTCGTCGTCGTGCCCGTACGCCTCCGCGTCCTCCTCTCCCGCAGGGGCCTCGTCCTCCCAGTACTCCGCGAGCACCTCCTCGGCGTCGTGGTCTCCGGGGTACGAGGTGCGCCCGGGCCGCAGCTGCCAGTCCTCGGGTCCGCCCTGGGAGCCGCCCGCGTCGATGAGCACCGGGAGCAGGCCCGCCCGGCGGGCCGGTGCGCCCAGGGCCGCCCAGTGCCCGGGCGCGGCCGCCCCGCCGGCATGCCACAGCAGTGGCTCCCGCCACGGACCGTCGATCGTCGCGTCGATCAGCCGCCCGGGCGGGAGCTGGAGCCCGGCGGAACGCCCGCTCGGGTCGGCCGCCAGTGCGGGCAGGGGGTTGGGAAGAGTCGCCATGAACGTGACTGTAGGGGCAGGCACTGACATGAGAGGCCGGTGTTCGCCCTGGACGCGCGACCGGGATCGAGGCCCGTCGGGCGATCGGCCGAGAAGGGCGCGCCCGCCTCTCACCGGCCGAGGCGGGTTCGTTCGGCCTCAGACGAGTGTGGTGATGCAGAACGGGTGGCCCGCGGGGTCGAGCAGGACCCGCCAGCGATCCGGGGCCGGCTGGAAGTCGGGCTTCTTGGCGCCCAGGGCCAGCAGCCGGGCCTCCGCGGCCTCCAGGTCGTCGACGCCCAGCTCGATGTGGGCCTGCTTCTCCTGGGCGGGGTCCGGCCAGGTGGGCGGGCGGTAGTCGGCCAGGCGGTTGAAGCCGAGCCCGGCCGCGCCCTCCTGGCCGAGCAGGACGAAGTCGTCGGTGGAGAAGAGAACCGGGAAGCCGAGCAACTCACCGTAGAAGCGGGCAAGTTGGGCAGGGTCGGCGCAGTCGAAGGTGACGGCGGCGTAGCGGAACGCGGGCGTGGAAGTGGTGTTCGTGCTCATGGAGGCGACGTTAGGCCATGACCAGGACAGTTCCGGTCCTGGTCATGGCAGACTTCGGCCCGTGATCAGCGCGTCCGCCCGCCTGCTGCGACTGCTGTCCCTGTTGTCCTCCCGGCCGTCCTGGACCTGCGCGGAACTGGCCGAGCGCATGGAGGTCACCGACCGCACGGTCCGGCGGGACATCGCCAGGCTCCGGGAACTGGGCTATTCCGTCGACTCCGACGCGGGACCCTGGGGCGGTTACCGCCTCCGTGCCGGATCCCGGGTGCCCCCGCTGATCCTCGACGACGAGGAGGCCCTCGCGGTGGCGGTCGGGCTGCGCGAAGCGGCGCTGAGCGGCGCGCTAGGCGGCGAGCAGGCCGCGCTGTCCGCGCTGCTGAAGCTGCGCCAGGTGCTGCCGCAGCGGGTCGCGGACCGCCTGGGCGAGTGGGACGACGCCTTCGTACGCCTCCCGGGGCCGGGGGAGCCGCGGATCCGGTCCGGCCTGCTGCTGGAGCTGGCCGCCGCCTGCCGGCGCGGAGAACGGGCCCGTCTGTGGTACTGCGACGGACAGGGCAGAGCCACGGTCCGGGACGTCGATCCGTACCGTCTCGTCCACACGGGACGGCGCTGGTACTTCGTCGCGCGGGACGTGGCCCGGGGGCAGTGGCGGACGTTCCGGGCCGACCGGGTCGAACGGCTCCGGCCCACCGGGCAGCCGGTGGACATCACCGACCCGCCCGACCCGGCGCTGCTGGTCTCCCGCAACACCGCGAACGGCCCCTATCCGCTGACCGCGACCATCCGCCTTCCGCTCCCCGTGGACCAGGCGCTGCGGCTCGTCCCCGGGACCGTCGGCACTCACCGCCCCGACGGCCCGGACGCCACGCTCATCGACATCGGCGGCCCCGACGCGGATGGCCTCGCCCGCTACCTCCTCGGACTGGCGACACCGCTGCGGGTCCTCGCACCGGAGTCGGTGCGGCAGGCCCTGCTGCGCCGTATCGAGGCCGTCCACGAGCACAACGCGAAGGCCGGGGAGCCCTCGGAGTGAGGGCTCACCGACAGGCCTCTTGGAGTGGGCGACCCCAGGAGAGCAGAGGAGCCGGGAGTACGGCGCACGGCCTCATCGGAACAGGACCGACGAGGCCGTCTTTCCGCGCCTCGGATCATCCCTCGCCGCGGAGCTTCCGCGTGCTGCGCCGGTACAGCACCGTCCCGCCCACCAGCGACGCCACACTCGCGGCGACGGCCGTCCAGGTGCTGTCCGCACCGGTGTGGGCGAGGGCGCCCACGGTCGGTGCTCCCGGCTTCGGTACCGCGTGCTCCGCGGGACGCGGCTGGGGCTTGGCCGGGGGCTCGGAGCGCTTCGGCGGAGTGACCCGCGTGGGCGGTTCGGGCTGAGGCTCGTCAGGACGGTCGGTGGAGGTGTTCGTGGACGTGTTGTCCTCGGCGGGATTGCCGATGCCCACCACGTTGACGCTGTTGCCGCTCACGTTCACCGGGACATGCACCGGCACTTGGATGTCGTTCCCGGAGGCGACGCCCGGCGAGTCGTGCGTGCCGCCCTCGGCGGTGGCCCCGCCCGGCGCCGGTGCCTGGTCCGGCGCCGGTGCCTGGGCCGCCCCGGACCCGCCGCCGCCCTGGTTGGCGCACCCGTTGCCCGTGGCGGGGTTGAGAAGCCCCACCACGTTCACGGTGTTGCCACACACGTTCACCGGGGCGTGTACCGGCACCTGGAGCGTGTTACCGGAGATCACGCCCGGTGAGCCGACCGCGGAACCGTCCGCGGCGGAGTCGGCGTACACCGGACATGCCACAGCCATTGCACCCGAGGCGGCTGCGATGGCGATCACACTGTTACGGGTAACCCGGTTCATAGGTTCCCTGCCTCTCCCAGAGATAGTCGCGGGCACTCACCCGCACCCGGTGAAACGCAGGAGAAGCCGTCCGAGTTATGGCTTATCGACCGTTCGCCCTCTGTCGTGGGATCTTCGCTGCTCAGCGCGGCGAGCCCAGGCACGAACAGGTGTGCCAGAGGGCTGCCTTCGCGTCTGCGGAGACGGGTCCCGACAGACGCGAAGGCTTGTGTGTCAGAGCTTCTCGGGCGTCCTGATCCCCAGCAGGGCCATGCCCTGGTGCAGCGTGCGGGCCGTCACGTCGCACAGGAACAGGCGGTTCTCCACCTGCTCCGGCGTCTCCGCCTTCAGGACCGGGCACTTGTCGTAGAACGTCGTGTACAGGGACGCCAGCTGGTACAGGTACGCGGCCAGCTTGTGCGGGGCGTACTCCGCCGCCGCCTCCCGCACCGTCTCCGCGAACGCGTCCGCGTGCAGGCCCAGCGCCCGCTCCGCGTCGGCCAGTTCCAGCTCCGGGTGCGCGGCCGGGCGGACCTCGCCGGCCTTGCGCAGGATGGACTGGATACGGGCGTACGCGTACTGCAGGTACACGCTCGTGTCGCCGTTGAGCGAGACCATCTGGTCCAGGTCGAACTTGTAGTCCCGGTTCGCCGACGTCGACAGGTCCGCGTACTTCACCGCGCCGATGCCCACCTGGGTGCCGCGCTCGGCGATCTCCTCCTCGGAGAGGTCCTGCGCCTTCTCCCGTACGACCGCGGAGGCACGCTCGATCGCCTCGTCGAGAAGGTCGACCAGGCGGACGGTCTCGCCCTCACGCGTCTTGAACGGCTTGCCGTCCTTGCCGAGGACCGTGCCGAAGGCCAGCTGGACCGCCGTCACGTCGTCGTTCAGCCAGCCGGCCCGGCGCGCGGTCTCGAAGACCATCTTGAAGTGCAGGGCCTGGCGGGCGTCCACCACGTACAGCAGGGTGTTCGCCTTGAGGTGGAAGACGCGGTCGCGGATCGCGGAGAGGTCGGTGGCCGCGTAGCCGTAGCCGCCGTCCGACTTCTGCACGATCAGTGGGACCGGCTTGCCGTCCGGGCCCTTGACGTCCTCGAAGAACACGCACAGGGCGCCCTCGGAGCGGACCGCGACACCCGACTCCTCCAGCAGACGGCAGGTCTCGGCCAGCATGTCGTTGTAGCCGGACTCACCGACGATGTCCGGGTCCCGGACCTCCATGTCCAGCTTCTCGAAGACGGAGAAGAAGTAGATCTTCGACTCGTCCACGAACTTCTGCCACATGGCGAGGGTGTGCGGGTCACCGGCCTGCAGGTCGACGACGCGACGGCGGGCCCTGGTCTTGAACTCCTCGTCGGCGTCGAAGAGTCTGCGCGCGGCCTTGTAGAGGCGGTCGAGGTTCGACATCGCCTCCTCGCCCGTCACCTGGGCGTCCTTGTGGTCCAGCTCGTGCGGGTGCTCGTCCAGGTACTGGATGAGCATGCCGAACTGGGTGCCCCAGTCGCCGATGTGGTGGCGGCGGATCGCGTTCTCGCCGGTGAACTCCAGGAGCTGGACCACCGAGTCGCCGATCACCGCCGAGCGCAGGTGGCCGACGTGCATCTCCTTCGCCACGTTCGGCTGCGCGTAGTCGATCACCGTCGTACCGGGGTTCGCGGCGGTCGGCACGCCGAGGCGGCCCGTCTCGTCCGCGTACCGCGCGGCCAGGTTCCCGGTGATCGCCCTGTCCGCGATCGTGATGTTGAGGAAGCCGGGGCCGGAGACCTCGACGTCCTCGATCATGTCACCGGTCACCACCTGGGAGACGACCTGCGTGGCCAGCTCCCGCGGGTTCGCCTTGGCCTTCTTGGCGAGCGCCAGGATCCCGTTGGCCTGGAAGTCCGCCCGGTCGCTACGTCGCAGCAGCGGGTCGGCGTCGGCGGCCTCCGGCAGGGTGGCCGAGAGGGCGGACGCGAGGTGCTGCTGGACGGAGTCGCTGAGGGACGTGACCGAGGCCATAGGAATGGGTGCCGTTCTCCTCGTGGGGATGGATAGTCCCGGCCAGTATCCCATGGGGGGTAAAGCGGTTTTCCCGGTCGCAAGTCGGTCTGTGACAATGGAGTGTCACCCGTTCAGAAAGAAGGACGTGCCGATCGTGGCTCAGAGCACCGAGACCACCGACTGGGTCTCCCGTTTCGCGGATGAGGTCATCGAGGAGTCGGAGCGCCGTGCCCCGGGCAAACCGGTCGTGGTCGCGTCCGGCCTCTCCCCCTCCGGCCCGATCCACCTCGGCAACCTCCGCGAGGTCATGACCCCGCATCTCGTGGCCGACGAGATCCGCCGCCGCGGACACCAGGTCCGTCACCTGATCTCCTGGGACGACTACGACCGCTACCGGAAGGTGCCGGCGGGCGTCGCGGGCATCGACGAGTCGTGGGCCGAGCACATCGGCAAGCCCCTGACCTCGGTGCCGGCCCCGAAGGGTTCCGCGTACCCGAACTGGGCCGAGCACTTCAAGGCCACGATGATCGAGTCGCTGGCCCAGATGGGCGTCGAGTTCGACGGGATCAGCCAGACGGAGCAGTACACCTCAGGCGCCTACCGCGAGCAGATCCTGCACGCGATGAAGCACCGCGGTGACATCGACGCGATCCTCGACCAGTACCGGACGAAGAAGGCCCCTGCCAAGAAGCAGCAGCAGAAGGCGGTCGACGAGGCCGAGCTGGAGGCCGAGGAGGGCTCGGGCGCCGCGTCCGAGGACGACGGCAGCTCCGGCTCCGCCGGGTACTTCCCCTACAAGCCGTACTGCGGCGACTGCGGAAAGGACCTGACGACCGTCACCTCGTACGACGACGACACCACCGAGCTGTCGTACACCTGCACCGCCTGCGGCTTCGCCGAGACCGTCCGGCTCAGCGAGTTCAACCGCGGCAAGCTGGTCTGGAAGGTCGACTGGCCGATGCGGTGGGCGTACGAGGGTGTGATCTTCGAGCCGAGCGGTGTCGACCACTCCTCGCCGGGCTCCTCCTTCCAGGTCGGCGGCCAGATCGTCGGCATCTTCGGCGGCAAGCAGCCGATCGGCCCGATGTACGCCTTCGTCGGTATCTCCGGCATGGCGAAGATGTCGTCCTCGCGCGGTGGCGTACCGACCCCGGCCGACGCGCTGAAGATCATGGAGCCGCAGCTCCTGCGGTGGCTGTACGCCCGGCGCAGGCCCAACCAGTCCTTCAAGATCGCCTTCGACCAGGAGATCCAGCGGCTGTACGACGAGTGGGACAAGCTGGTGGGGAAGGTCGCGGACGGCTCCGCCCTGCCGGCGGACGTGGCCGCGTACACGCGCGCGGTGGGCACGGCCGCCGGCGAGCTGCCGAAGACGCCGCGTCCGCTGCCGTACCGCACGCTCGCGTCCGTCGCCGACATCACCGCCGGGCACGAGGACCAGGCCCTGCGCATCCTCTCCGAGCTGGACCCGGAGCAGCCGCTGGCGTCGCTGGACGAGGCCCGCCCGCGGTACGACAGGGCCGAGGCGTGGATCAACACCCACGTCCCCGCCGACCAGCGCACGATCGTCCGCGGCGAGCCCGACGCCGAGCTGCTGAAGTCCCTCGACGAGGCGTCCCAGCAGTCGGTACGGCTCCTGCTCGACGGGCTCGCCGAGCACTGGTCGCTGGACGGGCTGACGCACCTGGTCTACGGCGTGCCGAAGGTGCAGGCCGGGTTCTCGGCCGACGCGACGCCGAAGGAGCTGCCGCCGGAGATCAAGACGGCTCAGCGGTCGTTCTTCGCGCTGCTCTACCACCTGCTGGTGGGACGGGACACCGGGCCTCGGCTGCCCACGCTGCTGCTCGCGGTGGGGCAGGAGCGGGTGCGGGCCCTGCTCGGGGAGTAGGCGGCACGGAGAAGGGGCCCTCTTTCCGGAGGGCCCCTTCTTCCTGCCGTGCTGCGGTTCTTCGCGCCCTTACGCGATGTGCTCTTCCTTGAGGTCCCGGGTGTGGCGCTCGGCGAAGCGGTTGACCATGCGGTCGGCCTCCCGCGGGGGAAGAGCGATACCGAAGGTCGCCTCGACGTCGTCCCGGAACTGGGCGGCGGTGGGATAGCTGCCGTCGATCGACTTGCGGAAGACCAGGTAGTAGTCGTCCTCGGTCGGCTCCGGCTCCGCGGTGCCGCCGCCCTCGCCGAGTTCCCGGGTGCGGTTCGGGCCCACCGGGATGGGGAAGCTGCCGGTCTCCTCGGGGGAGGGCTGCTGGAACTGCTCGGGCGGCTGCTCCTCGTACCACTCCTCGTACTGTTCCTCGGGCTCGTACTGAGGCTCGGGGGGCGGCTCGTAGGCGGGGTCGTAGCCACCGTGGTACTCGATCTCGCGCTGAGCCTGGAACCAGGGGCTCTGCTCGTCCACCGGGGGCTCGTCGGGGCGCTGCTCGCCGGGAGATGCCGCCTGCCGTGGGACGGACGCCGCCCCGGCGGCGCGACTGCCCGCGGCCGCGGCGGCATCGGCCGCCGCCAACTGCGGCTGTCGCGGGACCGGGGGCAGGAGCACCGGTTCTATGCCGGCCGCCGCCAAGCCGGCCGGGGCCGTCTCCGCCAGCGGTACGCCGTAGCGGGCCAGCCTCAAGGGCATCAACGACTCCACTGGAGCCTTCCTGCGCCATGCCCGGCCGAAGCGGGAGCGCAGTCGGGCCTGGTAGACGAGACGTTCCTGCTCCAGCTTGATGACCTGGTCGTAGGAGCGCAGCTCCCACAGCTTCATGCGGCGCCACAGGAGGAACGTCGGCAGCGGGGAGAGCAGCCACCGGGTGAGGCGGACGCCCTCCATGTGCTTGTCGGCCGTGATGTCCGCGATGCGGCCGATGGCGTGGCGGGCCGCTTCGACGGCGACGACGAAGAGGACCGGGATCACCGCGTGCATGCCCACGCCCAGCGGGTCCGGCCAGGCGGCGGCTCCGTTGAAGGCGATGGTCGCCGCCGTCAGGAGCCACGCCGTCTGGCGGAGGAGCGGGAAGGGGATGCGGATCCAGGTCAGCAGCAGGTCCATGGCCAACAGGACACAGATGCCCGCGTCGATGCCCACCGGGAACACGTAGGAGAAGTTCCCGAAGCCCTTCTTGATGGCCAGCTCACGGACGGCCGCGTACGAACCGGCGAAGCCGATGCCAGCGATGATCAACGCGCCGGTCACGACCACGCCGATGAGAGCGCGGTGCATCCGAGTCAGCTGCAGTGGCGCGGCCACTCGTACTCCCCTCCCTTGCGTGATGTTGCGCGCAACAGAGTGGCACACGTGTGCGGCGAACGTGTCGCCGGTCAGGCCTTCCGGCCCTCCGGTCAGGCCTTCTTGGCGGCCGACCTGGACGGGGACGCGCTGGAGGAGGGCGACTTGGACGGCGACTTCGACGGCGACTTCGAGGCCGGCTTGGAGGGAGACGCGGGGGCCGTCGTGCTCGAACCCTGCGCAGAACCTTCACCGTTGGCCGCCGAGACGGACGCGACCGCGTCCTTGAGCGCCTTCTCCGCGGCCTTCGTCAGGTCGTCGGCGTCCGGGGTCTTCTCGCCCGCCAGGCCGGCGCCGTTGTAGTCGAGGGTGACGACGACGTTCTCGACCCGGGCCACGACCGTCTGCTGCTTGAAGAGGCCTTCCTTCTTCTTCAGGTCGTAGCGCACCGCCGTCGCCTCCGCGCCCGTACCGGACAGCGGCACCACCTTGGGGTTCTTGGCGCCCTCCACCGCCTGGGCGTCCTTGACCTGCTGGGTGTAGTACGAGTGCGCCTGCGCGTCGCCGGCGCCCCGTGTGGTGTCCGAGTCGAAGCGGAGCAATGAGACGTTCAGCCAGCGGAACTGGGACCCCTTGACGCCGTTGTTGTCCAGGCTGCTCCAGGCGCAGGAGGAACGGGACGACGGATCGTCCGAACTGCCCTTCTTGCCCGACTTGACGCCCTTGGGTACCAGATCGGTCAGGGTCTTCTTCGGCAGCACCGCGCACGGATCCGGGAGCCTCTTGTACGCGGCCGCCCGCACGGTCGGGGATGCGCTGGCGGAGGGCTGCGTGGAACTGTCCGCGGACTGCTGGGTGGAGCCGCCGTCGCCGCCCTTGGCCTTGGAGTCGCCCGAGTCCGAGGAGCAGGCTGCGGTGATCAGTACCGCGGGAACGGCTGCCGCGCAGACAAGAGCGCGGCGAAGGCGCTTGGCTCGCTGGTCACTCCCCCGCTGCCTGAACGGCGTGGGAGGTACCCCCGTGGCACGGTCGTCTCGCTGGGCTGCTCGCTGCATGGTTCCTTCACTCATGACGCTCGGTGTTCGTGCGGGTTCCTGCGGGGCCCCACGGTACGCGGTGAGGGAGCTGTGCGGTTTCCGTTCGACTGCTTTGCGGGCGGGGCCGGGTGGGGCCGCGGCGGCCGTCAACCGTTGAGGGTGTCGGCCAGTTCGGAGGCCAGATTACGGGCCCTGTCCTGCATTTCCTTGCTGTCCGGGACCGTTCCCATGGCCGTCGGCTGCTCCTCGTACTCAAGGGTGACGACGACGTTGGACGTGCGGAACACCACAGTCACCGTGCGCTGTTCGGCCGTCGAGCCGGAGGTGCTCAGCTGGTCGTCGAGGTACGCCTCGTCACCGAGATCGGGGAGGACGCGCGGCTCCAGGCCGGCCGGGGTGGCGCCGGGGGAGGGCTCGGAGGAGGACCCCGAGGCGGAGCCGGAAGGGGTGCCCGAGGGGGGCGCCTCATCGCTCGCGGAGGCCGTGGGCGACGGGGTGGCGGACGAGGTCCCCGCCGTCGCCGAGCCGCTGCCCGGATCGGGCAGGTCGGCGGCCGTCTCCTTCTCCTGGAAGAGCTTCTGCGCCTGGTCGTCGTCGCTGACCGCGTTGTCGTACGACACCACGCGCTCGAAATCGACCGCGAGGCGGTCGGTGGCGGCGGCCGATTCCACCTTCCAGTGGCAGCCGACCTTGCGGTCGGTGTCGTAGGTGAGCGAGGCCTCGCCCTGGTAGGCCTTGTCCCGCTGGCTCGGGTCGGGGATCTGCCTGATGCCGGGCAACAGCGAGTCGAGCGTGTCGTGGCCGACCGCGCGGCAGGGCTCGGGAAGGGTGTGGTACTTGCCGGGCTCGGCGGTGGCCATGGTCGTCCCGGCGTCGCCCGGATTGGCGTCGTCCGTCGGGCTGTCACCCGCGGAACCGCTCGTGCAGCCGGCCAGCAGCGCCGCGAGGAGGGCGGCGGTGCCGGGTACGTACGCCTTGCGCTGCACGGTCGGGCTCCTCTCGACGGTGTGCGATCCGACGGTGGCCGATCGCCTGGTGCTCCAGTGTCCCCGCTGGTTATTCGCTTGCCGCGGCGGGGCGCCCCCTGGAGACAATGTGTATCGCACGCACTGCCGTGGACGCCGGTCCCTTGTCCCTTTTCATGGACCTTGGCGCCGCTTTTGCGTTTTGTTGCCGCTAAGCCTTTTGTTGCCTTTGCCGGGGGAATGAGGAACGTATGTCGTACGTGGAGATGCCGGGCGCGAAGGTCCCCATCCGGATGTGGACGGACCCCGCGACGGTGGAGGACGTGGCCCTGCGCCAGCTCCAGAACGTGGCCACCCTGCCGTGGATCAAGGGTCTGGCCGTGATGCCGGACGTCCACTACGGAAAGGGCGCGACGGTCGGGTCGGTCATCGCGATGCAGGGGGCCGTGTGCCCGGCCGCGGTGGGCGTGGACATCGGATGCGGGATGTCGGCGGTGAGGACGTCACTGACGGCGAACGACCTTCCCGGGGATCTGTCGCGGCTGCGGTCGAAGATCGAGCAGGCGATTCCGGTGGGGCGGGGGATGCATGAGAATCCCGTCGAGCCGGGCCGGTTCCATGGGCTGGCCACCGGTGGGTGGGACGAGTTCTGGGGGCGGTTTGACGGGATTGCCGAATCGGTCAAGTTCCGCCAGGAACGTGCCACCAAGCAGATGGGGACGCTCGGAAGCGGAAACCATTTCGTCGAGGTGTGCACGGATACGGACGGTTCCGTCTGGTTGATGCTCCACTCCGGCTCCCGGAACATCGGCAAGGAACTCGCCGAGCACCACATCGGCGTGGCCCAGAAGCTCCCGCACAACCAGGGCCTGGTCGACCGCGACCTGGCCGTCTTCGTCGCGGACACCCCGCAGATGGCGGCCTACCGCAACGACCTGTTCTGGGCGCAGGAGTACGCCAGGTACAACCGCACGCTCATGATGGCGCTCCTGAAGGACGTGATCCGCAAGGAGTTCAAGAAGGCCAAGCCCACCTTCGAGCCGGAGATCTCCTGCCACCACAACTACGTGGCGGAGGAGCGGTACGAGGGCATGGACCTGCTCGTGACCCGCAAGGGTGCGATCCGGGCCGGCTCCGGCGAGTACGGGATCATCCCGGGTTCGATGGGTACGGGTTCGTACATCGTGAAGGGTCTCGGCAACGAGACGGCCTTCAACTCGGCCTCGCACGGCGCCGGTCGGCGGATGAGCCGTAACGCGGCCAAGCGGCGCTTCTCGACGAAGGACCTGGAGGAGCAGACGCGGGGCGTGGAGTGCCGTAAGGACTCCGGTGTCGTGGACGAGATCCCGGGCGCCTACAAGTCGATCGACCAGGTCATCGACCAGCAGCGGGACTTGGTGCAGGTCGTGGCGAAGCTGAAGCAGGTCGTCTGCGTGAAGGGCTGACGCCCTCACCCTGTCAGGGCGGGCCGGACCGTACCGGCCCGCCCTATTTCGCGTGGCGGACCGCGTAGATCATCACGAAGGCCACGAAGTGGATGCCGAAGAGGAAGTAGGCCAGGAAGTACCAGACCTGGCGTTCGTCCTTCGTTTCCTGAGCCAGGCGGCGTTTCTCGAAGGAGTCGTCGTCGGGCATCACTGCTCCCGGTGCACCTTGGTGTTGGAGGCCTGGGCGCGGGGGCGGACGACCAGAAGGTCGATGTTGACGTGGCTGGGGCGGGTGACCGCCCACGTGATCGTCTCGGCCACGTCGTCGGCGGTGAGGGGCTCGGCGACGCCCGCGTAGACCTTGGCCGCCTTCTCCGTGTCGCCGCCGAAGCGGGTCAGCGCGAACTCGTCCGTCCTGACCATGCCGGGAGCGATCTCGATGACCCGGACCGGCTGGCCGACGATCTCCAGGCGGAGGGTCTCGGCGAGGACGTGGGCGCCGTGCTTGGCGGCCACATAGCCCGCGCCGCCCTCATAGGTGCCGTGCCCGGCGGTGGAGGACACCACGACGACCACGCCGTCGCCGCTCGCGACCAGCTGGGGGAGCAGCGCCTGGGTGAGGTTCAGGGTGCCGATGACGTTCGTCTCGTACATCGTGCGCCAGTCCGCCGGGTCGCCGGTGGCCACCGGGTCCGCGCCGAGGGCGCCGCCCGCGTTGTTGACCAGGACGCCGATCGTCTGGAAGGCGGTCGCGAACTCGTCCACGGCCGCGCGGTCCGTCACGTCCAGCTGGTACGCCACCGCGGAGTGGCCGGCCTTGGTCAGCTCCTCGGCCAGGGCCTCGATGCGGTCCTTGCGGCGGGCGGTGAGGACGACGCGGTAGCCGGCCTCGGCGAGCTGCCGGGCCGTGGCGGCGCCGATGCCGCTGCTCGCACCGGTGACGACGGCGATGCGGGAGGCGACGGACGGGGCTGCGGTGGCCATGGGTTGCTCCTGGGGGCGGCGGGTCGGTTCCGTCCAGCGTAGGCGAGCCTCAGGCGCCGTTCCTCGGCGCCCACATGATCACGGCCATGCCGGCCAGGCAGATCAGCGCTCCGGCGATGTCCCAGCGGTCGGGGCGGTAGCCGTCGGCGAGCACACCCCACAGGATCGAGCCGGCCACGAAGATCCCGCCGTAGGCGGCGAGGATGCGGCCGAAGTGGGCGTCCGGCTGGAAGGTGGCGACGAAGCCGTACGCGCCGAGGGCGAGAACGCCGCCGGTGACCCACAGCCAGCCGCGGTGCTCACGTACGCCCTGCCAGACCAGCCAGGCGCCGCCGATCTCGAACAGCGCGGCGACGACGAACAGGGCGGCGGAGCGGAGGATCGGCATGGGGGCAGCTTGGCACGCGGGAGGGGCGTCACCTGTTGGAGGGCGCCTGGTGCGCGGCTCGCGTGGCATACATCCGTACGGCAGGCGGAGCTGGTGCGTGCGGTGGCGAGGAGTGGTGCGGCGTGGGAGGAGTGGGCGGAGTGGGGAGGGGCCTGCGGCTGCGGGCGTGGGTGTTGTCCGGGATGTGCGCCGGCGCCGTCCTGGCGCCGGGGATCGCGGTGGCCGCTCCCGTGTCGGAGGCCGACCTGGCCTTTCACGGAACCGCGGTGATGACCTGGGACCAGGTGGAGGTCCAGCTGACCCCGCGGAACAACGGGCCCGCCGCCATTGCCGACGCCACGGTGCGGTTGCGCTGGTCGGTGGAGCTGGCGGACGGGCAGCGGCTGCCCGCCCGGTGCATCCGCGAGGACGAGCGGACGGTGGTGTGCGGGACCGGGGCGCTGGCCGCGGACGCGGTGGGGGAGCTGCTGCGCGTGCCGGTACGGCTGCGGGAGCGGACGTCGGAGGTGACGCTGGAGCTGGACACCGCGTGGAGCGGGGGCGTGGTGGACAAGGACCGGACGAACGACCGGGCGACGGTGCTCGTCCTCGCCACCGGGGACGCCTACGCCTTCTGAGCCGTCGGTCGGCCGGGGTTCTCCTCGTCGTAGTGTTCCCTGGCCGCGCGTACCTCCTCGAAGTGGTTCTCCGCCCACTCCTTCACCGCGGTCAGCAGGCAGGCGAGGCTCGTGCCGAGCGGGGTGAGCGCGTAGTCGACGCGGACCGGGACGGACGGGGTGACCGTGCGGCTGATGATGCCGTCCCGCTCCAGGGCGCGCAGGGTCTGGGTGAGCATCTTGGGGCTGACGCCGGCGATCTTGCGGCCGAGGTCGCTGTAGCGCATGGGGCCGGCGGCCAGGGCGGCGACGACGAGGCCGACCCACTTGTCGCTGAGCCGGCCGAGGAGCTGGTTGGTGGGGCAGCTGCGCAGGAACGCGTCGTAGTCGGCGCGGGCCTGTTCGCGTCGCTGGGCGGCGGTCGTGGTCGCCATGGCTCTCTCCTCCGGGTTACCAACGCACTCTCAGGTAACTACTTACCTCTGGATAGTAGCTCTCCTAAGGTTGGCGCTGTAGCCGGGAAACCGGTTGGGAATCCGACAAGTGTCTTTGAGTACGGGGAGAGTCGACATGCGTGCTGCTGTGGTGAGGACGTTCGGTGGTCCGGAGGCCGTGGAGATCGCCGAGGTGGCGGCGCCGGAGCCGGGGGCGGGGCAGGTGCGGATCAAGGTGGCTGCAGGTGCGCTCAACCCCGTGGACCTGGCGGTGCGGGCCGGTCTCTTCGGCGGGGCGGGTAAGACGATCGGGCTGGGCTGGGACGTCGCCGGGACGGTGGACGCGGTGGGCGTGGCCGCCGCCTGGCAGGTGGGTGACGAGGTGGTCGCGCTGGTGCCGGGGGTGGCCGATCCGCTGGGAGCGCACGCCGAGTACGTCGTGGTGGCCGCGGACGCGGTGGCCAAGGCGCCGGTCACGGTGGACGCGGTGCACGCGGGCACGCTGCCGCTGAACGGGCTGACCGCCGTCCAGGCCCTCGACCTGCTGGAGCTGGAGCCCGGCGCGTCGCTGCTGGTGACCGGCGCGGCGGGCGCGGTCGGCGGATTCGCGGTGCAACTGGCCGCGCGCCGTGGGCTCGTGGTGACCGGGCATGCGCGCGCGGCTGACGAGGAGCTGGTGCGGTCGTTCGGGGCCGCGCACTTCACGGCCGAGGGGGTGGAGCCGGGGAGCGTGGACGCGGTGCTGGACGCGGCGATGCTCGGTGCGCCGGCGCTGGAGTGGGTGCGGGACGGCGGGGTCTTCCTCAGTACCCATCCCGGCCGGCAGCCCGGGTCCGTGCGCGGGGTGCGGATCACGGCCGTGGAGGTGAGCGCTGACGGGGCGCGGCTGGCGGAGCTGGTCGGGCTCGTGGACGAGGGGGCGCTGAGCCTGCGGGTGGCGGAGACCTTCGCCCTACAGGACGCGTCCAAGGCGCACGCCCGGCTGGCCGAGGGCGGGCTGCGGGGACGGCTGGTGCTGGTGCCCTGAGGGATCGGGGTCACTAGACCTGCGGGGCCGGGGTCGCCGGGTCCGAGGGGGCGCAGAGTCAGGGCTGGGGGGTGAGGCGCCAGGCCTCAGGGGCCGTGGTCGCCGGGGCTGGCGGCCGGAGGCGACAGGGCCTGAGGGCGTGAGTCATCAGCCCTGAGGGGAGTCATCAGCCCTGAGGGGAGTCATCAGGCCTGAGGGGTCAAAGCCAACGGGCCTGAGGGGCGCAGAGCCAGGCCGGGCTCCCCAGGGCTGGGGGCCGGAGTCGCCGGGGCTGGCGACCGGGCCTGAGGGGGTGGGTCATCAGGCCTGCGGAACCCCAGTCGGCGGACCCGAGGGGTCGGATCGCCGGGCCCGAGGGGGTGAGTCACCAGGCCTGGGGGAGGTGCCAGGCCTGAGGGTTCGGGGGAGCCAGGCCTGAGGGTCCGAGGCGCCGGCCCGAGGGTTCGCGTCACCAAGCTGACGGGACCGGGCGGCGGGGGCTGAGTGGTCGGCGTCGCCAGGCCTGGGGGGAGCCAGGCCTGGGGGTGGAGTCGACAGCCTCGATGGTGTGGATTCACCGGACCCGAGGGGTTCGGGTCACCAGGTCCGCGGCGCTCGAGTGGCCGGGCCTGAGAGGCCGAGTCGCCAGGTTTTCAGGGGCCGGTCCGCCAGGCCTGAAGGGCCGGAGTCGCCAGGTCCGAAGGGCCGGGACAGTCAGGGCCTGAGGGGTGCATTCGTGGGGCTCAAGGGGACGGAATAACCAGGGGTGGGGTGGCTGTTGGCGGAGTATAGTTGAATCGTCAACAATCTGGAGGGTGAGCGGCCATGCAGTTCGGGATCTTCACGGTCGGCGATGTCACGCCGGACCCCACCACGGGGCGCACCCCGACCGAGCACGAGCGGATCAAGGCCATGGTGGCCATCGCGCTGAAGGCCGAGGAGGTCGGTCTGGACGTCTTCGCGACCGGTGAGCACCACAACCCGCCGTTCGTGCCGTCCTCCCCGACCACCATGCTCGGCTACATAGCGGCGCGGACGGAGCGGCTGATCCTCTCCACCTCCACCACCCTGATCACCACCAACGACCCGGTGAAGATCGCGGAGGACTTCGCGATGCTCCAGCACCTGGCCGGCGGGCGCGTCGATCTGATGATGGGCCGCGGCAACACCGGGCCGGTCTACCCCTGGTTCGGCAAGGACATCCGGGAGGGCATCAACCTCGCCATCGAGAACTACGCCCTGCTGCGCCGCCTGTGGCGCGAGGACGTCGTCGACTGGGAGGGGAAGTTCCGTACGCCGTTGCAGGGGTTCACTTCGACGCCCCGCCCGCTGGACGACACACCGCCGTTCGTCTGGCACGGCTCCATCCGCTCGCCGGAGATCGCCGAGCAGGCCGCGTACTACGGCGACGGCTTCTTCCACAACAACATCTTCTGGCCCGCCGACCACACCAAACGGATGGTCGAGTACTACCGGACCCGGTACGCCCACTACGGTCACGGCACACCCGAGCAGGCGATCGTCGGACTGGGCGGTCAGGTGTTCATGCGCCGCAGTTCGCAGGACGCGGTGCGTGAGTTCCGGCCGTACTTCGACAACGCGCCGGTGTACGGGCACGGGCCCTCGCTGGAGGACTTCACCGAGCAGACCCCGCTGACGGTCGGCTCCCCGCAGCAGGTCATCGAGAAGACGCTGTCCTTCCGCGAGTACGCCGGTGACTACCAGCGCCAGCTGTTCCTGATGGACCACGCGGGACTGCCGCTGAAGACCGTGCTGGAGCAGATCGACATGCTCGGTGAGGAGGTCGTACCGGTGCTGCGCAGGGAGTTCGCCGACGGGCGTCCGGCGGAAGTGCCGCAGGCGCCGACCCACCAGTCACTGCTCGCCGCGAAGGAGGCGACCACGGTATGAAGCTCGTCGTCGTGTCGGCGGGACTGAGCGTCCCGTCCTCCACCCGGCTGCTGGCCGACCGGCTGGCCGCCGCGGTGGACCGGCAGACACCGGTGGACATCCAGGTGGTAGAGCTGCGCGACCTCGCGGTCGAGATCGCGCACAACTTCACCAACGGGTTCGCCGGGAAGGCACTGGCCGCCGCGCAGCACGCGGTGGCGGCGGCCGACGGGCTGATCGTCGTCACGCCGGTGTTCAGCGCGTCGTACAGCGGGCTGTTCAAGTCGTTCTTCGACGTGCTGGACAAGGACGCGCTGGCCGGCAAGCCGGTGCTGGTCGCGGCCACCGGGGGCACGGGCCGGCACTCGCTGGTGCTGGAGCACGCGCTGCGGCCGTTGTTCGCGTATCTGCGGGCCGTGGTCGTGCCGACCGGGGTGTACGCCGCGTCGGAGGACTGGGGGGCGGAGGGGCTGGCCGAGCGGATCGAGCGGGCGGCGGGGGAGTTGGCCGCGCTGATGCCGTTGACCGTCCGGGCCGGTGAGTCAGCCGTCGTGCCGTTCGCCGAGCAGCTGGCGGCCTTGCAGCGCTGATCGTCGGGCGGGAGGGGGTGGTGCGTCCGCTGTGCCGGGCGGGCTGTCCGTGTGACGGTGAGAGGGCGGTAAAAAAGGGTGATCGTGGGCCGGCTAGGCCCGGCCTGACCGCCGGAGGCCTTGGCAGACTGGATGCGTGCCCCAGACTGTGCTGCTCGCCGAAGACGACCGCGCCATCCGTCATGCCCTGGAGCGTGCCCTGACGCTGGAGGGGTACGACGTGACGGCGGTCGCCGACGGCGTCGAGGCGCTGGCGCAGGCGCACAGGACGCCGCCGGACGTCCTGGTGCTCGACGTGATGATGCCGGGCATCGACGGGCTCCAGGTCTGCCGGGCGCTGCGCGCCGAGGGTGACCGCACCCCGATCCTCATGCTCACCGCGCTCGTGGAGACCGCCGACCGCATCGCGGGCCTGGACGCCGGCGCCGACGACTACGTGGTCAAGCCGTTCGACGTGGAAGAGGTCTTCGCCCGGCTGCGGGCCCTGCTGCGCCGTACCAGCCCGGTGCCCGCCGCGGCGGGCGGCAGCGGCGGCACCACCGACCCCGGCCGGGCCGATGTCCGAATCTCCGACCGGCAGCTGGAGGCCGCCGGCCTCCGCATGGACCTGCAGGCCCGCCGCGCCTGGCGCGGCAGGCGCGAGCTGGAACTGACCCGCACCGAGTTCGAGCTGCTGGAACTGCTCGTGCGGAACGCGGCCATCGTGCTCGACCACTCGACGATCTACGACCGGATCTGGGGCTACGACTTCGGGCCGGGCTCCAAGAACCTCGCCGTCTACGTCGGCTATCTGCGCCGCAAGCTGGACGAGCCGGGCGCGCCGCAGCTGATCCACACCGTGCGGGGCGTGGGTTACGTGCTGCGGGAGGACTGAGTGGGCCGCCCGCGGCGGCCGCCGGCCCTGCGCCGGCCCAAGCTCGTCTCCCTGCGCACCACCTTCGCCGTGTCCTTCGCGGCCGTGACCGCCGCCGTCACGATCCTCGTCGGCATCCTGTCCTACGGCTCCGCCGCCCGGCTGGTCCGCGTCGACCAGCAGTCGTTGTTCACGCAGGTCGTGCGGGACGTCCAGGACGAGGTACGACAGCAGGAGATGGTCCCCGAGGACTTCTCCTCCTCCCGCCCGGGGCACGACCTGGTCCGCCCCGCACGCACCGACGTACAGGTGCTCGGCGCGCAGGGGCAGATCGTCGACCACGGCAACCCGGTGCTGCCCGTCACCTCCCATGACCAGGCCGTAGCCCTCGCCCGGTCGGCCGGGAAGGTCGTCCAGCACCAGGACGTACGGGTCGACGAGGACCTGTTCCGCATCGCCACCGTCTCGCTCGGCGACGGACGGGGCGCCGTCCAGGTCGCGCAGGAGTTCAGCGACACCGAGGACCTGCTGCGGGCGCTGCAGCAGCGCACGCTGATCCTGATGGCGGCGGTCGTGGTCGCCGCCGGACTGTTCGGGTGGTGGCTGGCCCGGCGGATCACCCGGCGGCTGGTGATCCTCACGTCCGCCGCGGAGGACGTGGCCCGTACCCGGCAGCTGGGTATCGAGGTGCCGGTCGCGGGCCTGGACGAGGTGGGGCGGCTCGGGCGTGCCTTCGACCGCATGCTGGGCCGGCTCGCCCAGTCCGAGGAGGACCAGCGGCGGCTCGTCCAGGACGCGGGGCACGAACTCCGCACGCCGTTGACGTCCCTTCGTACCAACATCTCGCTGCTGCGGCGGATCGACGAGCTTCCGCCGGCCACGCGGGAGGACCTGGTCGCCGACCTCACCCAGGAGGCCAGGGAACTGACCGACCTGGTCAACGAGCTGGTCGACCTCGCCGCCGGGCAGTCCGACGCCGAGCCGCCGCAGCGGGTGGACCTCGCCGACATCGCCGAGGACGTGGTGGGGCTGGCCAGGCGGCGCACCGGCCGGGAGATCGTGCTGCGTACGAGCGGTGCCACGACGACCGACGGACGGCCCGGGATGCTCCAGCGGGCCGTCTCCAACCTGATCGAGAACGCGGCCAAGTTCGACCGGGACGGCAAGGCGCCGATCGAGGTCGCCGTCACCGGGCCGGCGCGGCCGGGCACCGTGCGCGTGGAGGTGCTGGACCGGGGACCCGGTATCGCCGACGGCGACCTCATCCGCATCTTCGACCGCTTCTACCGGGCCGCCGACGCGCGGTCCCTGCCGGGGTCGGGCCTCGGGCTGTCCATCGTGCGCGAGGTCGCCATGGCACACGGCGGAGCGCCGTTCGCCTTCCGGCGGGAGGGCGGCGGGACGGTCATCGGGTTCACGGTGGGCGGCGGGTTCACGGCAGGCGGCGGGTTCGCGGGCAGTGGTGGCGGTGTGCCCGGCGGGGGCGGCTGAGGGCGGGCCGAAGGGCGTGGGGCCGGAGGGTGTCGATGCGTCGGCCGCCCGGGCGGGCGGAGTCGATCGGCTGCGGGTTGGTACTCCACGTCCGCGTAGTAGGCGGAGAGGCTCCGGTAACCGTCTCGGTTGAGTACCCGTACCTACGCCCTGCCGGGTAACCGGACCCATCCGCCGCGGTCTCCCGCCGGAATACCGTCCCCACATGCCCGAGGAAACCGCACCGACCGACACCGCCACCACCGCCGCCACCGCTCCCACCGGAACTGCCCGAGCCGGGGCCGCCCTTGTCCGAGGGGTGCTCGGATGTGGCTGTGCCGTGTTCGTCGGTCTGCTCGTTCTGATCGTCACGCTCGTCTGTAACGCATGGGGGTCGACGGACTTCCCCCGTGTCCCGCGCGAGGACATGGCGGGCCGCGTGTTCCAGCGGTCCCAGGAGGCCTATGACGTCCTGGGTTTCCGGCGCACCATCGAGCCGGGAGTCGAGCGCGTCGGCGTCAGCACGGACAACACGTTCGGCTCCGGCCTCTGTTACGACGGTGGCCTGCTGGGACTGGAGGACAAGACCGTCGACGGCGCCTACCGGATGGACCACAACTGGGCCCTGGACCACGTGCCGGCGAGCGTGGCCGTGTCCGGCCTGCGCCGGCTGCACCGCCAGTTGCAGGACGAGGGCTGGGAGGTCACGTCGTACCGTGAGGGCGAGGCGGGTGAGGACTGGGATCTCTTCGTCCAGCGGGACGGCGGGGACGAGCGGATGTCCTTCACCTGGTTCCCGGAGCGGGAGTACTTCATCGGCGGTGCCGCCGGGCCCTGCGCCTACGACCCCGAGTGGAAGGACGGCGACGTCGATTCCTACGAGAGCCAGGAGCATCCGCCCGCCCTCGCGCCGTCGTCCCGGGGCTAGGTGTGCCGTCCGCGAGGTTGTGGACAGGGCCTCACCCGTCAGCCGCCGGTACCGCGCCGGGCCGTCGCCAGCAGCCAGGCCAGGTTGCCCACCGCCGCCCCGGCCGCCACCACGGCGACGATCACCCCGCCGGTCGCGAGGCCGTCGCTGAACAGGTGCGGGCGCCGGTCGAGGCTGTGCAGCCCGAAGCCGCACAGCTCGTACACGCCGACGGCGGCGATCGCGAGGCTGACGACCAGCAGGGCCAGCGTCGGCGCGAGGCTGTGGACACCGACCTCCCCGCCGGGCTCCGGTTCCGTTCCCTGCATGACTCCCCCGATGAACAGACGTGACGCCGTTGGCGGTTGGGAACCTACAATACGTAGGGTCGGTCGGGCCGATGCCGTGCGGATCCACCTCAGCGTGGACATGGAGGGCGTCACCGGCCTCGTCGGCGCCGATGGCGTCCGGCCGGGTGCCGGGCGGCCAGGACCACGGGCGGGGCCGCTCCATGAGGGCCGAGGACGTGAACGCGGCCGTGGCGGCGCACGGAGGTGGCGCTGTCGAGCCCCTGGCAACCGGGCGCCGTTCCGCCGGGGTCCGCGGGTGTGTTGTCGGCGTCCGTGGCTACGCTGCGCGCATGATCTCCGCCGAGGACGACCGCCGCTTCCCCGCCGCGCTCGCCGCCGCGCTGGCCCACCCGTTCGCGTACGACCACGGCGACGGGGTCGACTTCGAGCCCTTCGACGCCTTTCTCCCCGCCGAGGACACGACCGACTGGTTCCGGTCGTGGACCGGCAACCCGGACGTGCGCGGGGACGTCTTCCGGGTGTTCGGCAGCGACGGCACCGGTGGTTACGCGGCGTTCTGGCTGGTGCGCCCCGGCCGTGAACCCGCCGAGCAGCCGGTCGTCTTCCTCGGCTCCGAGGGGCAGACCGGCGTCGTCGCCCGCGATCTGGCCGACTTCCTGTGGGTCCTGGCCGACGGGCTGGGACCCATGGAGGCGATCGACGCCTACGGGGCGGGTGTCACCAGCCGCCCGGACGCCGGTCTGACGGCCGTGGCCGAGGGGTTCGCGCCGGGGCGCGGGCAGCCCGCCGCGACGCTGGTGGCGCTGGCCCGTGAGGAGTTTCCCGGCCTCGAGGACTGGGTCATGGAGTTGTGCCGCTGAAGGGGGCGCACCGACGGGACGCCGGCTACCGCCGGGCACCCTCGCCGCCCTGTACGACGCGCTGACCCGCGCCCGGCGACCTCCCCGCTGCACTGGTCCCCGGACCGGGGCCTGTACCGGGCCGCCGCGCACCCCACCACCCAGATCGTCGAGCACGGCCCTGGCCGCGCTCACCGCCGACGCCGCCGACCTGCTCACCGGCTCCGGCGCCGAGTTCCTCACCGGGCGGCCCGGAGGTCCTTCTCCCCCGGCCGGGGCCGGGAGCGGACCCCGAGGACGTCCAGCATCGCCAGGGTGGCCGGACTGGGGTTGAACCGGCTCCACGCCAGACACTCGACGCGATGCGGTCCGTCGGCCACCGGCACCAGCGCCAGTCCGGGATCACCGGCGGCCAGCGGCCGGATGAACGCCGACGGCAGCAGCGCGATGCCGAGCCCGCGCGCGATCAGCCGGGTGATCAGCTCGACGACACCGGCCTCGTACGCGACGTCACGGGCCAGGCCCGCGGCGGCGAACGCCCGATCGGACTGAGCCCGGCCGGGTGTTCCGCGCACGAAGTCCACGAAGGTCTCCTCGGCGATCTCCCGCAGTGTGACCTCGGAAGAGCCCGCCAGCCGGTGCCCGGCCGGCACGACCAGTACATGCTCGTCGTGATCGAGTACGACGGTCTCCACACCGGACGGCCGTTCGCCCTCCGGCAGACCGAGGAAGGCGATGTCCAGGTCGCCGTTCCGCACCGCCGCCGCCAGTTCGTCGCTGCGTCCGGAACGCAGGACGACGCGTACGTCCGGGTGCTGGGTGCGGTACCGCTGCAACAGCTCGGGTACGTCCACGGCGGCCGTCGTCACGATCACGCCGACGGCGAGCCGGCCGCGCACCACACCGGTCGCGGCGGCGGCGTCGGCGGCCGCGCGGTCCGCGGCGGCCAGACACTCCCGCGCGCCGGCGAGAAACGCCGCTCCGGCGCTGGTCAGCTCCACGCGGCGGCTGGAACGGGCGAACAGCTGGACCCCCAGCTCCCGTTCCAGGGCGGCGATCCGGTGACTGAGCGAGGACTGCACCACGAAGCAACGCTCCGCCGCGCGCGTGAAGTTGCGGGTTTCGGCGACGGCGACGACATAACGCATCTGCTGAAGGTCCACATGACCAATCGTCATCCTTCATAGCTGCCATGACAACCATGCTTTGGACTCATGGTGGGTTGCCGCCGAGACTCCTTGCATGGATTCCTCGACCGAGCGGTCTGCCGGCGCGCTGGGCAGCCCGTCCGCGCAGCAGGTGGCAACCGTCGCGCTGACCGCTCTCGCTCCTGCTTCGTGGGGCACCACGTACGTCGTCACCACGGAGCTGTTACCGCCCGGGCATCCGCTGTTCGCCGGGCTGATGCGCGCCCTGCCCGCCGGACTGCTCGGGATGGCGGTCACCCGCGTGTTCCCGCGCGGGGGCTGGTGGTGGAAGGCCGCCGTCCTCGGCGTGCTCAACATCGGTGCCCTCTTCCCCCTGCTGTTCCTGGCGGCCGAACGACTGCCCGGCGGTGTCGCCGCCACCCTCAGTGCCGCCCAGCCGCTGCTGGTCGCCGGATTGGCCGTCGCGGTGCTCCGCGACCGGCCGACGGCCTGGCGACTGACCTGGGGTCTGCTCGGCGTGCTCGGCGTCGGACTCGTCGTGCTCGGGCCGGAGGCCCGGCTGGACGCCGTCGGGGTCCTCGCCGGCCTCGGTGGTACGGCCGCCATGGCCGGCGGGGTCGTCCTCACCAAGCGCTGGGGCCGCCCCGCAGGAGTCGGTCCGCTGACCCTGGCCGGCTGGCAACTGACGGTCGGGGGGCTGCTGCTGCTCCCGCTCACCCTGGTGATCGAGGGAGTGCCACCGCGGATCGACGCCGGAGCCGCCGGCGGCTACCTGTGGCTGGGCAGCATGGGCGGGCTGATCGCGTACACGCTGTGGTTCCGGGGGATCGGCCGGCTGCCGGTCGGCGCGTCGGCTCCGCTGGTACTGCTGTCTCCGCTCGTCGCGACCGTCATCGGCATCGCACGGGGCGAGTCGCTGAGCCTGCTGCAGTCCCTGGGCTTCGTCCTCGCCCTGGCCGCCATGCTGGCCGCACAGCTCGATCCCCCGAAGCCGTCCGGCCGTGCCGTGCCGCGCGGCGGGCCGGCGCGAGGGCGCGCGCGAGAAGTCGAGCCGCACAGGCCCGAGTTCGACGAAGACCACCAACTCCGAGAGGACCGGGCCCGATGAAGACAGGCTCGATGAACGCAGGGCCGATGGAGACGGGCTCAACGGAGGCACGTTCCATGAAGGCAGGGTCGATGAAGGCAGGGTCGATGGAGGCAGGGTCGATGGAGGCGGGTTCCACGGGGCCGGACATGACGATCGCCGTGCTCGGTGCCACCGGGATGGTCGGCAGCCGGGTGATCAACGAGGCCGCCGCACGCGGACACCGGGTGCTCGCGCTCTCCCGGAAGCCCGCGAGCGCGGACCCCGCTGACCCGGACGTGACACCGATCGCGGTCGACGCGCAGGACCCACACGCCGTACGCGAGGCCCTCACGGGCTCCGCCTCGACCGGTGCCGTGGACGCCGTGGTGCTGACCCTGCGCACCGCACCGGTCGACGAGGAGTTCCTGGTCGGCGCCACCCGCACGGTGCTGGACATCGCCGCGCGGCTGGGTATCCGCGTCCTCGTGGTCGGAGGCGCCGGTGCGTTGCGCAGCCCCGACGACCGTGAGCTGCTCATCGCGGACAACCCCGCGTACGTGCCAGCCGAGGTGAAGGACGTGGCCGCCGCCGGCATAGCTCAGCTACGGACCTGCCGGGCCCACGGCGGTGCCGACTGGGTCTACCTGAGCCCACCGGCCCTGCTGCTGCCCGGTGAACGGACCGGCCGCTACCGGCGCGGTACCGACACCCTGCTCACCACCGCCGGCGGGCGGTCCTGGATCAGCGCCGAGGACCTGGCCGCCGCCGTGCTCGACGAACTCGAAACGCCGGGCCCCGAACACCACATCACGGTCGTCCATCACGACGAGGCCCGTCGGCCTGAGGGCGGCGCTTCGTGATGCCCTGACCGCCTGGCGGCCGCTGCGGCGCATGGCCGGGGGCAGGGGGCGAAAACCCCGCCCGAAACCAGCGAAACGGTGTCTCGCGGGGGCCACAGCGGTCAGGTGGCCGTGCCAGGGCGTGGCTCGCCGTGGAAGACCTGACGGGCGTGCCAGTCGCGGTGAGCTGTGGCGACAGGGCGCGCGCCGGGCTGTGGGCCGACGAGTGGGCGGCCTGCGAGGGCCACGACGTGCTCGCGGGCGGCGGGGCTGTGGCCGACGAAGCGCTGCGAGACCAGGATGCGGTGATCGTCTCCCACACCGAGGACGCCCTTGTCGAAGAGCTTGTGGTGCAGCGCGCACAGGCACAACCCGTTATCGATCTCGTCGGGGCCGCCGAACGCCCACCAGCGCACATGGGCGGCCTCCAACCCGACCGGTACCGCGCCGATCCTGCCGTCGTACCCGCAGAAGGCGCACCGGTACTCGTAGGCGGTCAGTACCAGTTCCCGCATCCGCGGGTCCCGCTGCCTGCGTACCGCCGAGAGCTGCTCGGCCTCCGCCAGCTCCAGTCCCAGGCCGACGGCTTCGCACAGTTCCCCGTGCAGGGAGGGCGCGAAGTGCAGGTCGAGCAGCAATCGCGCGACTCTCCCGAGGAGTTCCGGTTCCCGTCGCAGCGCGGCTCTCAGGTCCGGCGCCAACCGCCCATTGGCGCCCGTCTCCCGGAGGTCCCGTACCCCGCTTCCGGGACTGCCGGGCCCGCGATCGGTGCGCACCTCCCATACGCCGTCGCCGACCAAGTGGTGGAAGGGGTAGGCGGGCGTCGTCTTGTTCGGCGGGCCGTACTCGGCAAGGAGCCGCTGCAGATCCTGCTCCACCGCGCTGTATCGCAGGCCGCCCTCCGCATCCCGCTGGAACCGGCCGAGGGCGTACAGGAGCAGCAGCGGCTTGTGCGGAGCGCGGGTTCCGCTCCTGGTCCACTGCCTCAGCTTCGCGATCCGCTCCAGCCAGTCCATGACGGCTGATCGTAGACAGGCACTCCGCTCCGGCGCCCGGTGATGTGGATGGCCAGGCACGTTGCACACCCGGGAACAGGGCGCGGGCGCTGTCGAGGTCCGGGACGACGAGGATTCCGTCGGCCGTGACGAGGTTCGCGTCCGGGTCTCTCCGGCCGGCTGGTGATCGAGCCGCTCACGAAGAACTTGCGGTCGGCTGTGCCGGCGACGCGCCCGAGGGTCCGCAGGAGGGGGCCAGCGGGACCGGGTGGCGGCAATGTGCCCTCCTTGTGCCCTGGCCCGCCTGACGGCCCCTCCCGGCACATGACGGGGGCGGGGTCGGCAAACCCCGCCCGAACCAGCGAAACCCAGGTCAGGGCCACACCAGGCAGTAAGCCTGATGCCCCGCGTCATGCAACCGGTGCGAGAAGTCCTGCCACTCGTGGAGCAGCTGGTACACATTGAACGCGTCCCGCGGGCCGCCCCGGTCCGGGACCGTCGACCAGATGAAGGCCGCTGCGCCGACCGCCTCCTCGCCGATGCCGCGCAGGGGGTCGACGACCGTCATGGGGAGCTTGACGACCGCGTAGTCGGGGTGCAGGACGACCAGTTCCAGGGGCGGCACCTTGTGCAGGGGTACGCCTTCGATGCCGGTCAGCACCATCGCGGCCATGGTCTCCGGCTTGATCTTGGTGAACATGCCGTTCATGCCCAGTTCGTCGCCACCGAGTTCCTCGGGGCGCATCGAGATGGGGACGCGGGCCGCGGTCGCACCGTCCGGCGCGCCGAAGTATTTGTACGTCACCCCCACTCGACCACCCTTCCTGCTTCCCGCCCCGAGGCGGTCGGCCCGGTGGTCGAGCCGGCGGTCGATCGGTCGGTCCAGCTGCCGGTGCGGGTGCTGGTCGGCCTGCCGGTCCAGCTGCTGGTCGATCTGCCACTCCGGCTGCTGGTCGATCCGGTCGATCTGCCGGTCGTACCGCTCGGGCTCACTCGGTACACCCTGTGCCTGACGTGCGTCAGTCTGACGTGTTTCGGTTGTTTCCTCCGCGTCGCGCCGGTGCCTTCCCCGCCGGGCACGTCGAGGACCCAGGTCATCAGTCCCCTCGCCCAGTCCGCCACCGCGATGCATATCTCCACCCGACTGCTTTTCTAGGACGCGTGGCCCCCGCCGCGCAACCCGATCATCGTGTCAGTGACCTCCCCCACGGCCGCCCGCCGAAACGTGCGGTGGACAACAGTCCACGGGGAACTTCCCGGCCTCTGATCATTACGTGCGTAGGAGCTGTGTGTATCAGGTTTCAGTCTCGCAGATGGCGGACGGCAACGCTTTGATCTTGAGGTCGTCCGCTGTCCGGACGGGGCGCGGCCTACCCTGAGGGGGTCACCACGCAACCGGAGTCCGAGAAGTCGGAGAACTCGCACGTCATGAGTGCCCTGAGCGAAACGCCCTATCCGTACGAAGCGCCCGCGTCCCAGGCGCTCTTCGACCGTGCCTCCGCCGTCACGCCCGGCGGTGTGAACTCCCCGGTGCGCGCCTTCCGCGCCGTCGGCGGCACCCCGCGGTTCATGGTGTCGGGGAAGGGGGCCCACCTCACCGACGCCGACGGGCGCGAGTACGTCGATCTCGTGTGTTCCTGGGGGCCCATGATCCTCGGGCACGCCCACCCCGAGGTCATCGCCGCCGTCCAGGAGGCCGTGGCCCGCGGTACGTCCTTCGGTACGCCCGGTGAGGGCGAGGTCGCGCTCGCCGAGGAGATCGTCGCCCGCGTCGCGCCCGTCGAGCAGGTCCGGCTCGTCAGCAGCGGGACCGAGGCGACCATGTCGGCCATCCGGCTCGCCCGCGGGTTCACCCGGCGGGCCAAGGTGATCAAGTTCGCCGGGTGCTACCACGGGCACGTGGACTCGCTGCTCGCCGCGGCGGGCAGCGGTGTCGCGACCTTCGCGCTGCCCGACACCCCGGGCGTCACCGGTGCCCAGGCCGGCGACACGATCGTGCTGCCGTACAACGACCTGGAGGCCGTGCAGGAGGCCTTCCACCGGCACCCGGGCGAGATCGCCTGCGTGATCACGGAGGCCTCACCCGGCAACATGGGCGTCGTGCCGCCGGACCCCGGGTTCAACCAGGGGCTCAGGGACGCCTGCCACAAGAACGGCGCCCTCTACATCTCCGACGAGGTGATGACCGGGTTCCGGACCAGCAGGAGCGGCTGGTACGGGGTCGACGGGGTCACCCCCGACCTCATGACCTTCGGGAAGGTCATGGGCGGTGGCTTCCCCGCCGCCGCCTTCGGCGGACGCGCCGATGTCATGGCCCACCTCGCGCCCGCCGGGCCCGTCTACCAGGCCGGCACCCTCTCCGGGAACCCGGTCGCCACGGCCGCCGGGCTCGCCCAGCTGCGGCTCCTCGACGACGCGGCGTACGAGAAGGTGAACGCCGTCTCCACGCAGATCCAGTCCCTCGTCACCGAGGCGCTGAGCAAGGAGGGCGTCGCGCACCGGCTGCAGACCGCCTCCAACATGTTCTCCGTGTTCTTCACCGACCGGCAGGTGCGGAACTACGAGGACGCCAAGCGGCAGGAGTCGTTCCGCTTCACCGCGTTCTTCCACTCGCTGCTGTCGAACGGCGTCTACCTGCCGCCGTCGTCCTTCGAGTCCTGGTTCGTGTCCACGGCCCACGACGAGCGGGCCATCCAGAAGATCGCCGACGCCCTTCCGGCGGCGGCCCGGGCGGCTGCGGAGGCCACCGCGTGAGCAACAACACCGGCAACGCCGGCGACAAGGACATCACCGTCGTCCATCTCCTGCGGCACGGCGAGGTCGCGAACCCGGACGGGATCCTCTACGGGCGGCTGCCCGGGTACCACCTGTCCGAGCTGGGCCGGCAGATGGCCGACCGGGTCGCCGAACACCTCTCCCCGCGGGACGTCACCTATGTCTGCGCCTCCCCGTTGGAGCGGGCGCAGGAGACCGCCACCCCGATCGCCAAGGCGCACGGTCTCGACCTGGACACCGACGCGCGGCTCATCGAGGCCGAGAACGTCTTCCAGGGCAAGACGTTCGGGGTCGGGGACGGCGCCCTGCGCAAGCCGGACAACTGGAGGCACCTCGTCAACCCGTTCCGGCCGTCCTGGGGCGAGCCGTACGTCGACCAGGTCGTGCGGATGATGGGCGCGCTGAACGCCGCCAAGGACCAGGCGCGCGGGCACGAGGCCGTGCTGGTCAGCCATCAGCTGCCGATCTGGATCGTGCGCTCGTACGTCGAGCGGCGGCGGCTCTGGCACGATCCGCGCAAGCGGCAGTGCACGCTCGCCTCCCTGACGACTTTCACGTATCGGGGCGACAAGATCGTCTCGGTGGGCTACAGCGAGCCCGCCATCGATCTCGTCCCGGTCCATCTGCGGGCCGGTGCCAAGCCCCAGAAGGGCAAGGGCACGGTCCAGGGGAAGGCCTTCGGGGCCTGACGCGAACCGTTTCTGACGGTCCGTTTGAAGTGGCTTGGAGCATCTTTACGTAATTCGTTACGAAAAGCATACAAATTAGCGGAACCCCCCCGATCGTCGCGCCCTCTGACTGGGTGACCACCAGCAGGCGCGACGAATCGGGGATCTCCATGCGCACCACCTCCCGCACCTTCTCCCGGAGGGGCGTACTCGGCCTCGGCGCGGGCACAGCCGCCGCCGGTCTCGTCGGCTGCGGGAGTCTCGAGTCCTCGGACGGTGTCGGGCACCCGGGCGGTTCCGGCAAGGGGAAGGCCGAGCCGGGAGGGGAGAGCGGCGCGCGTCCGGCCCGGCCCATCGGTGACGGCTCCACCTCCTTCACCGGCAGGCAGCCCCACCAGCCGGCCAAGCCCGAGCCGATGGAGCCGGGGCAGACCCCGCCGCAGTTCGTGATCTTCTCCTGGGACGGCGCCGGCGAGGTCGGCAACGGACTCTTCCCGCGCTTCCTGGACCTCGCCAAGGAGCACGGCGCGAGCATGACCTTCTTCCTCTCGGGGCTGTATCTGCTGCCCGAGTCGAAGAAGCGGCTGTACGAGCCCCCGAACAACCCGCGCGGCGCCTCCGACATCGGCTACCTCACCGATGAGCACATCAAGGCCACGCTCACCAACGTCCGCCGGGCCTGGCTCGAGGGCCACGAGATCGGCACCCACTTCAACGGGCACTTCTGCGCCGGCCACGGCACGGTCGCCAACTGGACCCCGCAGCAGTGGCGGAGCGAGATCCGGCAGGCCAAGGCGTTCGTGAAGGAGTGGCGGACGAACACCGGGTGGACCGATCTGCCGTCGCTGCCCTTCGACTACGACAAGGAGCTGGTCGGCGGTCGTACGCCCTGTCTGCTGGGCCAGAACAACCTGCTGCCCACCGCCCGCGAGCTGGGCTGGCGCTATGACGCCTCCTCGCCGGGCGGCCGTCAGCTGTGGCCGGGGAAGCGGCTGGGGATCTGGGACCTGCCCTTGCAGCAGATACCTTTCCCCGGACGTTCTTTCGAGGTCCTGTCCATGGACTACAACATGCTCGCCAACCAGTCGGTCAACTCGACCAAGGCGCCCGCCTACAACTACCCGGGCTGGCGGAAGCAGTCCGCGCAGGCGTACATCCAGGGATTCAAGCGGGCATACGAGACAAACCGGGCGCCGTTCTTCGTCGGCAACCACTTCGAGCAGTGGAACGGCGGCATCTACATGGACGCCGTCGAGGAGGCCTTCAAGCACATCGCGCGGGAGAAGGAGAAGGGCGCCGATGTGCGGCTGGTCTCCTTCCGGCAGTTCGTGGACTGGATGGACGTGCAGAAGCCCGAGGTGCTCGCCAGGCTGCGGACGCTGGAGGTCGGGCAGCGGCCCGCCGGGGGCTGGAAGGAGTTCCTGCGGGGCACCAAGTCGGCGTCTTCGGACGCCGCCTGAGGGCATCCGGGGCATGCTGCCCGAAATATCCCGTGTAAATACGCCCTGAAATGCGGTTTTCCGCCCCGCAGGGGGGTGCGCGAGATCCCCGGAACAGGCATGCGAAACTTTTCACATGAGTACCCGTAGCCGCGCCGTCCTGCTCAGTGCCGTGGCCGCCGTCGCGTCGCTGACCCTGTCCGCGTGCGGTGAGGGCGGCACCTCCGGCGGCGGTGGTGACACCCACTTCGTCACCGGCCACAACGGCATCGACACCGCGCCCCGGAGCGAGCGGGCCACGGCACCGGACCTGTCCGGCGAGACCATCGACGGCAAGGCCCTGGACGTCGCCGACTACAAGGGCCAGGTCGTCGTCGTCAACGTCTGGGGCTCCTGGTGCGGGCCGTGCCGGGAGGAGGCGAAGTACTTCGCCAAGGTCTCGAAGGACTACGCCGGCAAGGGCGTGCAGTTCGTCGGCATCAACACCCGGGACACCAGCACCACCCCCGCGCTCGCCTTCGAGAAGGAGAACGGGATCGGCTACCCGAGCCTGTACGACCCCACGGGCAAGCTGATGCTCCGCTTCAAGAAGGGCACCCTCAACCCGCAGCTGATCCCCTCCACGCTCATCATCGACAGGGACGGGAAGGTCGCGGCGCGGGCGCTGGAGCCCCTCGACGACACGAGCCTGCTGAAGATGATCAAGCCGGTCCTGGCGGAGAAGTGACGTGAGCGCGATTCTGACGCTGGCCGCGACGGGTCAGAACGAGACCGTGCTCCACGGCGCCCTGCTGGTCTCCGCACCGGTCGCGCTGCTCGGCGGCCTCGTCTCCTTCTTCTCGCCCTGTGTCCTTCCGCTGGTCCCCGGCTACCTCTCCTACGTCACCGGGGTCGCCGGCACCGACCTGGCCGAGGCCCGGCGCGGACGGATGGTCGCCGGTGCCTCCCTGTTCGTCATCGGCTTCAGCGCCGTGTTCGTCTCGGGCGGGGCGCTGTTCGGCTACTTCGGCTCGACCCTGCAGGAATACAAGGACCCGCTGAGCAAGGCGCTCGGTGTGCTCATGATCCTCATGGGTGTGTTCTTCATGGGGCTGATGCCCTGGTTCACCCAGCGTGAGTTCCGCTTCCACAAGCGGCCGGCCACCGGACTGGTGGGCGCGCCCCTGCTCGGTGCCCTGTTCGGTATCGGATGGACGCCCTGTCTCGGCCCGACCCTCTCATCGGTGAACGCGCTCTCCTGGAACGAGGCGAGTGCCGGGCGCGGCGCCCTGCTGACGGTCATCTACTGCCTCGGCCTCGGCGTGCCCTTCGTGCTCACCGCCGTGGCCTTCCGCAAGGCCCTCGGCGCCTTCGCCTGGGTCAAGCGCCACTATGTCTGGGTGATGCGCATCGGCGGCACGATGATGATCGTGACCGGTGTGCTGCTGCTGACCGGTGCCTGGGACGGCCTGGTACAGCAGATGCAGACCTGGTCCAACGGCTTCACTGTGGGGATCTGACGCGATGAGCACGACTTCCAAGACCGAGCCCGGCAACTCCCCGGACGCAGCGGAGGGCCGGGAGCAGGAGGACCTGGGGGCGGCGGGCTCCCAGCTGTCCACCGCGCCCCGGGAGGAGCTGTCGAACGCGCCCGGCCTCGGCGTCATCGGCTGGGCCCGCTGGTTCTGGCGGCAGCTGACCTCCATGCGGGTCGCGCTGCTGCTGCTCCTGCTGCTCTCGCTCGGCGCGATCCCCGGCTCGCTGATCCCGCAGAGCGGTGCCGACGCGAGCAAGGTCGAGGACTTCCGCGCCGCCCACAGGACGCTGGCGCCGGTCTACGACAAGCTGGGCCTCTTCCACGTCTACAGCTCGGTGTGGTTCTCCGCGATCTACATCCTGCTGTTCGTCTCCCTCATCGGCTGCATCGTCCCGCGCACCTGGCAGTTCGTCGGCCAGCTGCGCGGTCGTCCGCCAGGCGCGCCCAAGCGACTGAACCGGCTGCCCGCCTACACGACGTGGCGTACGGAGGCCGATCCCGAGCAGGTCCGCGAGGCCGCGCTCGCCCTGCTGAGGAAGCGCCGCTTCCGCGCCCACGCCGCCGGTGACGCCGTCGCCGCCGAGAAGGGCTATCTGCGCGAGGTGGGCAACCTGATCTTCCACATCGCGCTGATCGTGCTGCTGATCGCCTTCGCCTCGGGGCAGCTGTACAAGTCGGACGGCACGAAGCTGATGGTGGAGGGCGACGGCTTCGCCAACGCGATCCCGATGTACGACGACATCCAGTCCGGCCGCCTGTTCATCAGCGACGACCTGGTGCCCTTCAGCTTCGACCTGAAGGACTTCGAGGGCACCTACGAGGTGAGCGGCCCCAACAGGGGCACACCGCGCACCTTCGAAGCGAAGATCAAGTACAGCAAGGGCGCCTACGGCAAGGAACAGTCGACCACCATCAAGGTCAACGAGCCGCTGAAGATCGACGACGCCAAGGTCTACCTCGTCAGTCACGGCTACGCGCCCGTCATCACCGTTCGCGACGGCAAGGGCAAGGAGGTCTTCCACGACGCCGTGCCGCTGCTGCCGCTCGACGGCAACATCACCTCCAACGGAGTGGTGAAGGTGATGGACGGCTATCGCAACGCCCAGGGCCAGAAGGAGCAGCTCGGCTTCCAGGCCTTCTTCGTGCCGACCTTCGACGCGAACAGCGGCACGATGCTCTCCCGGTTCCCGGCGCTGGTGAACCCGCTGCTGGCGGTGAACGCCTACCACGGCGACCTCGGCGTCAACGGCATCCCGCAGAGCGTGTACCAGCTCGACAAGACGCACATGAAGGCGTTCAAGGACGGCAAGGGCGCGCTGCTGAAGAAGCTGCTCCAGCCGGGCGACACGCTCACGCTGCCGAACGGTGCCGGGTCCATCACCTTCGAGAAGGACATCAAGGAATGGGCCGGCTTCGAGATCGTCCAGGAGCCGGGCGGCGGCTGGGCGCTCGGCGGTGCCCTCGCCGCGATCTTCGGTCTGGCCGGCTCCCTGTTCATCCAGCGCCGCCGCGTGTGGGTGCGGGCGGTGCGCGGCGCCGACGGCGTCACGGTCGTCGAGATGGCCGGGCTCGGCCGCAGTGAGTCCGCCAAGCTGCCCGAGGAACTCGGCGACCTCGCCGGAACCCTCTACGACCAGGCGCCGGGGGCAGCCGGCCCCGGCGAGGACCCGGACGACGACTCCACCGAACACTCCACCGACGACTCCGCCGAATCCCCAGTCGTACCTGCCGAAGGGGCTGAGAAGTGACTCTCGCCGCCGCAACCGATCTCGCCGTCGCGACCAACGAACACCTGGCGAGCACCAGCAACACGCTGATCTACTCCTCGATGGCCGTGTACACCCTGGCCTTCTTCGCGTACATCGCCGAGTGGCTCTTCGGCAGCCGCAGCAAGGTCGGCCGGACGGCCGCCGCGCTCACCGCCGCCGGCGCGCAGAAGGCGAGCGGGCCCGCCGTCACCGTCAGGCAGTCCGGCGGGACCGCCGTGCTGGAGCGACCCAAGATCGTCGTCCGCTCGGCGTCCGGCGCGCGGGACGTGCCGGACGGGCCCGGTGCGCACGGCGGGGACGAGCAGGGCGACCTCTACGGGCGTATCGCCATCTCCCTCACCGCGCTCGCCTTCCTGGTGGAGCTGGGCGGGGTCGTCTGCCGCGCGGCCTCCGTGGAGCGGGCGCCGTGGGGCAACATGTACGAGTTCAACATCACCTTCTCCACGGTCGCCGTCGGCGTGTACCTCGGGCTGCTGGCGCTGAAGAAGAACGTGCGCTGGCTCGGGCTGTTCCTGATCACCTCGGTCCTCCTCGACCTCGGTCTCGCCGTCACCGTCTTGTACACCGCGAGTGACCAGTTGGTTCCCGCCCTGCACTCGTACTGGCTGTACATCCACGTCTCCACCGCGATCTTCTGCGGCGCGGTGTTCTACGTCGGCGCGGTCGCCACGATCCTGTACCTGTTCAAGGACTCGTACGAGAACAAGCTCGAGGCCGGCGGCAAGCCCGGCTCCTTCGCGACCTCGGTGCTGGAGCGGCTGCCCGCCGCCGCGTCCCTCGACAAGTTCTCCTACCGGGTCAACGCGGCCGTCTTCCCGCTGTGGACGTTCACGATCATCGCGGGTGCGATCTGGGCGGGCGACGCCTGGGGCCGCTACTGGAACTGGGACCCGAAGGAGACCTGGTCCTTCATCACCTGGATCGCCTACGCCTGCTACCTGCACGCCCGTGCCACGGCCGGCTGGAAGGGCCGCAAGGCCGCCTACCTGGCGCTGCTCGCCTTCGGCTGCTGGCTGTTCAACTACTACGGCGTCAACATCTTCGTCAGCGGCAAGCACTCCTACGCGGGCGTGTAATCGTCTGGTCGGTGACACTGGTGTCATGAGCGGTTCCATCGAACAAGGCACCAGCCAGACGCACGGGAACACGCACATACTCCACTTCCTGGTGCGGATCCCGCGGCGCATGGAGGACGTCTGGTCGGCGGTGGCCACCCCCGAGGGGCTCGGGGGCTGGTTCACCGCCGTCGACGTACTGGAACCCCGCCTCGACGGTGCCGTCACCCTGCGTGACCTGGGTGCCGGGCGGGTCACCGCGTGGGACGTGGACCGGGTCGCCGAGTACACCGTCGGGGACGGCGGGCGGCTCCGGTTCCATCTCGAGCGGGACGGGGACCAGGGAACCGTGCTGCGCTTCACCCACGAGTTCCAGGACGAGGGGGAGACCGAGTCCGGCTGGCGCGCCCGATTCGAACGGTTGATCGCCGTCCTGGAGCCCTCGCCGGACGCTCCCGGACAGGAACCCTCGCAGCCCCTTCCCGGCCAGTTCACCTAGGACGGCGGCAGGCACTCCTTCCCCGGCGGCTTCCCTTCCGGCCAGGCGATCCGGACGAAGCGCGAGCCGCCCTGCGGGGTCAGCTCCACGATCGGCACGGCCTTGTCGTAGGGGTTGCCGTGCACGTCCAGGCAGATCCAGCCGCTCGCCCCGTCCACCCGCAGCGACCCCTTGACCTGCGGCCACTGCAACCCCACGTCCGCGAGTGCCGGAACGCTCCCGCCGCCCGGCACCGCCTCGCGGATGCCGTGCACGGCCAGCCGCAGGGTGTCGTAGCCGATGATCAGCTGCCCGTCGTCCAGGGCGACGGAACCGATCGGGCCCACCGGCTTGCGCCCGGCGGCCGTCAGCAGCTTCTTCAGCGACGTGAAGTCCGCCGCCGAGCCGCCCGTCCGCACCGGGTCCTCCGTCCAGGCGTCCGGGTGGGCCAGGGAGGTGTAGCGCACCGAGAGGTTGTGCCGCAGCGCCGCGCGGTCCAGATCCTTCTCGTGGGTCAGGTAGGAGGCCTCGTCGCCCGTCAGCACCGTGAACCTCCGGTCCTGGCAGCCGCGCCCGCCGAGCGCGTTGATGAACTGCCGCAGCTGGGTGTGCCGGCCCGCGAACAGGATCGTGTCCGTCTCACGGGAGGTGTCGCACACCAGATGCGTGATCTGCCGGAAGGTGTTCGCGGTCGTGCCCTCCGCACTGCGGTCGGCGGGCGGGGTGAACGGCTGCGGCTCGTACGGCGAGCCCTTGATCAGCGCCGCGAACGACTCCTGCAGCGTCCGCGTGTACGGGTCGCCGGGCTTGTCGTACACCAGCAGCGCCTTGCCCGCGCTCACCTTGGCGAAGGAGGCCAGCGCGCGCGCCTCGTCGGTGTTGGTCGGCGAGACCCGGGCGAGGCCGGGGTAGGGATCCTTGCCCCGCTGCCCGTTGGCGAGGTCGTCGGCGGTGATGGAGGAGCCGATCACCGGGATGTGGCGCCGGGCCAGCTCCTTGACGGCCTTCTTGTTGGCGTCGGTGCTCTGCCCGATGCCGGCGACCGCGCGCAGCCGGTCCGCGCCGGTCGTCATCCGGGTCAGCTGGTCGACCGTCCGCCGCCAGTGGCCGCCCGTCGCCCCCGGGTTGGCCAGCACCAGCCGGATCTGCGGGGCCTCCCCGTTGGCGTCGTGGTTGGCCTGGTACTGCGCCAGATAGGCGCCCTGGAGCTGGTGCTGGATGTCGTTCAGACTGGTCGGGGAGGTGGAGGTGTACGGCAGCATCAGCGCCACCGTCACCTGGCCGCCGGGTTCGAGCCGGTCGTTCTCCCGCCCGATCGCCCGTACCACATCCCGCAGTTGGGCCTGCCCGAAGTCGTACGGGCCGGTCGCCACGCCCACGCACTCCGGGCTGCCCTCCGGCCGGCTCACCCCGGGCGCGCACGAGCGGTCCTCGTGGGTGAAGGCCCGTACCGCGAACACCAGGCCGGTCACCAGGGCCGCCGTCACCAGCAGCGCGAGGTAGCGGCGCAGCGGGATCTCCCACACGCCCTCGCGCACCCACGTCCCCACACCCCAGCGTGCCATCAGGCCTCCCCGCTCCGGTCGTCCGGGCCGTCGTCCGCGTTGCCGGGGTCGTCGGGTCCGTCCATCGGACGCCCGGCGAGCACCGCCGCCGGCCAGTCCCGCGAGGCCCGCCACAGCAGCGCGTTGCCCGCCGGCCGCAGGTTGGACAGCTGCTCCAGCTCGAAGCGGGCCCGGTCGCACACCTGCGGGTCGGGCAGCACCAGCGGATCCGCCAGCTGCCACACCGCGTGCAGCAGCCGCCGTATCCGCAGATGCAGTACGGCGTCCGCGCCCTCCGGCACAGCTTGTTCGGCGTCAGTGCGGCCCAGCGCCACCGCGGCCCGCCGGTCGCCGGGGCCGCCGAAGTCGCGGCCCTCGGCGTCGTGCGCGTGGAAATAGGGCGCGGACGCGATGAACCGCAGGGTGCGCAGCCAGGCACCGGGATCCGCGGTCGGGAAGGTGTCGCGCAGATGGGCGACCGCCGACTCCGTGAGACCCAGGGCGAGTTCGTGGTGCAGCCGGTAACGGGCGTGTTCGGCGGCGGTGTAGTGGGCGATCAGCGTCTCGTGCGCGGTACGCCAGGACACATGGTCCGCGTCGCGCAGGTGCAGCCGGAGCAGCAGCAGGGTGCGTACGAACGGGTCGCCGACGAACCGGCCCGGCACGGCGGGCAGTCCCTCCTCGGCGAGCAGCGTCTGCAGGGCCCGTACGCTCGCCGGCCCGAAGGTGTCCGGGAGCAGTTCCGCGGCCAGCGCGCAGGCCGAGCCGTGGTCGTGGGCGGCGGCCAGCACGGTCAGCTCCTCCAGGTGCTCGGCTGGCACCAGCCGGTCCAGCAGCGCCTCGTAGACGGGCCGGCCGGGCCGGTCCTCGGCGGGCCGTGTCTCCGCGGTGAGTAGCTCGCCCAGCGCGGACGCCCCGGGCAGATGCTGCGCGGCCGCCTCGGCGAGCAGCACGATGCCCAGCGGGTTCCCGCCGGTCAACCGGTGGGTGGCAGGAGGGAGGTGGGGCGGCAGGGCCGTGTCCTCGCAGACCGCCCCGACGATGTGCAGCGTGTCGTCCGGGCTCAGCGGCGGCAGCCTGAGCAGCAGCGCCCGCGAGGAGGGCGCCACGTCCGGTGTCCAGTCGCTGCGCCGGGCCACCTCCGGCAGCTCCCGCCGGACCGCGCTGCGCAGTTCCTCGCGGCCCTCACCCCGCCGGGCCGCGACGAACGCCACCTGGTCGGCGATGCCCTCGGCGCGGTCGCGCAGCACGGCCGCCACGAGCCCCGGGCCCGGCGCCGACTGCGCGTTGTCGACCAGCACCAGCGGCCGGCCGAGCCGCTGCATCCGCGGCAGCACGCCGGCGTACGCCTCCGTCAGATCGGCCAGCAGCGCCCGCACCAGATGCCGTTCGGCGTGCTCCCGCGAGGTGCCGCCCGCCCGGAAGTGCCCGGACAGCAGGATCAGCCCGCGCTGGGCGTTCCCGCCCGCGTTCGGATACGTCCGGTACCAGACGGACGCCTTCTGGTGCCGGCGGCTGGTGAAGCCCTCCGCGACGGACTCCAGCGTCGCCTCGATGGCACCCGACACCAGCGGTCCGGTGCCGGTGGCCGCGGCGACCACCTTGGCCGCCACCTTCCCGGCCCAGCGCCCGGCCAGCCCGCTGATCCACGAGCCGCTCTCGTTCAGCAGCAGGATCCGCTCGACCTCGCGGCGGATCCGCTCGGAGTCGGCGTCGCCCCAGCCGCCCGCGGCCACCGCGACCAGGCCCGACATCAGCCGCGGGAAGGTGATCCGCCCGGCGCCCGTCACCGGCGCCGCGAGCTGCTCGGCGAGGACCAGCAGCGCCTGCGCCAGCGGCGACCAGGACTCGGCGGGCCGGCCCGCGGGCGGACCCGCGAACTGGTCCTCCGCGCAGTCGATCAGCGCGACCGGCGTATGTCCCTTGTAGGAGTCCCGCAACTCGGCGAGGACCGCGCTCTTGCCGAGGCCGCGCGCCCCGGTCAGCACCACGAACGGCGGCTCGTCCGGGTGCTCCAGCGGATGACCGCGATGGTGATGGGGGCGCATGCCCACCAGTCGCGGCGCCAGGCCGGCCGGATCGACATCGAACAGCGCCCCACGTCCGTGCAACCGTCTGTGCACCGCATCTCCCCCTCAACAGCAGTGTAGAAAGGGTGAGTTGCTTCGTACCAGGGTCAGTGGTGTCCGTTGTGTTACGAAACCGCCGGGAGACTCCCGTGGGCCACCGAGGCGACGCGGTCCCGCAGCCGCTCGACGTACAGCCGCGACTTCTCCGCCGCCACGTCCGTCTCCGGGCACCGGCTCGCCGGCCGCAGCCCTTCGTGCGGCAGGTTCACACCCACGGGTCGATGGCCGGGACCGGGACGGGTTCACGCACCGATGTCCTCGTTCCACAGGTCCGGGCTGTCCTTGACGAAGGCGCGCATCATCGCCACGCACTCCGGGTCGTCCACGAGCACGATCTCCACTCCGTGCCCGGCCAGCCAGTCGTGGCCGCCGTGGAAGGTCGTGGCCTCGCCGATCACCACCCGGGAGATGCCGAACTGGCGGACCAGGCCGCTGCAGTACCAGCAGGGGGAGAGGGTGGTGACCATGGTCGCGCCACGGTACGTGCGCTGCCGGCCCGCCGCGCGGAAGGCCGCCGTCTCGGCGTGCGCCGAGGGGTCGTCGTCCTGGACGCGGCGGTTGCGGCCGCGGCCGAGGAGGGCGCCGTCCGGGCCGTAGAGGGCGGCACCGATGGGGACGCCGCCTTCGGCGAGGCCGGCGCGGGCCTCCTCGACGGCGGTGGCCAACCACGCGCGGGCCTGCTGTTCGTCCATGCCCTTACTCTGCTGCGCCGGGAACCCCGGGGCAACGCGCGGGCACACCGAGCGGGGGGCGGCCGGCCGCGATCACCCGGGTGCTGGTCCCGGCCCGGCATCGAGGTGGTCGGCGTCGAGGTAGCCGGCCAGGGCGCCGGCGCCCTTGAGCATCGCCCGGGTGCGGGCCGTCAGGGTCCGCTCGCGGGTGTCGAGCGCGGCCCGCAGCGCCTCCCGGCCGCCCTCCCGGCGCAGCTCGTCGAGGATCGGGCGGATCTGGTCGAACAGATGGTGGCCGCGGCGCAGGGAGTGGATCACGCGAGCGTCGCGGAGGTCGGCGGGGGAGTAGGTCCGGTAGCCCGTGCCCCGCTCGCGGCCCGGGGCGAGCAGCCCGGCGTCCTCCCAGACCCGCAGCGTGGAGGTGCGGACACCGAGGAGGGCGGCCACCTCGCCGATGCGCAGGGCGCCGGACCGCGGCGAGGGGCGATCTTCGGCCAAGTTCTCCAGCGCCGCCCGGGTGGCCTCCAGGGCCTCGCGCTCACCGTGCAGGCCCGCGTGGGCCGCGTCCACCAGGGCCAGGGCGGCCGGGGTGTCGCGGGCGTGCACGGTCCGCATGATCCGGGCCGCGGTGGTGGTGCCATACCCCTGCGCCAGGGAACGGTACGTCAGCAGGGCGTGCCGGTGCGGTTCGCCGAAGCGGCGGTAACCGGAGGCGGTGCGCTCGGCCGGGGGCAGCACGCCCGCGTCCTCGTAGTTGCGGATCTGCTGCGTGGACAGGCCGGCCAGGCGGGCCAGGTCCACGGGCCGGAGCCGGTCACGGCCCGCCGCTCCGTCTGCACGGCCACCGGCGTTCATATCTCCTCCGCCCCGCCCGGGGTTCCTCTCGGCTCCGCCTCGGTGTGCACGAGGGGCGGTACGCCGCCGTCAAGCAGGTGCTGCCGTCGGTCGTCGGCGAGGACAAGGACTTCGTCCGCCGCTTCGGGCACGAACTCGACAACCTCGCCCGGCTGCCCGCCGGCGCCACCGCACCGCTGCTCGCCGGCGACCGCCGGCGGCCACGGCAGCAGGGCGATGAACCCGGTTGACGTACCGCTCACGCACCCACGCGCAGCAGCAGCTTGCCCGTGCTGGTCCGTCCCCCCATCAGCCGGTGGGCCCGTGCCGCGTCCTCCAGGGCGAACTCGGCCGTCACCGGGAGCGCCACCGTCCCGTCGGCCGCCTTCGCGAACGCCCGCTCCGTCAGCCGGCGCAGTGCGGCCGGGTCGGTCGCGGCAAGGGTGAGGATGGAGAAGCCGGATACGGAGACGCCGAGTGGGTACAGCTCGGGCTGGCCGACGGTCCACGGCTCGGCGGAACTCGCGTTGCCGAAGGAGACCAGGCGCCCGAAGACGGCCAGCGAGGCCAGTCCGGCGCGCAGGGTGTCGCCACCGACGGGGTCCAGGACGAGGTCGACGCCCCGACCGCCGGTCGCCTGCCGCACCGGCTCCTGGAAGGCGCCGACGTACACCTCGTCGTAGCCGTGCTCCTTGGCGTAGGCGGCCTTCGCCGCCGAGGACACCACCCCGTACACCGCTCCGGCGCCCGCCGCCCGCGCCAGCTGGCCGACCGCCGTGCCGATGCCGCCCGCCGCGCCCTGCACGAGCAGCGTCTCGCCGGGCTGGAGCCGGCCCACGGAGTGGACCAGCGCGTACGCCGTCGGCAGGACCGTCGGCAGGGTGGCCGCGATGCGCGCGTCCAGCCCGGCGGGCAGCGGGAAGACGGTCGTCGCGTCGGCCACGGCCACCTCCGCGTACGCGCCGCTCTCCGTCAGCGCCACCACCTCCTGGCCGACGGCCAGGCCGGTGACGCCGGCGCCGAGCGCGCGGACGCGGCCGGAAACCTCGAGACCGGGGACGTACGGCAGCCGGGGCACCCGGTACCCCTCCGCGCGGGCCTTCAGGTCCGCGAAGTTCACCCCCGCGTAGGCCACGTCGATGCTCACCTGCCCCGGCCCGGGCTCCGGCACGTCGACCGTCACCACCGTCAGCACCTCGGGCTCGCCGTACTTCTGGAACTCCACCGCGCGCATGGGCCGCCTCCCGTTGGCTGCTCGTCGGATCTCGACTGCTCTCCCAGGGACGAACACCCGGCGACGCCTCGCTGATTCCGCCGCATCGGCGGCACCGATGGGGTCATCGGCAGGGCGCCCCACTGGCGCGTGGACCGGCACCTCGGGCCGCTCGTAGCTTCTTGGGCATGACCCCGGAGAACAAGGGCACGGCCCAGCTGGCGATCGCGATGGTGCTCTCCGGCACCCTCGGTGTCTTCGTCGTCGAGTCGGGCGCCTCACCCTTCAACGTCGTCTTCTTCCGTGTCCTGTTCGGCGCCCTGGCGCTGGGCTCGTACGTCGCCGCCCGCGGCTGGCTGCGCGGCCACGGGTTCACTCCCCGCACCTTCGGACTGGCCGTTCTCGGCGGCGTTTTCATCGTCTTCAACTGGATCCTTCTCTTCCAGTCGTACGAGAACACGTCGATCTCGGTCGCCACGGTCGTCTATCACACACAGCCGTTCTACGTGGTCCTGCTGGGTGCCCTGTTGTTCCGCGAGCGCCTCACCGCCGCCAAGGCCGGCTGGATCGCGCTGGCCTTCGCGGGCCTGATCCTGGTCTCGGGCGTCACCCCGGGCGACTTCGCGAGCGGCGGCACGTATCCGACCGGTGTCGGCCAGGCACTCCTGGCCGCCCTGCTGTACGGCCTGTCCACGCTGGTCACCAAGCGGATCACCGGCGTACGCCCGCACCTGATCGCCCTCGTCCAGGTCCTGGTCGGTATCCCGCTGCTGCTGCCCTTCGCGGACTTCGGCGCGATGCGGGGCACGGGCGCCGACTGGGGCTGGCTGGCCGGGCTCGGTCTCATCCACACCGGAGTGATGTACGTCCTGATGTACGCCGCCTACGCCCGGCTGGCCACCGCGAAGATCGCCGTACTCGCCTTCGTCTACCCGGCCGTCGCCATGGTCATGGACTGGGCGGTGTACGGCCACCACATCGGGCTCGTCCAGGCGCTGGGCGTCCCGCTGATCGTGACGGCGAGCCTGAAGGTCACCCTTGCCCGGAAGTCAACTTCCGCGCCTGCTCCACGAACAGCCGGGCATGCGCCGGAAGCCGTTTCCCGGACCGCCACGCCAGCTGCGTGCGAAGCGTGAACGGCGGCTCCCACGCGAGCCGTACCAGGGAGCCCTCCGCGAGTTCGGCGGCGACCGTCACCTCGGGCAGCAACGTGATCCCGAGGCCGGCCGCCGCCGCGCGCTTGGTCGCCTCGATCGTGCCGAACTCCATGAACTCCACCGGCTTCAGCACCGACAGCTCCCGCTCGAACAGATCCCTGTAGGCGCAGCCCGGCTCGGTGGCCAGCAGGGGCCGCCCGGTCAGATCGGCCGTCGCGACCGGCTCTCCGGCCAGCGCGTCTCCGGGTGCCGCGACCAGCGCCAGCGGCTCCACCCCCAGCACCGCGCCGTCCAGACCCGGGTGCTCGGTCTCCTCCTCCATCGCAAAACCGACGTCGTAGGTCCCCTGCCGCAGCGCCCGCCGGGTCTCGTCGCCGATGGTGGTCCGCAGGGCGAGCCGCACCTTGGGGTGGCGGTGATGAAAGTACTCCAGCAGCGGGGGCAGCCGGTAGGAGGTCAGCGACTCCATCGTGCCGACGGTCAGGGTGCCGGACGGCTCCTCCGGCTCGGTGACGGCCGCCCGGGCCTCCTCGGCCAGCTCGATGATCTGACGGGCGTAGGGCAGCAGCCGCTCGCCCGCCTCGGTCAGCCGGATCCGGCTGCCGAGCCGGTAGAACAGCTCGACGCCGAGGGAGGTCTCCAGCGCCCGGATCTGGCCGGTCACGCTGGACTGCGCGTAGGCCAGCTCGGCCGCCGCCCGCGTGAGGCTCAGGACCGTGGCGGCCTTCTCGAAGGTGACGAGCAGCCTGAGTTCCATGGGGTCAGTCGTTGTTCCTCGGGTCGTCCTTGTCCAGGGACTTGAGGAACTCGGGGTTGTCGTCGGGGGCGACCCAGGTGGCGGCGGTGTTCCGGTGCCACTGCGACGGGGTGGAGCCGTTCGCGGGGACGTGCCGCACCTTGCCGGTGATCAGCCAGGCGACCGGGCCGACCAGCACCTCACCGAAGAGCAGGATGACGATCACCCACACCACCTTCGGCAGGTGGCGCACCTCTTCCTCGGGCGTGTTCAGGCAGTCCACGAAGGCGTAGATCCACAGCGCCAGGACCAGCAGGAACGGCAGATACCTGAGCATGGTCGTGCGATCTCCCGACGATGTGAGACGGCCCCGGTGACCGGGCCAGGGTAGCGGGTGGCCATGATGGTTGCTCCTTGATCGCTGATCGCTGATCGCCGGTCGGCGGCCGGGAGCGGGAAACGGGGGAAGGCACGATGGGGGATCGCAGGCGCAGGACCTGGGCGGCGGCCGGGGTGGCCGCGAGCGGCCTGGTGGTCGCGGGGGTGCTGGTGGCCCAGGAACTGTCCTCGCCGGTGTTCGGTATGCGGCAGGGCCCGCTGGCGATGGACCCGGCATGTGCGCGGATCGCCGGCCACTACCCGGACCGCCTGGACGGCAACCGGCGCGACCGGATCACCTTCGAGGGGCTCGCGGTGTGGGGCCACGGGGCGGTGCGGCTGCGCTGCGGCCTGATTCCGCCGGCTCCGACGAAGGATCCGTGCTTCGCCGTGAACGGGGTGGACTGGGTGCTGCGGGAGGCCGCCTCCCGGGGCGGCCGGAAACTCCTCGTCACCTACGGCAGACGGCCGGCCGTGGAGGTGTCGCTCGCGGACTCGGTACGGCAGACCGACGCCGTGCTCCTGGAGCTGAGCCGGCTCGTCGCACCGGTACGGCAGAACGATCGGTGCCTGACCAGCGGTTGACCGGTCAGTGGGCCTTCTCCCGCAGCAGCGGGCGCGTGATGTCCCGGACCTCCGCCTCCGTGAGCGTGCTGAGACACAGGCCCGCTATCTTCCCTTCCCGGTCGATGAGCAGCGTGTACGGCACCGCCTGGGGCCGGTATCCCCGGGGGAGCAGGGCGAGGCGCCGGCCGTCGGGATCGTGCAGGCTCGGGTAGGCCAGGTCGTGGTCGCGCTGGAACGCCAGGCCCCCGGCCCTCTGGGCATCCGTGTCCACGCCCAGCACCTGCACGCCCTTCGCCGACAAGTGCCGCTGTGCGCGCGAGAGTTCGGGCGCCTCGGCACGGCAGGGGCCGCACCAGGAGGCCCACATGTTGAGGACGACGACCTTGCCGCGGTAGTCGGAGAGGCGGACCGGCTTCCCGTCGAGGGTGGTGCCGGCGAGGTCCGGTGCGGCACGGCGGTCGGCGGCCGGTACGCGGGTCAGCGGCGAGTCGGAGGTGCCGCCCGCCTCCTGACCGGGCGAGCACGCGGCGAGAGCGGACAGCAGGGCGAGGACCGGCAGCCGACGGTGACGTCTCATGATCGACGAGTATCCCAGCCGCCCCGCCGCCCCTCGGTGCCGCCCCGGTGACCCGTCCGGGACGGCGGGTGGCCGATACTGGGACGCATGGCTTACGACGATCTTCGCTCCCTGCTGCGGGCGCTGGAGCGCGAGGGAGACCTCAAGCGCATCAAGGCCGAGGTCGACCCCTACCTGGAAGTCGGGGAAATCGTCGACCGGGTGCAGAAGTCCGGCGGACCGGCGCTGCTCTTCGAGAACGTCAAGGGTTCCGCGATGCCGCTCGCGATGAACGTCTTCGGCACCGACCGGCGGCTGCTGAAGGCGCTGGGCCTGAAGTCGTACGGCGAGATCTCCGAGAAGATCGGCGGCCTGCTGCGGCCCGAGCTGCCGCACGGCTTCGTCGGCGTCCGCGAGGCCTTCGGCAAGCTCGGCGCGATGACGCACGTGCCGCCGAAGAAGGTGAAGTCCGCGGGCGCGCCCGTGCAGGAGGTCGTCCTGCACGGTGACGAGGTCGACCTGGAGCGGCTCCCGGCGCTCTTCACCTGGCCCAAGGACGGCGGCTCCTTCTTCAACCTGGGCCTGACGCACACCAAGGACCCCGAGACCGGCATCCGGAACCTCGGCCTGTACCGGCTGCAGCGCCACGACAAGCGCACCATCGGCATGCACTGGCAGATCCACAAGGACAGCCGGAACCACTACCAGGTGGCGGCGCGGCGTGGCGAGCGCCTCCCGGTCGCGATCGCCTTCGGCTGCCCGCCGGCCGTGACGTACGCCTCCACCGCACCGCTCCCCGGCGACATCGACGAGTACCTCTTCGCCGGGTTCATCGCGGGCAAGCGGATCGAGATGGTCGACTGCAAGACGGTCCCGCTCCAGGTGCCGGCGAACGCCGAGGTCGTCCTGGAGGGCTGGCTGGAGCCGGGCGAGATGCTGCCCGAGGGCCCGTTCGGCGACCACACCGGCTTCTACACCCCGCAGGAGCCGTTCCCGGCGCTGCGGATCGACTGCGTGACCATGCGCAGGCGCCCGCTGCTCCAGTCGATCGTCGTGGGCCGCCCGCCGACCGAGGACGGCCCGCTGGGCCGCGCCACGGAACGCTTCTTCCTGCCCCTGCTGAAGATCATCGTCCCGGACATCGTGGACTACCACCTGCCCGAGGCCGGCGGCTTCCACAACTGCGCGATCGTCTCGATCGACAAGAAGTACCCGAAGCACGCGCAGAAGGTCATGCACGCGATCTGGGGGGCCCACATGATGTCCCTGACCAAGCTGATCGTGGTCGTGGACGCCGACTGCGACGTCCACGATCTGCACGAGGTCGCCTGGCGGGCCCTCGGCAACACGGACTACGCCCGTGACCTCACCGTCGCCGAGGGCCCCGTCGACCATCTCGACCACGCCTCCTACCAGCAGTTCTGGGGCGGCAAGGCGGGCATCGACGCCACCAAGAAGTGGCCGGAGGAGGGATACACCCGTGACGGCGGGTGGCCGGACATGGTCCTGTCGGACCCGGATACGGCGGCTCTGGTGGACCGCCGCTGGAAGGAGTACGGCCTGTGAGTTCCGCGTCCGCCGCAGTCCCCCGGCCGGGACGCACCAAGGCGTTCCTGCGCCTGGTGATGATCGAGCACTCGGTCTTCGCGCTGCCCTTCGCCTACATCGCCTCGCTCACGGCGATGTACGAGTGGGACGGGAACATCCACTGGGGCCGGCTGCTGCTGGTCACGATCTGCATGGTCGGGCTGCGTACGTTCGCGATGGCGGTCAACCGGATCATCGACCGCGAGATCGACGGCCGCAACCCCCGTACGGCGCACCGGGAACTCGTGACCGGCGCGATGTCCGTCCGGCACGCCTGGACGGGCGCCCTCGTCGCGCTGGTGGTCTTCCTCGGGGCCGCGGCTCTCCTGAACCCCCTGTGCCTGGCCCTGGCGCCGGTCGCGGTGATCCCGATGGTGGTCTACCCCTACGGGAAACGCTTCACCGACTTCCCGCAGGCCATCCTGGGGCTCGCCCAGGCCATGGGCCCGATCGGCGGCTGGCTGGCCATCTCCGGCTCCTGGTCCTGGGAGGCGGTGGTCCTGGGCCTCGCCGTGGGCGTCTGGATCGGCGGCTTCGACCTGATCTACGCCTGTCAGGACGTCGAGACCGACCGCGAGACCGGTGTCAGGTCGGTCCCGGCCCGCTTCGGGATCCCGGCCGCGATCTGGGGCGCGCGGGCCTGTCACACGGTGACGACGGCCCTGTTCGCCTGGTACGCCCTGGCCACCCACGCCGGTGCCTTCTTCTGGCTGGGTCTGGCGATCGTGGCGGGCGCGTTCGTCTACGAGCACCGCATCGTGCGCCCGCACGACCTGTCCCGCCTGAACCGGGCGTTCTTCTCGGTCAACGGCTTCATCGGCATTGCCCTGTTCGTGTGCGCGCTGCTCGATCTCCTGGTGCGTGGTCTGACCGTCTGACTGGCCCCGGTCGCCGCCCCGCCGCCCCGCGGCGTGCGACCCGGCCTGAGCCCTGGGCAACCCGCCGGTACGCTCAAGGTGTGAACGCAGGAGAAACGCAGCGCGCGCCTTGGATCGTGGGGGTGTCCGGAGCTTCCGGGACGCCGTATGCGGCTGCCGTGCTGCGGGCGCTGCTGGGGGCGGGGGAAGCGGTGGACCTGGTGGTCAGCCGGGCCTCGCGGCTGACACTGCTGGACGAGACGGGGATCCCGTTCCGGGACGCCCACTGGCAGGACGACCTGCGGGAATGGCTGGCCCGGGGCGCCGACGGCAAGCCCGGGACCTTCGATGTGGACGTCAGCGGGGTGCGGTACTGGGGCGCGGGTGACCTCGCGGCCGGGCCGTCCTCGGGGTCGTACCCGGCGAAGGGGATGCTCATCGTGCCCGCCTCCACGGCCTGTGTGGCCGGTGTGGCGCTCGGCCTGTCGAAGGACCTGCTGCAGCGTGCGGCGAGCGTCACGCTGAAGGAGCGCCGGACGCTGGTCGTCGCGGTGCGGGAGACCCCCTTGAACGGTCAGACGCTGCGGCACCTCGTCGCGCTGGACGATGCCGGGGCGGCGGTCGTGCCGGCCTCGCCCGCCTTCTACGCGGGTGCCGTACACATCCAGGATCTGGTGGACTTCGTCGCGGGGCGGGTGCTGGACGCGGCGGGCGTCGGGCACGGCCTGTACCGGCGGTGGCAGGGCGAACTGGGCGGCGGCAGGCCCGACCAGTAGAGCCCGGCGGAGCAAGGCGCAGTACCTCATCACACTTCGGAACTCTTCAGTGGAAGGCTTCGATCGCATGGACGCGGTGGACAGGCAGCTCATCCAGGCCCTGAGGGAGAACGGCCGGGCCTCCTACGCGGAGCTGGGGCGCCTCGTCGGCCTGTCGGGACCCAGCGTCACCGACCGCATCAACCGGCTGGAGGCGGCCGGAGTCATCACCGGCTACCGCGCCACGGTGAACGCGGCCTCCCTCGGCCTCGGCGTCACCGCCCTGATCGGCATCTCGCTCTCGGATGCCGCGGACCACGAGGACGTGGCGCAGCGGCTGCGGGACCTGCCGGAGATCGAGGACTGCTGGTTCATCGCCGGCGACGACTCCTTCATGCTCAAGGTGCGCTCGACGGACGTGGACGGCCTGGAGAAGACGATCCGGCGGCTGAGCGGGACCAGGGGCGTTTCGCGGACCCGCACCACGATCGTGCTCTCCACCAAGTGGGAGAACCGGGTCGGCGAGCTGCCGGAAGAGGTCTAGGGATACCGTTGGTCGGGCTGTCGGAGAAAGGTGTTGGCATGGACGTCGGGCTCAAGCGCGAGCTGGAGGAGAAGGTCCGCTCCGGTGAGCGGCTGACCCGCGAGGACGGCATCGCGCTGTACGAGTCGGACGACCTGGCCTGGCTCGGCGGCCTCGCGCACGAGGTGCGGACCCGTAAGAACGGTGACGTCGTGCACTTCAACGTCAACCGGCACCTGAACATGACCAACGTGTGCACCGCCTCCTGCGCCTACTGCTCGTTCCAGCGCAAGCCGGGCGAGAAGGACGCGTACACGATGCGCATCGAGGAGGCCGTCAAGCTCGCCAAGGCGATGGAGTCGGACAACCTCACCGAGCTGCACATCGTCAACGGGCTGCACCCGAACCTGCCCTGGCGGTACTACCCCCGGTCGCTGCGGGAGCTGAAGGCCGCCCTGCCGAACGTCTCGCTGAAGGCCTTCACGGCCACGGAGATCCACCACTTCGAGACGATCTCGGGGCTGAGCGCGAGCGAGATCCTGGACGAGCTGATCGACGCGGGGCTCGAGTCCCTCACCGGCGGCGGCGCCGAGATCTTCGACTGGGAGGTCCGGCAGCACATCGTGGACCACAGGACCCACTGGGAGGACTGGTCCCGCATCCACCGCTTGGCGCACGAGAAAGGCCTGAAGACCCCGTGCACCATGCTCTACGGCCACATCGAGGAGCCCCGGCACCGCGTCGACCACGTGCTGCGGCTGCGTGAGCTGCAGGACGAGACCGGCGGCTTCCAGGTCTTCATCCCGCTGCGCTATCAGCACGACTTCGTGGACATGAAGGACGGCAAGGTACGCAACCGGCTCCAGGCCCGGACGCAGATGGCGACCGGCGCGGAGGCCCTGAAGACCTTCGCGGTCTCCCGCCTCCTCTTCGACAACGTCCCGCACGTGAAGGTCTTCTGGGTCATGCACGGCGTGCAGACCGCCCAGCTGGCCCTCCAGCACGGCGCCGACGACATGGACGGGTCGGTCGTCGAGTACAAGATCACGCATGACGCGGACAACTTCGGCACGCCGAACAAGCTGACCCGCGAGGACCTGCTTGACCTGATCCGCGACGCCGGCTTCCGCCCGGTGGAACGCAACACGCGCTACGAGATCATCCGCGAGTACGAGGGCCCCGACCCGGCGCGTCGTGACGCCCCCCAGCCGATGCGCGTCTGACACCCGAAGGGGCGCGGGAACCGCGCGACCAGCCACGACGCAGCCGCCGGGCGACGGGCGAGCACCTCCTCGTTCGCCGCCACGGACGAGGGGTACCCGTGCGGCATGCCTACCGCAGAGGCGCCCGAGGATCAGTACACCGCGGAGCCCTTCGTTCCCGAGGGCGCCGGTCTCGCCGCCCTCCGCGAAGCCGCCGCCGGCTGTCGTGGCTGCCCCCTGCACCGGGACGCCACCCAGACCGTGTTCGGGACCGGGAAGTCCGACGCACGCGTGATGCTCGTGGGCGAGCAGCCCGGTGACCAGGAGGACCGCCAGGGCAAGCCCTTCGTCGGCCCCGCCGGCAAGCTCCTGGACCGTGCCCTGGAGGAAGCCGGTCTGGACCCGGCGGACGCGTACGTCACCAACGCCGTCAAGCACTTCAAGTTCACGCAGGCCGAGCCGCGCAAGCGGCGGATCCACAAGGCGCCGAGCCTGCGGGAGATGACCGCGTGCGGGCCGTGGCTCGCGGCCGAGCTGGCGATCGTGGAGCCCGAGCTGATCGTGGTGCTGGGCGCGACGGCCGGGAAGGCGCTGCTGGGTTCGTCGTTCCGGGTGGGTGAGGTGCGCGGGACCGTACTGGAGCGGGAGATCCATGGGCGGGCGGAGCGACTGGTGCCCACGGTGCACCCGTCGTCCGTGCTGCGGGCGGACGACCGGGAGGGTGCGTACCAGGGGCTGGTGGCCGATCTGAAAGTGGCTGCGCGCGCACTGGCGTAATAGCTAGGCTGCGCGCATGACCCTTACCTTCACGTTGGACCCCGCCCTCACCGCGCCCCTGCGCGACGGCATCCTGGACCTGTGGACGGACGTCTCCAACGCGGGCGGGGCCGTCGGCTTCGTGGCGCCCGTGACCCGCGAGGACATCCGGCCCGATCTGGTGAGCCACTTCGTGGCCATGGCCGAGGGCCGTCACCGGCTGCTCGTCGGGCACGACGCGGCGGGCGAGGTGGCCGCGACCGCGTTCCTCTCCTTCAACAAGCACCGGCTGCAGCGGCACTGGGTGTGGCTGTACACGGTGATGGTCCACCCCCGGCACCAGGGCAAGGGATACGGCCGCGAACTGCTGGCGGCCGCCGCGGAGGCGGCCCGCACCTTCGAGGGCATCGACGCGATACGGCTCGGCTGCCGGGGCGGCCACGGCCTGGAGCACTTCTACGCGTCCTGCGGCTACAAGGAGGTCGGCAGGGTGCCCGACGCCATCCGGGTCGCCCCGGGTGACGACCGCGACGACATCACCATGCTGCTGCCGCTCACGTGAGGCGTCCCACCCGCTGCCGAGATCGTCGATCCGGCATGCTTCACTGGACGATGCCCGATATGGGTTCTCCGACCGTACGACACGGAAGAGTGGATTGAGATGCTCCGCTACACGCTGATGCGCCTCGGCGTCTTCGCCGGCTGCCTCGTGGTCGTCTGGGGAGCCGTCTACTCCGGCATCTTCCCGCGCGGCTACGGCAACGCCAACTTCCTGTGGGTCCTGCTGCTCGCCATGGTGCTCTCGGCGCCGATCAGCTGGGTGGTGCTGCGCAAGGAGCGGGAGCGGGCCTCGGTGCAGGTCGCCGGCAGGGTCGACCGGATCAAGGCCAACCTGAATGCCAATCGCAGCCAGGAGGACGGCGTCGACGACACCGCCCACGCCCAGGGCCAGCCCTCCTGACCGAGTACACGGCTCCGGGTGCCCCGGGCCCCAACTAGTCTTGCCCCATGGGTGCCGTGAAGACCAAGCGGATGCCGCGTGCGGTGCGGGAGCAGCAGATGCTCGACGCCGCCGTACAGATCTTCGGCCGACGGGGGTACATGGCCGCGTCGATGGACGAGATCGCCGAACTGGCGGGCGTGTCCAAGCCGTTGGTGTATCTGTACCTGAACTCCAAGGAAGACCTCTTCACGGCGTGCATCCGCCGGGAGGCCGCCGCGCTGACCGAGGCGGTACGCACCGGTGTGCGGACGGACCTGCCCGCCGACCGGCGACTGTGGGACGGGCTGCAGGCGTTCTTCGCGCACACCGCCGAGCACCCCGACGCCTGGTCGGTGCTGCATCTGCAGGCCCGTACCCACGGTGAGCCGTTCGCGGCCGAGGTCGCAGCGATGCGCGAGGAGATCGTCGCGTTCGCGACCCGGCTGATCGCGATCGCGGCCCGGGAGGCCCTCCCCCGAACTCTCGGCTGTGCTCGGGCAGGGAGGGACCCCCATGACCCCGACCTGCCCGAGCGCGAGGTCGCCGGGCTGGCCGAAGCACTGGTCGGGGCGGCCGAGTCCCTCGCCGCCTGGGCCAACACCACGCCCGGCGTCACGGCCCGCCAGGCGGCGGCCACCCTGATGAACTTCGCCTGGGCGGGTCTGGGCAACCTGATGCGGGGACGCCCTTGGACCCCGTCGGCTGAGGAGGTCTAGCGCCGCCGAGGGCGCCTTGCCAGCCGGGTGCGGGTGTGCGCCGGGTCGCAGCCACGAACCACCCGCGCCCGGCAATGGCGACGCACCCCTACGGCGTCCGGCTCGGTGCCCCTCCCGGCAGTGGCCGTACCTCCCCGGCCAGATGGAGCCTGCCACCCGCGCCCCGGAGCTCGAAACGGCCGGCGCCGTCCGCACCGTAGTTCACCGTCCCCGGCAGCAGCACGGGCGCCCGGAACCCGGCCCGTACCACGGCGGAGCCGCCCGTGCCGTGGGCGGCCAGGCAGCGGGCCACGGTCCACATGCCGTGGGCGATGGCCCGGGGGAAGCCGAACAGGCGGGCGGTGAGCGGGTGCAGGTGGATGGGGTTGCGGTCGCCGGAGGCCGCGCCGTACCGGCGTCCCACATCCTCGGCCAGCCGCCACTCGGCGACGACGGGCAGCGGGGTGCCGTCCTCACGCGCCTCGGGTGCCGTACCGCCCGCGGCGCGGTGCCGGGCCAGGTAGGTGCTGCGGGACTCCCAGGCGAGGCCTCCGCCGGAGCGCAGTTTGGTCACCACGGTGGCCTCGGTCCCGCGCCGGTGCGGGGCGAGGCCGTCGATGTGCACGGCGAGTTCGTACTCCCCGCAGGCGGGCAGCTCGGCGTGGCCGGTGATCTCGACGGACGTGTGGACCAGGCCCAGCAGCGGGAGCGGGAAGTCCCCGCCGCTCATCAGGCGCATGGCCAGCGGGAAACCGAGGACGTGCGGGTAGGTGACGGGCAGCGCGGCCGCTCCGGTACCGCCGGCGGCACCCGTGGCGATGCCGCACACGCGCTCGTATGCGGCCAGCTTCGCCAGGTCGACACGCAGGCCGGGCAGCACGAGGCGGGTGCGCGGGAAGCCGGCGTCCGGGGCGGGGCGCTTGAAGGGGGAGCGCAGGGCGCCCCGGGCCAGCAGCGGGGCCAGTGCGGGGGCCGAGGTCAGGGTGACGGTGGTCATCAGGCCCCCAGCAGGCTCTGGCCGCAGACACGGACGACCTGGCCGTCGACGAGGGAATGGCCCGGTGCCGTGCGGGTGAGGCTCAGGCAGCGGTCGGCCATGTACAACTCCCGCGTGCAGTGGTTCCGGAGGGCTGACAAACTTACTGTTAAGTAAGGTTACCGGAGGTAAGTCGTGGGGGCCACTGCCACGGCGCGGGTGGGGAGAAGGCCGAGACGAGGCCCATCGAGCCACCCCGCGCAGGCGGGTCGCGGCCGTGAACCGCCGGCTCCGCACTGGGCGGAGGCGGGGCCGAGCGGGCGAGGCCGGGATCCGGGGCGGGGCCCTGTGGGTCCGTCCTCCGGCCGGCAGGGCGGACAAGGCACTGAAGTTGAATCCCCCTCACATGACCCCTGAGGCTGCACATCCCCGGCCCCGGACCGCCCCCGAACCCGCACAACCCCCTCACGGTGGACCCGTACGATCACCTGCCCAGCTGGCGATAACCGTCTCTGCGGCTCATCGCCGGTGTACGCACGCCTGAGGAGCCGCCCGTGTCCACCCCGCACCCGAATGCCCCCGTCTCCTCAGGCGCTCCCGTCTCCGCCACCGACTACGACGGCCTCCCGGTCCTGGTGGAGCCTGAGATCCGGCGGCTGGACGGAGCGGTACGGGAGGCGTCCGTACCGCCGTTCGCGCCACCGGTCACCCATGGCTCGCTGGCCGACCTGCCGTTCGAGAACGCCGAGGCGGCCCCCGGCGCGACCGTGCTCAGCCGCAGGCTGCCCGACGGCCGCTGGGCGGACGTGACGGCCGCGCGGTTCGCCGAACAGGTACGCGTGGTGGCCAAGGGACTGATCGCCGAGGGGCTGCTGCCGGGCGACCGGATCGCCGTCATGGCCCGTACCCGGTACGAGTGGACCCTGCTCGACTTCGCCGCCTGGGCGGCCGGCCTGGTCACCGTCCCCGTCTACCCCACCTCCTCCGTCTTCCAGACCCGCTGGATCCTGCACGACTCCGGCGCGGTCGCCCTGATCACCGAGACCGTGGGCCAGGCCTCCGCCCTCGGCCCCGAGCTGCAGCACCTGCCCGACCTCAGACATGTCTGGGTGATGGACAAGGAGCACGTGGAACGCCTCGCCGAGGCGGGTGCGCAGGTACCGGACGGCGAGGTGGATGTACGCCGGGGCATGCTGGGCCCCGACACGCTCGCCACACTCATCTACACCTCGGGCACCACCGGCCGCCCCAAGGGCTGCGCCCTCTCGCACGGCAACTTCTTCGCCGAGGTCGACAACGCCATCGAACTGCTCCACCCGGTGTTCAAGGCGCAGAACGACGAACCGTCGGTCCTTCTCTTCCTGCCCATGTCCCACGTCTTCGGGCGGATGGTGGCCATCGCCTGCGTCCGTGCGCGGGTACGCCTCGGCCACGCCCCGAGTCTGGCGGCGGAGGACCTGCTCCCGGACCTGGCCGCCTTCCAGCCCACCTGCCTGCTGACCATCCCCTACATGCTGGAGAAGGTCTACAACTCCGCGCGGTCCAAGGCGGAGGCGGGTGGCCGGGTGGCGGTCTTCGACCGGGCGGCGGCCGTGGCCCGGCGCTACGGCGAGGCGGTCGAGGCCAAGCAGACCGGCACCGGCGCCGGCCCGGGCCGCGCCCTGAGGACACAGCGCACCTTCTACGATCCCCTCGTCTACCGCCGCATCCGGGCCGCCATGGGCGGCCGCGTCCGGTACGCCATCTGCGGCGGCTCCCCCCTCGGCCGGCGTCTCGCCGCGTTCTACGCCGGCGCCGGCATCGAGGTCTTCGAGGGCTACGGCCTCACGGAGACCACCGGCGCGTCCACGGTCACCCCGCCCCTCAAACCCCGCCTGGGCACGGTCGGCTGGCCCATGCCCGGCACGCGGGTGCGGATCGCGGCGGACGGCGAGATCCTCCTCGCCGGCGACCACGTGCTGCGCGGCTACTGGGACCCGCAGGCGGGCGGAGTGGTCCCCGCGACCCGCGACGGCTGGCTGCCGACGGGAGACCTCGGCGAGCTGGACGACGAGGGCTATCTCACCATCACCGGCCGCAAGAAGGAGCTGCTGATCACGGCGGGCGGCAAGTCGGTGGCCCCGGCTCCGCTGGAGAACTGGCTGCGCCAGCACCCGCTGATCTCCCAGGTGATGCTGGTCGGTGACGCCCGCCCGTACGTGGCGGCCCTGATCACCCTCGATCCCGACGGCATCACCCACTGGCGCCAGATGATCGGCAAGCACCCGGTGCCGCCGGAACTCCTCACCGACGATCCCGAGTTGCGGGCCGTCCTCCAGCGCGCGGTGGACGAGACGAACCGACTGGTCTCCCGCCCCGAGTCCATCCGCCGCTTCGCCGTCCTGCCGGTGGACTTCACCGAGGAGGCGGGCCACCTCACCCCGTCGATGAAACTCCGCCGGGACCGGGTCCTGCGGGACTTCGCGACACAGGTCGAGGGCCTGTACGAGCGCTAGGCGGTCGGCACCCGCTCCTCGCCGGTCCCGCCTCGTCCGGACTCGGCGGGGCGTGGAGCGGGTTGCCGCCTGGGTCGGTCGCGGCCCGGACATGAGTCTCGTACGCCCCCCGGAAGCCAGTCAATCCTTGGGTTTCCTCGCCAAACCATAGTGTTAGCTTGGGTGTTGTGACTCTGGAGGACCTCCGTGTGTTCGTGGCCGTGTGCCGGGCGGGCAGTCTCAGCGCGGTCGCCCGTGACCTGGGCTGCACCCAGTCCGCCGTCAGCCAGCACGTCAGACGGCTGGAACGGGAGACCGGGGTGGCCCTGCTCGAACGCCAGCCGCGCGGGGTGATCCCCACCCGGGCCGGCCGCCTCCTGGAGACCGCCGCGGTCGAGGGCGTCAACGCCCTCGACCTCGCCGTACGGCAGCTGCGCGACCTGGTCGACGGCCACAGCGGCCACGTCCGCGTGGCCACCGGCGCCACGACCGTCCGGCACTTCATGTCCGACGCGGTCGTCACGTTCCGCCGCCGCCATCCCACGGTCAACCTGGAGTTCCGCACGGTCAGTTCGGGCCGCGACAGCTTCGACGCCCTCGCCGACGGCACGCTGGACCTGGCCTGGATCACCATCGGCCCACCGGTGCGGGGCATCGAGCAGCGGACGGTCGTGGAACTGCCGTGGCTGCTCGCCGTCCCCGCGGACGACCCGCTGGCCGGCCGCCCGCACCTGGACCCCGGGGAGCTGGCCGGTACCCGGCTCATCCGCCTCCCCCCGAACTCCACGTCCGCCGCCCACCTCGAAGCGGCGTGCGCCGAGCGCGGCGTCCGGATCGGGTACGAGCCGAGCGTCGCCGACTGGGACACGGCGCTGCTCCTCGCCGAACTGGGCGTGGGCCGGGCGGTCGTGCCCGCCGTGCCCGGCCTTCCCGTCCCCGGCGAGGGCCCGCTGCGCCTGGTCCCGCTGCCCGGCCTGCGACCCCTCCCCGTCGGCTGGGCCGTCCGCCGCTGGGACGCGCTCAGCCCTCCGGCGCGGGCCTTCGCGGACACGGTCGCCGCGATGCGCTGAGCGCCGGTTCCACCCAGACGGTCTTGCCGACGTCCCGCCTGTCGACACCCCGGAGGGACGCCGGCACCTGGGCGACGACCAGCCCTCGCGCGTAGACCGAGGAACTCGCCTGGTTCAAGTCCAGCTACAGCGGTGGTGAGGGCGGCGAGTACGTCGAACTCGCCTACGACCGGCACAACTCCAGCCACGGCAGCGGTGAGGGCGGCGATTGCCTAGAGGTCGCCCCCCACCCCACCGCCGTCCACATCCGAGCCTCCAAGCGCCCCTCCGCCCCCACCTCACCGTCACCCCCGCCGCCTGGTCAGCCTTCCTTCTGGGCGAGGAGGAACGCCTGCGGGACTGACTCCCCGAGTGCGTCCACGGGCTCCCGCACCGTGCTGGAGCGCAGGGTGAAGCCCGCCTCGGACAGCAGCTCCGCCATCCGCTCGGGGCGGCGCCGGTGGAAGTCCAGTACCACGGGACGGCCCCACGGACGGTCGAGCCGGAGCGGTGCCTCACCCACCTGGAAGGCGAGCAGGACCCGGCCGCCCGGCGCCAGCACGCGGCGGAACTCGGCCAAGAGAGCGGGGAGTTCGTCCACGGGTGTGTGGATGCTGGAGTACCAGGAGACGACCCCGGCCAGCGAACCGCTGGCGACGGGGAGCTCCAGCATCGACCCCTGCTCGAAGCGCAGCGCAGCGTACTCGCGGCGGGCGATTGCGATCATGGACTCGGAGAGGTCGAGACCGAAGACGGACAGGCCGAGGCCGGCGAGGTGCGAGGTGACCGCGCCGGGGCCGCAGCCGAGGTCGGCGACGGTGCCGCCGGGGCCGACCTGTCCGGCGTACGCGGCGAGTAGGGCCCGTTCGAGAGGCCTGTCGGCGAGCGGGTTCCGGAAGTGGTCGGCGTAGTCCTCGGCGACGGAGTCGTAGAAGGTGCGGGTGGCGGTGAGGAAGTCCTCGGCGTCGGTCATGGGCAGGGACCGTAGCGGGCCGCGGTGACACCCCCCTTGGGCTGCTTCCCTCGGTCAGGGCGTCCCAGCGGGGGATGCCGGGCCGATGAACCACGCGACGGCGGTGTCTTCACCTAGCCCATTCCCGCCAGCCGCAGCAGTGCCGTCGTCACCGCCGCGGCCAGGACCACCACGGCGAACGGCGCCCGGCGCCAGGCCAGGACTCCGCCGACCAGGACGCCCGTCGGGCGGGCCCATCCCGCGAAGCCCCCGTCCTCGGTCAACGCGCCCGTGGCCAGCAACGCGACGAGCAGCACCACCGCACCCGCCGACGCCAGCTCCTGTGTTCGGGGCGGGACCGTCACCCGGCCGTGCAGCACCGGCCCCACCAGCCGGAAGGCGTACGTCCCCACCGCCAGGGCCAGGATCACGGCGACCGTGGCGTTCATGCGGCGGCTCCCCGGGCAGGCCCGCGGTGCAGGAACAGTCCGGCGAGGGCGAGCAGCACCGGCACCCCGGCCGGCACGGCGGGCGTGGCCGCCAGGGCCAGGGCGGCGCCGAGCAGGGCGCACCGCCGTACCGTCGCGTCCGCGCGCAGGGCGGGCAGGACCAGGGCGACCAGGACGGCGGGGAACGCGGCGTCCAGGCCGTAGCGTGCCGTGTCCCCGAGGGCGCTGCCCGCGAGCGCGCCGGCCAGGACACCGATGTTCCACACGGCGAACAGCCCGAGCCCGGAGATCCAGAAGGCCCGCCGCTGCCGTGCCAGGTCCGGCTGGGCGAGGGCGAAGGCGACCGTCTCGTCGGTGACCAGATGGGCACCGAGGAAGCGGGTCGCGCGGCCGGTGCCGATGATCTCGGCCACGGCGAGGCTGAAGGCCGCCGTCCGGGTGTTCAGCAGCAGCCCGGTGGCCGCGGCGGCGACCGGGCCGCCCCCGGCCAGGAGCACGCCCACCGCGCTGAACTGCGCCGATCCGGCATATACCACCAGCGACATCAGCACCGGCACCCATACCGGCAGCCCGCCGGCGACGGAGACGGCACCGAAGGAGACGCCGACGATGCCGCTGGCCAACCAGACGAGCGAACTGTCCCGGAGCAACGAGTCGGCGCCCTGCGGTGTTCGTTGTAGCGAACGCATGTTTTCTAGAATGGACAGCACCTACCCTGTCCGTCAAGGCGAACGATCGTACCGATGGAGCGAACGACATGTCCGAGGTTCCCGCCCGGCTCCCGATGGAGTGGATCGCCGCGTCCCTCAAGCGTGAGCGCACCCGCGCCGGACTCTCCCTGTCCGAGCTGGCCAAGCGCGCCGGAATCGCGAAGTCCACGCTGTCCCAACTGGAGGCGGCGAGCGGAAACCCGAGCGTGGAGACGATCTGGGCGCTGGGTGTCGCCCTCGGCGTCCCCTTCAGCGTGCTGGTCGAACAGCCGACACCGAGCGTCCAGGTGATCCGCGTCGGTCAGGGGCCGGCGGTCGCCTCCGAGCAGGCCACCTTCGTCGGCACGCTGCTGTCGGCGAGTCCTCCCGGGGCCCGGCGGGACATCTACCAGGTCCGGGCGGAACCGGGCTCGGCGCGGGTGGCGGAGCCGCACATCCCGGGCACGGTCGAGCATCTGATCGTCGGCACGGGCCGGGTGAAGGCGGGACCGGCCGGGGAGGAAGCCGAACTGAATCCCGGCGACTACATGACCTATCGGGGGGATGTGGCCCACTCGTACGAGGCGCTGGCGCCGGGCACGACCTTCGTCCTCGTTATGCAGCACACATAGGGAATGCGCCAGGGATTCACGGAGGGAGTGGACGGGGAAAGGCAGGAGCCCCGTCGCCGGACGGCGCGGGGCTCCTTGGGTACTGCACTCAGGTTCTGCGATCAGGCAGTGATCAGACGGGGGTGACGTTCTCCGCCTGCGGACCCTTCGGACCCTGCGTCACGTCGAAGCTCACCTGCTGGTTCTCCTCGAGGGAGCGGAAGCCAGAGGCGTTGATCGCGGAGTAGTGAACGAAGACGTCGGGGCCGCCGCCCTCCTGGGCGATAAAGCCAAAGCCCTTTTCGGCGTTGAACCACTTAACGGTTCCGGTAGCCATAAGCCCTCCTTGGGCCCAAAAGGGTTGCCCTGCTCCAGAACCTGCACGTGCGAAACGGTGCTGCACAACTGCATTCGTCTGAAAACGACGAGAGCCTGCGGTTACATGCTCCGCAGGCTCTGTACTGCAAGGGAAACCAAACTGCAACTTGCGGCGAGCCTAGCACGCGGGCAGCCGAAAGCAATAGAGGTCAAGATCACGTCACCCGGATGTTTGAACGCTCGCTAGTCCGTTTGGCGGCGGGGCCGGTCCGGGCACCGTACCGCACGGGGTCTAGTCTCGCGATGTGGACAATTCTCGCACCCGGCCGCGCGTCGGCCACATCCAGTTCCTGAACTGCCTGCCCCTCTACTGGGGGCTCGCGAGAACCGGCACGCTCCTCGACTTCGACCTGACCAAGGACACCCCGGAGAAGCTCAGCGAGCAGATCGTGTACGGCGACCTCGACATCGGCCCCGTCACCCTGGTCGAGTTCCTGCGCAACGCCGACGACCTCGTCGCCTTCCCGGACATCGCCGTCGGCTGCGACGGCCCGGTGATGTCCTGCGTGATCGTCTCCCAGGTCCCCCTCGACCGGCTGGACGGCGCCCGGGTCGCCCTCGGATCCACCTCCCGCACATCCGTCCGCCTGGCCCAGCTCCTGCTGGCCGAGCGCTACGGCGTTCAGCCCGACTACTACACCTGCCCGCCCGACCTCAGCCTGATGATGCAGGAGGCCGAGGCCGCCGTCCTCATCGGCGACGCCGCCCTGCGCGCCAACCTCATCGACGGCCCCCGCTACGGCCTCCAGGTGCACGATCTCGGCGCGCTCTGGAAGGAGTGGACCGGTCTGCCGTTCGTCTTCGCGGTCTGGGCGGCCCGCCGGGACTATCTGGAGCGCGAGCCGTTCATCACCCGCAAGGTCCACGAGGCCTTCCTCGCCTCCCGCAACCTCTCCCTGGAGGAGGTCGGCAAGGTGGCCGAGCAGGCCGCCCGCTGGGAGGCCTTCGACGAGGCCACCCTGGAGCAGTACTTCACCACCCTCGACTTCAGCTTCGGCGCGCCGCAGTTGCGGGCCGTCGCCGAGTTCGCCCGCCGGGTGGGCCCGACGACGGGTTTCCCGGCGGACGTGAAGGTGGACCTGCTGCAGCCGTAGGAACCCCGGCGCCGCGCCGGAGGCAGCCGAGGAACCGGCAGGCGTCGTCCCTCGTCCGCCCCTGCCGTCCCGCCGTTCCCCGCCGTCACTACTGTGTGCGCGTTGGCGCACATCAGCCGCCCACCGTCACGGCGGGCGCGGTACGGCACACGACGGGGAAGGACGGGGACGACCCGCCATGGAGACACTGCAGCCGGACGATCCGCGCCAGTTGGGCAGCTACCGCATGCTGCGCAGACTCGGAGCCGGCGGCATGGGCCGGGTCTACCTGGCCCGTTCGCCCGGTGGCCGGACCGTCGCCGTGAAGGTCGTACGCCCCGACCTCGCCGCCGACACCGGCTTCCGCGACCGCTTCCGGCACGAGGCCGAGATCGCCCAGGCCGTCTCCGGCCGGTACACCGCCGCGGTCGTGGACGCCGACCCCGAGGCACCGCTGCCCTGGCTGGCCACCTCGTACGTCCTCGGCCCCGATCTGACCGAGGTCGTCACCGCGCACGGCCCGCTGCCCGAGCACACCGTCCGCGCCCTGGGCGCCGGGCTCGCCGCCGCCCTCCAGGAGATCCACGCGGCAGGGCTCATCCACCGCGATCTCAAGCCGTCGAACGTCCTGCTGGCCGCGGACGGCCCCCGCGTCATCGACTTCGGCATCGCGCGGGCGGTGGACGGCACCCGGATGACACAGACCGGAGTCGTGGTCGGCTCGCCCGGCTACATGCCCCCGGAACAGGCGCTGGGCAAGGACGTCGGCCCGGCGGGCGACGTGTTCTCCCTCGGCGCCGTGCTCGCCTTCGCCGCCACCGGCCGCAGCGTCTTCGGTGACGGGGCCGCCTCGCACGCGGCGATGCTCTACCAAGTCGTCCACGGCGAAGCCGATCTGACGGACATACCGCGGCCCCTGCTCGGCCTGGTCCGGGCCTGCCTGCTCAAGGACCCGGCCGGCCGCCCTGCCCCGGGCGAGATCGTGACGGCACTGGCCCCGCAGGGCGTCGAGGGCGTGCTCCGCGACTGGCTGCCGTCGGCGGTGGCCTCCACGATCGCCACGCACGCGGCCGGGATCCTGGATCTCGAGGCGCCGGAGCAGCAGCCGGCAGCGGGCGGCGCCGGTTTCGGACCGGCGCCGACCATGCCCGGCGGAGCGCACACCCCTGCGGGCACCCCGGCGGCGGGATACGGCCATCCACCGGCACCGCGGCCGGGATACGGCACGCCACCGGCGGGCACACCCTCACCCGGGCCGGGATACGGCACGTCAACTCCGGTCACCGCACCGGGTCACGGAACACCACCGGGCGCAACTCCCGCCCCCACCACGCCGCTCGGCGCCCAGCCCGGCACCGTGCAGCTGGACGGCGGCACCGCGACCGCCGCCTCGCCCTCCCGTCGCCGTGTCGTATCCCTCGCCCTCGGCGGTGCCGTCGCGGTCGCGGCCGTCGGCGGGGGAACGGCCTGGTGGTTCGGCCGGAACACCGAGAGCGGCGAGGCGTTGGCCGGCGCCGGCGGAACGGGCGGCAAGGGCGCCTCGGGCGAGCCCGCCGCCGAGAACTTCACCACCCCGCCCGCCGGAGTGGCCCCACAGCCGCTGTGGGCGAGCAGCGCGTCCGAGGACAGCACGGCGACCGACGTACCGCTGCTCTCCTGCGACGGCCTGCTCCTCGTCAGCGGCGACCCGCTGGTGGCGTACGACGTGAAGACGGGGAGGAAGCGCTGGTCCAAGGACGGCATCTGCCGCGCCGGAGCCCAGCTCCTGTTCCACGGCGGCAAGGTGTTCCTCGGTGACGGCGACTACGACGGCTATCTGGTCGCCTACGACGTCGCGACCGGCGACGAGGCCTGGCGCAGCCGGCTCGGCAAACGGCTGAGCATCGAGCGGACCATCGCCATCGACGACAGGAACGTCTACGTCGCCCTGACCGACTACGGCCAGGCCAACAGCGCCACCCGGTACCGCACGGCCGTCGCCGGGATCAGCCACACCACCGGCAAGGCGGTGTGGCTGCAGCACCGCGACTGGGGCACGAAGGACTACGACGTCCGGGGCTCCGTCTCCGGCAAGTACCTGGTCTACGCCGACTCCAACTACAACGTCACCGCCCGCGACACCGCCACGGGCGAGCAACTGTGGACCAAGAAGATCGGCGACGACTGGTTCTGGCAGCCGACGGTCGCGAACGGGCTGGTGTTCCTGCCGGGGGACAAGCTGACGGCCGTGGACGTCGAGACGGGCGCCACCCGCTGGACGCTGTCGCCGAACGGCCGCCGCGGCTTCAACACCCCCACGGTGATCGACGGCGTCGTCTACGTCAGCGACCACGACCGGGGCATCTGGGCCGTCGACGTCGAGAACGGCAAGCGGATCTGGCTGTCCACGGACGGGGACAGCCACCGGCCCCCGGAGACGTTCCTCAAGGCCGGCACGACGCTCTACGGCGCGTCCGGGGTCCTGCCCAACGGCGGGATCTTCGCCCTGGAGGCCAGGACGGGCAGACTCCGCTGGTTCTACGACGACAACGACGGCGACGTGGACGCCGAATGGCAGATGAGCCTCTCCGGCAACCGGCTGCTGGTGACGCACGGCCCGAAGATCTACGCGCTGCCGGCCGTCTGAGCCGGACACGGGTGCACGGGGCGGCCGAATGTCCGTAGGCTGCTCGGCGCACTTCCGGCAACCTTCGAGGACACCCGCCATGGCGCTGCGCAGCACGGTGAGTTCGACGGAAGACCGGACCGCGTGAGCGCGGCCGGGCTGGCCACGGGGGCGCTGGTGCTCATCTCGGCGCTGTGGGGCGCGGCGGCGGGCGCGCTGCTGCCTCGGGCCGCGTACCGCTTCGCCGTCCCGTCCGGCGAGTCCTGGCGGACCCGGTGTCCCGGCGGCCATCCGCTCCGCGGGTGGCTCGGAGGGACGGCGTGCCGGGAGTGCACACGTGACCGGGAGCGCGCACGAGACGTCGGGGGCGAGGGGCGGGCACGAGAGGCCGGGGGCGAGGTGCGCGCAAGGGGCCTCGGGGGCGAGGGGCGCGGGGGCGCGTACCTCACGGAGGACGCGCCGTACGCTCCCTCCGCCCCCCTCCTCGCCACCGCCACCGCCCTCACCTGCGCCGCCCTCGCCGCCGCCACCGGCACCCGGCCCGAGCTGGCGGTCTGGCTGCTGCTCGCGCCGGTCGGGGTGCTGCTGGCCGTGGTGGACTTCCGGGTGCAGCGGCTGCCCGACCCGTTGACCCTGCCGCTCGCCGCCGCAGCGCTCGCCCTGCTCGGCCTCACCGCGCTGCTGCCCGAGCACGCCGGCCACTGGCTCACCGCGCTCTACGGCGCCCTCGCCCTCGGCGGCGGTTACTACGTGCTGTACCGCGTCAACCCGGCCGGCATGGGCTTCGGTGATGTGAAGCTGGCCGTGGGCATGGGCGCCCTCCTCGGCTGGTACGGCTGGCCCACCGTGCTGCTCGGCACCTTCGCCGGGTTCCTGCTCGGCGCGCTCTACGGCGGCGCGCTCGTCGTCGCCCGGCGGGCGGGCCGCAAAACGGCGATCCCGTTCGGTCCGTTCCTGATGGCCGGCGCTTTCGCCGGGCTGCTGATCGGCGCGTACGCGGCCTGACGTCTTCCGCCGGAAACGGCTGGCGTAGGCTGGTTCGGTCTGCCCACCCGTCTCCCACCGCCACTCCGTACGAGCGCTTCGCGCACTGTCCATGATTCAACCCTTGACGAAAGGGACGCCCTGGTGACCGAGAAGGCCGACCTCCAGTCTGTCCTCGACCGTGCCGCCGCCGGTGGGCGGATCACCCCGGAAGAGGCGCTCGCCCTCTACCGCGACGCGCCCCTGCACGCCCTGGGCGCCGCCGCCGACGCCGTGCGCCGCCGCAAGTACGCCGGCGTCGAGCACATCGCGACGTACATCATCGAGCGCAACATCAACTACACGAACGTGTGCGTCACGGCGTGCAAGTTCTGCGCCTTCTACGCGGCCCCCAAGGACACGGCCAAGGGCTGGACCCGCGATCTCGACGACATCCTGCGCCGGTGCGCGGAGACCGTGGAACTGGGCGGCACCCAGGTCATGTTCCAGGGCGGTCACCACCCGGACTACGGCGTCGAGTACTACGAGAAGCACTTCCGGGCCATCAAGGAGGCCTTCCCGCAGCTGGTGATCCACTCGCTGGGCGCCTCCGAGGTCGAGCACATGGCCCGGATCTCCGGTGTGCCGGTCGAGGAGGCCGTCACCCGCATCCACGAGGCCGGTCTGGACTCCTTCGCGGGCGCCGGCGCCGAACTCCTGCCCGAGCGTCCGCGCAAGGCCATCGCCCCGCTGAAGGAGAGCGGCGAGCGCTGGCTGGAGATCATGGAGATCGCGCACCAGCTGGGCGTGGAGTCGACGTCCACCATGCTCATGGGCACGGGCGAGACGAACGCCGAGCGCATCGAGCACCTGCGCATGATCCGGGACGTGCAGGACCGCACGGGCGGCTTCCGCGCCTTCATCCCGTACACCTACCAGCCGGAGAACAACCACCTGAAGGGCCGCACCCAGGCGACCCTCTTCGAGTACCTGCGGATGATCGCGGTCGCCCGCCTCTTCCTCGACAACGTCCGGCACATCCAGGGCTCGTGGCTGACCACCGGCAAGGAGGTCGGCCAACTGTCCCTGCACTACGGCGCGGACGACCTCGGCTCGATCATGCTGGAGGAGAACGTGGTCTCCTCGGCCGGTGCCAAGCACCGCTCCAACCGCCAGGAGATCATCGACCTGATCCGCAAGGCGGACCGCGTCCCGGCGCAGCGCTCGACGACGTACGAGCACCTCGTCGTGCACGACGACCCGGCGAACGACCCCGTCGACGACCGCGTGGTCTCCCACTTCTCCTCCACGGCGATCGAGGGCGGCACGGCCCACCCCGAGCTGAAGCTGCTGGCGTCCAACTGAGCCTGGCATGCTGACGATTCACGCCGCGGACCTGCTCGTCACCGGCGATCCGCAGCGGTCACCGATGCCCGGGGGCGCGATCCTGGTCGACGGCCGGGTGATCGCGTCCGTCGGCCCGTACGCGGAGGTGGCGGCCGCGCACCCGTCGGCCCGGGTACGGCGCTGGCCGGGGCTCATCGCGCCCGGCCTGCTCAACCCGTACGGGCCGGAACTGCTGGAGCAGGCCTACCACCCCGACCCGCGCGAGGCCGCAGAACTGGGCACCGAGCCGATCACGGGCGAGGCACTGACCGCCCTCGGCATGACCGACGCGCGGTGGGGCGCGAGCGCCCGGCGCGGGGTGCAGCGGATGCTGGCGCACGGGACGGTGGCGGTGGCCGGGAACCTGTGGCGGCCCGCCGTGGCGGACGCCGTGCACCGGGCGGGGCTGTCGAGCGAGGAACGGTGCGAGGCCCCTGCGGGACCGCCGGGCCTGGACCCCCTGGCCGGGTCCCGCACCCTCGGCGAGGCGATCCTCATGCCGATCCCGCCGCATGAAGGGTTGCACGCCACCTTCGCCGTGTTCGACGTTCCCGACGAGGCCGCCCTCGTCGAGCGCGGAGCCATCACCTGTGTGGCGACCGTCATCGACGGCCGCCTGCTGTACCGCCGCCGCTAGACCGGCCGGAGCGCGCGCCGGGGGCGTGCGTCCGGCTCAGCCCGCGAGGGCCTGGCCGGACGCCCCCGAACTCTGCGGCACCCCACCGCGGTCGGTCACCGCATCGTCCTGCTGCGCGGCTGGGTGGAGGACCCCGCGGCACGCGGGAAGCCGAGGGCCCTGCCGTGAGGCCGTGCTGCCACAATGGACGGGTGACCCGCGCTTCCCTGAACAAGCAGCCGCACGAAGTCGCCTCGATGTTCGACGACGTGGCGGAACGGTACGACCTGACGAACGCCGTGCTGTCGCTCGGCCAGGACCGGCTCTGGCGCAAGGAGGTGGCGAAGGCCGTCGACGCGCGCCCCGCGCAGAAGGTCCTCGACCTCGCGGCCGGTACGGCCACCTCCTCGCTGCCCTTCGCGCAGACGGGCGCGTACGTCGTCCCCTGCGACTTCTCCCTCGGGATGCTGCAGGTCGGCAAGAAGAAGCACACCTGGCTGCCGTTCACGGCGGGCGACGCGACCAAACTGCCGTTCAGGGACGACACCTTCGACGCCGTGACGATCTCCTTCGGGCTGCGCAACGTGCAGGACACGGACGCGGCCCTGCGGGAGATGTACCGGGTGACGCGGCCCGGCGGGCGCGTGGTGATCTGCGAGTTCTCGCACCCCACCTGGGCGCCCTTCCGGACGGTCTACACCGAGTACCTGATGCGGGCGCTGCCTCCGGCCGCCCGAGCGGTGTCCTCGAACCCGGACGCCTACGTCTACCTCGCCGAGTCGATCCGTGCCTGGCCCGATCAGCCCGCCCTCGCCGAACAACTGCGCAAGGCGGGCTGGTCGAAGGTGGCCTGGCGCAACCTCACCGGCGGTGTGGTCGCGCTGCACCGGGGCTTCAAGCAGAGCTGACCCCCCGGCGTCTCACCGGTCGATCATCTCGAAGGCGTCGCCGGGCTCGCCCAGCTCCCGCTGGAGTCCGCCGGTGGGCGGCCGGGGGATGCGTGGTTCGCGCATGCCTCCGCCGCCCTCGCCCTCACCGAAGTCGAACCACACGTACACCATCGAGTCCGGCGGCACCTCGGCACCGGGCTGCGGATACTGGCGTACGACGTAGTCGACGACCATGCGGGGGAAGTCCGGGCGGTCCGGCGCGTTGAGGAACAAGCCCCGTGCCCGGGCCGTTTGGCGCGCGTCCATGGCCATCAGGCCGACCAGACGCGGAACGCGCACTTCGGGTGTTTTGGGTGTTATACGCACAGATGTCACCCCCAGTGGTACAGGAAGGGTAACTCCCGCGCACCCCGCCCCGGAAGAACCTGGTGGCTTTCTGTGACATATCGCTACTGTGCGTAATTAAAGGCGAGTCGGAAGCAGAGCGCCGGCCCCTGCGGCGTGGGGTGCTCGTAGGTCTCCGCCGGCTCCATGCCGAGTCGCCGGGCCACCGCGATCGACCGCTCGTTGCCCGGCCGGACCATCGCCACCACACCCGGCACCCCGGCCGCCCGCACCCGCCTGAGGGTCTCCCGTCCCGCCGCGGTGACGTATCCCTTGCCCCAGTGCGCCCGTCCGAGCCGCCAGCCGATCTCTATCTCGCCGGCCGGCCCCCAGTCAGGCCGCCAGGGCTGCGCCCCGGTGAAACCGATGACCTCTCCGGTCTCGTCCAGCAGCGTCCACAGGCAGAAGCCGCGCTCCGCGTCGTGACGCCGCTGGCGCGCGGTGAGTTCCTCGTAGACCGACAGCGCCGCGGGTTTGCCACCGTGGAACTCCATGACCTCGGGGTCGTCGAAGACCCGGTGCCAGGCGACCGCGTCCTCGTGGGTGGGAACGCGCAGCCGTACCGCGGGGAGAGGTCGGTTCACAGGGCAGCCCTTCAGACGGGTGATCAATTCTGCTGAATAGACTGCCCATGTCCAGTGCCGGTCGGCACGCATATTTCGAACCTTGGGGAGATCCCGCCGTGACCGAGCCCCTCTCCGACAACACCGCCGATGTGATCGTCGTGGGCGCGGGGCCAGCCGGCTCCACGACCGCGTACCACCTCGCCAAGGCCGGCCTCGACGTCCTGCTCCTGGAGAAGACCGAGTTCCCGCGCGAGAAGGTCTGCGGTGACGGCCTCACCCCGCGCGCGGTCAAGCAGCTCGTCGCCATGGGCATCGACATCTCCGAAGAGGCCGGCTGGCTGCGCAACAAGGGCCTGCGCATCATCGGCGGCGGCAGCCGTCTCCAGCTGGACTGGCCGGATCTCGCCTCCTTCCCCGACTACGGTCTGGTCCGCAAGCGCGACGACTTCGACGAGCAGCTGGCCCGCAACGCCCAGAAGGCCGGCGCCCGCCTGTACGAGCGCTGCAACGTGAGCGCGCCGATCATCGACGACCGCACCGGCCGTATCACCGGCGTCACCGCCAAGCTCGGCGAGGAGAAGCGAGAGGCCCGATTCCACGCGCCGCTCGTCGTCGCCGCCGACGGCAACTCCACCCGCCTGTCCCTCGCGATGGGCCTGCACCGCCGCGAGGACCGCCCGATGGGCGTCGCGGTCCGCACCTACTTCACCTCCCCGCGCCACGGCGACGACTACCTGGAGTCCTGGCTGGAACTGTGGGACCGCCGCGGCCCCCAGGACCGCCTGCTGCCCGGCTACGGCTGGATCTTCGGCATGGGCGACGGCACGTCCAACGTGGGCCTCGGCGTGCTGAACACCTCCGACTCCTTCAAGGAGCTGGACTGGCGCGAGGTACTGAAGGCCTGGTGCGCCTCCATGCCGGAGGACTGGGGTTACACCCCGGAGAACATGACCGGCCCGATCCGCGGCGCCGCACTGCCCATGGCGTTCAACCGGCAGCCGCACTACACCAAGGGCCTGCTGCTCGTCGGCGACGCCGGCGGCCTGGTGAACCCCTTCAACGGCGAGGGCATCGCCTACGCCATGGAGTCCGGCCAGATCGCCGCCGACGTCATCGTCCAGGCCCACGCGCGGGCCACGCCCGACCAGCGCGAGATCGCCCTGCAGCGCTACCCGCGCATCCTCAAGGACACCTACGGCGGCTACTACACCCTCGGCCGCGCCTTCGTGAAGCTCATCGGCAACCCGAAGGTCATGCAGATCGCCGCCCAGCGCGGCCTCACCCATCCGCTGCTGATGAAGTTCACCCTGAAGCTGCTGGCCAACCTCACCGACCCCACGGGCGGCGACGCGATGGACCGCATCATCAACGGCCTCAGCAGGGTGGCCCCGAAGGCGTGAGCACTCCCTGGGTCCGGCTCAGGGCCTCGGCCTTGGCGGATCGGCGGGCGTGCACCTCGTCCCGCCGGTCCGCCATCTGCCGCAGTGCGTCCTTTTTCTCCCGCTTGGAGATCCGGTCCAGGGAGACGTACCGCGTTGCTGTGGCCGGTCTCGTGGGCGAGGCGGCGCGCGAAGTACCCCGTGCCCTCCACGGCCGGCGCATGGCCGTCCTTGTCCCGGCCGCGTACGACGGCCCGCTCCGGCCGCGGCACGGCCATCACGGCCCCCGGCACCGACAGACACCCCTCGTCCTCGTCCAGCAGCCGTCGCCCGGTCAGAGGCGCTTCGAGCACCGGATGGATGATGTGCCCGACATGCCGGATATCTTCGCCATCGGGGCAGTCGTACGCAACGGGCGCGGATCGCCGCCGACCTGATCGGCCGTCAGCCCCGCCTCGTCGGCGACGTACGCAGCGGTCCGAGCCGAGCGTTTCAGGGAGGAGCCGAGCCGGGCAGCCCGGCAAGGAGCGGACCGGGCGGCCCGAAGAAGGAGCGGACCGGGGCAGCCCGGGAGAACCGCGAGCTGTGCGCCCGGCGAAGCCGCGAGCCGGGCGGCACGGGAAAGGCGCAAGGGCCGCTGCCCCCGAGCGGCTGCGGCCCTATGCGCGTGAGAGGTGCGAGGTGCGCTCAGAGCACCCGCACCGCGCCGGTGGGCGGGTCGTACGACAGCGGCCTCTCCACGACACCGGTGGAGGGGTTCTGCGCACCGACGAACATACCGTCGCCGACGTACACGCCCACGTGGTACGCGCTGCCGGCGCTGCCCCAGTACAGGATGTCGCCCGGCTGCAGGTTGCTCAGCGAGACCTGGGTGCCGGCGGTCGACTGGTCCTGGGAGACGCGCGGCAGGCTGATGCCGACCTGCTTGAAGGCCGTCTGCACCAGGCCGGAGCAGTCGTAGGCGGAGGGTCCGGTGGCGCCGGAGACGTACGCCTTGCCGACCTGTGCCTTGACGAAGCTGATCACGGCAGCGGCCGAGCCGGTGGCCGTGGAGGTGCTGGTGGAGGTGGTGGTGGAAGTGGAAGTGGTGCCGGTGCTCGCCGTGGTGGAGAGCGTCGTCCGCTCCGCGTTGCGGGTGGCGCGCGCGGCGGCCTCCTTGCGGGCGACCTCCTCGGCCTTCTTCTTGGCCTCCGCCGCCTTCTGCTTCGCCTCTGCGAGGTCCGCCTTGGCCTGCTTCGCGGCCTTTGCGGCGGCCGCGTCACGCTCGGCCTGCAGCTGGTAGTTCGCGGCGGCCTGCTGGGTCGCGTCCGCGGACCTGGCGGCCTGAGCGGCCAGATCGGCCGTGAGGGTGGGCAGTTCGAGGGTCTGCGTCACCGGCTCGGCAGCGTTCGCCGAACCGGATGCCCCGGCGACTGCCAGGGTGCCGAGGACGCCACCGGCAACTCCGGCCCGCATCGCGAGGGTCGACGCGCTGCGGCGGGGCTTCCGGTGGCTGCGTATGTGAGCGGTGTGGGACATGGGAACAACCGGTACCAGGGGCTCCTTCATATCTTCAAGAAACGTGTGCTGCGCCACAGTTGTTCAATCTGCCCCCGAATCCCGGGCGTGTTGTTCTTTATTGACGCCGTAACGGACATTGTGGACGCCTGTGATCAAGGCCTTGATCACGGTCTTTGATCATTACGTCCGAATTGCCCGTCGCTTACCACTGGTTGGACTGGTTGGCCAAGCCCGGCTCTTGGGGATCTCTCATCGGTGTGGCGGAGGTCACGGAACGGCCACCGGAAGGATGGCGTCCGGTGCGCGCCGAGCTCGTGAACGCGTGCACGTGCCGGGACCCGCGTCCACATCCCGCCCGGCCGTCCCTCCGATGTGTGAACGCCGTCCACTACCAGGGCTCCGCACCCCACACCAATTTGCATGCAACGGAAGTCTCTTGATATTGAGACGCCCCCTCCGGCCTGCGATGACAAGCCAGAATGTCACTTCTGGTGATCAAGTGAACGCTTCGAGTGCGAAGATCACTCATCATCCGCCTTCATGATCCTTCGTCAGGTGGTGGAGATCACAAAGCTTGTGGAATACCCCGTGTCGCAGATCACAGAGCGGCGGGCATAAGATGCGAGGCAGTTGGGCTTGTGACCTGCTTCACATGTTCTCGATCTTCGCCCGGGACGAGCGGGGCTCGTGGGACCGGTGAGGCAGGCGAGTCCAGTGCAACCGCCAGCAGTCAGCGCCGACTGAGAGGAGCGAGGAGCGGTGAACGCGTATGCGCCCATCCTCGTACTGGGAGCCCTCGGGGCAGGCTTTGCGATCTTCTCCGTGGTCATGGCCACGCTGATCGGTCCGAAGCGGTACAACCGCGCCAGGCTCGAGGCCTATGAGTGCGGTATCGAGCCGACCCCCACGCCGGCCGGCGGCGGGCGCTTCCCCATCAAGTACTACCTGACGGCGATGCTCTTCATCGTCTTCGACATCGAGATCGTCTTCCTCTACCCCTGGGCCGTCACCTTCGACGCCCTGGGGATCTTCGGGCTCGTGGAGATGCTGCTCTTCGTGCTCACCGTCTTCGTCGCGTACGCGTACGTATGGCGGCGCGGCGGCCTGGAATGGGACTGAGGGGCCTTTAGACATGGGACTCGAAGAAAAGCTGCCGAGCGGCTTCCTGCTGACCACCGTCGAGCAGGCCGCGGGCTGGGTGCGCAAGGCGTCCGTCTTCCCTGCCACCTTCGGCCTCGCCTGCTGTGCCATCGAGATGATGACCACCGGCGCCGGCCGGTACGACCTGGCCCGCTTCGGCATGGAGGTCTTCCGCGGCTCGCCGCGCCAGGCGGACCTGATGATCGTCGCCGGCCGGGTCAGTCAGAAGATGGCGCCGGTCCTGAGGCAGGTCTACGACCAGATGCCCAACCCGAAATGGGTGATCTCCATGGGTGTCTGCGCCTCCTCGGGCGGCATGTTCAACAACTACGCGATCGTCCAGGGCGTCGACCACATCGTGCCGGTCGACATCTACCTCCCCGGCTGCCCGCCCCGCCCCGAGATGCTGCTGGACGCGATCCTCAAGCTCCACCAGAAGATCCAGTCCTCCAAGCTCGGCGTGAACGCCGAGGAAGCGGCCCGCGAGGCGGAGGAGGCGGCGCTCAAGGCCCTGCCCACGATCGAGATGAAGGGGCTGCTGCGGTGAGCGACGCGAACGGCACCAACGGGGCGAACGGCTCCGCGAACGGCGTGAACCCCGAGAAGGACCTCGCGGCCTCCAACCTCCCCGGCCAGCGCGGCGAGGGCGGCGAGGAGATCCGTGTCCAGCGCGGCATGTTCGGCGCCGACAACGGCGGCGACACCTCCGGCTACGGCGGACTGGTCCGCTCGGTCCGGCTCCCGGGACCGGCGGCCCGCCCCTACGGTGGCTGGTTCGACGAGGTCGCCGACGAACTGGAAGGCGCTCTGGAGGAGCAGGGGCTCCTCCCCGCCAACGCCATCGAGAAGACGGTCGTCGACCGCGGCGAGCTGACCTTCCACGTGGAACGCGAACACCTGGTCCGCGTCGCCCGCACCCTGCGCGACGACCCGGCCCTGCGCTTCGAACTGTGTACCGGCGTCAGTGGCGTCCACTACCCGCACGACAAGGGCCGGGAGCTGCACGCCGTCTACCACCTGCGCTCGATCACCCACAACCGGCTGATCCGCCTCGAGGTCAGCGCCCCCGACAGCGCACCGCACATCCCGTCCCTGGTCTCCGTCTATCCGACCAACGACTGGCACGAACGCGAGACCTACGACTTCTTCGGGATCGTCTTCGACGGTCACCCGGCCCTGACGCGGATCATGATGCCGGACGACTGGCAGGGCCACCCCCAGCGCAAGGACTACCCCCTCGGCGGCATCCCCGTCGAGTACAAGGGCGCCCAGATCCCGGCTCCGGACCAGCGGAGGTCGTACTCGTGAGCACGCAGTCAGCATCCGCCGCGTCGGCGCGCGAGACCACCGAGGGCACCGTATACACGGTCACCGGTGGCGACTGGGACGAGGTCGTCCAGTCCGCGGCCCGCGCCGACGACGAACGCATCGTCGTCAACATGGGTCCCCAGCATCCGTCCACCCATGGAGTGCTCCGCCTGATCCTGGAGATCGAGGGCGAGACGGTCACCGAGGCCCGCTGCGGCATCGGCTATCTCCACACCGGCATCGAGAAGAACCTCGAGTTCCGCACGTGGACGCAGGGCACCACCTTCGTCACGCGCATGGACTACCTGACGTCCTTCTTCAACGAGACCGCCTACTGCCTCGCCGTCGAGAAGCTCCTCGGCATCGAGGACCAGATCACCGAGCGCGCCAAGATCATCCGGGTGCTCCTGATGGAGCTGAACCGGCTCTCCTCCCACCTGGTGTGCATCGCCACCGGCGGCATGGAGCTGGGCGCCACCACGATCATGATCTACGGATTCCGTGATCGTGAAATGATTCTCGACCTCTACGAGCTCATCACGGGCCTGCGCATGAACCACGCGTACATCAGGCCCGGCGGTCTCGCCCAGGACCTGCCGCCCGGCGCGGTGGACCAGATCCGCGAGTTCGTGAAGAAGATGAAGAAGAACCTCCCGGAGTACGACAAGCTCGCCACCGGGAACCCCATCTTCAAGGCCCGCATGCAGGACATCGGCTACCTCGACCTGGCCGGCTGCATGGCCCTCGGCGCGACCGGTCCGATCCTGCGCTCCACCGGCCTGCCGCACGACCTGCGCAAGGCGCAGCCGTACTGCGACTACGAGACGTACGACTTCGAGGTCCCGACCGCCGACAGCTGCGACGCCTACGGCCGCTTCCTCATCCGCCTGGAGGAGATGCGCCAGTCGCTCGGGATCGTCGAGCAGTGCCTGGACCGGCTCCAGCCCGGCCCGGTCATGGTCGCCGACAAGAAGATCGCCTGGCCCGCCCAGCTCGCCCTGGGACCGGACGGGCTCGGCAACTCCCTCGACCACATCAAGAAGATCATGGGCACCTCCATGGAGGCCCTGATCCACCACTTCAAGCTGGTCACCGAGGGCTTCCGCGTCCCGCCGGGACAGGCGTACGTAGCCGTCGAGTCGCCCAAGGGCGAACTCGGGGTGCACGCCGTCTCCGACGGCGGCACCCGCCCCTTCCGGGTCCACTTCCGCGACCCGTCCTTCACCAACCTGCAGGCCATGGCGGCGATGTGCGAGGGCGGCCAGGTCGCCGACGTCATCGTCGCCGTCGCGTCCATCGACCCCGTGATGGGAGGCGTCGACCGGTGACCACCAGTTCTTCGGAGCGGGGCGTCAGCCTGGGCATGCCCGAACTGCCCGCGCCCGCGTACCCGGACGACGTCCGGGCCCGGCTGGAGGCGGACGCGCGCGAGGTGATCGCGCGCTACCCGGACTCCCGGTCCGCCCTGCTGCCGCTGCTCCACCTCGTGCAGTCGGAGGAGGGCCACGTCACGCGCACCGGGATGCGGTTCTGCGCGGACATGCTGGGCCTGACCACGGCCGAGGTCACCGCCGTCGCCACCTTCTACACCATGTACCGGCGCAAGCCGTCCGGTGACTACCAGGTCGGCGTGTGCACCAACACGCTGTGCGCGGTGATGGGCGGCGACGCGATCTTCGAGACCCTCCAGGAGCACCTGGGCGTCGGCAACGGCGAGACCACCGGCGACGGCCAGGTCACCCTGGAGCACATCGAGTGCAACGCGGCCTGCGACTTCGCGCCGGTCGTCATGGTCAACTGGGAGTTCTTCGACAACCAGACCCCGGCGAGCGCCAAGCGCCTGGTCGACGACCTGCGCGCGGGACGCCCCGTCCAGCCCACGCGCGGGGCGCGGCTGTGCACCTTCAAGGAGACCGCGCGGATCCTGGCCGGCTTCCCCGACGAGCGGCCCGGGGCCGTCGAGGAGGGCGGCAGTGCGGGACCCGCGTCGCTGGTGGGCCTTCGCCTGGCAAAGGGAGAGGCCGCACCCGCGCGCGTGGTCCATCCGCGCGACGGCGGTCCGCACGATGAACCGCAGGACAGGGTGCACGAGCCGTCGCCGGCCGAACACCTCAGCTCGCATGACGCGCCGCAGGACACATCGGCCTCCGACCCGGCCCACCCGGCAGGTCCTACCGCCGAGGAGGGGAAGTGATGACCGTGGCAGCCGAACTCAAGGACACGAGCCCCGAGAAGCTGCTCGCACCCGTGCTGTCGGCCTTCTGGGACGAGGACCGGTCCTGGACTCTGGACGTCTACCGGAGGCACGAGGGGTACGAGGGGCTCCGCAAGGCGCTCGCCATGCCACCGGACGACCTGATCGCGTACGTCAAGGACTCCGGCCTGCGTGGCCGTGGCGGCGCGGGATTCCCGACCGGGATGAAGTGGCAGTTCATTCCGCAGGGTGATGGAAAACCGCACTATCTAGTTGTCAACGCCGACGAGTCGGAGCCCGGAACCTGCAAGGACATCCCGCTCCTCTTCGCGAACCCGCACAGCCTCATCGAGGGCATTGTGATCGCGTGTTACGCCATCAGGTCGTCGCATGCCTTCATCTATCTGCGTGGTGAAGTCGTCCCCGTCCTGCGGCGGCTGCACGAGGCCGTGCGCGAGGCCTACGCGGCGGGCTACCTCGGCGAGAACATCCTGGGCAGCGGACTCGACCTCGAACTCACCGTGCACGCGGGTGCGGGCGCGTACATCTGCGGTGAGGAGACCGCACTGCTCGACTCGCTCGAAGGCCGCCGTGGTCAACCGCGGCTCCGTCCCCCCTTCCCTGCGGTGGAAGGCCTCTACGCCTGTCCGACTGTGGTGAATAACGTCGAGTCGATCGCGTCGGTTCCCGCCATCCTGAAAAACGGCAAGGAATGGTTCAGGTCGATGGGCAGCGAGAAGTCCCCTGGCTTCACGCTCTACTCGCTCAGCGGCCACGTGGCCAGCCCCGGCCAGTACGAGGCTCCGCTCGGCATCACGCTCCGCCAGCTCCTCGACATGAGCGGCGGTATGCGGCCCGGGCACCGCCTCAAGTTCTGGACGCCCGGCGGCTCCTCCACGCCGATGTTCACCGACGAGCACCTCGACGTCCCCCTCGACTACGAGGGAGTGGGCGCCGCCGGCTCCATGCTCGGCACCAAGGCCCTGCAGTGCTTCGACGAGACGACCTGCGTGGTGCGGGCGGTGACCCGCTGGACCGAGTTCTACGCCCACGAGTCCTGCGGCAAGTGCACGCCGTGCCGCGAAGGGACGTACTGGCTGGTGCAGCTGCTGCGGGACATCGAGGCCGGCAAGGGCGTCATGTCCGACCTCGACAAGCTGAACGACATCGCCGACAACATCAACGGCAAGTCCTTCTGCGCCCTCGGCGACGGCGCGGCCTCACCCATCTTCTCCTCGCTGAAGTACTTCCGCGAGGAGTACGAGCAGCACATCACGGGCCGGGGCTGCCCCTTCGACCCGGCCAAGTCGACGGCCTGGGCGGACCGCCCGGAGGTGAACGCATGACCGTGACCACCAGTGCCCCCTCCGGAGGGGGAGAGGCGGCGGTCCCGCCGGAAGACCTCGTCACACTGACGATCGACGGCATCGAACTCAGCGTGCCCAAGGGCACCCTGGTCATCCGGGCCGCCGAGCAACTCGGCATCGAGATCCCGCGGTTCTGCGACCACCCCCTGCTGGACCCGGCCGGTGCCTGCCGCCAGTGCATCGTCGAGGTCGAGGGCCAGCGCAAACCGATGGCGTCCTGCACCATCACGTGCACCGACGGCATGGTCGTGAAGACCCACCTCACCTCGCCGGCCGCCGAGAAGGCCCAGCACGGTGTGATGGAGCTGCTGCTCATCAACCACCCGCTGGACTGCCCGGTCTGCGACAAGGGCGGCGAGTGCCCGTTGCAGAACCAGGCCATGTCGCACGGCAACGCCGAGTCCCGCTTCGACGGCAAGAAGCGCACCTACGAGAAGCCCGTACCGATCTCCACACAGGTGCTGCTCGACCGCGAGCGGTGCGTGCTGTGCGCCCGCTGCACCCGCTTCTCCAACCAGATCGCCGGCGACCCGATGATCGAACTGGTCGAGCGGGGCGCGCTGCAGCAGGTCGGCACCGGTGAGGGAGACCCGTTCGAGTCGTACTTCTCCGGCAACACCATCCAGATCTGCCCCGTCGGCGCCCTGACCTCGGCGGCCTATCGTTTCCGCTCCCGCCCCTTCGACCTCGTCTCCTCGCCGTCGGTCTGCGAGCACTGCTCCGGCGGCTGCGCGACCCGCACCGACCACCGGCGCGGCAAGGTCATGCGGCGGCTGGCGGCCAACGACCCCGCGGTCAACGAGGAGTGGATCTGCGACAAGGGACGCTTCGCGTTCCGGTATGCGCAGCAGAAGGACCGCCTCGACACGCCCCTGGTGCGCAACGCCGACGGCGTCCTGGAGCCCGCCTCCTGGCCGGAGGCCCTGGAAGCGGCCGCGCGCGGGCTGACCGCCGCCCGCTCCCGCGCCGGCGTCCTCATCGGCGGCCGGCTGACCGTCGAGGACGCTTACGCGTACAGCAAGTTCACGCGCGTGGCGCTCGCCACGAACGACATCGACTTCCGCGCGCGCGTGCACAGCGGCGAGGAGGCCGACTTCCTCGCGGCCCACGTGGCAGGCCGCGGCCGCGACCTCGACGGCAGGGGGGTCACGTACACCTCCCTGGAGAAGGCGCCCGCCGTCCTGCTCGTCGGGTTCGAGTCCGAGGAGGAGGCACCCGGCGTCTTCCTGCGGCTGCGTAAGGCCTGGCGCAAGCGCAAGCAGCGGGTGTTCGCAGTGGCCACGCATGCCACGCGGGGCCTGGAGAAGGCGGGCGGCACCCTGCTGCCGGCCGCGCCGGGCACCGAGACCGAGTGGTTGGACGCCCTCGCGAGCGGCGCCGGCCTGGAGGAACCCGGCACACGCGCCGCCGAGGCGCTGCGCACCGAGGGCGCGGTCATCGTCGTCGGCGAACGGCTCGCGTCGGTCGCGGGCGGGCTCACGGCCGCCGTACGCGCCGCCACCGCGACCGGCGCCCACCTGGTGTGGATCCCGCGCCGCGCCGGTGAACGCGGCGCGGTCGAGGCGGGCGCGCTGCCGTCGCTGCTGCCGGGCGGCCGCCCGGCGACCGACCCGCGCGCGCGGGAGGAGGTCGCCGCCGTCTGGGGGCTCGCCGAACTCCCGCCGCGCTACGGCCGTGACACCCACCAGATCGTCGAGGCCGCCGCCACCGGCGAACTCTCGGCTCTCGTGGTCGCCGGTGTGGAGGTAGCCGACCTGCCCGACCCGGCACGCGCGCGTGAGGCCCTCGACAGTGTCGGCTTCCTGGTGTCGCTGGAGCTGCGGCCGAGTGAGGTCACCGAGCGCGCCGACGTCGTCCTGCCGGTCGCCGCGGTCGCCGAGAAGGCGGGCACCTTCCTCAACTGGGAAGGCAGGGTGCGCTTCTTCGAGGCCGCCCTCAAGCCCGAGCAGATGACCCGCCGTCTCGCACCGACCGACACGCGCGTGCTGCAGATGCTGGCCGACGCCATGGACGTCCACCTGGGCCTGCCGGATCTGCGCACCACGCGCGCGGAGATCGACCGGCTCGGCTCCTGGGACGGCCCGCGCGCCGCCGCCCCCGTGGAGTCCGCGGGCGTACTGCCCCGCCCGGCCGCCGGCGAGGCCGTCCTCGCCGGGCACCGGCTGCTGCTCGACCAGGGCGTCCTGCAGGACGGCGACGAGGCGCTCGCCGGAACACGGCACGCCGCACGCGCGCGCCTGTCGGCCGCGACGGCCGCCGAGGCGGGCGTCAAGGACGGCGACGTCCTCGCCGTGACCGGTTCCACCGGCACGGTCGAACTCCCGCTGCAGATCACCGAGATGCCCGACCGGGTGGTGTGGCTCCCGCTGAACTCCGTCGGCGCGGGCGTCGCCTCCGACACCGGTGCACAACCCGGCTCCCTTGTCCGTATCGGGCCGGCGGCACTCGCCGAAGAGGCCCCCAAGGAGGTGGAGGCATGAGGTCGTACCTCGCCACTGAAGACCTCTCGATGTTCGGCCGCGACCCCTGGTGGCTGGTCGTCGTCAAGGCCGTCTTCTGCTTCGCCTTCCTGATGGTGACCGTGCTGTTCTCCATCGTCTGGGAGCGCAAGGTCGTCGCCTGGATGCAGCTGCGCATCGGGCCGAACCGGCACGGCCCCTGGGGCATGCTCCAGTCGCTCGCCGACGGCGTGAAGCTGATGCTCAAGGAAGACGTCATCGTCAAGCGCGCGGACAAGGTGGTCTACGTCCTCGCGCCGATCGTTGCGGCCATCCCGGCCTTCATGGCGATCGCGGTGATCCCCTTCGGCCCGGCCGGCAACGAGATCTCGATCTTCGGGCACCGCACCACGATGCAGCTGACCGATCTGCCGATCGCGATGCTCTACATCCTCGCGGTCGCCTCCGTCGGCATCTACGGCATCGTGCTCGCGGGTTGGAGTTCTGGATCCACCTACCCGCTGCTGGGCGGCCTGCGCTCCTGCGCGCAGATGATCTCGTACGAGATCGCCATGGGCGCCGCGTTCGCCTCCGTGTTCCTGTACTCGGGGTCGATGTCGACGTCCACGATCGTGGAGCAGCAGCACGACCGGTGGTACATCCTGCTGCTGCCGGTCTCCTTCATCCTCTACATCGTCACGATGGTCGGCGAGACCAACCGCGCCCCCTTCGACATGCCGGAGTCCGAGGGCGACCTGGTCGGCGGCTTCAACACCGAGTACTCGTCCATCAAGTTCGCGATGTTCATGCTCGCCGAGTACGTGAACATGGTGACGGTCTCGGCCGTCTCGGCCACCCTCTTCCTCGGCGGCTGGCGCGCCCCCTGGCCGATCAGCGCCTTCTGGGAGGGCGCGAACCACGGCTGGTGGCCGCTGCTGTGGTTCGTCATCAAGGTCCAGCTGCTGCTGTTCTTCTTCATCTGGCTGCGCGGCACGCTCCCACGCGTCCGCTACGACCAGCTGATGAAGCTCGGCTGGAAGGTCCTCATCCCGGTCTCGGTGACCTGGCTGATGCTGGTGGCGACCGTGCGGGCCCTGCGCAACGAGAACTACGACTTCGCCGATATCGCCCTCTACGTCGGCGGCGGTGTGCTCGCCCTGCTGCTGATCTCCTTCGTCGCCGACATGTTCCGCGAGAAGGCGAAGACGGCCGAGCAGCCCGCTGCCCAGCCGCCCGGCTTCGACCCGATGGCGGGCGGATTCCCCGTACCGCCGCTGCCCGGGCAGGAGCTGCCACCGGTGCCGAGGCGCCGCCCACGCCACGAGCGGGAGCTGATTGTCAGTGGCGGGCCGGACACTGTCAGTGACGGATCTTCGGATGGAAAGGAGGCGTCCGATGGCTGAGGAGCCCAAGGAGGCCGGGCAGGCGAAGCCTGGCTTCCAGAACCCCGTGGCCGGCTTCGGCGTGACCTTCAAGGCCATGTTCAAGAAGCGGCTGACCGAGCAATACCCGGAGCAGAAGAAGACCACGGCTCCGCGGTTCCACGGACGGCACCAGCTCAACCGCCATCCGGACGGCCTGGAGAAGTGCGTCGGCTGCGAACTGTGCGCCTGGGCCTGCCCCGCCGACGCCATCTACGTGGAGGGCGCCGACAACACCGACGAGGAGCGCTACTCGCCTGGCGAGCGGTACGGCCGCGTCTACCAGATCAACTACGCCCGCTGCATCCTGTGCGGCCTGTGCATCGAGGCGTGCCCCACGCGCGCGTTGACGATGACCAACGAGTTCGAGCTGGCGGACTCCAGCCGCGCGAACCTCATCTACACCAAGGAGCAACTGCTCGCCGGCCTCGAAGAGAGCATGGTCGACACACCCCACGCGATCTTCCCTGGGACGGACGAACAGGACTACTACCGGGGCCTGGTGACGCAGGCCGCGCCCGGCACGGTCCGGCAGGTCGCCACCTCCAAGGGCGAGGTCCCGCAGGAGGCCGCCACCACCTTCGGCGAGGACGAGCCGGCCTCGGAGAAGGTGATCGGTCAATGAGCGCAGAGCACCTCGCCGCCTACACCACCTCCACCGGTGAGGCCTTCCAGTTCTGGGCCCTCGGCACCGTCGCGGTGATCGGCGCCCTGAGCACCGTCTTCATGAAGAGGGCGGTGCACAGCGCGCTCTCTCTCGCCGGCACCATGATCGTCCTGGCGGTGTTCTACCTCGCCAACGGCGCCTACTTCCTGGGCATCGTGCAGATCGTCGTCTACACCGGCGCGATCATGATGCTGTTCCTGTTCGTGGTGATGCTCGTCGGCGTCACGGCCGCGGACTCGCTCAAGGAGACCATCAAGGGCCAGCGCTGGCTGGCTCTGCTGTGCGGGGTCGGTTTCGGTGTCCTGCTGTTCGGGGGCATCGCGAACGCCTCCCTGAAGGAGTTCAACGGCACCGGCCAGGCGAACGCGAACGGCAACGTGGAGGGCCTGGCGTCGCTCATCTTCACCAAGTACGTCTTCGCCTTCGAAATCACCGGTGCCCTGCTGATCACGGCGGCCGTCGGCGCCATGGTGCTCACCCACCGCGAGCGCACCGAGCGAGCCAAGACCCAGCGCGAGCTGTCCGAGCAGCGCATCCGCGAGGGCACGCACATCCCGCCGCTGCCCGCCCCCGGTGTCTACGCCCGGCACAACGCCGTGGACATCGCGGGCCTGCTGCCCGACGGCACCCCCTCCGAGCTGACGGTCAACAAGACGCTGCGCGAGCGGGGCCAGATCCGTGACGTGTCCGCGGACGCGCTCAACGACCTGCGGGCGCTGGAGCAGCGCGCGGAGGAGCGCCTGGAGCGCAGGCCGGCCGAGCCGGCCACGTTCAAGCGACCCGAGGAGGCGTCGAAGTGAACCCGGTCAACTACCTCTACCTCGCCGCCCTGTTGTTCACGATCGGCGCGACCGGCGTCCTGATCCGCCGCAACGCCATCGTGGTCTTCATGTGCATCGAGCTGATGCTGAACGCCTGCAACCTCGCGTTCGTCGCCTTCTCCCGGATGCACGGCAACCTCGACGGCCAGATCATCGCCTTCTTCACGATGGTCGTCGCCGCCGCGGAGGTCGTGGTGGGCCTCGCGATCATCGTGTCGCTGTTCCGTACCCGCCACTCGGCCTCGGTCGACGACGCCAGCCTGATGAAGCTGTAAGGGGTCGGAAGAATCGTGGAGAACCTGATCGCGCTGCTCATCGCGGCGCCCCTGCTCGGAGCGGCCGTCCTGCTGGTCGGCGGCCGGCGCCTCGACCGCGTCGGCCACTGGATGGGCACGCTCCTGTCGGCCGCCTCCTTCGTCTTCGGACTGATCCTCCTCGCCGACCTGCTCGGCAAGGACGCCGAAAACCGCACACTCATCAAGCACCTGTTCAGCTGGGTCCCGGTGGCCGGGTTCCAGGCGGACGTCACCTTCCGCCTGGACCAGCTGTCGATGACGTTCGTGCTGCTGATCACCGGTGTCGGCTCGCTGATCCATCTGTACTCGATCGGGTACATGGAGCACGACGAGCGCCGCCGCCGCTTCTTCGGCTACCTGAACCTGTTCCTCGCTGCGATGCTGCTGCTCGTCCTCGCCGACAACTACCTCCTGCTGTACGTCGGCTGGGAAGGCGTCGGCCTCGCCTCCTACCTGCTGATCGGCTTCTGGCAGCACAAGCCCAGCGCCGCCACGGCAGCGAAGAAGGCCTTCCTGGTCAACCGCGTCGGTGACATGGGCCTGTCGATCGCGATCATGCTGATGTTCACCACCTTCGGCAGCTTCGCCTTCGGTCCGGTCCTCAGCCACACCGGGGACACCTCCGAGGGCAAGCTCACCGCGATCGGCCTGATGCTGTTGCTCGCCGCCTGCGGCAAATCGGCCCAGGTGCCGCTGCAGTCCTGGCTAGGGGACGCCATGGAGGGCCCGACCCCGGTCTCGGCCCTGATCCACGCCGCGACGATGGTGACCGCGGGCGTCTACCTGATCGTCCGCTCCGGTGCCCTCTTCAACGCCGCCCCCGACGCCCAGCTGGCCGTGACCGTCGTCGGTGCGGTCACGCTTCTCTTCGGTGCGATCGTCGGTTGCGCGAAGGACGACATCAAGAAGGCGCTGGCCGGCTCGACCATGTCGCAGATCGGCTACATGGTGCTGGCGGCGGGCCTCGGCCCCATCGGCTACGTCTTCGCGATCATGCACCTGGTGACGCACGGCTTCTTCAAGGCCGGGCTGTTCCTCGGTGCCGGTTCCGTCATGCACGGCATGAACGACGAGGTCGACATGCGCAAGTACGGCGGCCTGCGCAAGTACATGCCGATCACGTTCATCACCTTCGGCCTCGGCTACCTCGCGATCATCGGTTTCCCGGGCCTCTCGGGCTTCTTCTCCAAGGACAAGATCATCGAGGCGGCCTTCGCCAAGGGCGGCACCGAGGGCTGGATCCTCGGCGGCGCGGCCCTGCTGGGCGCGGCCATCACCGCCTTCTACATGACGCGCGTGATGCTGATGACCTTCTTCGGAGAGGAGCGTTGGAAGAACCAACCCACTCGCTCCCCGGAGGCGCCGAGCGCCGAACCCGCGGCCGAGCACCACGGCGAGCACGCCGAGCCGCACCCGCACGAGTCCCCGAAGGTCATGACGATCCCGATGATCGTGCTGGCCGTCGGCTCGGTCTTCGGCGGTGCGTTCTTCAGCCTCGGTGACCGCTTCCTGAACTGGCTGGAGCCCGTCACCGGCCACAGCGAAGGCGACTCACCGCTCAGCGCCGCTGCGGTCACCGGAGCCACCATGGTCTGCCTGGTCATCGGTGTCGGCATCGCCTGGGCGCAGTACGGCCGCAAGCCCGTCCCGGCCGTCGCCCCGCGCGGCTCGCTACTCACCCGTGCGGCCCGGCGCGACCTGCTCCAGGATGACTTCAACCACGTCGTCCTGGTGCGCGGCGGCGAGCACCTGACGCGCTCGCTGGTGTACGTCGACCACACCCTGGTCGACGGCGTCGTCAACGGCACGGCGGCCGGCTTCGGCGGTCTGTCCGGTCGGCTGCGCCGGCTCCAGAACGGCTTCGCCCGCTCCTACGCGGTCTCGATGTTCGGCGGTGCGGCACTCCTGGTGGCCGCGACCCTGCTGATGAGGGCGGTCTGATACCGATGTCCTTTCCCCTGCTGACAGCGACGGCGGCGCTCCCGGCGCTCGGGGCCGTCGCCACGGCCGCCGTACCGGCCGCGCGGCGCGCCGCCGCCAAGTGGCTGGCGCTGGTCGTCTCGCTCGCCACACTCGCCCTGGCGGTCACCGTCCTGGTCCGCTTCGACCCCGGCGGCACCCGCTACCAGCTCACCGAGTCCCACGCCTGGATCAAGGACTTCGGGGTGAGGTACGAGCTGGGCGTGGACGGCATCGCGGTGGCACTGATCGCGCTCACCGCCCTGCTCATCCCGTTCATCGTCCTCGCGGGCTGGCACGATGCCGACCCGCTGGAGACCGGCAACCGCCGCTGGCGCCCCACTCAGGGATTCTTCGCGTTGATCCTCGCCGTCGAGGCGATGGTGATCATCTCGTTCGAGGCCACCGACGTCTTCCTGTTCTACATCTTCTTCGAAGCCATGCTCATCCCGATGTACTTCCTCATCGGCGGCTTCGGGGACCGTGCCCACGAGCACGGCGAGGAGACGGCCGCCACGCAGCGGTCGTACGCGGCGGTGAAGTTCCTGCTCTACAACCTGGCCGGCGGACTGATCATGCTGGCCGCGGTGATCGGCCTCTACGTGGTCGCCGGGAACTTCAGCCTCCAGGAGATCGCGCAGGCGCGGGTGAACGGTTCGCTGCACATGGCGACGGACACCGAACGCTGGCTGTTCCTCGGCTTCTTCTTCGCCTTCGCGGTGAAGGCGCCGCTGTGGCCGCTGCACACCTGGCTCCCCAACGCCATGCAGGAGTCCACCGCCCCGGTCGCCGTGCTCATCACGGCGGTCGTCGACAAGGTGGGCACCTTCGCGATGCTCCGCTTCTGCCTCCAGCTCTTCCCTGAGGCCAGCAAGTGGGCGACGCCCGTGATCCTGGTACTGGCGTTGATCAGCATCATCTACGGTGCGCTGCTCGCCGTCGGCCAGCGGGACATCAAGCGGCTGGTGGCCTACGCGTCGATCTCGCACTTCGGCTTCATCATCATGGGCATCTTCGCGATGACCAGCCAGGGCCAGTCCGGCGCGACGCTCTACATGGTCAACCACGGCATTTCCACGGCCGCGTTGATGCTGGTCGCCGGCTTCCTGATCTCCCGGCGCGGCTCGCGGCTCATCGCCGACTACGGAGGCGTGCAGAAGGTCGCCCCGGTGCTTGCCGGCACCTTCCTGATCGGCGGCCTCGCCACCCTCTCGTTGCCGGGACTCGCGCCGTTCGTGAGCGAGTTCCTGGTCCTGGTCGGCACGTTCACGCGCTACCCGGCGATCGGGATCATCGCCACCTTCGGCATCGTCCTCGCCGCGCTCTACACCCTGGTGCTGTATCAGCGGACGATGACGGGCCCGGTGAAGCCCGAGGTCTCGGCGATGCCCGACCTCCGCGCGCGCGAGCTGGTGGTCGTCGCCCCGCTGATCGTGCTGCTGATCTTCCTGGGCGTCTATCCGAAGCCCGTCACGGACATCGTCAACCCGGCGGTCAAGCAGACCATGTCCGACGTACACAAGAAGGACCCCAAGCCCGAGGTGGAGGCGGCCAAGTGAGTTCAGCAGTCGTCCACAACCTGTGGACAACCGCGGCCGATCCGATCTCGAAGATCGACGCGCCGAAGATCGAATACGGACAATTGTCGCCGACCCTGATCGTCCTGGGTGCGGCGCTGGTCGGGGTGCTCATCGAGGCGTTCGTCCCGCGCAAGTCCCGCTACTACGCGCAGGTGTTCGTGTCCGTCGTAGCGCTCTGTGCCGCGTTCGCCGCGGTCGTCGCGCTCGCCACCGACGGGTACGGCACCACCAAGGCGCACATCGCGGCCATGGGGGCGGTCGCGGTCGACGGGCCGTCCCTGTTCCTGCAGGGCACCATCCTGCTGGCCGGCCTGGTCGGCCTCTTCACCTTCGCCGAACGGCGCCTGGACCCGGCGGCGCACGGCAACCGGGTCGACTCCTTCGCCGCCCAGGCGGCTTCGGTGCCGGGCAGCGACAGCGAGAAGGCCGCCGTGAAGGCCGGGTTCACCACCACCGAGGTCTTCCCGCTGCTGCTGTTCGCCATCGCGGGCATGCTGGTGTTCCCCGCGGCCAACGATCTGCTGACGCTGTTCGTGGCCCTGGAGGTCCTCTCCCTGCCGCTGTACCTGCTGTGCGCGCTGGCCCGCCGCAAGCGGCTGATGTCACAGGAGGCCGCGGTCAAGTACTTCCTGCTCGGCGCGTTCGCCTCGGCATTCACGCTGTTCGGCATCGCCCTGCTGTACGGCTACGCGGGCTCCGTGTCGTACGCGCGCATCGCACAGGTCGTCGACGGCACGGTCACCAACGTCGACCCGGCGCTCGCCGACACCATGGGGAACGACGCGCTGCTGCTGCTCGGCAGCGCGCTGATCGTGATGGGCCTGCTGTTCAAGGTGGGCGCGGTGCCGTTCCACATGTGGACGCCCGACGTCTACCAGGGCGCGCCGACCCCGGTGACGGGCTTCATGGCGGCGGCGACGAAGGTGGCGGCGTTCGGCGCGCTGCTGCGCCTGCTGTACGTCGTGCTGCCCGGGATGCGCTGGGACTGGCGGCCGGTCATGTGGGCGGTGGCGAGCATCACCATGCTGGGCGGTGCGATCGTCGCCATCACGCAGACCGACATCAAGCGGCTGCTGGCGTACTCGTCCATCGCGCACGCCGGATTCATCCTCGCGGGTGTCATCGCCACCTCGAAGGACGGCGTGTCGTCCGTCCTCTTCTATCTGGCCGGGTACTCGTTCGTGACGATCGGCGCGTTCGCCGTGGTCACCCTGGTACGCGACGCGGGCGGTGAAGCGACCCACCTGTCCAAGTGGGCAGGACTGGGCCGCCGTTCACCACTGGTCGCGGCCGTGTTCGCGGTGTTCCTGCTGGCCTTCGCCGGTATCCCGCTGACCTCCGGGTTCGCTGGTAAGTTCGCCGTGTTCAAGGCGGCGGCGGACGGCGGCGCGGCCCCCCTGGTCGTGGTCGGCGTGATCTCCTCGGCGATCGCCGCGTTCTTCTACATCCGCGTGATCGTGCTGATGTTCTTCAGCGAGCCGAGGCCCGAGGGTCCGACCGTGGCCGTCCCCTCCCCGCTGACCATGGCGGCGATCGGCGTGGGCGTGGCGGCGACGCTGGTGCTCGGTGTGGCGCCGCAGTACTTCCTGGATCTGGCGAACCAGGCAGGAGTGTTCGTGCGCTGACGCGTGCGGTACGGCCGTACGGCCCCGGTTCCCGCTCGGGAGGGGAACCGGGGCCGTCGCACGTCAGTGGCCGGACCTGCTGCGCATGGCAGAGAACGGGCGCTTCACGTGGGGGTTGGCATTCGATGGCGTTGATACGACAAGCAGATCCCGCTTGTGGACAACGGTCGGGCGATGTCGGCGCGGGCGCCTATCGTGGACGCAGTGGTCGACGGACGACGCACGGGGGAAACCGACGGGGGACAGGACGATGGGCGCGACGGGCGGAATCAGCGAGATGCCAAGGATGACCGAGGGGCCGGGTGCGGCCGACAGCGAGGCGCTGGCCACACTCCACCGGGTCTTCGGGTACGAGGCCTTCCGGAGCGAGCAGGAAGAGATCATCGAGCACGTGGTGGCGGGCGGCGACGCAGTCGTCCTCATGCCCACCGGCGGCGGCAAGTCGCTGTGCTACCAGATCCCGGCCCTGGTCCGGCCCGGTACCGGCGTGGTGGTGTCACCGCTGATCGCCCTGATGCAGGACCAGGTGGATGCCCTGCGCGCCCTCGGCGTGCGGGCCGGCTTCATCAACTCCACGCAGGACTTCGACGAGCGGCGCGTGGTCGAGGCGGAGTTCCTGGCCGGCGAGCTGGACCTGGTGTATCTGGCGCCGGAGCGGCTGCGCCTGGACGCCACGCTCGACCTCCTCTCCCGCGGCAAGATCTCCGTCTTCGCCATCGATGAGGCGCACTGCGTGTCCCAGTGGGGCCACGACTTCCGCCCCGACTACCTCACCCTGTCCCTCCTCGGCGAGCGCTGGCCGGACGTCCCGCGGATCGCCCTCACCGCCACCGCCACGCGCGCCACCCACCAGGAGATCACCGAGCGGCTGAACCTGCCGTCGGCCCGCCACTTCGTCGCCAGCTTCGACCGGCCCAACATCCAGTACCGGATCGTGCCGAAGGCCGATCCCAGGAAGCAGCTGCTCGCCTTCCTCCGGGAAGAGCACGCGGGCGACGCCGGCATCGTCTACTGTCTCTCGCGCAACTCGGTGGATCGGACGGCGGAGTTCCTGACCGCCAACGGCATCGACGCGGTGCCGTACCACGCGGGCCTGGACGCGGGCACGCGCGCCGCGCACCAGTCCCGGTTTCTGCGCGAGGACGGCCTGGTCGTCGTGGCGACCATCGCCTTCGGCATGGGCATCGACAAGCCGGACGTACGCTTCGTCGCCCATCTCGACCTGCCCAAGTCCATCGAGGGGTACTACCAGGAGACCGGCCGCGCGGGCCGTGACGGCCTGCCGTCCACGGCCTGGATGGCCTACGGCCTGAACGACGTCATACAGCAGCGCAAGCTGATCCAGTCCGGTGAGGGCGACGAGGCGTTCCGCCGCCGGGCGGCCGCCCACCTCGACGCCATGCTCGCGCTGTGCGAGACAGCCCAGTGCCGCCGCGGCCAGCTGCTCGCCTACTTCGGCCAGGACCCCGATGCGGCGGGCTGCGGCAACTGCGACACATGCCTCGCCCCACCGGAGACCTGGGACGGCACCATCGCCGCGCAGAAGGTGCTGTCGGCGGTGGTACGGCTGCAGCGGGAGCGCGGGCAGAAGTTCGGCGCGATGCAGATCGTCGACATCCTGCTGGGCAAGCGCACCGGCAAGGTGATCCAGTTCGACCACGATCAGCTGTCCGTCTTCGGCATCGGGCAGGACCTCACCGAGGGCGAGTGGCGGGGCGTCATCCGCCAGCTGCTCGCACAGGGGCTGCTCGCGGTCGAGGGCGAGTACGGCACGCTGGTGCTCACCGAGGCGAGCGGCTCGGTGCTGCGGCGGGAGCGCGAGGTGCCGCTGCGCAAGGAGCCGAAGAAGCCGGCCGGCTCCCGGTCGCGGTCGACCGGTGCCTCCGGGGACGACCGCAAGGCCAAGGTCGCCGCGGCCGAGCTGCCCGAGGAACTGCTCCCCGCCTTCGAGGCCCTGCGCGCCTGGCGTGCCGAGCAGGCCCGGGAGCAGGGCGTCCCCGCCTACGTCATCTTCCACGACGCCACCCTGCGGGAGATCGTCTTCCGGCGGCCCGGTTCGGTGCCCGAGCTGGGCACGGTGAGCGGCGTCGGCGAGAAGAAGCTGGCTACGTACGGGGAAGGTGTGCTCGAGGTGCTGGCCTCCCTGGACGGGCCGGGCCCGGCCGGCGCCGCGGACCCGGCGGGGGCCGAATCTGCGGACGACCACTGGCCCGAGCCTGCGGACGAGCCGGAGCCGGACGACTGGATATAGCCCGCACCCGGCAGGGCGCGACGCGGGGCTAGAGCCCGCGGGCCGCGTAGGCCCTAACATCCGCGTCCGAGTCCGCCGTGGCCGTGGCGAGGGCTGCCCGGGCCTCCTCGGTGGCCCGGTGCCGCGTCAGCGCCAGGACCGCCGCCTTGCGGACGTCGGCATTCGGGTCGGCGAGGGCCTTGGCGAGGGCGGGGACAGCCGTGTCGGCGGGCGCGGCCGACAGCGCGGTGGCGGCGCCGGACCGTACCTGCCAGGCCGGGTCGGACAGGGCGGCCACGGAACGAGCGGCGAGCGGCGCCCGGCAGCCGGTGGTGGCCAGCGCGCCGAGCGCCGCACCGCGCACCAGCGGATCGGCGTCCTCGGTGAGCCGGTCCAGAGTGCCGGCGAGCAGCGCCCGGTCGGACGCGGCGAGGGATGCCGAGGCGACGGCGGCCAGGGCCTTGGCCACGGTGACCCGGACCTCCCGGGCGGGATCGCCCGCGGCGCCCGCCAGCGGCCCGACCGCGTCGACCGAGACGAGCGCCCGCACGGCCTCGGTGCGGACGGCGATGTCATGGTCGTCCAGCGCCGCCGCGAACACCGCTGCCCCGCCGAGCTGCAGGGCGCGCAGCACATCGAGGGCGGCGGCCCGCACCACGGGGTCGGGCTGGCCGAGCGCACTGGTGAGGGCGGCACCCAGGGCGGGTTCGGGCGGCAGGGTCTCGACGAGTTCGCGCAGTGAGGCCGCGGCGGCCGCGCGGACCTCGGCGTCGGCGTCGGTGAGGGCACCGACCAGGGCCTGCCCGGTGCCGGGCGGCACGGTCTCGGTGAGCACCGAGACAGCCGTACGGCGCACGGCGGGGTCGGGATCGGCCAGGTAAGGCTCGAGCACGGCGAGCTCGGGTTCCGCCTCGGCCAGCTCCAGCAGTTCCAGCAGCCGCGGCGATGCGGTGCCCCGGGCCTCGGTCCGGTCGGCAGGCCCGGTGGCGCGCGCGGAGGCCGGTCCGGCGGCGACCGGCGCCACCTCGCGCGGCCCGGCCGTGGCCACCCGCTCCGGATGGACCTCGCCCAGCCGCCGGGAGAGACCGCCTACCGGCGTGAACTCCTCCACCGGCACCAGATACGGAGCCACGGGACGGGCCGTGAACTCCATCGCACCAGAGGGGGACTTGTGCAGATCGAGATGGTGGAACCAGGAGACGTCGTCGCGCCCGGGATGGTCGAGACGGTCGTGGTAGAGGCCCCAGCGGGACTCGGTACGGGCCAGGGAGGCACGAGCGGCCATCTCCGCGCAGTCGCGGATGAAGGAGACCTCGGCGCAGCGCATCAGTTCGTGCGGGGTGCGGGCGCCCATCGCCGCGATGTCGGTGCGCATCCGCTCGAAGGCTTCGAGGGCGAGGGAGAGCCGGGCCCCCGACTTGGGCGGGGCCACGTAGTCGTTCACGAAGCGGCGCAGCTTGTACTCGACCTGGGTCTGCGGCGGGCCGTCCGGGTTGCGCAGCGGGCGGTAGATCAGCTCGTGGGCCTCGCGCACCTGGTCCACGGGAAGCTCGCCGTCGTAGGCCGTGTACTGGGCGGCGTCCGCGCCGGCGAGATCGCCGAAGACGAAGGCGCCGATCATGTAGTTGTGCGGGACGCAGGCGAGGTCGCCGGCGGCGTACAGGCGGGGGACGGTCGTGCGGGCGCGGTCGTCGACGCGGACACCGGAGGCGGAGTGCCCGCCGCACAGGCCGATCTCGGAGATGTGCATCTCGACGTCATGGGTGCGGTAGTCGTGTCCGCGCCCGGCGTGGAAGGTGCCGCGGGTCGGCCGCTCGGTGGAGTGCAGGATCGACTCCAGCGCGGAGACCGACTCCTCGGGCAGGTGGCTGAGCTTCAGGTAGACCGGGCCCCGGTCGCTGGCGACCTCGGCGGCGAACTCGGCCATCATCTGCCCGGACCAGTAGTCGGAGTCGACGAAGCGCTCACCGTGCCGGTTGACCTGGTAGCCGCCGAAGGGGTTGGCGACGTAGGCGCAGGCCGGGCCGTTGTAGTCCTTGATCAGCGGGTTGATCTGGAAGCACTCGATGCCGGTCAGCTCCGCGCCCGCGTGGTAGGCCATGGCGTAACCGTCACCGGCGTTGGTCGGGTTCTCGTAGGTGCCGTAGAGGTAGCCGGAGGCGGGCAGCCCGAGGCGGCCGCAGGCACCGGTCGCGAGGATCACGGCACCCGCGCGGACGGTGACGAAGGCGCCGGTGCGGGTGTTGAAACCGACGGCACCCACGGCCCGGCCCTCGGCGGTGAGGACCCGGACCGGCATCACCCGGTTCTCGATCCTGATCCGCTCCCGCATCTCGCGCCGCCGCAACTGCCGGTACAGGACCTTTTTGACGTCCTTGCCCTCTGGCATCGGCAGTACGTACGAGCCGGAGCGGTGGACCTGGCGGACCGCGTACTCGCCGTGCTCGTCCTTCTCGAACTTGACCCCGTACGACTCCAGCCGCTGGACCATCGCGAAGCCGCGGGTGGCGGTCTGGCGGACGGTGGACTGGTCGACGATGCCGTCGTTGGCGCGGGTGATCTCGGCGACGTAGTCGTCGGGTTCGGCACGGCCGGGGACGACCGCGTTGTTGACGCCGTCCATGCCCATGGCGAGCGCGCCCGAGTGGCGGACGTGGGCCTTCTCCAGCAGCAGGACGTTCGCGCCGTGCTCGGCGGCGGTGAGGGCGGCCATGGTGCCGGCGGTGCCGCCGCCGATGACGAGGACGTCGCAGGTCAGCTCCTCGCCGGCGGTGACGGCGGGAATCTCCGGGGTAGCGGGCGCGGGGGTGGTCACCGGGGTGCCTTTCAGGAGCCGAGTGAGGTGAGGATGTCGCGGCGCAGGGCCGCACGGGCCGGGGCGTCCAGGGCCGCACGGTCACGGGGGCGCGGCACGTCCCGTACGGCGGCCACCCGGCCGGAGCCGAGCAGGGCCACACGGTCGCCGAGGAAGAGGGCCTCGTCCACGTCGTGCGTGACGAAGACGACGGTCGCGCCCGTGCCGCGCAGCACCTCCACGAGCAGGTCCTGCATGCCGGAGCGGGTCTGGGCGTCGAGCGCGCCGAAGGGCTCGTCCATGAGGACCGCGCGCGGGCTGTCTGCCAGGGCACGGGCCAACTGGGCGCGCTGGCGCTGCCCGCCGGACACACGGTGCGGCAACTGCCCGGCCTGCGCGCTGAGCCCGACACGCGCGAGCAAGGACTCGGCCCGGGAACGACGTGCGGCGCGCGGTATCCCCCTGATGGCGAGCGGCAGTTCGACGTTTCCGCGCAGCGTGCGCCAGGGCAGCAGCGCGTCCTCCTGGAAGACCAGCGCGCGGTCGGCCGACGGTCCGGTCAGCGGGCTGCCGTCCACTTCCGCCGTGCCACCCAGCGGAGCCAGAAGTCCGGCGAGCGTGCGCAGCAGCGTGGACTTGCCGCAGCCGGAGGGGCCGACGACGGTGAGGATCTCGCCGGGGGCGACCTCCAGGTCGACGTCGGCGAGGACCGGAGCGTCCGGGCGCCCCAGGAGGGCGCCGCGGAACGCGAGCCGGGTGCCGCGTACGGCTTTCGGTGCCGACGTGACCGGGGCGGTGATGGTCTCAGACGAGATGCTCATCGCGGGCCTCCTCGGTTTCGTTCTCGCCCTGCTGCTCGGGCTGGGCCTTGTGCTCGGGCTTGCCGTCGGCGTGAGCGGGGACGGCGAGCGGGCGGGACGTGCGGGTGCGGCCACCGGGGACGTACGAGGTGCGGGGCAGCCAGCGGGTCAGGCGCCGGCCGAGGAGTTCCACGGCCGTGGAGGTGACCCAGCCGAGGACGCCGATCGTGACCATGCCGACAAACACACCGGGGTAGTTCACGACCGTGTAGTCCTGCCAGGTGCGGTAGCCGACTCCGTACTGGCCGGAGATCATCTCGGCGGAGATCACGCAGATCCACGACACGCCGATGCCGACCGACAGCCCGCCGAAGATGCCGGGCAGCGCTCCCGGCAGCACGACCGAGCCGAGGATCCGCAGCCGGCCGCCGCCCATGGTGCGTACCGCCTCCTCCCACACCGGGGTCAGCGCGCGGACCGCGTGCCGGGTGGAGACCAGCACGGGGAAGAAGGCGGCGGTGCAGGTGATGAAGACGATGCCCTGTTCGTTGGAGGGGAAGAGCAGGATCGCGACCGGCACGAGGGCGATCGCCGGGATGGGGCGGATCACCTCCAGGACGGGGCCGAGCAGGTCCTCGGCGAGGCGCGAGCGAGCCACGAGAACGCCGGTCGCCACGCCTGCGACCGCCGCCAGCGCAAAGCCGGTGAGGATCCGGGTGAGGCTGTCGGCGAGGTCGGTCCAGTAGTCGCCGCCGGAGAGCCTGCCGGTGAAGGCACGGGCGATGTCGGTGGCCGTCGGGAACTGCGAGAAACGCAGCCAGAGGTCGACATCCAGGCTGGTCAGCAGCTGCCACAGGCCGAGTGCGGTGGCCAGGGACACTGCCCGCAACGCATACCGGGCGAGGGGCCGCCGGGTCATGAGACCCGCTCCAGAGCCGCGCTGTACGAGATCGTTCTGGCGCCGGCGTGGGCGGAGAGGTAGGCCCGCGCGGTCGCCGGGGCGACGAAGGGCAGCAGCCGGTCGCCGTCGGCCACCCAGACCGCCCTGTCGGCGAACCAGAGGGTGCCGGTGGTGGTGTCGGGCACGTAGGCGGCGCGGATGCCGTTCCGGTGCTTGGCCACGTACGCCAGGAGCTCCTTCGGGGCCTTGAAGACGGACGGTTTGCCGCTGTCCTTGGCCCACACCTCGCTCGCGGCCGGCGCGGGCGAGGCGGAGAGCCGCTTGGCGTACGAACTGCCAAGGGCCTTTTTCACGTACTCGTCGTCGACGAAGGAGTCCACGTCGATGTCACCGGTCAGCCTGGCCGCCTTCAGCACGGACACGTCCTGTTCGAGGGCGGCGACGAGCTGCGGTTTGACGGTCGGGTCGAAGGTGGCGATGCCGTGGGCGCCGTTGTAGAGGTAAACGACCTCGGCGGGCAGGCCGGTGGCCTCGGCGACCTTCTCGGCTGCGGTGACGGGGTGGCCGTTGAGGTAGTCCGTCGCCTGGGCCTGGGCTTTGAGGAACGCCTCCAGCACGGCCGGGTGCTGCTTGGCGAAGTCCTCGCGAGCGGTGACGCCGTGGAAGGTGGGCAGGTTCAGCTGGGCGCCGTCGTACAGGGCCTTCGCCTTGCCCTGGTAGGCGAGCAGGCCGGGCCAGGCGACGAACTGGGACAGTGCGTCCACACTGCCGCCGGAGAGCGCCGAAGCACCCACCGCGGGCTGCTGGTTGAGCTTGGAGATCCCCTTGTCCGGGTCGATGCCGGCACGCCGCAGGGCCCGTACGAGAGTGCCGTCGGCGGCGGAGCCGATGCTCGTGGAGACCTTCTTGCCCTTGAGGTCCTGCACAGAAGTGAGCTTGGAGTCCGGTGCGGTGACGACGGTGTTGAGACCGCCGCGCAGGTTGTAGCCGGTGACCGACACCAGGTGGGTGGGGCGGGCGAGCTGTTTGCCGCGGGCCGCGTTGAGCAGCAGCGGGAAGTCACCCATCGAGCCGATGTCGATCTTTCCGGCGGTCATCTGCGCGGTGATCGGGGCACCGGTGGCGTAGTCCTGCCAGTCGACCTTGTAGGTGTGGCCGTCGTGCAGGGAGTTGAGCTGCTTCTCGAAGTAGCCGAGGGAGCGCAGCAGCGTGCCCGCGGTGACGGTGTTGATGGTCTTGGACTGGTAGCCGACGGTCACGGTGACCGTGGAGCTGCCCGCATCGGCGCTGCCACCGCAGGCGGACAGAGGAAGGAGGAGCGCGGCGGCGGACAGGGAGACTGCCGTGCGTTTCATGATGGTTCGGCCTCTCACCGGAGCGGTTCGGAATCAGCGGAGCAGGTAGGGCATGTTGACCGTGACGGCTCCGGTGGGGCAGCGGGCCGCGCACGGGCCGCAGTACCAGCACTCGTCGACGTGCATGTACGCCTTGCCGCTGCTGGTGTCGATGGCCAGGGAGTCCAGCGGGCACATGTCCACGCAGAGGGTGCAGCCGTCGATGCACTTCGACTCGTCGATGGTCACGGGCACGTCGGCCCGCTGGGGCACCAAGGGCATGGCTGTCTCCAGGAAACGTGCAGCAGGGATGCGTACAGACGGGGACGGGGGAATGCGGGGTTGTCTTAGGACCGGTGGAGCAGGCCGCTCATGGTGATGCGGTCGCCGCGGAAACGGATGAACTCCAGGTCGACGGGGCGGCCGTCGGCGAGGTGCGTGAGGCGTTCCAGCATCAGCACGGCGGCACCGCGCGGGGCCTGGAGCACGGCGGCGGAGTGGGTATCCGCGTTCACCGCCTCCAGGGTGATCTCGGCGTGGCCGAGAGGCTGTCCGGTGATGGTTTCCAGCAGGCGGAAGACATCGGTGTTCTCCAGGTCGGAGCCGAGCAGGGAGGTGCCGAGGTCGAGCGGGATGTAGGTCAGGTCGAGGGAGAGCGGGAGGCCGTTCAGGCGGCGCAGGCGTTCGATGTAGAGGACGTCGGTGCCGGCCGGGACGTGGAGACGCTCGGCGACCGGAGCGGGTGCGGGGGCGGGGCCCATGGTTCGGACCTCGTTGGTGACGCGGCCGTGTTCGCGCAGGGTTTCCGCGAGGCCCATCAGACGGTCGAGTGCGTGCGGGTATTTCTGGGCGACGACGACGGTGCCGACTCCGGGAAGCCGCTCCACCAGGCCTTCAGCGCGGAGCAGGTCCAGGGCCTGACGGACGGTGTTTCGGGAGGCGCGGTAGTCGGTGGCGAGGGTGGACTCGTGGGGCAGGCTGCCGTCCTGGAAGGCGCCGGTGAGGAGCTGGTGGCGCAGCAGGTCGGCGAGCTGCCGGGCCCGGTCCGCCCGCAGCCGACGACGTGCGCGGTGGGCGGCGACGGTGGTCGCTGCGCCTTGACCGGCGTGGTCTCGGAGGCGGTCGGTGGGTGGCATGGCTGGAACCATACCGACGTGGTAGGGAAAGTGGTGTTGCTGGATTGTTGCGCCAGGTGAGGGTGTGTTGGATGAGCCGCTGGCCTGGGGTTTTGCGTGGGGCGGGGGCAAATCCGCCACCCGGCCGGTGGCCCACACCGGTCGTGGGTCGGCCCAGGTGGGTTCCCGCCTGCAGCGGTCCCGCCCCTGGGCCGGCACCTTCTGCGGTTACGACAGTGCCGTCAGCCCCGGAGCGAACGTGATCAGCAGCGGGAGCAGCGGAACCAGCGCGGCCACCGTCGTCGTGAGAGCCCGGTGTCGGCGCAGCAGCCGTGGTGGCGGTTCCAGCAGGCGGTCCACGCGTTCGCCGAGGAGGCGGCGGCTGGAGGCGCAGGAGAGGACACCCCGGTGCTGGTTCAGCTCGATCAGCGCGAGGGCCGTGGTGAGGTGCCCGCAGCGCCGGGACGCCGTGTCGTCGGCGGCCAGCTCGACCAGGCGGTGCGTCTGGTCGCAGAAGTGGGCGAAGAGCGGAACGCGCGGGAAGCCCGTGGCGAGCGCGGTGGACAGATGCAGCAGCCAGTCGTGGTGGGCGCGTGCGTGACCGCGCTCATGCGTGAGAACAGCGTCCAGCTGGTGGTCCGTGAGGCGGTTCAGTGCCCCCGTGGTGACGACCAGTTGCGGTGGATGGCCCGGCATCCACCAGGCGTCCGGGTACTCGTCCTCCAGCACCAGCATCGGCCCGCGTGCCGCCGGCAGCCCGGCCGGCAGGTCGGGGGCGCGTTCGCGCAGGTGCGCCCGGGCCTGGCCCCGGCTGCGGCGGGCCTCGACGAGTTCCCGGCCCAGCATCGCCGTCGTCCAGGCGGCCCCGCAGGCCAGCAGGACGGTGAGGATGGCGGCCCACACCGGTGCGGCGGAGAGGTCGTACGCGGCGGTGACGGCGGGCGGCGCGGGCGCGAACACACGGTCGCGCACGGTGTGGAAGACGGCCGCTGCACCCAGAACCAGTGCGGTCAGGCAGCACAGCAGGACGGTGGCGACGAGACACTGCCACACCCACAGCGCGACCACGGGATCCCGCTCGGGCCAGGCGGCCCGGGTCAGCGCACGCGGCGCCGGTACGGCGGCCGTCAGGGCGACGACGCTCAGCAGGAGCAGGCAGACGGTCATGCCGGGGCTCCGGTTCCTGGTCGGAGAGTTGCGCGGGTGTCGGGTGGTGCGGCGCGACGCGCCGGGGCGCGTCGCGTGGTGTCCCGCCAGTATGACGGTGAAGGACGGCCCGAGTCAGGTGTCGGTGATGAACCGCCCGCCTTCCTTCGAGTCGGGCTCGCCTCGGCCGCGAGTCCGGTCAGGTTCGTCCAGCGGGCGTAGCGGGCGTAGCGGGCGACCGGCGCCCGGGACGCGGTCGTTCTGATGGTCGGCCGCTGGGTGGCCGCATCGAGACCGGGCAGGGAAGCCCCCGTGGCAGCGCGTACCCACCGCTGGCGTCGGACGGTGAGGACGAGGCGCTTGCCACGGGGGCTTTCAGTTGTTCGCTACGAGCTGCCGCTCAACCCGACACAACCCGTCCGCTGACCTCTCCCAGCCCCACACGGTGTCCATCCGCCCCGGGGGCCCATGCCGACAGCGTCACCACGTCGCCGTCCTCCAGGAAGGCGCGCTTGCCGTCCGGGAGTTCCAGGGGCTCACGGCCGTTCCAGGTCAGCTCCAGCAGGGAGCCCCGCTGGCGCTCCTCAGGTCCGCTCACCGTGCCCGAGCCGTACAGGTCGCCGGTGCGCAGCGAGGCGCCGTTCACCGTCATGTGGGCGAGCTGCTGGGCGGCGGTCCAGTACATGGTCGAGAAGGGCGGCTCCGACACCACATGGCCGTTGATCGCAACGGAGATGCGCAGGTCGTAGCCGCTGGGCTCGTTCCCCGGGGCCGAGTCGTCGAGGTAGGGCAGCAGCGGGTGTGTGCGCTGCGGTGGCGCCACGCGCGCGTGTTCCAGTGCTTCCAGCGGGGTGATCCACGCCGACACCGAGGTGGCGAAGGACTTGCCGAGGAAGGGACCGAGGGGGACGTACTCCCAGGCCTGGATGTCCCGCGCGGACCAGTCGTTCAGCAGGCACAGCCCGAAGACGTGTTCCCGGAAGCCGTCGAGCGCGACCGGGCTGCCCAGTTCGGAGGGCACGCCCACCACGAAGCCGACCTCCGCCTCGATGTCCAGCCGGATCGACGGGCCGAAGACGGGGGCGGGGTCGCCGGGGCCCTTGCGCTGGCCGGACGGCCGTACGACGTCCGTGCCCGAGACGACGACCGTGCCGGAGCGGCCGTGGTAACCGATCGGCAGGTGCTTCCAGTTGGGGGTCAGGGAGTCCTCGGCGTCCGGGCGGAAGATCTGGCCGACGTTCCGGGCGTGGTTCTCCGAGGCGTAGAAGTCGACGTAGTCCGCGACCTCGAAGGGCAGATGGAGGGTCACCGACGACAGGGGATGGAACAGGGGTTCGATCGTCGGCCGGTGCGAGGGCGCCGTCACCCACTCCGTCAGCGCCCGCCGCACCTCCGACCAGGCCGTGCGCCCGGCGGCCAGCAGGGCGTTGAGGGTGGGCTGCGCGAGCAGTGAGGCGTATGGCGAGCCGAGCGCGGCGGCCGCGGCGCCCGCGTCGAGGACGTGGTCCCCGAGCCGGACACCGACCCTCCGCTCCGTGCTGCCGCTGGGCGAGAACACGCCATAGGGGAGGTTGTGCGGGCCGAAGGGGTCGCCCTCGGGGACGTCGAAGGGGGGCATGGGGTACTGCCTCGCTCTCATCCGGGCCATGCATGGCGATGCGTTCCACGTGGTCGCGGCACACGTTACGGCCGGGATGCGCGTCTTGGGCAGTGTCCTCAGGCGTCCCCCCGTCGAGCGAGCGAAACGTTGCCGGGGGGGGTGCTCGAATGGTTGCCCGATCGATGACTAAAGAGTTCGCAATGTCCAGTAGGACCTTGTCGGAGGCGGTAATTCCGGCTTAGCGTCCTTTGGGGGACACGGACGGGGTTGGTCCGTTCCATTGGGGGGACACGTGGGGGGACCCGTGGCCGGAAGCGCCGGCAGTGTGCCGTTCGAGGCCGACCGTGACGTGCCGGGGCTGATCGTCAAGGTCGGCGACTACCCGCTGCACCACGGCGGCGTCGGCGCGATCCGCAGTCTGGGCCGCCTGGGCGTGCCCATGTACGCGGTCACCGAGGACGCGTACACACCGGCGGCCTCCTCGCGCTACCTGAAGAAGGCGTTCGTGTGGCCGACGACCGGCGCGGAGGACCCGGCTCATCTGGTCGAGGGCCTGCTGCGCATCGGCCGCCGGATCGGCCGCCCGACCGTCCTGATCCCGACGGACGAGGAGGCCGCCGTACTGATCGCCGAGCACCAGGACGGTCTGGCCGGTTCCTTTCTCTTCCCGCGGGTCGATCCCGCGCTGCCCCGCCGGCTCGCCAGCAAGCAGGGGCTGCACGAACTGTGCGTGGAGCACGGCATCGCGAGCCCTTCGGCCGTGTTCCCGCACTCGTACGACGACATCGTCGTCTTCGCCGACACGGCCCGCTTCCCGGTGGTGGCCAAGAACCGTGAGGCGTTCGTCCGGCGCAGACAGCCGGCCGTGAACGGCACCACGAGGATCGCCACCCGCGAGGGCCTGCTCACACTCGCCCGGGGCTGGGGCGAGGAACCCGGCGTGATCCTCCAGGAATACCTGCCGCGCGAGGAGGCCGAGGACTGGATCGTGCATGCCTGTTTCGACCGGGACTCCAGCCCCCTCGCGCTGTTCACCGGAGTCAAGGTCCGCTCCTGGCCGCCGCACGCGGGCATGACGGCGCACGCGTACGTCGTCGACAACCCGGAACTCGCCGACCTCGCCGCTCGTTTCATCAAGCAGATCGGCTTCAGCGGCATCATCGACCTCGACCTGCGCTTCGACCGGCGCGACGGACAGTACAAGCTCCTCGACTTCAACCCGCGCATGGGCGCCCAGTTCCGGCTCTTCGAGAACGAGTCGGGTGTGGACGTGGTCCGTGCGATGCACCTGGATCTGACCGGCCGCGCCGTTCCCGAGGGGGAACAGCGCACCGGTCACCGCTACATCGTGGAGAACATCGACCTTCCCGCCCTCCTCGCCTACCGCCGCAGCGGCTACACGACGCCGCACGCGCCGGCGAAGGCGAGCGGGACGGAGCTGGCCTGGCTCGCGGGTGACGACCCGCTGCCGTTCCTCACGATGCTCGCCCGCTTCGTGCGCCCGGGCGCGAAGCACCTCTATCAGCTGTGGCGGACCAACCACCGCGGCAACGGCACATCCACGAAGTAGGCAAGGCCACGAAGGTGGCGCACCGTGTCTCTGGGGAGGGACTTCGTGATTCGACCGGTTGCAGTCGTCGGGGCCGGGCCGTTCGGCCTGTCCACCGCCGCCCATCTGCGGGCGCGCGGCATCCCCGTCCGCGTCTTCGGTGACCCCATGGTCAGCTGGCGCGACCACATGCCCGAGGGCATGCTTCTGAAGTCGACCCCCGTCGCCTCGAACCTCGACTGCCCGCAGCCCGGCCACACCCTCGCCGACTACTGCGACGCGGCCGGCATCCGCCGCCTGGTCACCGACGAGGACATCATCCCGGTGGAGACGTTCATCGCCTACGGCGAGTGGTTCCAGCAGAAGCTCGTCCCCGACCTGGAGCGGGTGCGTGTCGTCTCCGTCGACCGTGACAAGAGCGGCGGCTTCGAACTCAAGCTGGACTCGGGTGAGTCGTTCACCGCGCGCGCGGTCGTCGTCGCCACCGGTCTGTCCGGCCTGGCCCATCTCCCGGCGGAGTTGGCCGAAGCGGCGGCCGACGGTCCCGCTCCGACGGGCCCGGTCTCGCACAGCGCCCAGCACCACGACCTCGGCCGGTTCGCCGGCAAGGAGCTGATCGTGATCGGCGCGGGCCAGTCCGCGCTGGAGACGGCGGCGCTCGCGGCCGAGGCGGGCGCCCGGGTGCGGGTGGTCGCGCGCGGGCGCGGCCGGGTCGCCTTCGGCGCCCCGCCCTGGGACCAGCCCAGGTTCCGCCCCGAGTCCCCGTTCGGCCGTGCCTGGTCGCTGTGGGCGCTCAGCCGCTACCCGCACCCTTACCGCTACCTGCCCGAGACCACCCGTCACTACCTGGTCCGCCGGGTCCTCGGTCCGCTCGGCGCCTGGTGGCTGCGCGAGCGCTTCGAGAGCAGCGTGCAGGTCCAGGAGATCGAGCGGCTCGTGGCCGCCGAGGCCCCGGACGGCAGCCCCGTCCTCACCGTCCGCTCCCTCGGCGGCCGGACCGGGCGGATCACCGCCGACCACGTCATCGCCGCCACCGGCTACCGCGTCGACATCGCGGCGATGGACTTCCTCGGCCACGGGCTGCGCACCCGGCTCGCGGTGAGCCGCGGCACCCCGAAGCTCGGCCCCGGCTACGTCTCCTCCGAACCCGGCCTGTACTTCACCGGTCTCCCGGCGGCGTCCTCGTACGGCCCGGTGATGCGCTTCGTCTGCGGCACGGAGTTCGCCTCCCCCCGCCTGACGAAACACCTGGCCGCGGCCCACGGCTGACTTCTTCGCGGGGAGGCCGACCACTACGGCGAGAAGCAGTCGTCCGCGCCGGCTCTCCCCGTCTCGCTCACCGACACCTCCCTCCGCAGCACCTCCACCATCAAAGGGGCGGCAGGCACCACTGGGGGCCGAGCAGCACGTAGTGCGGGGAAAGGACGATGAGTCGGCCGGGCGCGGTGTCCGTATTCTCTGATCATGGCACCCTCCCCCGCGTATGCACTGATCGCCACCGACCTGGACGGGACGCTGCTGCGCGGCGACGACACCGTCTCCGACCGGTCGCTGGCCGCGCTCGCGCGGGTGGCGCGGGCGGGTGCCCGGCACCTGGTGGTGACGGGCCGACCGGCCCCGCGGGTGCGGCCCCTGCTGGCCGACCTGGGCTGCACGGGGCTCGCGGTGTGCGGACAGGGCGCTCAGGTCTACGACGCCGCCGCCGACCGCCTGCTGTGGTCGGTCCGGCTGGACCGGGAACTGGCCGAGACCGCGCTCGGCAAGATCGAGGCAGAGGTGGGACAGGTCCACGCGGCCGTCGACCAGGACGGCGTGGACGGGCTTACGCTCATCGAACCCGGGTACCTGATGCCGCACCCGACCCTGCCCGCGGTACGGGTCGGCCGACGCGACGACCTGTGGTGCGAGCCCATCAGCAAGGTGCTGCTGCGTCACGCCGACCTGTCCGACGACGAGTTGGCGGCCGTCGCGCGCGCGGTGGTGGGCTCGCTGGCGACCGTCACCATGTCGGGGCCGGGGACCGTGGAGCTGCAGCCGTGCGGGGTGACCAAGGCGACCGGGCTGGCGCTGGCCGCCGAGCGGCTCGGGATCCGCCCCGAACAGGCCCTGGCCTTCGGGGACATGCCGAACGACATCCCGATGTTCGACTGGGCCGGACGCGGGGTCGCCATGGCCGACGCGCATCCCGAACTCAAGGCGGTGGCCGACGAGATCACCTTGTCGAACGAGGACGACGGCATCGCCGTCGTCCTCGAAAGACTCTTCCCGACCGACTGACCGGGATTTCAGTACGCCGCCGTCGGCCCGGGGCCGGTGCGCGCCGGTCCGTCAGGTGCCGGAGCGCACCGGTCCGCCGAGTGTCAGGCGCCGGCCCGCCGTGGGTCAGTACGCGCCGAACACGTTGTCGATCGACCCGTACCGCGCGGCCGCGTAGTTGCAGGCGGCGGTGATGTTGGCGACCGGGTCGTAGATGTTGAACGACGTTCCGGCCACGTGGTAGGCGTTGAAGGTCGGGTCGATGACCTGGAGCAGGCCCTTGGACGGGATGCCCTTGGCCGCGTTGGAGTCCCAGAGGTTGATGGCCATCGGGTTGCCCGACGACTCCCGGATGATGTTGCGGTAGATGCCGTTGTAGGTACCGGGGATGCGCTTCTCGGCCATGATCGCGAGCGACTCGCGGATCCAGCCGTCGAGGTTGTTCGGGTATCCGGCGGTGGTGGTGGCCGCGGTGGTCGTGGTGCCGGCCGCGGAGGCGCTGGTCGCGCCGATGAGCGGCAGCGCGAGGACGGCGGCGCCGGTGCCGACGGCGGCGAGGGCGCGGACGATGCGGTTGTTCCGGGTGCGGCGGTACTGAGTGGCAGCAGGCATGGGGAAGTTCCTCTCCGTCGCCTGCGAGGTGAGCTGTCGGGTTCGGGCGGGGAGGTGCCCGGCCGCGCCCCGAAGGAGGCACGGCTTCACCCCTAGCCGTTCCGGTGCGGCACGTGCCGTCCGGTCCAGCGGCTTACCTGGGTCCCCCGCTCCTGCCGTACGAATGAGTTCGTCGATGGGTTACGCGGGCGGCGGCAGGATTCGGCGTTCCGCCCGACGGCCCGGAACGTATGCGAGAGCACATGTCGGGAACAAGTACTGGATTCATACAACGCACTATTTGACCTTGATCTGTGCCGTATGAGGCACTTGATCCTTTGCGGTCGCCAACTCTCAACTGGCCGATGCCGCAAGGGGAAAGCGGTCCATGGGCGGAGGGTGCGGCCCATGGCGGCGCGTGACCCAATTCACGAAATAGCAAAATGCAGTAAATCAGACATGGGGGATTCAGGTGATTCGCGCCTGAGTTCGGGTGGCGGTCGAGCCCGTGCCGCAGCGCCCCTCGTTCTCGTAGTGGTGGCGACCTGCGGAGGGGGCGGTGTGCGGAGGGAGGTGGGCCGTCTGGGCGGATTCGGGTGGATGGGGGTGTGATCATGTGCCCGTGGCGCCGGCCGGGGTGGCGATGGCGGGTTCCTCGGCTGTGGCGCGGGCGTTACTCCGCTCACCCCGCGGTTCGCGACAAAACGCGCAGGTTCGGATTAAGTCAGTGAATGTCTCTCCTTACCAGCTCATCGGAACCATATCGGTCACGACCCGATACCGCCCGGGCTGGACCGGTGGGCGCTATCGGTGATCGAAAGGGGACCGGATACGCTGACTTGAGTGATGGCAGCGACCTATCGACAAACCGTGTAATCGCCAGCAGACACCAGCAGACAGGAGACCCCTCGTGACCGTCGTCGGGCCGTTCGGGCTGAGCGTGCGGGACCAGGCTCTGGAAGCCGATGTCCAGGTCGGATTGGCGGCTGTCGAGGAAGGCTTGCTCGAGGCCACCAAGAGCGAGGTCCCGTTCATCACGGAGGCCGCACAGCACCTCGTGCGAGCCGGCGGGAAGCGGTTCCGGCCGCTGCTCGTGATGCTCGCGGCGCAGTTCGGCGACCCCTACGCGCCGGGCGTGGTGCCGTCGGCCGTGGTCGTGGAGCTGACCCACCTCGCCACCCTGTACCACGACGACGTCATGGACGAGGCGGCCGTGCGGCGTGGCGTGGACAGCGCCAACACCCGCTGGGGAAACTCCGTCGCGGTCCTCACCGGCGACTTCCTCTTCGCGCGCGCCTCCCAGATCCTCGCCGACCTGGGCCCCGAGGCGGTCCGGGTACAGGCCCTCGCCTTCGAACGGCTGGTCACGGGCCAGATCCTGGAGACCGCCGGCCCCTCGGACGGCCGTGACCCGGTCGAGCACTACCTGGACGTGCTCGGCGGCAAGACGGGCTCCCTGGTGGCGGTCTCGTGCCGGTTCGGCGCGATGATGTCCGGCGCCGACGACACGGTCGTCGACGTACTCACCCAGTACGGCGAACGGCTCGGGGTCGCCTTCCAGCTCGCGGACGACGTCCTGGACATCGCCTCCGACTCCCACGAGTCCGGCAAGACCCCGGGCACCGACCTGCGCGAAGGCATCCCCACCCTGCCCGTGCTCCGGCTGCGCGAGCGTGCCGCCCGGCTCGGGCTGCCCGAGGACATCGCGCTGTGCGAGCTGCTGGACTCCGACCTCAGCGACGACGCCCGGCACGCCGAGGCGCTGACCGCGCTGCGCGCGCACCCCGCGCTGGAGCAGGCCCGCCGGGACACCGTCCGGTACGCGGAGGAGGCACGGGGCGCGCTGGCGCCGCTGCCGGAGTGCGATGCCAAGGCGGCCCTGCTCGAGCTGTGCGACGCGGTGGTGCACCGCGCCGGCTAGCTCCGCCGGCTAGCCCCGCCGGCCCCGCCGGGGCAGCGCATTCGGACGGTGCTCCTCCCGCACGGTTCCCGCAGCTCGGTCGTACGGCCGCGGTGCGACCCCTACGGGTCGGGGGAGCTGCCGCCCCTGCGTGTCATACCGCAGGCGGACACGGAGTTGCCTCCAAGGTCTGACGCTTCCTCATGGCTGATTTGGTCAGATGGAAACCACAGGAAATCACCACTCCTCACCGATTCGGGTGAGAATGGCGGCTCAGGTGGACCAGCGTGAGGAAAGCCGCCGCCGACGACGGAGGTAAGGCACACATGGCACCGTACGAATCCGACGACGCAGTGGGCGCCGCGTGGGACGAGGACGTGCGCTCCGGCCGCCGCAAGGCCGCCCGGTACGCCGTCCCGGTCGCGGTGGTGGGGGTGGCGGCGGCCACGATCGGGCTGGTCCCGGCGCTCGCCGACTCCGGTGACCCCGATTTGCCCAGGATCAGCGCACAGCAGCTCATCGAGAAGATCGCCAAGTCGGACGTGCAGCAGTTGTCCGGCACCGTGAGGATCAGCACCGACCTGGGTCTGCCCAACCTCGGCGGCCTGGAGAGCGGCATCGCCTCCAGGGCGGCGGAGGGCTCCGGCGACGGCTCCTCCGCCGACCCGCAGTCCAAGCTCACCGAACTGGTCACCGGCTCGCACACCCTGCGCGTGGCGGCCGACGGCCCGGACCGGCAGAAGCTGTCCCTGCTGGAGCAGGGCGCCGAGTACAGCCTCATCCACGACGGCAAGGACGTGTGGGGCTACGACAGCAAGAGCAACGAGGTCTACCACTCCACCGCGGCCGGCTCCGGCAAGGACCGCAAGGCGGAGCCGCCGGCCACGCCCAAGGACTTCGCCGACGAGGCCCTGAAGTCGGTGGACGACACCACGTCCGTCACGGTCGACGGCACCGCGCAGGTCGCCGGCCGCGACGCCTACAAGCTGCTGATCAAGCCCAGGCAGTCCGGCACCACGGTCGGCGCGATCAGCATCGCCGTGGACGCGAAGACGGGTCTGCCGCTGAAGTTCACGCTGACCCCGAAGAACGGCGGCGCAGCCGTCGTTGACGCCGGCTTCACCCAGGTCTCCTTCGCCGAGCCGGCCGCCTCCACCTTTGACTTCACCCCGCCCAAGGGCGCGAAGGTCACCGAGGAGGACAAGGAGGCCAAGGCGCGGGAGCACGCCCCGAAGGCCGGCGAGGACTTCGGCAAGGGCCTGGACGGGGCCACGGTCCTCGGCAAGGGCTGGACGTCCGTCGCCACCTTCGACACCGGCGCCGAAGGCGGCCTGCCGACCGGCGCCCAGGGCGGTGACCTCGGCGGCTTCCTCGGCTCGCTCGGGGACAAGGTCTCCGGCACGTTCGGCAAGGGCACGGTCTTCTCCACCCGCCTGGTCAACGCCCTGATCACCGACGACGGCAAGGTCTACGCCGGCGCGGTGACCAAGGACGCCCTCGTGAAGGCGGCGGACGCGGGGAAGTAACCCTTCCTGGGCACGACCGATCGAGGGGGAGCCGATGGACGCACCGTCCGCCACGCAGCGGGAGGAGCGTGACCCGGAGGACGCGTCGGAGCGTGAACCGGGGGACGCGCGGGCGGGCGTCATCGCCACGCGCGGCCTCACCAAGCGCTACCGCGGCGGACAACTCGCCGTCGACGGTCTCGACCTGACCGTCCCGGCGGGCAGCGTCTTCGGCTTCCTCGGCCCGAACGGATCCGGCAAGACCACCACCATCCGCATGCTGATGGGGCTGATCGAGCCGACCGCGGGAACGGCCCGCGTGCTGGGCCGCCCCATGCCCCGGGCGGCCCGTGCCGTCCTCCCACAGGTCGGCGCGCTCATCGAGGGGCCCGCGCTGTACGGCTTCCTCTCCGGCCGGGACAATCTGCTGCGCTACGACGCCGCCGACCCGACCGCCGACCCCCGCACCCGGCGCGCCCGCGTCGCCGCCGCACTGGACCGGGTGGGGCTCGCGGCGGCCGCGGGCAAGAAGGCGAAGGCGTACTCGCTGGGCATGAAACAGCGCCTGGGTCTCGCCGCCGCGCTGCTCCAGCCGCGCAGGCTGCTCGTCCTGGACGAGCCGACCAACGGGCTCGACCCGCAGGGCATGCGCGAGATCCGCACCCTGATCAGGGAGCTGGCCGCCGACGGCACGACCGTCTTCCTCTCCTCCCACCTCCTCGACGAGATCGAGCAGGTGTGCACCCATGCCGCGGTCATGGCGCAGGGCCGGCTCGTCACCCAGGGCGCGGTGGCCGACCTGGCGGCCGGAGCGCGCGGCCGGCTGGTGGTGACCACCCCGGACGCGGCCGAGGCGGCCCGGGTGCTCAAGGAGCAGGGCGTCGGGGACGTCATCGCCGACGGCGACCGGGTCACCGGCGAGCCGCCGGCGCGGGACCTCGCCGAGGTGAACGCGGCCCTGGTCACCGCGGGAGTGCGCGTCCGGGGCTTCACACTCGAACGGGCCTCGCTGGAGGACGCGTTCGTGGCACTGACGGGGGAGGGCTTCGATGTCGCGGGCTGAGGCGATTCCGGCGCCGGCCGTACGCCGGCCGAGTCCCCTGTGGACCTTCGGGCTGCTGCGCAGCGAGATCGTCACCACGCTCCGCCGCTGGCGTACGCTCGCCCTGCTCGGGGTGCTGGCCGCGGTGCCGGTGCTGGTCGGGATCGCGGTGAAGATCGAGACGGGCGGCTCGCCGGGGGGCCGGGGCGGCGGCGAGGGCCCGGCGTTCATCACCCAGATCACCAACAACGGCCTGTTCCTGGTGTTCACGGCGCTGGCCGCGACCCTGCCGTTCTTCCTGCCGATGGCCGTCGGCGTCGTCGCGGGTGACGCGATCGCGGGCGAGGCGGGCGCGGGCACCCTTCGCTATCTGCTGGTCGCCCCGGCCGGGCGCACCCGCCTGCTGCTGACCAAGTACACGACCGTGATGACGTTCTGCGTACTGGCCACGCTGGTCGTCGCCGGCTCGGCGCTGATCGTCGGCGCCCTGCTCTTCCCGCTCGGTGATCTGATGACGATCTCCGGCACCCGGATCAGCTTCACCGAGGGACTCGGCCGGGCCCTGCTGATCGCCCTGGTCGTCGCCACGTCACTGGTCGGGGTGGCCGCACTCGGCCTGTTCGTGTCGACCCTCACCAACAGCGGCATCGCGGCGATGGCGACCACCGTCGGCCTGCTCATCACCGTCCAGATCCTCGACCAGATACCTCAGCTGCACGCGCTCCAGCCGTACTTCTTCTCGCACTACTGGCTGTCCTTCGCCGACCTGATGCGCGACCCCGTCTACTGGGACGACCTGGTGAAAAACCTGGGCCTGCAGGCCCTGTACGCGGCCGTGTTCGGCTCGGCGGCCTGGGCGCGGTTCACGGCGAAGGACATCAGCGCCTGAGGTCCCGGCGCGCAACTCCCCCTGCCCTCACGCCGTCTCGTACGGGAAGCGCGCGAAGGGCGCGTCCTGCGCGAAGAACGTCTTCGCGCGCGCCAGCGCCTCGGCGTCCTTCAGTACGTCGCCGCGCCCGCTGCCGTTGCCCAGCAGAACGCCGCCGAAGCGCATCCCTATGTAGGCGGCCGAGTTGTTGAGGGTGCCCACGTAGGGATCGGCGACCGACGGCTCGCGGTCCGCGAGTGCGGCGACGCCCCAGAGCGTGCGGCCGGTCATCGTCGCCTTGAAGCCGAGGTCCGGGGTGCGCAACCAGGCGGACCAGTAGTCCAGATAGGTCTTGGTGAGGCCGGACACGGAGTACCAGTACAGCGGCGAGGCGATCACGATGTCGGTGGCCGCGAGCGTGGCGTCCAGCAGCAGGCCGATGGAGTTGTCCGAGGGCGGCCGTACGCGGTCGCTGTCGTGCCTGAGGTCCACGAAATCCGGCAGAGGGTGCTCGGCGAGGCGGATCCAGTGCTGTTCGACGTCACCGGGAAGCTGTTCGGCGGCCCTGCGGGCCAGGAACTCGGTGTTGCCCTCGGCGCGGGCGCTGCCCAGGACGAAGAGGAAGCGGCGACTCATGGGTCCCCCAGGAGAGCGGTATCGTGCTGCAAATACAGGCGTGTGCATCATATGCACACGCATGCACAGCGGCAAAATGTCTCCACGGTGCGGCTGGTGCGAGGCTGTGACGTCGCGGTGACGCGGAAGCCGTGGGGAAGCCGACACACTGGTCGGCAGGACGCGTACGACCGGATCGCGACGCCGGGGGAGTGAGGAAAGCCGATGTCTCGACTCAGCTTCGAGAAGAAGCGGGCGCAGCAGCCCGCGGCGCATCCGGCGGTGGTGGCCGTCCGGGTGTTCGGCTCGGGAGGCGCGTCGGTGGACGGGACATCCGTCGTGGCGGCACCGGGCGAGCAGATCCAGCAGGCCGTCCTGAACCACCTCCAGCGTCTGGCGATCAGCCTCGGCACCCCGGTACGCGCCACCGTTCAGGACGATCGCGCGGGCTGCGTGGTCCCCCTGGAGGTCTCGGCCGACGGCTCCAGCCGGGTGACGGGGGAGCCGGTTCGGGTGACCTCCGAGCCGGGGGCGGTGGATGTGGCTCCGGAGCCGCAGCCCCTGCCGACCGGGAGGGTGCGGACGCCGGCGGGGCAGTTCGGGCCCCCGCCCGTCATGGACGCGCCGGCGGCCGTCGCCGAGGCGCCGACGGCGCTGGCAGACGCGCCGGTGACCTGCTCCGACGTGCCGCCGGCCAGGGCCGCGGGCCCAGCCGCCACACCCGCGCCGGCACCGCAAGCGGCATCCGCCCCCGTCTCCGTGTCCGCCGGATCAGAGTTCTCCTCCGCCTCCACCCACACCCCGCCCCGAGGATTCGACGCCGTCGCCGAGGAGGTACTCGGCGACGGGCCCGTGACCGAGACCGCTGAGGGGGCCGAACTGCTCACCGAGCCGATGACGCGGATCAACGAGGCCGTGCGGGAGGGCCATATCGACGCGGCGGCGGAACTCGCCGACCGCACGGTCACCGAGGCGTCCGCCGTGCTGGGCCCCCACCACGTCGAGGTACTGCACCTGCGTGAACTGATGGCGTACATCGCCTATCTGGCAGGCGATCCGGTCCGTGCCTTCCATCTGTCCCTGGACCTCGCCCGGCTGCGCCGCCACGCGCGGGACACGGCGGCGGCCTACGGCAACGTGCAGAGCGCGGCGACCGCCTGGCGTGCGGTGCGCGACCCTGAGGAGGGACTGCGGATGGGCCGGGACCTGATCGACCTGTGGACCGACCTCACCGCAGAGCCGGGCCCGGCGGCCGACGACCCGCGCCCCCTGGAGTCCGCCCGCGCCCGCATGCTCCGCCTGACCGACCGGGCGGCCCGCGCCGCACAGGCGTAGCCGGCAGGTGGGTGCGGGCGGTACTCGTGCCGGCGGCACACGGCAGCAGGACCGGTGGACGCGGGACTACTGCACGCAGAACTCGTTGCCCTCCGGGTCCGCCATCACCACCCACGTGCCGGAGGGCTCCTTCACCTCGTGCAGCACCCGCGCGCCCAGCGCTTCCAGCCGGGCCACCTCGTGCGCGCGCAGCCCCTCGCCGGTGTGCAGGTCGAGATGGAGCCGGTTCTTGACGGTCTTGGCCTCCGGCACGCGCTGGAACAACAGCCGCCGCCCCAGCCCGGTGCCGGTCTCCGGATCGTAGGGGTCGTCGGGGTGGCGTACGGCGATCAGGTCGCGGAAGGCGGGGCGGCCGTGGTACTCGACGGTGGCCTCACCGGGCAGCGCGCCGAGGGACAGCAGCCGTTCGACCAGGGCGCTGTTGTCCTCGGCCGTGTAGCGCAGGGCGGCCGCCCAGAAGTCGGCCTGGGCGTGCGGGTCGCCCGCGTCGATGACGAGCTTCCAGTGCAGCGGAGCGGGCGTGGGTGCGGGTGTCTGGGTCATGGTGACCACTTATAGCCGTGGCCGGCCACCGGACGAGCCGGTTCCGTATCGCCGGCTGCGAACCGGGTCCGGTGTCACCGGTCCCGCGACGCCGCAGCGCTCAGCCCGCCTCCGTCCGCGTCTCCCGTGCGTCGTACGCCACCCGTGCCGCCGCGATCTCACCCTGGTGTTCCTCGGTCCGGGCCACCAGGGAGCCGCTGGGCACGACGGTCTCCCGGGCGAGCGTGCGGGCCACCCGGCGCGCGGAGCGCAGCGCGTCGCCCGTGAGAAGCACCAGCGCCAGCCAGACCAGCGCGAACCCGGCCCAGCGCTCGGGCGGCATGGCCTCGTGGAAGTAGAGGACGCCGAGCAGGAACTGGAAGACGGGGGCCAGGTACTGCAGCAGGCCGAGCGTGGACAGCGGCACGCGGATCGCCGCCGCGCCGAAACAGACCAGCGGCAGCGCGGTGACGATGCCGGTGGAGGCGAGCAGGGCGGCGTGCCCGGCTCCGTCGTCGACGAAGCTGGAGTCACCGTGTGCGATCAGCCACAGCAGATAGCCGAGGGCGGGCAGGAACTGGATCGCGGTCTCGGCGGCCAGTGACTCCACCCCACCGAGGCCGACCTTCTTCTTCACCAGACCGTAGGTGGCGAACGAGAAGGCGAGGGAGAGCGAGATCCACGGCGGGCGGCCGTAGCCGACGGTCAGGACGACCACGGCGGCGAGGCCGGTCGCGACCGCCGCCCATTGCACGGGCCGCAGGCGCTCCTTCAGGAGCAGGACGCCCATGGCGATGGTGACCAGCGGGTTGATGAAGTATCCGAGGGAGGACTCGACGACGTGGCCGGAGTTCACGGCCCAGATGTAGACGCCCCAGTTCACGGTGATGACGGTTGCCGCCACGGCGATGAGCCCGAGCCGCCGCGGCTGGCGCAGCAGTTCCCCGGCCCAGGACCAGCGTCGTACGAAGAGCAGGGCGACGGCGACGAAAACCAGGGACCAGACCATGCGGTGGGCGAGGATCTCCGTCGCCCCGGCGGGCTTGAGCAGCGGCCAGAACAGAGGCACCAGCCCCCACATGCCGTAGGCGGCGAAGCCGTTCAGCAGGCCTATCCGGTGCTCACCCTTGGACGTCCCGGCCACGGGCCCCTCCCTCTCATGTCAGCCACGAGAACGAAGGTAGCGCCGAGCGCCCCCACCTGTCATGCCCGTATCGGCATACGGTCATGACAGGAGGGCGTCCGACCCGCGCGGGGGATTTCAGCCGTTGAGTGCGGCAGTGATCGCCTGCGAGAGGGGGGTGGTCGGGCGGCCGATCAGGCGGGACAGGTCGCCGGAGGTGACCACCAGTTCGCCCTTCTCGATCGAGGCGTCGACGCCGGCCAGGATCGCGGCCAGCGGCGCGGGCAGCCCGGCGCCGGTCAGGATGCCGGCGAAGGCGTCGACGGAGACCTCGTCGTAGACGATCTCCTTGCCGGTCTGCCGGCTCAGCTCGGCCGCGTACTCGGCGAAGCCCCACGCCTCGTCGCCGCCCAGCTCGTACGTCGTGTTCCGGTGGCCCTCACCGGTCAGTACGGCGACGGCGGCGGCCGCGTAGTCGGCGCGGGAGGCCGAGGAGACCCGGCCCTCACCGGCGGCCTGGACGACCGCACCGTGCTCCAGCACCGGGGCCAGGTTCTCGGTGTAGTTCTCGTGGTACCAGCCGTTGCGCAGCAGGCTGTACGGCAGACCGGAGGCCAGCAGCACCTCCTCGGTGGCCCGGTGGTCGTCCGCCAGTGCGGCCGTCAGGCCGCCCGGGGCGCTGGTGTACGCGAGCAGGGCCACGCCCGCCGCCTTGGCCGCGTCGATGACGACCTTGTGCTGCCGCACCCGGCCCCTGTCGAACTCGTTGCCCGAGATCAGCAGGACCCTGTCACCGGCCGCGAAGAGGCCGTCGAAGGTCTCGGGCGCGTTGTAGTCGGCGACGGCGAGCCTCACTCCGCGGGCCGCTAGGCCGGCGGCCTTCTTCTCGTCGCGCACGACCGCGGTGATCTGCTCCGCCGGGACTTTCTCCAGCAACTGCTCCACGACGAGGCGGCCGAGGTGCCCGGTGGCGCCGGTGACGACGATGCTCATGATGCGGAACTCCTTGGGATGCGGTGAGGACAGCGGATGCCGTATGTCGCTCACCCTAAGATGGGCGCTAACCAAGCGAAAGTACCCACTTTGGAGTAAGGTACTGGCATGTTGGTAAGTAAGCAGGGCGCGGACGCGGAGGCGCTGTGTCCCCACCGCCTCGTGCTGGAACACGTCACCAGCCGCTGGGGGGTCCTCGTCCTGATCGAGCTGCTCGATCGGCCGTACCGCTTCAGCGAGCTGCGCCGGGCGGTCGGCCGGTTCGGCGGCCGGGGTGTCAGCGAGAAGATGCTCACCCAGACCCTCCAGACGCTGGAGCGCGACGGCCTGGTCCACCGGGACGCCAAGCCGGTCATCCCGCCCCGCGTCGACTACTCGCTCACCGCCCTCGGCCGCGAGGCGGCGGAGCAGGTGCGCTCCCTGGCCCAGTGGACCCAAGACCGCATGGGCGAGGTGGAGAAGGCCCGCCGGGCCTACGACGAGGCCCGGGAACTGAAGTCCCGGGCCTCGTGAACCAGCGAAGAACTCAGCCGACGACCGTCCAGGTGTCACCGCCGGCGAGCAGCGCGGCCAGGTCGCCCTTGCCGCGCTGTTCGATCGCGGTGTCGAGCTGATCGGCCATCGCCGTGTCGTACACCGGCCGTTCCACCGAGCGGAAGACACCGATCGGGGTGTGGTGCAGGGTGTCCGGGTCGGCCAGCCGGGACAGCGCGAAGGCGGTCGTCGGGGACGCGGCGTGCGCGTCGTGGACGAGGATGTCCGCCTCGTTCTCCGGGGTCACCGTCACCACCCTCAGATCACCGGTCTGCCGGTCCCGTACGACGCCGCGCGTTCCGTCGGAGCCGAACCGGATCGGCTGCCCGTGCTCGAGGCGGATCAGCGCCTCGTCGGACTGCTGCTTGTCCTTCAGGGCGTCGAAGGCACCGTCGTTGAAGATGTTGCAGTTCTGGTAGATCTCGATCAGGGCCGTGCCCGGGTGGTCGGCGGCGGCGCGCAGCACCTCGGTCAGATGCTTGCGGTCGGAGTCGATCGTGCGCGCCACGAAGGACGCCTCCGCGCCGATCGCCAGCGACACCGGGTTGAACGGCGCGTCCAGCGAGCCCATCGGCGTCGACTTGGTGATCTTGCCGACCTCGGAGGTCGGCGAGTACTGGCCCTTGGTCAGGCCGTAGATCCGGTTGTTGAACAGCAGGATCTTCAGATTCACATTGCGGCGCAGCGCGTGGATCAGGTGGTTGCCGCCGATGGACAGCGCGTCGCCGTCCCCGGTGACGACCCACACGCTCAGGTCCCGGCGGGAGGAGGCCAGGCCGGTCGCGATCGCCGGGGCGCGGCCGTGGATGGAGTGCATCCCGTAGGTGTTCATGTAGTACGGGAAGCGGGAGGAGCAGCCGATACCGGAGACGAAGACGATGTTCTCCCTGGCCAGCCCCAGCTCGGGCATGAAGCCCTGCACGGCGGCCAGGATCGCGTAGTCACCGCAGCCCGGACACCAGCGCACCTCCTGGTCCGACTTGAAGTCCTTCATCGACTGCTTGGCTTCGGCCTTGGGGACCAGCTGCAGCAGCCGGTTGGTGGCGTCAGTCATCGATGGCCTCCTTCAGCGCCGCGGCGAGCTGCTCCGCCTTGAACGGCATGCCGTTGACCTGGTTGTAGGAGCGGGCGCCGACCAGGTACTTCGCCCGGATCAGGGTGGCCAGCTGCCCCAGGTTCATCTCCGGGACCACCACCTTGTCGTACTGCTCCAGCACACGTCCGAGGTTGCGCGGGAAGGGGTTGAGGTGGCGCAGGTGCGCCTGCGCGATCGAATCGCCGGCCGCGCGCAGCCGCCGTACCGCCGCCGTGATCGGGCCGTACGTCGAGCCCCAGCCCAGCACCAGCGTCTTCGCGCCGTGCGGGTCGTCCACCTCGATGTCCGGGACCTCGATGCCGTCGACCTTGGCCTGGCGGGTGCGGACCATGAGGTCGTGGTTGGCCGGGTCGTAGGAGATGCTGCCCGTGCCGTCCTGCTTCTCGATGCCACCGATGCGGTGCTCCAGACCCGGTGTGCCGGGGATCGCCCACGGCCGGGCGAGGGTCTGCGGATCCCGCTTGTACGGCCAGAAGACCTCGGTGCCGTCCTGAAGCGTGTGGTTCGGGCCCGAGGCGAACCGCACGCGCAGGTCCGGCAGTTCGTCCAGCTCCGGAATCCGCCACGGCTCGGAGCCGTTGGCCAGGTAGCCGTCGGAGAGCAGGAAGACGGGGGTCCGGTACGTCAGCGCGATCCGGGCCGCCTCCAGCGCCGCGTCGAAGCAGTCCGCCGGGGTTCTGGGCGCGACCACCGGGACCGGGGCCTCGCCGTTGCGGCCGTACATCGCCTGCAGCAGGTCCGCCTGCTCGGTCTTGGTCGGCAGGCCGGTGGACGGGCCGCCGCGCTGGATGTCGACGATCAGCAGCGGCAGTTCCAGGGAGACCGCGAGCCCGATCGTCTCGCTCTTGAGCGCCACACCCGGTCCGGACGTGGTCGTGACCGCCAGCGAGCCGCCGAACGCCGCGCCCAGCGCCGCGCCGATGCCCGCGATCTCGTCCTCCGCCTGGAAGGTCCGCACACCGAAGTTCTTGTGCTTGCTCAGCTCGTGCAGGATGTCCGAGGCCGGCGTGATCGGGTACGAGCCCAGGAACAGCGGCAGGTCCGCCTGCTGCGAGGCCGCGATCAGACCGTAGGCCAGGGCGAGGTTGCCGGAGATGTTCCGGTAGGTGCCGACCGGGAAGGCCTTGGCGGCCGGGGCGACCTCGTAGGAGACCGCGAAGTCCTCCGTCGTCTCACCGAAGTTCCAGCCCGCCCGGAACGCGGCGATGTTGGCCTCCGCGATGTCCGGCTTCTTCGCGAACTTCGACCTCAGGAACTTCTCGGTGCCCTCGGTGGGCCGGTGGTACATCCAGCTCAGCAGGCCCAGCGCGAACATGTTCTTGCTGCGCTCGGCCTCCTTGCGGGAGAGGTCGAACTCCTTCAGCGCCTCGACCGTGAGCGTGGTCAGCGGCACCGGATGGAGGCTGTAGCCGTCGAGTGTGCCGTCCTCCAGCGGTGAACTGGCGTAGCCCACCTTCTGCAGCGCCCGCTTGGTGAACTCGTCCGTGTTGACGATGATCTCGGCGCCGCGCGGCAGATCGCCGATGTTCGCCTTCAGCGCCGCCGGGTTCATCGCGACCAGCACGTTCGGCGCGTCGCCGGGGGTGAGGATGTCGTGGTCGGCGAAGTGGAGCTGGAAGGAGGAGACGCCGGGCAGGGTACCGGCGGGGGCGCGGATCTCGGCGGGGAAGTTCGGCAGGGTGGAGAGGTCGTTACCGAAGGAGGCGGTCTCCGAGGTGAAGCGGTCACCGGTGAGCTGCATGCCGTCACCCGAGTCCCCCGCGAACCGGATGATCACCCGGTCCAGGCGCCGCACGTCCTTGGCTCCGCCCGGTTTGCGCTGCTCTCCTACAACCGTTCCGTCGGTGTGCTCCGCTGGGCTGCTGACCTGGCTGGTCACTGAACTGGACCTCCTTCGAGGCGGCTGTCCGGGGCGTGGTCTGTCCCACGGACCATCCCAGGATCAACCCTACGTCGGTCAGGGTCGCCTTCCCGAGGTCATCCACGGATCGGATGACGTTTCGAGACGGCGTGTCGCGCTGACCTCCCATGATGTCCCGCATCTCTCAAGCGCTCCTCAAGGCGCTCCCCGCGCGTCCCCGGTTCTCTCCTTCCGCTCCCGTCCGGGTGCCCGCCTGGCGAGGAGCGGAGCGGCAGGGCCGCGCCGCCGACACGGTGGTCGTCCGTTACGGGTCCAGATGCATCCGTTATGAGTTCAAATAGGTGAGAACGGCCAGCACGCGCCGGTGATCGCCGTCGCTCGGGGCCAGACCGAGCTTCACGAAGATGTTGCTGACGTGCTTCTCCACGGCCCCGTCGCTGACCACCAGCTGCCGGGCGATCGCCGAATTCGTACGCCCCTCGGCCATCAGCCCGAGCACCTCGCGCTCGCGCGGGGTGAGCCCTGCCAGCACGTCCTGCTTGCGGCTGCGGCCGAGCAGCTGCGCGACCACCTCCGGGTCCAGCGCCGTACCGCCCTCGGCCACCCGCACCACCGCGTCGACGAACTCGCGCACCTCCGCCACCCGGTCCTTGAGCAGATAACCCACGCCCCGGCTGGAACCGGCCAGCAGCTCGGTGGCGTAACGCTCCTCCACGTACTGCGACAGCACCAGCACCCCCAGCCCCGGGTGCGCCTTGCGCAGCGTCACGGCCGCCCGCACGCCCTCGTCGGTGTGGGTCGGCGGCATCCGTACGTCCGCCACCACCACGTCGGGCAGCGCGCCCGTTGCATCCAGGTCGGCGATGGTCTTCACCAGCGCGTCCGCGTCCCCGACGCCGGCCACCACATCGTGCCCGCGGTCGGTCAGCAGCCGGGTCAGGCCCTCCCTGAGCAGCACTGAATCCTCGGCGATGACCACCCGCACCCTGTCCTCCACGATCTTTCGGCCCCCCATAGCCCGTTGCTGCGACGCCGCCCGCTCCCCGACCCGCGTCCATACGGAAGTCCAGCATTCCAGCATTCGGGCCGCGCCGCCGCAGGACCTGGGAATACAGAGGGGGCCATGATCATGTGGGAGGGGATCCCGTGGTGGGCATCCCGTGCAAGCGGCCCGGGGCAAGGAGGCCGGAGCAAGGAGCAAGGAGGCCGGAGGCAGGGGATCGGCCCGGAGGCAGGGGACCGGTGGGACCGTGGCCACCGACGGTGTCGGCGGAGTGCCAGGGAGGCAGCGGCATCACACCGGTGTCCGCCTCATGCGGATGTCCGCCAGGGCAGTTCCGCGATCACGCGGGTGGGGCCGCCGGCCGGCGAGTCCACGATAAGGATGCCGTCCACCGCGTCCAGGCGACCGGCCAGTCCGGCCAGGCCCGAGCCCCGTGAGACGTCCGCGCCGCCCACACCGTCGTCGATCACCTGCAGCATCAGCCGGTCCTCGGAGCGCCACACGTCGACGGATGCGGACCGGGCCCGGCTGTGCTTGCTGATGTTCTGCAGCAGCTCGGACACCGTGAAGTAGGCGATGCCCTCGGTGGCCGGGACCGGCCGGGCGGGCAGGTCGACCTCGACCCGCACCGGCACCGCGCAGCGGGCGGCGACCGCGGACAGGGCCGCGTCCAGACCCCGGTCGGTCAGCACGGCCGGATGAATGCCCCGCGCGAGATCGCGCAGCTCCTGCAATGCCGTCTTCACTTTGCCGTGCGCCTCCTCCACCATCCGCGCCGCAGCCTGCGGATCCTCCCGGAGCTTCTCCTTCGCCAGCCCCAGATCCATGGCCAGGCCCACCAGCCGGGCCTGCGCCCCGTCGTGCAGGTCCCGCTCGATGCGCCGCAGGTCGGCCGCGGCCGTGTCGACCACGACCCCCCGGTCCGACTCCAGCTCCACCACCCGCGCCGACAGCAACGACGGCCCGAGCAACCCCCGTACGAGCAGCCCGTCCACGGTCGTCAGCGCCCGTACGAGCCAGGGCGTGACCAGGGTGAACAGCACCCCGACCAGCGCGGTCACGGTGATCTCGAACGGGTTGTCGAGATAGACGCTGTGGTGCTCGTCGCCGTACAACTGCACACCGCCGGTCCCGGCGTACGCCGGGAACACCCAGAACCACAGCGGATACGCCAGCAGTGCCCAGCCGGCGGTCCAGAAGCTCAGGGCCGCCGAGAACGAGAACACCGCCCACGGGAACTGCACCAGCGCGTACAGCAGCTGCCGCCAGGAGGCGCCGCTCTTGAGGACCGCGCCCATCCAGGCCAGTGCGCCCGGCTTGGGGGCACGCAGGGGCTCCGGGTCGGCCATGTCCAGGTGGAGCAGCCCGCGCGCCCGTGCCCGCTCCAGCACGCCGAAGCCGCGGCAGCCGGCGAGCGCCGCCGCCAGCACCGGGATGCCGAGGAAGGTCACCAGCAGGACCGTCCCGAGCGAGGCCATCGTCACGGTCCAGGTGAACAGCACGGTGGAGATCGGCAGACTCAGCAGAACGTAGCCGAACTCGCGCCAACTGCGGGCCTCGAACGGCGCCCGCAGCGCGGCGGACAGCCGGTGCCCGGTTCCGGCGGGCTGCCCGTGTCCTCGCCCGTGTCCCTGCGCGTACTCCGTGGGCATCGAATGTCGTCCCGTTCTCCTCGTCCGAGCGGCGGTTCAGCCGTAGCTCCAGAGTCGTGCGCCGCGCGTCCCCGAGCCATGAAGGCCGTCGGCGTCTTGGACCGGGGGTTTTCCCCACCCCGGGGGCGGCACGGGCGTGCGGACGGATGTTCGGCGGGGTGTGGCACGTCCGGCGGGGGACTACGCCTTTCGGTCCCGCCACGGCAGTTCCGCGGTGACCACCGTGGGACCACCTGCCGGCGAGTCGAGCACGAACAGGCCGTCCACCGCGCCCAGCCGCTCCGCGAGGCCCCGCATGCCGCTGCCGCCGTCCAGCCGGGCGCCACCCTGGCCGTCGTCCCGGACCTGGATGAGCAGCCGGTCCTCGGAGCGCCACACGTTGACGGAGGCGGACCGGGCCCGGCTGTGCTTGCTGATGTTCTGCAGCAGCTCGGAGACGGTGAAGTAGGCGATGCCCTCGATGGCCTCCGCCGGCCGGGCCGGCAGGTCCGCGGTCACCTCCACCGGCACCGTGCAGCGGGAGGCGACCGAGGACAGGGCCGCGTCCAGACCCCGGTCCGTGAGTACCGCCGGATGGATGCCCCGGGCCAGGTCGCGCAGCTCCTGCAGGGCCAGTTTCACCTCGCCGTGCGCCTCGTCGACCATCGCCGCCGCGGCGTCGGGGTCCTCCAGCAGCTTCTCCTTGGCCAGCCCGAGGCCCATCGCCAGGTTGACCAGCCGGGCCTGGGCCCCGTCGTGCAGGTCACGCTCGATCCGGCGCAGGTCCGCCGCCGCCGTGTCGACCACGACCCCCCGGTCGGACTCCAGTTCGGCGATCCGGCGTTCCAGCTCGTCCGAGGGCGACAGCAGCCCCCGCACCATCGCCCGGTCGACGTTCGCGAGCGCCCGCGCGAGATACGGCAGCACCGGCCACAGAACGAACAGCGAGGCCAGCACGGTACAGAAGGTGAGGATGCCCCAGGGCAGCCGGATGGCGTCGTACAGCAGCGTCCGCCAGCCCACCGGGTCCTTCAGCGCCATCCACAGCCGTTGCACCAGCCCTCCGCTCTTCGCGATCGGCAGCGGCGTCGGCTCCTCCACCCGCACCCCGAGCAGCTTCCGGGCGCGGGCCCGTTCCAGCTTCCCCAGCTGCCGTGCGCCCAGCAGGCAGAGCGCGAGCAGCGGCAGGCCGATCACGGTGAGGGTGAGTGTCCCCCCGGTGATCAGCACGGCGAACACGTAGGTGAAGCCGAACACCGCCACCGGCAGGTTCAGCAGGAGGTGCGCGATCTCCTTCCAGGTGTGCGCGTCGTAGGCCGGCCGGGGCCGGGGCCGGCGGTTGGCGCCGTCGGTCCGGTCGATGTCGTCGGTCCGGTCGATGTCGTCGGTCCGGTCGGTGCCGTCGGTCCGGTCGGCGGCGGAGCTGGGAGCGGTCATACCGGTCAGCCTGCCGCGCGCGGCACCTGTCGCGCCATGCGGTACGCCGCCCTCCGCCGAGGGGGGAAATCCCCACCCAGGACCCCTGCCCCGCGTCTCACGGCGTGACGGGCTGCTTACCGTTTCTTTATCAGGGCCTAGACTCCCGTCCGTACAGATCCTCGAAATACGTTGCATCACAGAGTTCACTAAGTCACGAGGTCAGGGAGCGAGGGACGAACGGTGCGGGAGACGTTGGGGGACTCGACGATCGCCGCGGCGAACGTCGTCGCGGCCGGCTACTTCCGGTCCTACTCGGTCGTGGGGCTGCTCGCCCTCGTCGGCGTGCTGTTCGTCGCGGTGGCCTTCGGCGCCGGCCGCCTGCTGCGCCCGGTCGTGCCGACCCCCGAGAAACTCCTGACCTACGAGTGCGGCGTCGACCCCGTTGGCGAGGGCTGGGCCCACACCCAGGTCCGCTACTACGTCTACGCCTTCCTGTACGTGATCTTCGCGGTCGACTCGATCTTCCTGTTCCCCTGGGCGACGGTCTTCGCCGCCCCCGGCTACGGCGCGACGACCCTCGTGGAGATGTTCGTCTTCCTCGGCTTCCTCGCCGTGGGCCTGCTGTACGCATACAAGAAGGGCGTCCTGGCATGGACGTGAACCCCTCGGCCTCCGAGCCTGTGCTGCTGCCCGAGCCCAAGAGGCTGGGCGCCCTGGCACGCCTGGCACCCGAGCCGATGAAGGTGGTCCTGAACTGGGGCCGCCGCTACTCGCTCTGGGTCTTCAACTTCGGCCTAGCCTGCTGTGCGATCGAGTTCATCGCCGCGTCGATGGCCCGTCACGACTTCATCCGGCTCGGCGTCATCCCCTTCGCACCGGGCCCCCGCCAGGCCGACCTGATGGTCGTCTCCGGCACGGTCACGGACAAGATGGCCCCGGCCGTCAAGCGCCTGTACGAGCAGATGCCCGAGCCGAAGTACGTCATCTCCTTCGGCGCCTGCTCCAACTGCGGCGGCCCGTACTGGGACTCGTACTCCGTCACCAAGGGCGTCGACCAGATCATCCCGGTGGACGTGTACGTCCCCGGCTGCCCGCCGCGCCCCGAGGCGCTACTCCAGGGCATCCTCAAGCTCCAGGAGAAGATCGCCCGCGAGTCCCTGGAGGAGCGGTACGGGACCGGTTCCGCCCGGCCCTCCGTGGCCGCCCTGCAGAGCGACCTGGTCAAGCCCCCGGCCCCGGCCACCGACGGGGACGTCCGATGAGCACGGTCGGCTGGCTGCCCGCCCCCGCCGGAGAACTCTTCGGCACGGACGCCACGGCCGAGGAGTCGTACGACGTCCTGACCGTGGACGTACCCCCGTCCTCCTGGCTCACCGCCCTGGAGACGGCCCGTACGACCCTGTCGTGCACCTACTTCGACTGGCTGAGCGCGGTCGACGAACCGGGCACGGGCTTCCGTGTGTCCGCCCACGTCGTCGCGCTGAACCCGGTCCGCCGGCTCCTCGTCCGCACGACGCTCCCGCACGAGTCGGCGACGCTCCCTTCGGCCGTCGGCGTCTACGCGGGCGCCGCCTGGCACGAGCGCGAGACCCACGAGATGTTCGGCGTCGTCTTCGAGAACCATCCCGGCCTGGAGCACCTGCTGCTCCCCGAGAACTTCGAGGGCCACCCGCTCCGTAAGGACTTCGTCCTCGCCGCCCGCGTCGCCAAGGCCTGGCCCGGCGCCAAGGAACCGGGCGAATCCGATCACGGCGGCCCGAAGCGCCGCCAGATGCTGCCCCCGGGCGTCCCCGACCCGAACGAGTGGGGCCCGCTCAAGGGCCAGCTGCCCCCGGCCCCGGCCCGCCCGGCGCGGGCGGCGGGGCGCGCGGCGGGGGAGCGGCCCGCCCGCGTGGCCGGGGAACGTCCGGTCCGTCGCACCCGTACGGCGGCGGAGGGCTCCGCCGGCCAGACCGGGGCAGCCGCCGCGGAGGGCGTCGCGGGCGCGCGGACGGGCGACGCCGCTGCCACGGGCGCCGCGGGCACGCAGACGGGAGCCGGCGCACAGTCGGGCGCCGCCGCCGGTGCTCCGGCCCGACCGCGCCGGACGAGGAGCGCGAGCGAAGGCTCGGTGAGCCAGAGCCAGACAGGGGCACCGGCCGAGGAGGCGGCGGCACAGAAGCAGGCCGCGGCCGAGGGCGACGCAGCCCAGGCAGCGGCGGCGGAGGGACCGGCCGCCGAGGCCTCGGTGGCGCGTGAGCCCGGCCCGGCTCAGGCGGCCACGCCCACACCGGCACCGGTACGTCCGCGTCGCGCGCGCACAGCCTCGGACGGCTCGGCCTCGCAGCGGGCCCACACCCCGGCACCGGAACCGGCACCGGCTGAGCCGACGGAACCCGGGCCGACGGAGCCGGACGACGCCGCCGGGCCCGCCCGCCGGAGCACGGCCCCGCGCACCTCGGACGCCCCCTGGCACCATGCGCGCCCGGCCTTCGAGGAGCCGGAACCGAGGCCCCGGTCCCGTCCGGAGGGCGCAGCACTCGAGGAGACCCCGAAGGAGCCCGCGGAACCCCGCGGAACGGCCGAGCAACCCCGTAAGCCGGGCACCCGTGACGAGTCCGCCGACGAGCACGACGAGCACGACGAGCCCGACCACCCCACAGGAGGCCCGCGGTGAACGACGCGCTGGACGTCGCCCTGCGACTCCTGGTCGTGTTCGGCGTCTTCCTCACCTTCCCGCTGATCGTGGGCCAGACCGAGCACAAGGTGATGGCCCATATGCAGGGCCGGCTCGGCCCGATGTACGCGGGCGGGTTCCACGGCTGGGCCCAGCTCATCGCGGACGGCGTGAAGTTCGCACAGAAGGAGGACGTGGTTCCGGCGGGCGCCGACCGCCGCGTCTTCCAGCTCGCCCCCGCCGTGGCCCTGCTGCCGTACCTCCTCGTCCTGCTCGCCATCCCGATCGGCCCGAGCGAGGGTGCCGTCGGGCAGGTCCTCGACGCGGGCGTCTTCTTCGTGCTCGCGGTGATGGGCGTCGGCGTGCTCGGCTCGCTCATGGCCGGCTGGGCCAGCGCGAACAAGTTCTCCCTGCTCGGCGGCCTGCGCACGGCCGCCCAGCTGCTCGCCTACGAACTCCCGATGCTGCTGGCGGCGGCCTCGGTCGCGATGGCGGCGGGCACCGTCTCCCTTCCCGGCATCCTGCACGCCTTCCACTGGTGGTGGCTGCCCTGGCAGATCGTCGGCGCGATCGTCTTCTTCGTCGCCGGACTCGCCGAACTGCAGCGTCCGCCGTTCGACATGCCCGTCGCCGATTCGGAGATCATCTTCGGCGCGTACACCGAGTACACGGGTCTGCGCTTCGCCCTGTTCCTGCTCGCCGAGTACGCGGGCATCGTCGTCCTGTGCGGCCTGACCACCGTCCTCTTCCTGGGCGGCTGGCACGGCCCGTGGGGCGCCGACGGCCTGGGCTGGCTGTGGACCCTGCTGAAGACCGCGATCCTGGCGTTCGTCGTCATCTGGCTCCGCGTCACCTACCCCCGGCTGCGCGAGGACCAGCTCCAGAAGCTCTCCTGGACCCTCCTCGTCCCCCTCTCCCTCGCCCAGATCGCCCTCACCGGCATCGTCAAGGTGGTGATCAGCTAACCATGGCCCCCATCCCCGGCTCCGGCCTCGCCAAGGGCCTGGCCGTCACCCTCCGCACGATGACCAGGAAGACGGTCACCGAGCAGTACCCCGACGCCCAGCCCGAACTCCCGCCCCGCACCCGCGGAGTGATCGGCCTGTTCGAGGAGAACTGCACCGTCTGCATGCTGTGCGCCCGGGAGTGCCCGGACTGGTGCATCTACATCGACTCCCACAAGGAGACGGTCCCCCCGGCGGCCCCGGGCGGACGTGAGCGCAGCCGCAACGTCCTCGACCGGTTCGCCATCGACTTCTCCCTGTGCATGTACTGCGGTATCTGCATCGAGGTCTGCCCTTTCGACGCCCTGTTCTGGTCCCCGGAGTTCGAGTACGCCGAGACCGACATCCGCGACCTCACCCACGAGCGGGACAAGCTCCGCGAGTGGATGTGGACCGTCCCGGCCCCACCCGCACTGGACCCCGGCGCGGAGGAGCCGAAGGAGATCGCCGCCGCCCGCAAGACCGCCGAGAAGCTGGCCGCCGCACAGGCCGAACCCCAGGAGCCGCAGGGAGGTGAGTCGTGAGCCTCGCCGCAGCCCCGCACGGCTTCCTGTCCCCGACCGGCGTCGAGATCGCCTTCCTCCTCGTCGGCCTGGTCACCCTCGGCGCCGCGCTCGTCACCGTCACCACACGGCAGCTGGTGCACGCCGCCCTGTGGCTCGTGGTCGCCCTCGGCGGCCTCGCCGTGGAGTACCTGCTGCTCACGGCCGAGTTCATCGCCTGGGTGCAGGTCCTGATCTATGTCGGTTCCGTCGTGGTCCTCCTTCTGTTCGGTCTGATGCTCACCAAGGCCCCCATCGGCCGCTCGCCGGACGCCGACTCCGGCAACCGCTGGGCCGCCCTGGCCGTCGCGGTCGCCGCCGCCGTCGCCCTGGTCTGGGTGGTCGCCGACGCCTTCCGCACCACCTGGATCGACCTCGACGGCCCGGCCGCCGGCACCACCCGCGTCACCGGTCAGAGCCTCTTCCAGAACTGGGTCCTGCCCTTCGAGGCACTCTCCGTCCTGCTCCTCGCGGCCCTGGTCGGCGCGATCGTCCTGTCCCGCAAGGTGAAGGCGGACGCGGCCGCCTCCGGCGCCGCCGCCCCCGCGGACACCCCCGCGACCGGCCCGGCGAGTTCCTCCGGCGAGAAGCCCGCGAGTTCCCCCGGCGAGAAGGAAGGCGCCCGCTGATGCACCTCGCCTATCCCGCCGTACTCTCCGCCCTCCTCTTCTGCACCGGCCTGTACGGCGTCCTCGCCCGCCGCAACGCGATCCTGGTCCTGATGTCGGTCGAGCTGATGCTCAACGCCGTCAACCTCAACCTGGTCGCCTTCGACGTCTGGCTCAGCCGGGCCGCCGAGGAGACCCTGCACTCCGGCCAGGCGCTGACCCTGTTCACCATCGCCATCGCCGCGGCGGAGATCGGTATCGGCCTGGCGATCGTCCTCGCCGTCCACCGCAACCGCGGCACCTCCGACATCGACAAGCTCCGCGACACCGCCGAGGGCCCCGACAGCGAAGGCCCCGGCACCTCCGCGGCCGAGAAGGCTGAGGCCACCGCGTGACCACGACCACCCTCGCCGTCCTCGTCCCCCTCCTGCCGTTCCTGGGTGCCACGGCGGGCCTGCTCCTGGGCCGCACCGCTCCCGGGTTCGTCCGGCCGCTCGCCGTGCTGCCGGCGCTGGCCGCGCTCGTGCTGGCCGCGCTGGTCGCCGTGCGCCAGGGGGGCGACCAGCCCGTCGACGCCCACACCGAGCTGACGCCCACCGGGTCCGTCCCCATCGAGCTGGCCCTGCACATCGACGGCTTCGCCGCGCTCGTCGCCGTCCTGGTCGCCTTCGTCGCGACGTGCGTGCAGATCTACTCCACGGGCTACCTGCGCGACGACCCGCGCTACCCCTCGTACGCCGCTCTCGTCTCCCTGTTCACCTCCGCGATGCTCCTGGTCGTCTACTCGGGCGACCTGATCGTGCTGCTGGTCGGCTGGGAAGTCATGGGTATCTGCTCCTACTTCCTGGTCGGCCACTACTGGGAGACCCCCGAGGCCCGCGCCGCCTCCCTGAAGGCCTTCCTGGTCACCAAGCTCGGTGACGTGCCCTTCCTCATCGGCCTGTTCGCCCTCGGCACCGACGCCGGGTCGTTCCGCGTCACCCGCGTCCTCGGCGCCGTCGCGAGCGGCGGCCTCCACCACCCGACGCTGATCGCCCTGCTGCTGCTCGCGGGAGTGGCGGGCAAGTCGGCGCAGTTCCCGCTGCACACCTGGCTGCCGGACGCGATGGCGGGCCCGACGCCCGTCTCGGCGCTGATCCACGCCGCGACGATGGTCGCCGCCGGTGTCTACTTCATCGCCCGTCTCCTTCCCGTCTTCGAGGCCTCCTCGGCCGCGATGGTGGTCCTCGCCGTCATGGCCGCCGTGACCATGACCGGGTCGGCTCTGGCCGCGCTCGCCCAGGACGACATCAAGCGCGTCCTCGCCTACTCGACGATCGGCCAGCTCGGCTACATGACCGGCGCCCTCGCCGTCGGCGACCGCGGTGCCGCCGTCTTCCATCTGCTGTCCCACGGTGCCTTCAAGGCGCTGCTGTTCCTCGCGGCCGGCGTGATCATCCACGCCGCCGGCACCAACTCGCTGGCCGCCATGTCCCGCATGCACGGCCTGCGCGAGCGGATCCCCGACGCCTACTGGACGATGACCGTGGCGCTGCTCGCGCTCGCCGCGATCCCGCCCTTCAGCGGCTTCTTCTCCAAGGAGTCGGTCCTCGGTGCCGCCGAACACGTCGCCGACGGCCGCACCGAGCACCTGCCCGGTACGGCGGGCTGGATCGTCCTCGTCGCCGGCCTGGTCACCGCACTGCTCACCGCCGCCTACGCCGCCCGGCTGTGGCTGCTGGCCTTCCGAGGCCGGGGCACCGAGGCCCCCGACCACGGCCGCCAGCCGCTGACGATGACCGTGGTCCTCTGGGTGCTCGCGATCCCCTCCCTGGCCTTCGGCGGGCTCGCCTACCGCTCGCTGCCCGGCTGGCTCGACGGCCGCGACCTGACGCCGGCCCTCCTCACCTCGATCCTCGGCACCGGCCTCGCCCTGGTCGGCGGACTGCTCACCTACGGCGCCTGGCAGCGCACCTCCGCGCTCGCCGCCCGCGCCCCGCTCGGCGCGGTCGCCGCCCACCCGGAGGGCGACGCCGGACTGGTCGAGGCCGAGGCCATCGCCACCCACGAGCCGGCCTACGGCGACATCGCCTACGCCCCCGACCCGGCGGACCCCGGGCGGCTGCTGCTCGGCCCGCTGCACCGGCACGCGGCCGCCGGCTTCCACCTGGACGCGCTGTACGCGGCGCTGTTCGTCCGCCCGGTCCAGGCCGGAGCGAGTCTCGTCCGGTTCCTCGACCGCGAGGTCGTCGACACCTACGTCCGCGGCGCCGCCGCCCTGCCCCGGTTCCTCGGGGCCGCCGTACGGCGCGCGCAGACCGGCAATGTGCAGACCTATGTGAGCGCGCTGCTCGCCGGCACCGTCGTTCTGGCGGTCGCCGTCGTCCTCGTCGCGACCGGAGCGTGAGCAGCCGTGATCGATATCAACGAGTCCGTGATGCAGTCCCTTCTGGCATTCGTCGTCGTCGGCCCGCTCCTCGGCGCCGTCGCCGCTCTCCTGCCCGCCCCGCCCGGACTGAAGGGGAAGTCACCCGAGCAGGCCGTGCTGCGGCACGGCGTCACCGTCACCGGCGTGATCCTCATCGCCGCGATCGCACTGGCGCTGGGCTTCGACCACGACCATCCGTCGAAGATGCAGGCCACGACCGACATCAGCTGGATCCCCGCACTCGACGTGCGGATCCACCTCGGTATCGACGGCATCTCCCTCCCCCTTCTGGTCCTGACCGCGCTGCTGACCTTCCTCTGCGCGCTCTACTCGTACTTCAAGCTGCCGTCGGGCCCGTCCCCGAAGGCGTTCGTCGCGCTGCTGCTCCTGCTCGAGTCCGGCACCCTCGCGACCTTCGCCGTCCTCGACCTGCTGCTCTTCTTCCTCGCGTTCGAGATGGTGCTCATCCCGATGTACTTCCTCATCGCCCGCTGGGGCGGCGAGGGCCGGACCCGGGCCGCGTGGAAGTTCATCCTGTTCACGCTGCTCGGCTCCGTCGTCATGCTGCTCGGCCTGCTCCTGATCGGGATCAAGGCGGGCACGTTCGACATGGTGGCACTCGCCACTGACAACGGCCGGTCGCTCACCGCATCCGTGCAGGTCATCGCTGTCCTGGCGATCGGGGTCGGCCTCGCGGTCAAGACACCGATGTGGCCGCTGCACAGCTGGCTGCCCGACGCCCACACCGCCGCGCCGACCGTCGGCTCGGTCCTGCTGGCCGGTGTCCTGCTGAAGATGGGTACGTACGGGTTCGTCCGGATCCTGCTGCCGATCGCACCACACGGCTTCCACACCTTCGCGCCGTACCTCGCCGCGTTCGCCGTCGTCGGGATCATCTACGGATCCCTGGCCTGCCTGGCCCTGGCCAAGCAGGGCGCGAAGGGCGACCTCAAGCGGCTGATCGCCTACTCCTCCGTCGGCCACATGGGCTTCGTCCTGCTGGGCATCGCCACCATGACCCCGACCGGCGTGAACGGCGCCCTGTTCGCCAACATCGCCCACGGCCTCATCACCGGCCTGCTGTTCTTCCTGGTCGGCGCGCTGAAGGACCGCACCGGCACCACCGACCTCGACACCCTCGCGAAGGAGACGGGCGCCGCCCTCTACGGCAAGGCCCCGCGCCTCGGCGGCCTGCTCGCCTTCGCCGCCGTCGCCTCGCTCGGCCTGCCCGGCCTCGCCGGGTTCTGGGGCGAGATGCTCTCCCTGTTCGCGGCGTTCGAGCCCGCCGCCGGCCTCAGCCGCCCCGCGTTCCTCACCTTCATGGCCATCGGCGCGTCCGGCACCCTGCTGACGGCCGCGTACCTGCTGATCGTGGTCCGCCGCGTCTGCATGGGCGCCGCGGAGCGGGAGATGCCGAAGCTCGCCGACGTCCACGGGTACGAGTTCGCCGCCTGGACCCCGCTCGTCACCCTCACCGTCGTCGCCGGACTGTGGCCGCGGGCCCTGCTCGGCCTGACCGACCCGGCCGTGCAGCAGCTCCTCGCAGGAGGCACCCGATGAGCGCCCAGCCGCTTGCCGAGTCGCTGGTCCAGTCCGTCGACTGGCCGGCGATCGCCCCGCCCACGATCGCCGCGGCCGTGGCGCTCGTCGTCCTCGTCGCCGACCTGTTCGTGCCCGAGCCCCGGAAGGCCGTGCTCGGCTGGGTCTCGGTCGCCGGACTGGCGGCGGCCGCCCTGCTGCTCGTGCCCCTCCTGGACGGGGACCGCAGCACCTTCTGCCTGACCGGCCACACGCGCGCGTGCAGCTACACCGCGGACCGGTTCACGCTCGTCATCCAGTTCCTGGTCCTCGGCGGCGCCCTGCTGGCGGCCCTGCTGTCGGTCGTGAACCTCGACGACGAACGGCGGCGCGTCCCGGCGGGCGAGTTCTGGTTCCTGCTGCTGTCCTCCGCGGCCGGCGCAGCCCTGCTGCCCGCCTCCCGCGACCTGGCCACCCTGATCGTCGCCCTGGAGGTCGCCTCCCTGCCGGCCTTCGCCCTGGTAGGCATCCGGCACGGTGACAAGCGGTCCTCCGAGGCCGCCCTGAAGTTCTTCCTGTCCTCGGTCACCGCCACCGCGGTGAGCCTGATGGGCATCAGCTTCCTCTACGCCTCGACCGGCACCCTCTACCTCACCCAGATCGCCCAGCGCCTGCAGCACGTCGACGGCCAGTTGCACACGCTCGCCCAGACCGGCGTCGTCCTGACCCTCGTCGGCTTCGCCTTCAAAACGGCCGCCGTGCCCTTCCACTTCTGGGTGCCCGACACCTACGTGGGCGCACCTCTGCCCGTCGCCGCCTACCTCTCGGTCGTCGGCAAGGCGGTCGGCTTCTCCGGCCTGATCCTCGTCACCGTCGTCGCGTTCCCGTCGTACGCCGACGTCTGGGGACCCGCGCTGGCCGCCCTGGCCGCCCTCACCATGACCGTCGGCAACGTCGCCGCCCTGCGCCAGCAGGCCACGCGCGCGTACAGCGCCGTACGGCTGCTCGCCTGGTCCTCCGTCGGCCAGGCCGGCTACCTCCTCGTGCCGATCGCCGCCGCCGGATACGCCAGGGACCCCCAGAAGGCGATCGGGTCGACGGTCGCGTACGCCCTGATGTACGCCGCCGTGAACCTCGGTGCGTTCGCCGTGGCGGCCCTGGTAGGGCGTACGAAGTCCCTCAACCGCATCGCCGACTACCGGGGCCTGTACGCCACGAACCCGCTCACCGCTCTCCTCCTGGCCTTCTTCCTGCTCTGCCTGGCCGGGCTGCCGCCGGGCGTCATCGGCCTGTTCGCCAAGGTCACCGTGTTCTCGGCGGCCGTCGACGCGGGCCTGGGATGGCTCGCCGTCGTCATGGCCGTCAACGTGGTGATCGCCCTCTTCTACTACCTGCAGTGGACCGCCCTGCTGTTCCGCGCTCCCGAGGGCGAGCCCGCCCGGCACCGTGTCCCGGCCCCCCTCACAGCCGCCCTCGCCCTGACCGGAGTCCTCGGCGTCGCCCTCTCCGGAGCACCCCAGCTGGTCCTCCGCTTCGCGGCCACCGGCCTGTTCTGAGGAGTCACCACGCGCGCGTGGGGCACCCGTGCCGCCACGCGCGCGTGAGGCCGAAGGCACACGTCACCCGTACAGCCGATCCGTGCCACCGCACACGCCGGGGAACTCGTCACCACCGCCTGGCGTTGTCACAAACGGGAGGGTCCACTGGACCAAAGTGTTCCCCAGCTGCACGACTTGGAGGGCGCACCGTGCACCGCCGGCACAACGGGCTCAGGACCGCCGTACTCCTCGGGGGACTGTCCGCACTCATCATCGTCATCGGCAGCTTCTTCGGCCGCGCCGGACTGATCGTCGCGGTCCTGATCGCCCTCGGCACGAACGCCTACGCGTACTGGAACAGCGACAAGCTGGCGCTACGCGCGATGCGCGCCCGCCCGGTCAGCGAGTTCGAGGCCCCGGCGCTGTACCGGATGGTGCGCGAGCTGTCCACACAGGCCCGCCAGCCCATGCCCCGGCTGTACATCTCCCCGACGGAGGCCCCCAACGCCTTCGCCACGGGCCGCAACCCGCGCAACGCGGCCGTGTGCTGCACCGAGGGCATCCTGCGCCTGCTGGACGAGCGAGAGCTGCGCGGCGTCATCGGCCATGAGCTGAGCCACGTCTACAACCGGGACATCCTCATCTCCTCGGTCGCCGGCGCCCTCGCCTCCGTGATCATGTTCCTGGTGAACTTCGCCTGGCTCATCCCGATCGGCCGCTCGGACGACGACGACGGTCCGGGTCTGCTCGGCATGCTCCTGATCATGATCCTGGGCCCGCTCGCCGCCACCCTCATCCAACTGGCCGTCAGCCGCTCCCGGGAGTACGAGGCGGATGCCTCCGGAGCCCAGCTCACCGGCGACCCGCTCGCCCTCGCGGGCGCCCTGCGCAAGCTGGAGGCCGGCACGCAGCAGCTCCCGCTGCCACCCGAGCCCCGGCTCGAGACCGCGAGCCACATGATGATCGCGAACCCCTTCCGTCCGGGGCAGGGGCTGTCCAAGATGTTCTCCACGCACCCGCCGATGGCGGAGCGGATCACCCGGCTCGAGAAGATGGCAGGCGGCCACCAGTGAAGACCATCCTGAACGTCATTTGGCTCATCCTGAGCGGCTTCTGGCTGTTCCTCGGGTACCTGCTCGCCGGCGTGCTGCTGTGCGTGACGATCATCGGCATCCCCTTCGGCGTCGCCGCCTTCCGCATCGGCGTCTACGCCCTGTGGCCCTTCGGGTACACCACGGTCGAGCGCCGCGACGCGGGTGCTCCCTCGTGCATCGGCAACGTGCTGTGGCTGATCCTGGCCGGCTGGTGGCTGGCGCTCACCCACATCGTCACCGGTATCGCCCTGTGCGTCACGATCATCGGTATCCCGTTCGGCATCGCCAACTTCAAGCTGATCCCGGTCTCCCTGCTGCCGCTGGGCCGCGAGATCGTCCCCACGGACCAGCCGTTCGCGGCCCGCTGAGCACACCGACGGACAGCGGGCGCGGAGTGCGCGGGCGGCCGTACGCGCTCTGACGGCACGTCACGCGGCGTGCCGACCCGCCCACCACCGTCGTATGCCGTAGGCCGCCACGCCCACCGTGAGCACGCCCGCGCCCACGGCCACCGAGACCACGGGCAGCGCGAACGCCAGTGTGGCGCAGCCCAGCAGGCCCACCAGCGGTACCAGGCGGGACAGCGGAGCCGGACTCAGCGTCCAGGCCGAGGCGTTGGCGACGGCGTAGTAGGCCAGTACGCCGAAGGAGGAGAAGCCGATCGCGCCGCGTACGTCCACCGTCGCGGCCAGCACGGCGACCACCGCGCCTACGGCGAGCTCCGCCCGGTGCGGGACGTGAAACCGCGCGTGGACGTCCGCCAGCGCCCTCGGCAGGTGCCCGTCCCGGGCCATGGCGAGCGTCGTACGGGACACCCCGAGGATCAGCGCGAGCAGCGAACCCAGCGCGGCCACCGCCGCACCCGCCCGCACCACGGGCACGAACCCCGGCACCCCGGCCGCCCGCACCGCCTCGGCAAGGGGCGCCGTCGCGTGCCCGAGCCGGCCCGCGCCGAGGACGCCGAGAACCGCGACGGCCACGAACGCGTACACCACCAGAGCGATCCCCAGGGCCAGCGGGATGGCACGCGGGATCGTGCGCGCCGGGTCGCGAACCTCTTCGCCGAGGGTCGCGATCCGCGCGTACCCGGCGAACGCGAAGAAGAGCAGCCCGGCGGCCTGAAGAACCCCGCCGGCACCCGTCGGCAGCCCGATGCCGAGCCGCCCGCCGTCGGCCCGGCCGGAGGCCAGGCAGACGACGACCACGGCCGCGAGAACGGCCAGCACCACGGCCACGATCACCCGCGTCAGCCACGCCGACTTCTGGATCCCGCCGTAGTTCACGGCGGTCAGCGCCACCACGGCCGCGACCGCCACCGTGTGCGCCTGCCCCGGCCAGACGTACGCGCCGACGGTGAGGGCCATGGCCGCGCAGGAGGCCGTCTTGCCGACCACGAACGCCCAGCCGGCGAGGTACCCCCAGAAGGCGCCGAGCCGCTCCCGCCCGTACACGTACGTGCCGCCCGAGGCCGGATAGCGGGCGGCGAGACGGGCCGAGGACACGGCGTTGCAGTAGGCCACCACGGCCGCGACCGCGAGCCCCGGCAACAGCCCCGACCCCGCCGCGCGCGCGGCGGGCCCCAGGGCCGAGAAGACGCCGGCACCGACCATGGAGCCGAGGCCGACGACCACGGCGTCCCGCACTCCGAGGGTGCGTCGCAGGGCGGTACCGGTGCGTGTCATGCGCCGCACCCTACTGACCGCCGCAACCGGGCGGCGGACCTGTGACGTCCCCTTCATCGACACGGCACGAACACGCGCGCGACGGGCAGCGGGTCCTCAGCGGGCATCAGGGACCGGACAGTGCGGACACGGCGCGGAAGGGCAGGTTCACGGCATGAGCATCATCGGTTGGATCATCCTGGGATTGCTGGCCGGGGCCATCGCCAAGGTTTTGTTGCCGGGCCGCGACCCCGGCGGCTTCATCGGCACGACCCTCATCGGTGTCGCGGGCGCGTTCATCGGCGGCTGGATCTCGGCGCGCTGGCTGGACCACCCGATCACCAAGAACTTCTACGACGGCGCCACCTGGGCCGCGGCCATCGGCGGCTCCCTGGTGCTGCTGATCGTCTACCGCGTCCTGTTCGGCAACTCACGCGACTGACCGAGGGGTGGGCGCCGCCGGGTGCCCACCCCTGCTGTCCGGGTTCTGCCGCAGTCCTACCGGTAGTTCACGAACTGGAGCGCGAAGTCGAAGTCCTTGCCCTTGAGCAGCGCGATCACGGCCTGCAGGTCGTCGCGGCTCTTGGAGCTGACCCGCAGCTCGTCACCCTGGACCTGGGCCTTCACGCCCTTGGGGCCCTCGTCGCGGATGATCTTCGCCACCTTCTTCGCGTTCTCCTGGGAGATGCCCTCCTCGATCGACGCGAAGATCTTGTATTCCTTGCCGGAGAGCTGGGGCTCGCCCGCGTCGAGCGCCTTCAGTGAGATACCGCGCTTGATCAGCTTGGACTGGAAGACGTCGAGGACGGCCTTCACCCGGTCCTCGGAGTTCGCCTCCATGAGGATCTTGTCACCGGACCACGAGATCGAGGCGCCCACGCCCTTGAAGTCGTAGCGCTGTGAGATCTCCTTGGCGGCCTGGTTGAGGGCGTTGTCGACCTCCTGCCGCTCGACCTTCGAGACGATGTCGAAACTGGAGTCGGCCATGTCCTGTGGCTCCTTGTATCGGGGTGCTTGTCGAGTGCGTGCCGGCGTGCGCGGCGGCGGCCGCCGGGCCCGGCATCGTGCCGGGCCGCATCCGCACCAGCCTAGCCACCCCGCGACCCCGGGAGCGGAGATCAATCGGGTGGCGAAGCACCCCTCTGCATCGGGTATTGTTTACGTCGTTGCCACGGAGCACCGGCGAAAGCGGGTTCGACGGGCAGCGAAACCCGGCGGTGTGCCCGAGCGGCCAAAGGGAGCAGACTGTAAATCTGCCGGCTCAGCCTTCCCAGGTTCGAATCCTGGCGCCGCCACACGGGAACGAGAGCCCCGTGACCTGCGAGAACAGCAGGTCACGGGGCCCTTGTCGCGTTTCCGGGTGATCAGCGGACTGTCTCACGCTGTCTCACGTTCGATCGCCGCGTCTCGGTGTGTGTGGACGGGGCGTGGACGGGATGCTGGCCCGTCATCCGGCCTGGCTCAGGCAGAATCTTGGCGTTGGCGGCCTTGCCTCCACCCTTGAGGCACTTGGCGTACACCCGGAAGAGCACTGCCACCCTGTGACCGGCACGCTCCGCTACGAGCGTGGTTCCACCCCAGAGCTGAGCCAGGTGCCCTACCGATGCCGGCGGCCACTTTCCGTACCTCGCCGCGCACCATGACACGCGGTGCCCGCAGAGAGGGACTGGACGGACAGCCGCTCAGCCGTGCGTGACAGGGGAGACGGAACGGTGATCTTCCCGCCTGAAGCAGTCCCCGCCGTCGGGGCGTGCATATTCCTAGAGATGCACTCCAGGGCCGACCAAGTCGGGTACTTTTCGAATCCATGTGCGGCTATAGATGCAGACTGGCGCAGCGTTGTAACGGACGGTAGCCTTCCGTGAATGGTCGTCACCTGCGCCGGAGCGGAGCCGCATATATGGTAGATGCTGCTGTTGTCTTCGTTCACGGCTTGTTTTCCTCGCAAGACACCTGGCACCCCATTAGGCGCCTACTCGAAGTGGACCCGGAACTCTCTGGCCTTCCCGTTCTTTATTTCGGATACGAGTCTCCAAAGTTTGTCCTCAATCCATTGCGCAGGATTCCGAGCTACGACACTCTTGCGGACAGCCTTCAAACGTTTCTTGAGGTGGATGCCAAGAAATACGACAAGCTGGTTATTGTTTCCCATAGTCAGGGTGGCCTGATTGTGCAGCGCTTCCTTGCTCGAATGGTCACCGGTGGGCGCGGTGCGGAGCTTCAGCGAATCAAGCGCGTAGTCATGTTTGCTTGCCCTAACTCGGGATCCGAGATTTTTCTGATTGCGAGACGAGGGCTCTGGGCTCGGAGGCATCCACAAGAGCGTGAATTGCGCCCTATTAATGAATCGGTTACCGAAGCTCATAAAGTTGTCATTAATCGAATCGTACACGCACAATCCGTAGCATCCGATTGCTGCCCCATTACCATCCGTGCATACGCTGGGGACACGGATAATATTGTAACTCCGACGTCGGCTCGTAGTGTGTTCCCTAACACCGGGGTTATCCCTGGAGACCATTTCACTATCATTCGACCCGATTCGCATTCCCACAGGACGTACACCACTCTCAAAGACAATCTCCTCGCTGCCCTGGCCGTGGAGGCTGCGACGCACCCTCTGCCGAACACAGATGCCCAGAAGGAGGCCAAGTCGGAAAAAGGGGAGGCCCCATCCGGCATTGGGTGGGAGACTGATTTGGCTCCCCTCGGGGAAGGTTTCGAGGGTCAGGATGGATCTCAGCCGCCGGCCGCTCCGACTGGTCCCGATGTTCCAGTTGTCGTTCGGTACAACCCAAGAACCCGTACCGTAGATTTCATTGTTAGCCCTGAGACTGCGCTCACTTGGGTTAGGAAGCTTGGCGAGGAGGGTGATCCAAATGACCAGTGATAACCGCGCCGGGCGTTCAAGTGACAACATTAAGGATCTGTGGGACCATTTCCAGGAAACCGGGGATAGCCGCGACCTGGAGAATCTAATCAACCTATTGCGCGCAGCTGCGGCTTCTTGGGAAGAGGGCGGCGAGGCCGACCATTTTGCTGCTTTGTCCAATCTCGGTGCTGCCTTGCTGAGCCGCGCGGACCGCACAGGGGCAATGGAGGACTTGGACGAGGCAATCGCCCTCCAGCGACAAGCTCTCGCCTCAATGCCCGACGGGCATCCGGGCACCGTGGCTGCTTTGTCTAATCTTGGTTCCGCATTGCTGCGGCGCGCAGACCGCACTCGAGACCTTACGAACTTGGACGAGGCAATTGCAATCCAACGTCGAGCTGTTTCCCTCGTAGAGGCAGGCGGTGGATTCGACCGTACCGCTGCTTTGTCCAATCTTGGTGCTGCCTTGCTGAGTCGCGCGGCCCGCACCGGAGCGATTGAGGACTTGGACGAGGCGATTTCCTGCCAACGGCAGGCGCTTGCTTCAACGCCATCAGACCGTCCGGACTATATCGCCTGCCTCTCCAATCTGGGAGATTCTCTCCGCCTCCGCTTCGAACAGACTGGTGACGTTAGGTCCAGCTCCGGAGCCGAGCAGTTTAGTAGCTTTGCAGCAGAAGCACTCCAAGTGCATGAGCAACTTGTTCTCATGCGTGAGAGAATGCTTGGCCCAGATCACCCGAGCACTTTGGCATCAATTAATAATCTCGCTGCCGTGCTGCAAGACCAAGGGGACCTAGAGAGGGCGCGAGAACTCCACGCTCGGGTCTTGGCGTCTTACATTCGGACACTGGGTTCGGATCATCCGAGTACGTTGGCTTCATTGAATAACCTCGCTGCTGTGTTGCAGGATCAGGGAGATCTTGAGAGGGCGCAGGCGCTGTAT
>NZ_JBEXRL010000010.1:0-153196 GCF_040613075.1 Streptomyces sp. NPDC006314 | reverse complement strand
GAGATCTTGAGAGGGCGCAGGCGCTGTATCAGCGTGCTCTTGAGGCGAGGGAACGCGTTCTGGGTTCGGATCATCCGAGTACGTTGGCTTCATTGACTAACCTCGCTGCTGTGTTGCAGGATCAGGGAGATCTTGAGAGGGCGCAGGCGCTGTATCAGCGTGCTCTTGAGGCGAGGGAACGCGTCCTGGGTCCGGATCATCCGAGTACATCGACAACGAGGCATCAACTTGCGTCCTTGCTCAATGCGCAAGGCCGTGTTGAGTCTGCCCAACAAATCTCAGCTGGTCGCTCAAGGTCTGAAGAGATCAGAGTTGCAGTGCTGGGAGAAAACGCGCGACCGGATTTGGAATCACTTCAAGAGTGGTTGAATTCCGATCCTCATCTTCGCGCCGTACGGATTGCTACCCCGCATCCTGAGCCAGGATCAATGGGTGCGGTTGCAAATGCCATTTCTGTGGTGATTCCGGCGCTGGAGGTGACGTCGCCATTTGTTGCGGCACTCGTAACATGGCTACGGACGCGTAGAGGTAGAAATATTCGGGTAAGTTTGACCTCGTCTAATGGTGTCGGATTGCAACTTTCAGCCGACAAGCTCGGCCAGCTGTCGAATGAAAAGGCCGAGGATCTCACGGCTACATTGTCTGTTGCTCTACGTCAGGATGTTTGAGGCCGATTCCTCATCACACCTGAACCCGGTGAGTTAGCCCAAATCCGGGCATGTACCGGAGCGTGGCTCATTTAGAGCTTGTGACACGTGGACATAGCCGCGTGACGAAGGTCATATGGTCGCTTCGCCAGCACGGATGCGCGTTCCGCCGGGGTGAGGGCTCGCGACCGGGCCTCGGCCAAACTTCGTCGTATCCCGTGTCTTGGATCAGTGCGCCGCGCATCGTTTGGAACACGCGGCCGTCGGGGGCCGTGCCATACGCGGTCACTGCCAGCGCAGCAAGGCGACCAGCTCCGGCGGGATCGGTACGCGGCGAACCGCCTTCCGCGGTCGGTGCTTCAGCCCCTTCTTCTCGTGTGCTTCGCCGTTGTCCGTCCAGATTTCAACCCGCGGACGTCGTGGGACGCACCGGAGGCGGCCCAGTCGCGCCCACGCGCGTGTGCCGTCCAGATGCAGAGTGCCCGGCCGGACGCGGGCAGCTCGCAGTTCTCCCGACGGAGTCAGACGGCTTCCCCCGCCGGCCGCATGGCGGCGTGGTACGGGCAGCCGGAGAACGCGTTGAGGTGCCGGCCACGCGTCCCCTGGTCTACGACGACCTCCAGCAGCGCGAGCCTGCCGCGGGTTGACCACGCAACCCGCTGAACCCGGGGCAGTAGCCGAAACGGGTGTGCGACGGCGGGCCCTGCGACATCAATGACAGCCACCTCCCGCTTGCCCTCTGTCGGCTGCCTTCAGCGGTCAGGGTCCGCGAGCGGCTGACCGGTAGCCGGAGGCGGCCCGGCGCTGCAACGTCTCGAAGGCACCGCCCCGACCGCCGGTTCGGGCCTGTTCGGGTCCTGCTGGTCGCGCTTTCCCGCACGGGTACTAGAATCGAACGTGTGAACGATAACCGTCCGCTGACGCGTCTCGACATGCTGCGCTTCGCGCGCCGCGTCGTCGAACGTCAGGCGGCCAGGCAGCTCGCGCTCATGGACCGGTGGATCGCGGACGAAGAGCGCCGGGAGACCGAACGGCAACGCCGCCTGGCGGTCCGGCAAAACGTTCCGGACTGGTTGGTCGAGCGCGGCCTGGACGGCCGGAACGCGGTCTACGTCCACGTCGGCGGTTGTTCGAGCGCCGGCGGCCGCTCGAAGGGGGTCGGGCGGGAGCAGGCGGTACGCGCGCTCACCGAAGCGGGTGTCGCGGCATGCCCGCTGTGCCGGCCGGACACCGTGCTGGGAATCATCGAATGACCGGCCCGGGTGCGGGAGCGGGCGGTCCGGACGATGCTGGAGCCATGGCCGGGAAACGTCCCATCATCGTGCACCTGCCGTCCCCGACCGGCGGCCGCCGGGTCCGGGTGGACGGCGAGATCCTCGGTCTCGCACACAATGTGCGGGACCTCGTGGAGTTCCTGCGCCGGGCCGGGCTGGAGATCGAGCCCGAGCAGGTGGCCGATTCGCCGCTGATCGACTGGCGCGGAGTGGGCCCCGACCGGTGGGAGGCGGAGACCCGGACCTGACGGCGATGTCGCCTCCGCCCGGCTACGGGCACACTGACGGCATGTCCTCCCGACGCAGAACCTGTCCCGTGTGCCACCGCGAAATCGCCGTCGTCGCGGGCCGCTTCGCGCGCCACGACCCGCCCGGGGCGCGGAAGAGCGCGGACCTCGTCTCCTGCGCCGGATCCCGGCGACCGGCACAACCGGGGGCGGTGCAGCCGTCGTTGGACGGGTACGTCGTACCGCACTTTCCCGGGCAGCTCCCCCTGTTCTGAGTTCCCGGTTCTGAGTTCCGACGGACGGAACTCTGGCGCCCCGACGGTGCGTCAGCGGTCCTCCCGGGCATTGCCGGTGGCCCGCCGCGCATCGCCCATGGTCCCGACGCCCCACCATTCATCGGCCGGCGCTCGGACTCAGTTCCCGGCCACCGACTTCACGGCGACCGACACCGGCGTCGAGCCGCTGATCAGCTCCAGCGTCAGACCGGCCGTCGCCGGCGTGTCCACCAATTCCGCCAGGACGGCCGCCACGTCGTCCCGTGGCACCGACCCCGGCCCGGTGTGCGCCTCCAGCCGGACCTGGCCCGTGCCCGCGGCGTCCGTCAGCGAGCCGGGGCGCAGGATCGTCCAGTCCAGCGCTTCCTGCCGGGTGACGTAAGCGTCGGCCTCACCCTTGGCGCGCAGGTACACGTCGAAGACCTCGTCCCCCTGGTGCGCCGGGTCCGCGCCCATCGAGGACACCACCACGAAGCGGCGTACGCCCACACGGACGGCCGCGTCCGCGAACAGCACCGCCGCGCCCCTGTCCACCGTCTCCTTGCGACCCGTACCGCTGCCCGGGCCCGCGCCGGCCGCGAAGACCGCCACGTCGGCGCCCTGCAGGTGCGCCGCGACCCCCTCCACCGAAGCGGACTCCAGGTCGAGCAGGACCGGTTCGGCTCCGGCCGCCCGCAGATCGTCGCCCTGCTCGGCCTTGCGGATGATTCCGGCCACCTCGTCCCCGCGCGCGGAGAGCAGACGCTCCAGCCGCAGCGCGATCTGACCATGACCACCAGCGATGACAATACGCATGATTCCGACCGTACGCCCGAAGAGGCGCATCCGCCGCACGAGTTAACCGGCGCGGCCGGAGCGCGCCCGGCTCACGCGGAAACGGCGGGCGCTCGGCGTGCGGCGACCGTCCTGCGCCCGCCGTACACCGGCTGATCGCACCCCAGGGAGCAGTGATCGGTCAGGCACCCCGCGCGCACGCCGTATCCCGCGCCGTCGACACGCTCGGGCCGCCGGCGCATACGCCGGACCGCGCGCCCCGCCGGGCGCCGTACCCCGCTCCGCACCGCCTCACGACAGTTCTCCCCGGCCCTGCCGCGGCAACCCGAGTTCCGCCGCGGCCGCCGAGTTGCAGTACTCGCGCACCGCGCTGGTGCGTGCCACCACCCGGCCCCGGTGCACCACGATCCGGCTGTAGGCCAGGGAGAGCGCTCCGGCAAGGTGATCGCCGCGTACGGCGAGGAGCTCCGCCGGAAAGCCCGCCTCCACACGCACGTCCGGCAGACCCAGCACCGCTCGGGCCGAGGCGCACACCGCGTCGTAGGCGTCCTCCGGGCGCAGCCCATGGGCGGAGGCGAGGAGGTAGGCGGCCTCCAGCGGGTCGCCGCGGCCGACGGGGTTGGAGACGTCGCGCAGGGCGCCGCTCCCGGCCGCCACCCGCACCCCGGCCGCGCGCAGCAGCCGTACCGGAGCCGTGCCCTGCCGGTCGGCTCCGCCGCAGCCGCCCTGGGGCAGGCACACCACCGTCACGCCGGCCGCCGCGAGCTGGTCCGCGGCACGGGAGGCGGCCTCGGGGGGCAGGCGCGCGAGACCGGCGCACGGCCCGATCGTCACGCCGGGGCGCAGGCCCCCCGCCATGGCGGCGAGCCGGGACAACCGGGTCGGGTCGGCGGCGTCCGTGTGCAGGTCCACCGGGCAGCCGTGTTCGGAGGCCACCTCCAGGACCGCCTCCACGTAGCCCGTGGGGTCCGGGTCCAGGTCCGGGCAGCCTCCCACCACGGAGGCGCCCATCTTCACCGCGTCCCGCAGCATCACGAGTCCGTCGGCCCCGGCCACCCCGGTCAGCAGCCGGGGCATCGCCACCGTCGTCAGCTCGGCGAGCCCTCGCAGCGACCGCCGGGCCTGCAGAACCGCGCCCAGCGCGCCGAGTCCCTGGACGTCGCCCACGCGCACGTGCGCGCGTGCCGCCGTCGCCCCGTGCCCGAGTTGCAGCAGGGCCGCCTCCGTCGCCCGGCGCTGGACGTCCTCGGGGGCGTACGACGCCGGGCCGGGGCGTTCGGCGGACAGGGCGGTGTCGCCGTGGGCGTGCGGTTCGGCGGGTGCCGGGAGGAGCAGGTAACCGCTCAGGTCCACGCGCGCGGCGGCCTTCCGGGCCGGGCCCGGCGCGAGGCTGCCGGCCGTGCCCACCGCCTCGATGCGCCCGCCGCTCAGCCGTACGTCCACGGTCCGGCCGTCGGTGAGCCGCGCCCCGCACAGCAACAGGGCGGCCTGGTCGGCCGATCCCGAGGACCCCGACGAGTTCGGCGGAGGGGGCTGCGGCTGGCTGTCGGGCATCGCGCTCCAGGGTCGGGCCGGGGGCTCTGGACTGGCCGGCGTGAGGGCTCGGAGGCCGGGACCCCAAGATCACGCAGAGTGAGTCGAGCCTAGGGTGACGCACCCCGCGGGACGCGTAGGAGCGCAATAGTCGTACCGGCGTGGTCCACCCTTGGCGGTACACGTGTCGCCCAGGCGCGTGGCGCTCGCCGTTCCCGGCGACGGCCACCTGCCCCGCGCGCGTGCTCTGCGCGTAGGCGCGAACGCGCGCGTGCCCGCCCTCGCACCGCAAAGCCTCGTCCCCGCCCGCATGGCCGCCTGCGCCCCCTCGCGAAGCCGCCCGCCCGCGCCCACACCGTCGCGCGCCCGTGCCGTCGCCGCCGGCCCAGGCCCAGGCCCGTCGGCACACCCGTACTCCCTGGGGGCTCAGGAGGCGGCGGAGAGGGCTGGGAAGCGGGGCGGGATGGGCGGCCGGATACGGATTTGGGTGAACGGCGGCGGACCGTGTAATGTCTTCATCGCTCGCCCCAATAGCTCAGTCGGCAGAGCGTCTCCATGGTAAGGAGAAGGTCAACGGTTCGATTCCGTTTTGGGGCTCTGGTGTGAGAGGCTCCCGTCGAGAGACGGGGCCCGATCGCATCTCAGCGGTGTAGCTCAGTCGGTAGAGCAAGCGGCTCATAATCGCTGTGTCACCGGTTCAAGTCCGGTCACCGCTACTGACAGTAGCCGATTGCGGGGTCGGTCCTTCGATCGGCTACTCTTTCTTGCGTTGAATTAGTCCATCCGTTCGTCTTAGGAGCACTCACGTGGCTGCCACCGACGTCCGCCCGAAGATCACGCTGGCCTGCGTGGAGTGCAAGGAGCGGAACTACATCACCAAGAAGAACCGGCGTAACAACCCGGATCGTCTTGAGATGAAGAAGCACTGCCCGCGTTGCAATGCGCACACCGCGCACCGCGAAACGCGATAAATAGGCTCGTTCGTGAGGCCGTCCCCTTCCGAGGGGGCGGCCTCACGGCGTTTTCGCCACTCGGCGACCGGCAGGTCCGGCCCACTCGGCGACCGGCAGGTCCGGCCTACTCGGGCGACCGGCAGGTCGGCCGGCTCGGTGGACCCGCTCGTTCGTCTGCTCGCCGCCCCCTCGTTCACCGGCTCGGTGATCACTCGCCGACCCTCGCCCCACGCGCCCCGGCGCACGTCCCCGGCTGGTTTCCGGCTAATTTGGGGCCATCACAGCAGAGATCAGGAGGTGCCGGGCCATGGCGCTCGACCAGTCCTTCGTGGGACGGACCTACCCGCCCACCGCGCCCTATGAGGTGGGCCGGGAGAAGATCCGCGAGTTCGCCGAGGCGGTGGGAGAGGCCAACCCGGTGTACACGGACCCGGAGGCCGCAAAGGCGTTCGGCCACCCCGACGTGATCGCCCCGCCGACCTTCGTGTTCTCCATCACCTTCCGCGCCGCGGGACAGGTCGTCCAGGATCCGCAGCTCGGGCTGGACTACAGCCGCGTGGTGCACGGGGACCAGAAGTTCGCCTACAGCCGGCCGGTCCGGGCCGGCGACCGGCTCACGGTCACCTCCACCATCGAGGCGATCAAGTCCCTCGCGGGCAACGACATCCTGGACATCCGAGGCGAGGTGCACGACGAGGCGGGCGAGCACGTCGTGACCGCCTGGACCAAGCTCGTGGCCCGCGCGGCCGAGGAGGCGTGAGGACCTGATGACGGCGAAGATCGCGTACGACGACGTCGAGGTCGGCAGCGAGCTGCCGGCGCAGAGCTTCCCCGTGACCCGTGCCACGCTCGTGCGCTACGCGGGCGCCTCGGGGGACTTCAACCCGATCCACTGGAACGAGAAGTTCGCCAAGGAGGTCGGCCTCCCGGACGTCATCGCGCACGGCATGTTCACCATGGCCGAGGCGATCCGGGTGGTCACCGACTGGCTCGGCGACCCCGGTGCGGTCGTGGAGTACGGCGTCCGCTTCACCAAGCCCGTCATCGTGCCGAACGACGACGAGGGCGCCGTCATCGAGGTCAGCGGCAAGGTGGCGGCCAAGCTGGACGACAACACGGTGCGTGTCGACCTCACGGCCATGAGCGCGGGTCAGAAGGTGCTGGGCATGTCCCGGGCGGTCGTGCGACTGGCCTGACGAGCCGGAAGAGCTTGCAGGTAAGGGGCGTCCTCCCTTGTGGGGCGTCCCTTACGCGTACCGGCGGCCGGGCGGACGGTGTGATCCCTTGACCAAGTTAGTGATTGAGTACTAACTTATTCGGCATGCCCAGAATGAGCGCAGAGGAGCGGCGTGAGAGCGTCATCCGTGCGGCGACCACCGAGTTCGCGCGCGGTGGCTACCACGGCACCTCCACCGAGGCGATCGCCAAGCGGGTCGGGGTCTCGCAGCCGTATCTCTTCCGGCTCTTCCCGGGCAAGAAGGCGATCTTCCTGGCGGCGGCGGAACGCTGCGTGGAGGACACCATCCGGACCTTCGAGGAGGCCGCCGAGGGGCTGCAGGGGGAAGAGGCCCTGCATGCCATGGGGAACGCGTACACCCGTGTCATCGCGGAACGGCCCGAGCGGCTGATGATGCAGATGCAGACGTATGTCGCCGTGGCGGCCGCGGAGCAGGAGGGCGACCGTGAGTTCGGCGAGGGGGTACGGGCCGGCTGGATGCGGCTGTGGGACACCGTGCGCCTGGCGCTCGGCGCGGACGTCGACGAGACGACCGTCTTCCTGGCGTACGGGATGCTCATCAACTGCTTGGTGGCCATGGGCTTTCCTCCTGAGCACCGGGTGTGGGAAGGGCTCTACCCGTCGGCCCGGCTGACGGGTCGCCTGGGGGAGTAGCGCAAGTGCGGAGAAGGCGGTATCGCCTTTCATCACCGCAAAAGTTAGTCATCGATAACTAACTAGAGACCGCCCTCAGGGGGAGAAGATGTCAGAGCAGACCGCACGGAACAGCGCACCGCGCGGGGGAGCCGTATGGGCCCTCGTGATCACCAGCGTCGCCGGATTCATGGCGGCCCTCGACAACCTCGTCGTCACCACCGCCCTCCCCTCCATCCGCCAGGATCTCGGGGGCGCGCTGGAGGACTTGGAGTGGACCGTGAGCGCCTACACGCTCACCTTCGCCGTCCTGCTGATGTTCGGTGCCGCGCTCGGCGACCGCTTCGGCCGCCGTCGGCTCTTCATCGCCGGACTCGCCGTCTTCACCGGCGCCTCCGCCGCCGCGGCCATGGCACCCGGCATCGGCTCCCTCATCGCCGCCCGCGCGGTCCAGGGTGTCGGCGCGGCCGTGATGATGCCGCTCACGCTGACCCTGCTGACCGCGGCCGTGCCCGCCGCCAAGCGCGGGACCATGTACGGCATCTGGGGTGCGGTCAACGGGCTCGCCGTCGCCTCCGGGCCCCTCATCGGCGGCAGCCTCACCGAGCACGTCTCCTGGCACTGGATCTTCTGGCTGAACGTCCCGCTCGGCCTGGCCGTGCTGCCGCTCGCGCGGCTGCGGCTGGCCGAGTCCTACGGCATCGGTGCCCGGCTCGACGTCCCCGGCACACTGCTGGCCAGCGGCGGACTCTTCGGGATCGTGTACGGCCTGGTCCGCGGGCCCGCCGACGGCTGGACCGACTCCGTGGTGCTGACCGCGCTGATCGCGGGCGGAACCCTGCTGGCGGGCTTCGTCCTCTACAGCTCCCGCGCGGCCGCCCCGATGCTGCCGATGCGCCTGTTCCGCTCCCGCGCCTTCTCCGGGATCAACGCGGCCAGCCTGCTGATGTTCGTCGGGATGTTCGGCTCCATCTTCCTGCTCAGCCAGTACATGCAGGGCGTGCTCGGCTACTCGCCCACCGAGGCGGGCCTCAGGATGCTGCCGTGGACCGGCATGCCGATGCTCGTCGCGCCGATCGCCGGGATCCTGTCCGACCGCGTCGGCGGCCGCCCGGTCGTCGCGGCGGGCCTGTTCCTCCAGGCGGCCGGCCTCGGCTACATGGCCTACGTGGCCACCGCCGACGCCTCCTACGCCGTCCAGCTGCCCGCCCTGATCATCAGCGGCGTCGGCATGGCCCTGTTCTTCGCCCCGGCGGCCAACCTGGTGATGTCCAGCGTCCGGCCGCAGGAACAGGGCGTCGCCTCGGGCGCGAACAACGCGCTGCGCGAGGTGGGCGGCGCGCTCGGCATCGCGGTCATGTCGTCGATCTTCTCCGCGCAGGGCGGCTACGAGAGTGCGCAGAGCTTCGTGGACGGCCTGCGGCCCGCCCTGGTCACCGGCTCGGCGGTGGTCGTCCTCGCCGGGGTCGCCGCCCTGCTGATCCCGGCCCGCCGCGGCGCCCCCGGCCAGGCCGCCCCCGCGGCCGAGCAGACGCCCGCCCCGGTCCTGGAGTCCACCACCCGCTGACCCGGACCCCCGCAAGGAGCCCGTAATGCCCACGCTTCCCTGGTCCGTGCCGAACAGCCCGCCGCAGGACACCGAGGTCCACGTCTTCGCCTCCCGCTTCGAGACCCGCACCCTCTGGGGCGCCCTCCGCTTCCTCGCCCGTACCCCCGCCGTGTGGCGGCAGGTCGCCCACGCGCCCGGCGCCTACGGGGCCTCCCTCAGGGCGCAGCCGCTGCGGCGGGTCTTCTGGACGTTGTCCGTCTGGGAGTCGGCCGAGGCTCTCAAGGCCTTCGCCCACTCCGGGGCGCACCGGCCCACCTCCCGCCACCTGGCCTCCCAGATGCACGACGTCGCCTTCGCCACCTGGCAGACCTCCAGCGACCGGCTGCCGGTGAGCTGGGAGGAGGCGATGCAGCGGCTGACATAGAGCGGCGGCCGCCAGCCCCTCCCGCACGCGCGCGTGGACCTCGAGAGAGGGCTACGCGCGCGTGCGCTTGCGCCGGGCGGCCGACCGGGTCCGGGGCATCGGCGTGGCGGGGTGGGGCGGTCGAGGGCCTTGGCACGCGTCCCGGTGACGAAGAGATGCGGAACGACGGTCGACAGGGGTGGTCCGAGGACCCCGCGCGTGTCCTGTCCGAGAATCTCGGCGCTGGCCGGCGAGCCCGGTCGTGTCGCGCGCGTGCTGCCGACCGACCCGCCTCCGCGCGCCCCGGCGGAGACGGCCAGGCGATCGTCGGCGGTTGCGTGGCCAGAAGGCACCGCCTGCATGCGTGCGGCGCTGTCGGAGGTGTCTCGTAGTCTTGGGCCCGTGCAGGTACTCCACGACGCCCCCCTTGCTCCGCTGACCACCTTCCGGCTGGGCGGTCCCGCGACGCGGCTGGTCACCGCCGGGACCGACGCCGAGGTGATCGCCGCCGTCCGCGAGGCCGACGACAGCGGTACGCCGCTGCTGGTCATCGGCGGCGGATCGAACCTGGTCATCGGCGACAAGGGCTTCGACGGCACCGCCCTGCGCATCGCCACGCGCGGTGTCGAACTGCGCGGCACCACGCTGGAGCTGGCGGCCGGCGAGGTGTGGACGGACGCCGTCGCCCGCACGGTCGAGGCCGGGCTCGCCGGGATCGAGTGCCTGGCCGGCATCCCGGGGTCCGCGGGTGCCACGCCGATCCAGAACGTGGGCGCCTACGGCCAGGAGGTCTCCGCCACCATCACCGAGGTGATCGCGTATGACCGGCGGAATGGCGAGACCGTCACGCTGACGAACGAGGAGTGCGCCTTCTCGTACCGTCACAGCCGCTTCAAGGCCGACCCGAAGCGGTATGTCGTGCTGCGTGTCCGGTTCGGACTGGAGGACGCGGGCGGGCTCTCCGCGCCGGTCAAGTACGCGGAGGCGGCCCGTGCGCTCGGCGTCGAGCCGGGTGACCGGGTGCCGCTGTCCGACGCCCGTGAGACCGTCCTGAAGCTGCGCGCCGGCAAGGGCATGGTCCTCGACCACGAGGACCACGACACCTGGTCGGCCGGGTCCTTCTTCACCAACCCGATCCTCACCGACGAGCAGTTCGCCGCGTTCCACGCGCGTGTGCGCGAGCGGCTGGGGGAGAGCGTCGAGCCGCCCGCCTATCCGGCGGGCGAGGGCCGCAGGAAGACCTCCGCGGCCTGGCTGATCGACAAGGCCGGCTTCACCAAGGGCTACGGAACCGGGCCCGCCCGCATCTCCACCAAGCACACCCTCGCCCTCACCAACCGGGGCGGCGCCACCACCGAGGACCTGCTGGCGCTGGCCCGCGAGGTGGTCGCCGGGGTACGCGACGCCTTCGGTGTCACCCTGGTCAACGAGCCGGTCACGGTGGGCGTGCGCCTCTGACCGGCCGGCGCGCGTGCGGCCTGCCCCCGCACCGGCGCGGCGGGAGCGTCAGCCGTACCGGCTCGCGTGAGCCTCTACCGCACCGGCTTCCGTGAGCCGCACCGGCTTCCGTGAGCCGTACCGGCTCAGCAGGCCACTCAGTAGGCCACCCCCACCCCCTGCTTCACCGTCCCCTCGTCTTCGATCATCGACAGCATCGCGTGGGCGACGTCCGCGCGCGCGATGAAGCGGCCCTCGCGCGGGAAGCCGCCGACGACGGTGCGGTAACGGCCGGTGAGCGGCTTGTTCCACAGGCGCGGCGGCCGTACGGACGTCCAGTCGGTGCCGCTGCGGGCCAGCTCGGCCTCCATCTCGCGCAGATCGGCGTAGATGTCCTTCAGGATCGCCGAGACCAGGCCCCGTACGCCGCGATCCAGGGCGCCGTCGTCCTCCGGAGCCGGGCCGACGGGTGCGGCGCTGACCACCAGCAACCGTCGTACGCCCTCGGCTTCCATCGCGCGCAGGACCGCACGGGTCAGCCGGGCGGCGTCCCCGGCGTTCTTGCGGCCGCGTGCGCCCAGGCCGGACAGGACGGCGTCCCGGCCGACGACGGCGGCACGCAGTCGCTCCGGGTCGGTCAGGTCCGCGGTGAACACCTCCAGCGCGTCCCCCGTGACGTCCAGCCGGGCCGGATCGCGGACCACGGCCGTGACCCGGTGGCCGGCGCCGAGCGCCTGCCGGACGATCTCCCGGCCGATCCCGCCGGTGGCGCCGAAAACGGTGAGGTTCATGACTGCTCCCGCACTCGGGAAGTGGTGGGTGAGTGTTTACTCACCCCGTCGGCCTCTAGGGTGGGTAAGTACTCACCCATCCGTCAAGGCCGATCGGAGATCCCATGGAGACGAAGCCGGCGCGTGTCCGCATCCTCGACGCGGCCCACGAGCTGATGCTCACCGTCGGACTCGCCCGCGCCACCACCAAGGAGATCGCCAAGGCGGCCGGCTGCTCCGAAGCGGCCCTCTACAAATACTTCGACAGCAAGGAGGAGCTGTTCGTCCGGGTGCTCTCCGAGCGCCTGCCCCGGCTCATGCCCCTGCTCACCAGCCTCGTCACCGAGCCCGGACAGGGCACTCTGCGGGAGAACCTCACCCGCATCGCCCGCCAGGCCGCCTTGTTCTACGAGCAGAGCTTTCCGATAGCCGCCTCCCTGTACGCCGAGACCCAGCTCAAACGGCGCCACGACGACGCCCTGCGCAAGATCGGCTCGGGCCCGCACACGCCCATCCAGGACCTGGACGCCTACCTCCGCGCGGAACAGGCCATCGGCCGCGTCCGCGCCGACGCCGACACCTTCGCGGCCGCCTCCCTCCTCCTCGGAGCCTGCGCCCAGCGAGCGTTCGCCTACGACGCCACCGAGAGCGGCGAGCGACCTCCTGTGGACGAGTTCGCCGCCCGGCTCACGCAGACCCTGCTGGGCGGAATCTCCGTTGCGGAGCCCTCCGAGTGAGCCTCGCGCTGAGGGTCCGGGGCAGCCCGCGGACGGTCGGGACCGACGAGGCGCGCACCGCGCGGGACGCGGCGGCCCGGGAGCGGCGCCGTCACGACGCGGACTTCCGGGACATGCTGCGGCACAGGACCCACGCGCGGACGTTCTTTCTCGTCGGCGGCCGCGACGTCTTCGCCGACACGGCCATGTCCTGTGCCTCTGCGGCGGGCCGGAGCCCCCGGCGGAAACGGATCGTCAAGGGCGGCCCCGCCCTCATGCAGTGCGTCCGGGGCCTGAGGGACGAGTCCGGCACCCGGCGCGGCCCGGAGGTGCTGAGCTGCCTCCAGGCCTATCCGCCCTACGCCCGCTTCAGGCGGCCGGGCGAGCCAGCCAGTCGTCCACCCCGGCCAGCAGCCGCGCCCTGACGTCCTCCGGAGCGGCCGAGCCCCGTACCGACTGCCGGGCCAGCTCCGCGAGTTCGGCGTCCGTGAAGCCGTGGGCGTTGCGGGCGAACTCGTACTGGGCCGCCAGCCGGGAGCCGAACAGCAGCGGGTCGTCGGCCCCGAGGGCCATGGGAACGCCCGCCTCGAAGAGGGTGCGCAGCGGGACGTCCTCCGGCTTCTCGTACACGCCGAGCGCCACATTGGAGGCCGGGCACACCTCGCAGGTCACGCCCCGGTCGGCCAGCCGCTTCAGCAGCCGCGGGTCCTCCGCCGAGCGCACCCCGTGCCCGATCCGGGAGGCGTGCAGGTCGTCCAGGCAGTCCCGGACCGAGGCGGGGCCGGTCAGCTCACCGCCGTGCGGGGCCGACAGCAGACCGCCCTCGCGCGCGATGTGGAAGGCCCGGTCGAAGTCCCGCGCCATGCCACGCCGCTCGTCGTTGGAGAGTCCGAAGCCGACCACGCCCCGGTCCGCGTAGCGCACCGCCAGGCGGGCCAGGGTGCGTGCGTCCAGGGGGTGCTTCATGCGGTTGGCGGCCACCAGGACGCCCATGCCGAGGCCGGTCTCCCGGGACGTCGTCTCCACCGCGTCCAGGATGATCTCCAGCGCCGGGATCAGGCCGCCCAGGCGGGGCGCGTACGATGTCGGGTCGACCTGGATCTCCAGCCAGCCCGAACCGTCCTTCAGGTCCTCCTCGGCGGCCTCCCGGACCAGCCGCTGGATGTCCTCCGGCCGGCGCAGGCAGGAGCGGGCCGCGTCGTACAGCCGCTGGAAACGGAACCAGCCCCGCTCGTCCGTGGCCCGCAGCTTGGGCGGTTCGCCGCTGGTCAGCGCTTCCGTCAGCGCATCGGGCAGAGGTACGCCGTACTTGTCGGCCAGTTCCAGGACGGTCCCCGGCCGCATCGAGCCGGTGAAGTGCAGGTGCAGATGGGCTTTCGGCAGCTCAGAGAGATCACGTACACGCTCCATCCCAGGATCCTGCCGTACGCGGCCGCCCTCCTGGAAGCCGTTTGCCCGTTCGTGGTCTTGCTCGCACAAAGGAACGGGCCGCCTCCCCGGAGGGAAACGGCCCGCACGCGCGCGTGAAGCGCCGAACCGGGACGTCAGTCCCGCGCCTCCGCCAGCAGCTTCTGCATCCGGCTCACGCCCTCGACGAGGTCCTCGTCACCGAGCGCGTACGACAGCCGCAGATAGCCCGGCGTGCCGAAGGCCTCGCCCGGGACGACCGCGACCTCGGCCTCCTCCAGGATCAGCGCGGCCAGCTCGACGGTGTTCCGCGGGCGCTTGCCGCGGATCTCCTTGCCGAGCAGTGCCTTCACCGACGGGTAGGCGTAGAAGGCGCCCTCGGGCTCCGGGCAGAGCACGCCCTCGATCTCGTTGAGCATCCGCACGATGGTCTTGCGGCGCCGGTCGAACGCCTCACGCATCTTCGCCACGGCCTCCAGATCGCCGGAGACGGCGGCCAGGGCGGCCACCTGGGCCACGTTGGAGACGTTCGAGGTGGCGTGCGACTGCAGGTTCGTCGCGGCCTTGACCACGTCCTTCGGGCCGATGACCCAGCCCACGCGCCAGCCCGTCATGGCGTACGTCTTGGCGACACCGTTGACCACGATGCACTTGTCGCGCAGCTCGGGCAGCAGGGCCGGCAGGGACACGGACACCGCGTCGCCGTAGACCAGGTGCTCGTAGATCTCGTCGGTCAGCAGCCACAGGCCGTGCTCGATGGCCCAGCGGCCGATCGCCTCGGTCTCGGCCTCGGAGTACACCGCGCCGGTCGGGTTGGACGGGGAGACGAAGAGGACGACCTTGGTCTTCTCCGTGCGTGCCGCCTCCAGCTGTTCCACGGTGACGCGGTAGCCGGTGGTCTCGTCGGCCACGACCTCCACCGGGACGCCGCCGGCCAGGCGGATCGACTCCGGGTACGTCGTCCAGTACGGCGCCGGGACGATGACCTCGTCGCCCGGGTCGAGGATCGCGGCGAACGCCTCGTAGATGGCCTGCTTGCCGCCGTTGGTGACCAGGATCTGCGAGACGTCCGGCTCCCAGCCGGAGTCGCGCAGCGTCTTCGCGGCGATCGCGGCCTTCAGCTCGGGCAGGCCGCCCGCCGGTGTGTAGCGGTGGTACTTGGGGTTCTTGCAGGCCTCGACGGCCGCCTCGACGATGTAGTCCGGGGTCGGGAAGTCGGGCTCACCGGCGCCGAAGCCGATCACCGGACGCCCGGCGGCCTTCAGGGCCTTGGCCTTGGCGTCCACGGCGAGGGTGGCGGACTCGGAGATCGCGCCGACTCGGGCGGAGACCCGGCGCTCGGTGGGAGGGGTTGCAGCGCTCATGAGGCCCATCGTTCCAGACCGGAAATACCCCCGGCACACGGGTTTCACAGACTGAACAGCATGGGGTCGAGGCGTGAACAGGCGTCCGAATCCGCCCGTCGGCCAGGACGATCTTCGGTCAGGCGGCTCCGGGCGGCCGCATTCTGTTCGACGCCGCGCCGCGGACCACGTACACTCTCACCTCGTTGGCCTTCAGCAGCCGCCGCCGCAACCGGTGCACACCGAGCATCCGGTCGGATGCGGTACGTTGGGGGACACACAAAGGGTCGTAGCTCAATTGGTAGAGCACCGGTCTCCAAAACCGGCGGTTGGGGGTTCAAGTCCCTCCGGCCCTGCTACACACACCGCCAGGATGTGTGCGCATGTACGTACAGCAATGCACCGCCGTGCGGCTCAGAAACCGGGCGCGGCACGGCCACGACCCGGGATCAGGTGAGGATTATGACGGACGCCGTGGGCTCCATCGACACGCCTGATGCCCAGGACGAGGTGCCCGAGAAGAAGGCCCGCAAGGGCGGCAAGCGTGCCAAGAAGGGCCCGCTCAAGCGCCTCGCCACCTTCTACCGCCAGATCATCGCGGAACTCCGCAAGGTCGTCTGGCCGTCGCGCAATCAGCTGACCTCGTACACCACCGTGGTGATCTTCTTCGTCACCATCATGATCGCCCTGGTGACCGTGATTGACTATGGGCTCAACCACGCGGCCAAGTACGTCTTCGGCTGAGCCAAGAGCGAAGGGCGCCGTGGTACCGGCGCCCGTTTTCGCATGTTCCACCCCTATGTATCCAGGAAGAAGCAGCCATCGTGTCTGACCCGAACCTGAACGACGCCATCGAGCCGGACGAGACGGTGGACGACGAGCTCGACATCGTCGAAGGCGCGGATGAGCGGGACGAGTTCGAGGCTGCCGAAGCCGAGTCGGGCGAGCCGGCCGAAGAGGCCGCCCTGCACGTCGAGGACGAGGAAGACGACGCCGAAGAGGGCGACGAGGAAGCCGCCGTCGCGGAGGCAGCCGAGGAGGAGCCGGCCGCGCCGGTCGACCCGATCGAGGCCCTGCGCCAGGAACTGCGCTCCCTGCCCGGCGAGTGGTACGTCATCCACACCTACGCCGGTTACGAGAACCGCGTGAAGACCAACCTGGAGCAGCGCGCCGTCTCGCTGAACGTCGAGGACTACATCTTCCAGGCCGAGGTGCCGCAGGAAGAGGTCGTCCAGATCAAGAACGGCGACCGCAAGACGATCAAGCAGAACAAGCTGCCGGGTTACGTCCTGGTCCGCATGGACCTGACCAACGAGTCCTGGGGCGTCGTCCGCAACACCCCCGGCGTCACCGGCTTCGTCGGCAACGCCTACGACCCGTACCCGCTGACCCTGGACGAGATCGTCAAGATGCTCGCCCCGGAGGCCGAGGAGAAGGCCGCCCGCGAGGCCGCCGAGGCCGAGGGCAAGCCCGCCCCGCAGCGCAAGGTCGAGGTCCAGGTGCTGGACTTCGAGGTCGGCGACTCGGTCACCGTCACCGACGGCCCGTTCGCCACGCTGCAGGCGACCATCAACGAGATCAACCCCGACTCGAAGAAGGTCAAGGGCCTGGTGGAGATCTTCGGCCGCGAGACGCCGGTCGAGCTCTCCTTCGACCAGATCCAGAAGAACTGAGGCCTGTCGGCCGACCTGCGCAGCGAGGGCGCCCCACCGGTGAACACCGGGCCGGGGCGCCTTCGGCGTTCCGCGCCCGCGGGTGCCCGCGGCCGGGCGCGCTGGCCGGGCCCCCTCGCCCCGGCGGCACGTCCGCCCGCTGCCCCACGGAGGGGCGGGGTGCCGCGCGCCCATGGCTTGCGTCTCGTGCCGGGCGGCGGGGCTGCGGCCGACGCGAGTATGTCGTCCGGGGGCTCCGGGCGTTTTCGATGTGCGGCTCCGCCACGTGGGTGCGGCTGGCCACGGGCCGCCCACAGCCCTCGGCGGTCCTTACGTCACCCGGCCCGGCTCAGCCGGCCGCAGGCATCCGCAGGCCCGCTGACCAGCGCGATTTCTTGTCTCGAGGGGACAGCGGCTATCGTTGGGCGGTATGCCATCTGCGGGATCTTGCCCCGATGGGCGCAGGTCGCGGCGCGGATGGCAATCAACCTCTCAGTAAGGACCCGGAGAGAGCATGCCTCCCAAGAAGAAGAAGGTCACGGGGCTCATCAAGCTCCAGATCCAGGCCGGCGCCGCCAACCCGGCCCCGCCGGTCGGCCCCGCGCTGGGTCAGCACGGCGTCAACATCATGGAGTTCTGCAAGGCCTACAACGCCGCGACCGAGTCGCAGCGCGGTTGGGTCATCCCGGTGGAGATCACGGTCTACGAGGACCGTTCCTTCACCTTCGTCACCAAGACGCCGCCGGCCGCCAAGATGATCCTCAAGGCCGCGGGCATCGAGAAGGGCTCCGGCGAGCCGCACAAGACCAAGGTCGCCAAGATCACCGAGGCGCAGGTCCGCGAGATCGCCCAGACGAAGCTGCCCGACCTCAACGCCAACGACCTGGACGCGGCCGCGAAGATCATCGCCGGTACCGCGCGCTCCATGGGCGTCACGGTCGAGGGCTGAACCCACCCCTAGCAGTCATGCGGCCGTAGCCGGTCGCACGTGGCAGGGCCTGCTCGGCCCGTACCACGACTCCTTTCAGAACACACAGGAGCAGTTGTGAGCAAGCGCAGCAAGGCTCTCCGCGCTGCGGACGCCAAGATCGACCGGGAGAAGCTGTACGCCCCGCTCGAGGCCGTCCGTCTCGCCAAGGAGACCTCCACGACCAAGTTCGACGGCACCGTCGAGGTCGCCTTCCGTCTGGGTGTCGACCCGCGCAAGGCCGACCAGATGGTCCGTGGCACCGTGAACCTTCCGCACGGCACCGGTAAGACCGCCCGGGTCCTGGTCTTCGCGACCGGTGACCGTGCCGAGGCCGCGCGTGCCGCGGGCGCCGACATCGTCGGTGCCGACGAGCTGATCGACGAGGTGGCGAAGGGCCGTCTGGACTTCGACGCGGTCGTCGCCACCCCGGACCTCATGGGCAAGGTCGGCCGCCTCGGCCGTGTCCTGGGCCCGCGTGGTCTGATGCCGAACCCGAAGACCGGCACCGTCACCCCCGACGTGGTCAAGGCCGTCACCGACATCAAGGGCGGCAAGATCGAGTTCCGCGTCGACAAGCACTCGAACCTGCACTTCATCATCGGCAAGGTGTCGTTCGACGACAGCAAGCTGGTGGAGAACTACGGCGCCGCGCTGGAGGAGATCCTCCGTCTGAAGCCGTCCGCCGCCAAGGGTCGCTACATCAAGAAGGCCGCCATCGCCACCACGATGGGCCCCGGCATCCCGGTCGACCCGAACCGCACCCGCAACCTCCTCGTCGAGGAGGACCCGGCCGCCGTCTGAGCCTTCCGCTCACCCCCGGCAGCCGCGTCAGGTACGCGTAACTAGAGGGCGGGCCCTGCAACCTTCCAGGTGCGGGGCCCGTCCTTTCTTTGTGCGACCTTTCGTACGACTGTCAGTGGCCTGGGTTACGGTGCAGGCACAGGACTCGCATAGGGGTGGGACGACATGAAGAGCACGACCGCGCGCCGGATGGGCCTCTCGATCGCGGTGGTCGCCGCGCTGACGGGTGTGGCCGCCTGCGGCTCCCAGGACGGCGACAAGGGCGGCAAGGCGGCCGGCGGGGGCGCGATACACGTCAGCCCCATCGCGGCCCTGCGTTCCGCCGAGAAGTCCACCGACAAGGCCGACTCGGCCAAGGTGCGCTCCAGCACGTCCATGGGCGACCTCATGGCGATGACGGCCAACGGCGCCCTCACCTGGGGTCACGGCCTCAAGGGCAACCTCACCATCACCTACACCGGCGGCCAGATCGCCGAGATGATGCGCAAGGCGGGTACGGCGTCGATGGAGGCCCGGTATCTGCCGGACGCCTACTACGCGCACATGAGCGACACCTACGCCCAGCAGACGGGCGGCAAGCACTGGCTCAAGTACTCGTACGACGACCTCGCCAAGCTCGGCGGCGCCTCCGGTTCGTACATGAAGGACCAGATCCAGACCGCCACGCCGAACCAGTCCGTGAAGATGCTGCTTGCCTCCGGCGACGTCAAGAAGGTCGGCGAGGAGACCGTCTCCGGCGCCCACACCACGCACTACTCGGGCAGGGTGGACGTCGCCGACCTCGCGGGCAAGAGCAGCAACCTCGGCGCCGACCAGCTGGCGGCCCTGAAGAAGCAGCTCAGCCAGGCGGGCGTCACCACGGACACCGTCGACATCTGGATCAACGACGAGAACCTGCTGGTCAAGAAGACCGAGAAGGCGGACACCGCCAACGGCACCATGACCAACACCACGTACTACAGCGACTACGGCGTGAAGGTCACCGCCGAGGCGCCGCCGGCCGGTGACACCAAGGACTTCGCCGACCTGCTGAAGTCCGGCGGCACGGTGGCGGGCGGCACCGGCACTGGCGCCGGCACCGGCACCGGCTCCTGAGTCCAGCGACGCAGCGGGACCGGGGCGGGCTGTACGGCCCGATTTGCTCGACAGCGCCCCGGTCCCGTACTCTCCTACAGAAGCCAAAGACCGCTGGTCGTTGCCGTGCACTCGAATGAGTGTGCGGTGGCCGAAGGATCCGCTGCAAAGTGGACGACCCGCGCAGGTGTCAGTGGAAGAACTCCCGGTGCATACGCACTATCGCGTGTGCGGCCGGTCGAGTCCGCCCCGTGCGCCTGCGCCGGGGCGTTTCGTTTTCCCCAGTCCTCCTTCGGGTCCGCGCGGTCAGAATCACCCGGAAGGAGGCCGAGGCTCTATGGCGAGGCCCGACAAGGCTGCCGCAGTGGCCGAGTTGACGGAGCAGTTCCGCAACTCCAACGCTGCCGTGCTGACCGAGTACCGCGGTCTCACCGTGGCGCAGCTCAAGACGCTGCGCCGGTCGCTCGGTGAGAACGCCCAGTACGCCGTGGTGAAGAACACGCTGACCAAGATTGCGGCCAACGAGGCCGGGATCACGACGCTGGACGACCTGTTCAACGGTCCGACGGCTGTCGCCTTCGTCACCGGTGACCCGGTGGAGTCGGCGAAGGGTCTCCGTGACTTCGCCAAGGACAACCCGAATCTCGTCATCAAGGGCGGTGTCCTTGACGGCAAGGCGCTGTCCGCCGACGAGATCAAGAAGCTTGCGGACCTCGAGTCCCGCGAGGTTCTGCTCAGCAAGCTGGCCGGTGCCTTCAAGGCGAAGCAGTCCCAGGCTGCCTCCGTCTTCCAGGCGCTGCCGTCGAAGCTCGTCCGCACCGTGGACGCGCTCCGTGCCAAGCAGGCCGAGCAGGGCGGTGCCGAGTAATTCGGCTCGCTTTCTGATCCTGGCCGCATGACGCGGCGAGGGTCTCAGCGGGCCGACGTACGCCCGCCTCACCCAGTACATCCCGGCACCCGCCGATTGAGTGGAAGGACCGCCATCATGGCGAAGCTCACCCAGGACGAGCTGCTTGCCCAGTTCGAGGAGATGACCCTCATCGAGCTCTCCGAGTTCGTGAAGGCCTTCGAGGAGAAGTTCGACGTCACCGCCGCCGCTGCCGCGCCGGTCGTCGTCGCCGGTGGTGCCGCTGGTGGCGCCGCCGCCGAGGCCGAGGAGGAGAAGGACGAGTTCGACGTCATCCTCACCGGCGCCGGCGAGAAGAAGATCCAGGTCATCAAGGTCGTGCGCGAGCTGACCTCGCTGGGTCTGAAGGAGGCCAAGGACCTCGTCGACGGCACCCCGAAGCCGGTCCTCGAGAAGGTCAACAAGGAAGCCGCCGACAAGGCCGCCGAGGCCCTCAAGGGCGCCGGCGCCTCCGTCGAGGTCAAGTAAGACCTTCCGGGTTCCTCGAACCCGGCTGCACGCCGAGTGCGGCCCCAGTGGGCACGGTGAACGACGCCTCCTAGGGCTGTAACGCGAACGCACCGAAGAGCGATCATCCATCCGGGTGGTCGCTCTTCGGCGTATCCGGAGGACCGACTCGGTTGCCTTGCACTCGCGACGACGAGGGGTATGGTGATCTTCGTTGCGTCTCCGGCCAGTCTCGTTTGGACTGAGGGGCCTTGACGAACCGCACGCAGCGCGCAATTCTCAGGACGCGTCGTCACAAGGATCCGAATCCGAGGCATGGATCGGCGACGAAGAGGGCAGTATCAACGTGCGTTGAGGGCAGCATGCCGAGGGCGTTGACAAGAGCGGTGAGCACTACGAGGGTCTCGAACAACCCGCGCTGGACATCAGTGTGCCGAGTGGCTACACTGACCCTTTGCGCTGCCTGTTAGCTGTCCCCTGCCCGTCACCAGGGGTCTGCCCTCACTCGAGCATCGATGACAAAGCTCCCTTGACCTGGGGTTTCTGTCTCTGTGCATGGGGGAGGGGCCGGTACGCGCGTAGTGAGTCCGAGCCCTCGGAAGGACCCCCTCTTGGCCGCCTCGCGCAATGCCTCGACCGCGAATACGAACAACGGCGCCAGCACCGCCCCGCTGCGCATTTCCTTTGCAAAGATCAAGGAGCCTCTCGAGGTTCCGAACCTGCTCGCGCTGCAGACCGAGAGCTTCGACTGGCTGCTCGGCAACACCGCCTGGCAGACTCGGGTCGAGGAGGCTCTGGAGAACGGTCAGGACGTCCCCACCAAGTCCGGTCTGGAGGAGATCTTCGAGGAGATCTCCCCGATCGAGGACTTCTCCGGGTCGATGTCGCTGACGTTCCGGGACCACCGCTTCGAGCCGCCGAAGAACTCGATCGACGAGTGCAAGGACCGCGACTTCACGTACGCCGCTCCGCTCTTCGTCACCGCCGAGTTCACCAATAACGAGACCGGTGAGATCAAGTCCCAGACCGTCTTCATGGGCGACTTCCCGCTCATGACGAACAAGGGCACCTTCGTCATCAACGGCACCGAGCGTGTCGTTGTGTCTCAGCTGGTCCGTTCCCCCGGTGTCTACTTCGATTCCACCATCGACAAGACGTCCGACAAGGACATCTTCTCCGCCAAGATCATCCCGTCCCGGGGTGCCTGGCTGGAGATGGAGATCGACAAGCGCGACATGGTCGGTGTGCGTATCGACCGCAAGCGCAAGCAGTCGGTCACCGTGCTACTGAAGGCGCTCGGCTGGACCACCGAGCAGATCCTCGAGGAGTTCGGCGACTACGAGTCGATGCGCGCCACCCTGGAGAAGGACCACACCCAGGGCCAGGACGACGCGCTGCTCGACATCTACCGCAAGCTGCGTCCGGGCGAGCCCCCCACGCGTGAGGCCGCGCAGACGCTCCTTGAGAACCTTTACTTCAACCCCAAGCGCTACGACCTGGCGAAGGTCGGCCGCTACAAGGTGAACAAGAAGCTCGGCGCGGACGAGCCGCTGGATGCCGGCGTGCTCACCACCGACGACATCATCGCCACTATCAAGTACCTGGTGAAGCTGCACGCCGGTGAGACCGAGACGCTCGGCGAGTCCGGTCGCTCGATCATGGTCGAGACCGACGACATCGACCACTTCGGCAACCGCCGTATCCGCAGCGTCGGTGAGCTGATCCAGAACCAGGTCCGTACGGGTCTCGCCCGTATGGAGCGCGTCGTGCGCGAGCGCATGACCACCCAGGACGTCGAGGCGATCACGCCGCAGACCCTGATCAACATCCGGCCGGTCGTCGCCTCCATCAAGGAGTTCTTCGGCACCAGCCAGCTGTCCCAGTTCATGGACCAGAACAACCCGCTGTCGGGTCTGACGCACAAGCGTCGTCTCAACGCGCTCGGCCCGGGTGGTCTCTCCCGTGAGCGGGCCGGCTTCGAGGTCCGTGACGTGCACCCCTCGCACTACGGCCGCATGTGCCCGATCGAGACGCCGGAAGGCCCGAACATCGGTCTGATCGGCTCGCTGGCCTCCTACGGCCGGGTCAACGCGTTCGGCTTCATCGAGACGCCGTACCGCAAGGTCGTCGACGGCCAGGTCACCGACGAGGTCGACTACCTGACCGCCGACGAGGAGGACCGCTTCGTCATCGCGCAGGCCAACGCGCCGCTGAACGACGAGCTCCGGTTCGCCGAGGCCCGCGTGCTGGTCCGCCGCCGTGGCGGCGAGGTCGACTACGTCGGTCCCGAGGACGTGGACTACATGGACGTCTCGCCGCGCCAGATGGTGTCGGTCGCGACCGCCATGATCCCCTTCCTCGAGCACGACGACGCCAACCGTGCCCTCATGGGCGCGAACATGATGCGCCAGGCCGTTCCGCTGATTAAGTCGGAGGCCCCGCTCGTCGGTACCGGCATGGAGTACCGCTCCGCCGTCGACGCCGGCGACGTCGTCAAGGCCGAGAAGGCCGGTGTGGTCCAGGAGGTCTCCGCGGACTACATCACCACCGCCAACGACGACGGCACGTACATCACGTACCGCCTGGCCAAGTTCGCCCGCTCCAACCAGGGCACCTCGGTCAACCAGAAGGTCATCGTCAACGAGGGCGACCGCATCATCGAGGGCCAGGTCCTCGCCGATGGTCCGGCCACCGAGAACGGCGAGATGGCGCTGGGCAAGAACCTGCTCGTGGCGTTCATGCCGTGGGAGGGTCACAACTACGAGGACGCGATCATCCTGTCGCAGCGCCTCGTGCAGGACGACGTCCTCTCCTCGATCCACATCGAGGAGCACGAGGTCGACGCCCGTGACACCAAGCTCGGCCCCGAGGAGATCACCCGGGACATCCCGAACGTCTCCGAGGAGGTCCTCGCCGACCTCGACGAGCGCGGCATCATCCGTATCGGTGCCGAGGTCGTCGCCGGCGACATCCTCGTCGGCAAGGTCACGCCCAAGGGTGAGACCGAGCTGACGCCGGAGGAGCGCCTGCTGCGCGCGATCTTCGGCGAGAAGGCCCGAGAGGTCCGTGACACCTCGCTGAAGGTGCCGCACGGCGAGATCGGCAAGGTCATCGGCGTCCGCGTCTTCGACCGCGAGGAGGGCGACGAGCTTCCCCCCGGTGTGAACCAGCTGGTGCGCGTGTACGTCGCGCAGAAGCGCAAGATCACCGACGGTGACAAGCTCGCCGGCCGTCACGGCAACAAGGGTGTCATCTCGAAGATCCTGCCCATCGAGGACATGCCGTTCCTCGAGGACGGAACGCCGGTCGACATCATCCTCAACCCGCTGGGTGTGCCGTCCCGAATGAACCCGGGACAGGTCCTGGAGATCCACCTCGGCTGGCTCGCCAGCCGCGGCTGGGACGTCTCCGGTCTCGCCGACGAGTGGGCGCAGCGCCTGCAGGTCATCGGCGCCGACCAGGTGGCCCCCGGCACCAACGTCGCCACCCCGGTGTTCGACGGTGCGCGTGAGGACGAGCTGGCGGGTCTGCTGCAGCACACCATCCCGAACCGCGACGGCGAGCGCATGGTGCTCCCGTCCGGCAAGGCGCGGCTGTTCGACGGCCGCAGCGGTGAGCCGTTCCCGGACCCGATCTCGGTCGGCTACATGTACATCCTGAAGCTGCACCACCTGGTCGACGACAAGCTGCACGCCCGTTCGACCGGTCCGTACTCCATGATCACCCAGCAGCCGCTGGGTGGTAAGGCCCAGTTCGGTGGCCAGCGGTTCGGTGAGATGGAGGTGTGGGCCCTCGAGGCCTACGGCGCCGCGTACGCCCTCCAGGAGCTGCTGACCATCAAGTCCGACGACGTCACCGGCCGCGTGAAGGTCTACGAGGCCATCGTCAAGGGCGAGAACATCCCCGAGCCCGGCATCCCCGAGTCCTTCAAGGTGCTCATCAAGGAGATGCAGTCGCTCTGCCTGAACGTGGAGGTGCTGTCCAGCGACGGTATGTCCATCGAGATGCGCGACACCGACGAGGACGTCTTCCGCGCTGCGGAGGAGCTCGGTATCGACCTGTCCCGGCGCGAGCCGAGCAGCGTCGAAGAGGTCTGACGGGAGTCCGGCGGGGCCCTCACCCACAGGGCCCCGCCGACCCCCAGGCCCCCGTTTCAGACCACAGACTTTCGACCCTGAGAGGGATTGACGCATAGTGCTCGACGTCAACTTCTTCGACGAGCTCCGGATCGGCCTGGCCACCGCTGACGACATCCGTCAGTGGAGCCACGGCGAGGTCAAGAAGCCCGAGACCATCAACTACCGCACCCTGAAGCCCGAGAAGGACGGACTCTTCTGCGAGAAGATCTTCGGTCCGACCCGGGACTGGGAGTGCTACTGCGGCAAGTACAAGCGCGTCCGCTTCAAGGGCATCATCTGCGAGCGCTGTGGCGTCGAGGTCACGCGCGCCAAGGTGCGCCGTGAGCGGATGGGCCACATCGAGCTCGCCGCGCCCGTCACGCACATCTGGTACTTCAAGGGTGTCCCGAGCCGTCTGGGCTACCTGCTCGACCTGGCTCCCAAGGACCTCGAGAAGGTCATCTACTTCGCGGCGTACATGATCACGTACGTCGACGAGGAGCGCCGTACCCGCGACCTGCCCTCCCTGGAGGCGCACGTCTCGGTCGAGCGGCAGCAGATCGAGAACCGCCGGGACGCCGACCTGGAGGCCCGCGCCAAGAAGCTCGAGACCGACCTGGCCGAGCTGGAGGCCGAGGGCGCCAAGGCCGACGTGCGCCGCAAGGTGCGCGAGGGTGCCGAGCGCGAGATGAAGCAGCTGCGCGACCGCGCGCAGCGCGAGATCGACCGCCTCGACGAGGTGTGGAACCGGTTCAAGAACCTCAAGGTCCAGGACCTCGAGGGCGACGAGCTGCTCTACCGCGAGCTGCGGGACCGCTTCGGCACGTACTTCGACGGCTCGATGGGTGCCGCGGCGCTGCAGAAGCGCCTGGAGTCCTTCGACCTCGATGAGGAGGCCGAGCGCCTCCGCGAGATCATCCGTACCGGCAAGGGCCAGAAGAAGACCCGTGCGCTCAAGCGCCTGAAGGTCGTCTCCGCGTTCCTGCAGACCAGCAACAGCCCCAAGGGCATGGTGCTCGACTGCGTGCCGGTCATCCCGCCGGACCTGCGTCCGATGGTGCAGCTGGACGGTGGCCGCTTCGCGACCTCCGACCTGAACGACCTGTACCGCCGTGTGATCAACCGCAACAACCGTCTGAAGCGGCTCCTGGACCTCGGTGCCCCGGAGATCATCGTCAACAACGAGAAGCGCATGCTTCAGGAGGCTGTTGACGCCCTCTTCGACAACGGTCGTCGCGGCCGCCCGGTCACCGGTCCGGGCAACCGCCCGCTGAAGTCCCTCAGCGACATGCTGAAGGGCAAGCAGGGTCGATTCCGTCAGAACCTGCTCGGTAAGCGAGTCGACTACTCGGCGCGTTCCGTCATCGTCGTCGGCCCGCAGCTGAAGCTGCACCAGTGCGGTCTGCCCAAGGCCATGGCGCTGGAGCTGTTCAAGCCGTTCGTGATGAAGCGTCTGGTCGACCTGAACCACGCGCAGAACATCAAGAGCGCCAAGCGCATGGTGGAGCGCGGCCGCACGGTCGTGTACGACGTCCTCGAAGAGGTCATCGCCGAGCACCCGGTGCTGCTGAACCGTGCTCCCACCCTGCACCGCCTCGGCATCCAGGCCTTCGAGCCGCAGCTGGTCGAGGGCAAGGCCATCCAGATCCACCCGCTCGTCTGCACCGCGTTCAACGCGGACTTCGACGGTGACCAGATGGCCGTGCACCTGCCGCTGTCCGCGGAGGCGCAGGCCGAGGCCCGCATCCTGATGCTGTCCTCGAACAACATCCTCAAGCCGGCCGACGGCCGTCCGGTGACGATGCCGACCCAGGACATGGTCCTCGGTCTGTTCTTCCTCACCACCGACGGCGAGCTGCGTGACACCAAGGGCGAGGGCCGCGCGTTCGGCTCCACGGCCGAGGCGATCATGGCGTTCGACGCCGGCGAGCTCGCGCTGCAGTCGCCGATCGACATCCGCTTCCCGGTGGGCACCATCCCGCCGCGCGGCTGGACCCCGCCGGCGCGCGAGGAGGGCGAGCCCGAGTGGCAGCAGGGTGACTCGTTCCGCCTGCGCACGACCCTGGGCCGCGCGCTCTTCAACGAGCTGCTGCCCGAGGACTACCCGTTCGTCGACTACTCGGTGGGCAAGAAGCAGCTCTCCGAGATCGTCAACGACCTGGCCGAGCGCTACCCCAAGGTCATCGTGGCGGCGACGCTCGACAACCTGAAGGCGGCCGGCTTCTACTGGGCGACCCGTTCCGGTGTCACCGTGGCCATCTCCGACGTCGTCGTTCCCGAGGCGAAGAAGGAGATCGTCCGCGGGTACGAGGCGCAGGACGAGAAGGTCCAGAAGCAGTACGAGCGCGGTCTGATCACCAAGGAAGAGCGCACGCAGGAGCTCATCGCGATCTGGACCAAGGCGACCAACGAGGTCGCCGAGGCGATGAACGAGAACTTCCCCAAGACCAACCCCATCTTCATGATGGTTGACTCGGGTGCCCGAGGAAACATGATGCAGATGCGGCAGATCGCCGGTATGCGTGGTCTGGTGTCGAACGCGAAGAACGAGACGATCCCGCGTCCGATCAAGGCGTCCTTCCGTGAGGGCCTGTCCGTGCTGGAGTACTTCATCTCCACCCACGGTGCCCGTAAGGGTCTGGCGGACACCGCTCTGCGTACCGCCGACTCGGGTTACCTCACCCGTCGTCTGGTCGACGTCTCCCAGGACGTCATCATCCGCGAGGAGGACTGCGGCACCGACCGTGGCCTCAAGCTCAAGATCGCGGAGCGGGGTGCGGACGGCGTGCTGCGCAAGACGGACGACGTCGAGACGTCCGTGTACGCGCGCTGCCTCGCCGAGGACATCGTGGTCGACGGCCAGGTGCTGGCCCCGGCCGGCACCGACCTGGGCGACGTCCTCATCGAGGAGCTCGTCGGCCGTGGCGTCGAGGAGGTCAAGACCCGTTCGGTCCTGACCTGCGAGTCCGCCGTCGGTACCTGCGCGATGTGCTACGGCCGTTCGCTGGCCACCGGCAAGCTGGTCGACATCGGTGAGGCGGTCGGCATCATCGCCGCCCAGTCCATCGGTGAGCCCGGTACCCAGCTGACGATGCGTACCTTCCACACCGGTGGTGTGGCCGGTGACGACATCACCCAGGGTCTGCCCCGTGTCGTCGAGCTCTTCGAGGCCCGTACGCCCAAGGGTGTCGCCCCGATCTCGGAGGCCTCCGGCCGCGTCCGTATCGAGGAGACCGAGAAGACCAAGAAGATCGTCGTCACCCCGGACGACGGCAGCGACGAGACGGCGTACCCGATCTCGAAGCGCGCCAAGGTCCTGGTCCGCGAGGGCGACCACGTCGAGGTGGGCCAGCAGCTCACCGTGGGTGCCACCAACCCGCACGACGTGCTGCGCATCCTGGGTCAGCGCGCCGTCCAGGTCCACCTGGTCGGCGAGGTCCAGAAGGTGTACAACTCGCAGGGTGTGTCGATCCACGACAAGCACATCGAGATCATCATCCGGCAGATGCTCCGCCGCGTGACGATCATCGAGTCCGGCGACGCCGAGCTGCTGCCCGGCGAGCTGGTCGAGCGCTCGAAGTTCGAGACCGAGAACCGTCGTGTGGTCCAGGAGGGCGGTCACCCGGCCTCCGGTCGTCCGCAGCTGATGGGTATCACCAAGGCCTCGCTGGCGACGGAGTCCTGGCTGTCGGCCGCCTCCTTCCAGGAGACGACCCGAGTTCTGACGGACGCGGCGATCAACGCCAAGTCCGACAGCCTCATCGGCCTCAAGGAGAACGTCATCATCGGTAAGCTCATCCCGGCCGGTACGGGTCTGTCCCGCTACCGCAACATCCGGGTCGAGCCGACCGAGGAGGCCAAGGCCGCGATGTACTCGGCCGTCGGCTACGACGACATCGACTACTCGCCGTTCGGCACCGGCTCCGGCCAGGCCGTTCCGCTGGAGGACTACGACTACGGTCCGTACAACCAGTAAGCGGGCAGCTTGAGTCGAAGGGCGGCCACCCCGTTGGGGTGGCCGCCCTTGGGCATGTCAGGCTCGTTTGTCCAGATGGGCCTGTAGGTGGTGGAGGCGGGTGTGGACGTCGGGGCAGGAGTCGAGCAACCGCGCGGTGATCGATTCTTTTCCGGGCGGGATGCCGAGCACCGGGCGATCGGCGCGGTGCCTGTTCTTACGGTCGTGCTCGTCGCTGAGCACTGTCATGAGCTGCGAGGCGAAACCCAGACCTGCAGCGTGCTCGTCGGCCCGCAGTTCGGAGCGGCGGGAGACGGCTGCCGCCAGATATGGCGTGGCCAGGGGCAGGAATATCAGCCCGTAGGTCGCGGTGGCCAGCGCGATCACGGTCGCTCCCAGCAAGCCCACCGTGAGAATCATTATCCGTCTCGGCATGCGATCGACGCGCGTGACCAGCCGCCGCAGCACACGCCAGGCGAGTCGGCAGGGCAGCGCGTACCAGAAGGCCAGGAGGGTCGCCCATGCGTGTCCTCGTGTGTGATGGCCCAGCTCGTGGGCGAGCACACCGGCGAGCTGGGAGGGTGGGAGCGTCCTCAGGGAGCGACTGGTCACGCCGACGATGTGGCCGGCCGTCGCCATGGCGTTGATCTCGTGGCTGTCCTCGACCCACAGTTGATAGACACTGCCGTCCACTCCGGCACGGGCGGTGACCTCACGCCAGACAGCCCGCAGGGCGCGGTCCTCCTGAGGCGTGGGGTGGCGCAAGCGGAACAACCAGCGGGCTATGAGGCGCTCGCTCGGGCGGTGGAAGGCAAGGATGCCGCTGAGCGCCCAGCCACCGAGTGGTACCCACCAGGGCGGGCCGCCCACGGCATCGACGGTGTATGAAGCCACGTAGATCACGGTGAGGCTGGCGAGGACGTGGGGCAGGTGCAGGGCCAGCCCTACGAGAGCCGTGACGTCGGTGCGGCGCTGACGTGCGGCGATGTGGACACGGCCGGTACGGAACGGGGATTCGTCGTTCGCATCGGATGCGGATGCGGATGCGGATGCGGTGCCGGACCCGCCGGATGAGGGGGGCACGGGCTTCTGCGCCTCGCGGGGAACGGTCATGGCACTTCCTTCCGACGGCTGACGGGCGCGGCATATGGCCGCTTCAGACGACGAGCAGTGAGCCGGGCAACAGGAGTGCGGCACAGGCGAAGGCGATCAGGCCGGTACGGATCCATAGGTGTTTGCGTGCCGCGATACGGCTGGCCTCGGTGAGGGCGAGGAGCAGTGCGGCGAAGGGATCCCGACCGGTGTCCGTCAGCGCCGCGGTGAGCTCACCGGTTCGCGCGGCGCGCTGGATGTCTCCGAAGTAGGTGAGTGGCCGGCCCGGCTCCCAGCGATTGCTGCCGTAGCGGGGGACGACCGCGAGGAGCAGCGCGAAGAGTGAGACGACCAGGCACCCCGCGCCCACCCACCACAACAGGGCGGCGGCCGACGGCGGCGCCCGGTGGCCACGCCCGGCCGGCAGCACGGCGAGCACACCGCTCGTCAGGCCGAGCACACCGACGAGTACGGCGGCTTTGGTGTCCGCGCGGGTGATCTCGATGCGTAGGTCGGCGAGCAGCCGAGCGCCCGCCTGCACCTGCGGGCTGTCCCAGACGGAGGGCGTGGGCGTCATGCGCCCGCCCCTGTCCGGTCCTCGGTCTGCGTGGGCTTCACAAGTTCCACCGGTGTCCCGGCGGCCTGCTCGAAAGAAGCCGTGGCCCGCAGCAGGGCCGTCATCCGCTCGGCGATCAGATGATGGGGCACCTCCAGCTGGTAGTCCTCCAGCCGGTTGCTCTCCATGACCTGGTCGATCAGATGCAGCTGGTTCTCCACCAGCTTCGCCTTCTCATCGCTGAGATGCGTCAGCATCAGTGGGGTGTCATCGGGATGGGCGGCCAGGTGCAGGGCCAGCGCGGCAATACCGCCCCTGGTCAGTTGACGCTCGTAGAACGCGATCCGCTCGGCCCGGCGCTCGGCCTCGCACCGTTCGCGCAGCAGGGATGCCTCATGTTCCGGTCCCACGGCCTCAATCTCGTGCCGGGCGGTGCGCAGCCTGGCCTGATGGGACCGCTCGGCTGTGTCCCGCCGCAGTCGTAGGATGCACTCGACTCGTAGCCCCTGGTGGGCGCCGATCGACGAGACCTGGTCGTCCACCCGCTGCTGCACTGACTGTTCGGCCTCGGCGCTGGCCTCGATGCGGTGCCCACGGGAGGCGGACCGCAGCAACGGGAGCAGTTCACGGGTGACGAGGCCGGGTACGTCCCGCTCCTGACTTCTGACGAATGACTTGGGGTCGATGACGCGCCAGGTCACATCGGTGGTGGCCTCGAACTCGAAAGTGTCGATCAGGCTGGGCAGGGGCACTCGCAGCCGGAAGCTGTGCGGATCGGTGTCCACCTCGTACAGGGCGACATAGCGCCGCACGGACGTGGGCCGGTCGGGCGGGAGATAGGTTTCGTACCCACCGGTGCGGGTGACACAGACCAGGGCGTGGTCGATACGACCGCTGAAGCGCCGCCTGCCGAGACGGAAGCGTGGCAGCTGCCAGACGGTACGGACGGGGTCGGCGTCCAGCCGTCCGGGGGCAGGGTGGTCGGGCTGCTGCCGGAACCAGTCAAGCGGCTCCGTGCCGGGCTCCGTCGGCTCGACGGCGATGGGGGGTGTCGATGCGGAGGTTTTCTCTTCCATGATCGGTCTCCTGTGCTCGGGTGGCCACCTCGGTCGTCAGGGGTGGGACAGGTGGTCCAGCAACCGTGCGGCGGCCGTCGAGGGCGACACCCGTGAGTCACGCAGGGTGCGCAAAAGGTGGCCGACGCGGCGGTCGTTGGGCGGCTCGGCGGTGATGGCCGGAAGAAGGGAGGCCAGAGCCGACTCGGTCTCCGGTTCACCGTCCGCCCTGCGCACCCAGCCCGCCAACGTCTTCAGGGCGTGGCCGCTGCACGTACGGTCGGCAAGCATTGCCTTCCAGAAGGCGGCGAGGTGCCGTGCGGTGGCCAGGTCGTCGGTGGCGAGGGCCTGTGCGTACCAGTGGAGGACCAGCGGGCGGTCGTCGGGCTCCTCGGTCTGCTCGCAGGCATGCAGGAAGGCGTGGACCGCGTAGCTGCGTACCGTGCGTTCGTGCCCGAGGCGTTCGGAGAGCACGCTCAGCACGGGCTCACGCACCGCGAGAAGCAGCAGTTCGAGGGCGTCCGCGAACTGATGGCCGGCTTCCGTGAGTTCATCCTTCTCGTCGACCGGGTCAGGCTGTTGCCGGACGGTGTCCAGGAGAACGTTCAGCGTTTCCTCGGGCACAACGGGCCCGAGGAGGCCGTACGCGCGGATGGCCGTCCAGCGGCGGCTCTCTACCTCTCCGGTGCACCAGGCCCGCAGGAGCGGGAGGACGGTCCGGACCTCCAGCAGGTGCGCCAAGGTGAGGGCGTTCGCGGCGGTCAGCCAGGAGTCGGGAACCTGGTCGTCCGCCCAAGGTTCGATGAGGTGGGCCATGGCCGACGAGAAATCAGCGGCGGCAAGCCGTGCGGTCGCCGCAGCCGCCCGTGTGCGTACCAGGGGGCGGCCGTCGTCCGCGAGTCGGCTGATCCACTCGACGAGAGCGGGCCGGGCGGAGGGATGCAGGTTCCACACCGCCTCCAGCAGCGTTCCGGCCATGCGTTCCTCGCGGAACTCGGCGATGAACTGGCTGACGACGCCCCACTCGGTGACCTCCGTACCGTGGTAGCCGTGGGCGTGGGCGAGTGCGAGCCGGTCCTCACGGGAGACGCCGAAGACCGGGATGACCGGTCGCTCGCGAGGGTCGGCCGTTTGCTGCAGTCGGGTGTAGAGCACATCGCCGAGCTCGGCGGCGACCGCGTAGGGAGCCTTGTCGAAGACGGCGAGCGAGATCAGGAACGCCTTGTCGAGCAGCTGCCGCTGCTCGTCGGTGAGCCAGCGGGAAACCTGTGCCTCGATGGCCTGCTCGCTGTAGGCGGCGAGAGTCTGCTCATCGGCTTCACCGCGGCGTACGGCGATGAGCCGCTGGGCGAACTCCTCGATCGCGGCCGGCTGGTGCTGTCCGGCGAGGAACTCCTTCACCCGCCCCAGCCCGCACAGCTCCTGCCACCCCGCGTCCCCGACATGAGGGGTGAGGTGTGCCTGCAGCATCTCCTCGGTGCGAGGCGGCTCCCACCGCACGAAGGGGATGTCGTCCAGGGCTGCTGACGGTTCGACCGTGATGACGAGGTGGCCGCCGGAGCGCTCCAGCCGCTCACGGAGACCGAGCATATGGGGTTCACGCAAGGGCTTGCTCCGGCCGACGGCGAAGTTCACCAGGAGATATCCGTCCGCGCGGTCCAGCTGGTCGAGCAGCGCGGACAGCGAGCGCGGCTGGATGAGACTGCGCACCGTGCCGCCGGACACACGGTGCAGCAGCATCAGCGCGGCGGAGCGGCGGCCGGTGTCCCGCCCGCCCGAAAGGATCACAACCTTGTCAGCGCGGAGCCGGGCGAGTGCCTCCTCGAAGCTCGGGCAGCCGCGGAAGACGTCCGCCAGCTTCGTGATCTCTTCCGGGCGGACCACACCGGAGAGGTGCTCGGGGTGCTCGGCGGGCCCGCCGTAGTAGTTGTTCACGTCCCCGTGGACCGTGCCGCCACTGACGCCGAACTGGTCGCGGGCGACTTGAGTCGCGGAGGCGGTCCTGTCCAAGGACATGACGACCGACGGGCCGTGCTGGATCAGCGCTTTGCGAGCGGCCCACGCCTCCTGCCGTTGCCGTTCCGGCGCCTCTTCCTGTTCCTCCTGCTTCTGCTCAGCCTCCTGCGGAGGCTGTTCCCCGACCAGTGCGCTGGCAGCCGCTGTCTCCTGGCTCATCGGAGGCCACCCCGGTCGGGACGGCCGAAGTGGAGACCGCCGTGCACGGTGCCGCCGCTGACGCCGTACTGGTCTCCTGCGATGCTGGTGTGACTGACCGGGGCGCCGGTGCCTGCCCCGGCCGTCTCTACCGGAGGCGAGCAGGGAGCGGTCGGCTCGCCGGCCCGGGGCGGGGTGCCGTGCAGCCATGCCACGGTGGGCCCCTCCTTTGTGTCCACGGTCACGCGGTGGAAGTTGTCGGGCCGGACGCCCAGGGGTCCGTGCCGGACCACGCCGTCGTAGACGCCGTCCGACACGCACAGCACACAGTCGCCGTCCCGTTGCTTGAGGGCGTCCCGCAGGACCTCGGAGTCGAGGAGGCGTACCGCGTGGTTGAGGTCGGAGCCGACCCAGCCGTCCAGCTCATCCACGGCGACATAGCCGGAGGAGAGCACGATGCGCAGGCGGATCCGGGCGCTGCTGGCGAGCAGGCGGTTCTTGCTGTGGAGCAGGGAGGGGGTCTCGGTCAGCAGGGTCTTCACCAGGGCGGGAACGGAGACCTGAGTGTCGATGAGTTCCATGACGGAGTCACCGCGGTCCGCGCGCAGGGCCGTCGTCTCGTCCACGGTGGCTGCGACGAGGGTGGCGTCGACGACGTCGTAGAGGACCCGCCGCAGGTACGCCTGTTCCACGTCGTCACGTGAGCCGAACTGTTCGATGTCGAAGAGCAGGATGGTGCGGTACACGGGATCGGTCATGTTTGCCTCTCGTGCTGGTCGCTTACCGGCACGATGGCGGTCCGCGGCCCTGCGGCGGAGGGGCGGATGACGCGGAAGAACTGTGACTGTGTACGCAGACAGCACACCGGAAGGTGTGCGTCAGGCCGGGCCCTCGCCGACGATGCGGCGCAACACGTCGGGGCGCAGTACGACAATGTGCCGACGGCGGGTGACGACGACCTCTCGCGCACGCAGTTCCGTGAGGAGCCGGGCCACAGCCTCTCTGGAGGAGCCGACCGAGCCGGCGAACTCGTGCTGGCTCAGCCCGATGGTGAGTTCGATGCCCTCGGTGGTGCGTTTGCCGTGGGTGCGGACCAGTTCGAGCAGGAGGACGGCCAGCCGTTCGCGTACGGTGAGGGCGGCCCATTGAAGTCGACGGCGGTCGGTCGTCCGCTGCCGGTCGGTGGTCAGGCTCAGCAACTGCAGCGCCACCCGCGGATTCGCCGCGAGAAAGCCGGTGAACCGGCCCTGCTCGATCACGATCGCCTCAACCGGCTCCAGGGCGGTCACGGTCGCCGCGCGGCCGCGGCCGCTCAGCGCCGCGCCCTCGCCGAGGATGTCGCCGGGGCCACGCAGGGCGAGGAGGGCCTCGTATCCGTTGGCCGCGGTGGCCGTGATCTTTGTCCAGCCGTGCAGGACGAGGAGCACGTGCGCGGAGGGCTCGGCCTGATGCATGAGAACAGCTCGGGCCTGGTAGCGCAGCGGCCGCCCGCTGCTGAGCAGGGCGACCCGGTCCTCATTCTCCAGCCTCGCAAGGAAGGGGACGGCGTCGTCGAAACCGTCGTCGTCCCACGCACGTGTCCGCCCACCGACCATCCCGCCCCCGGACTGAGCCCTTGTAGCATCGCGATCACTCAACGTACTTGACGCGCTCGCACGAGAGAGCGGTAATCGGTCACCCGGTTCCACGCCGTTTTACCCGAACCGATCGTCGATTCGAAGATCGGGGAGGGTACCCCGGCTTGACATGACCCGCAGGGCGAGGCGGGTGGGTTCCATTTGTTTTGACCGCAGCGAATGCGGTAGGTACGCTCAGACCTTGTGCCTGGGGTGTGCCCTGGCTCTCGTGCGTGCCTTCAACCGCATGGCGAGCCGTCACCGGCCACCGTAATCCGCGCCCTTCCCGTTTCGCGGCGGGATGTTGCGGGATTCGACACACCCGACCGCGTGGGTCGGCGAAGTTTCAGGTTAGCTGTACCTATCGGCACACAGAAACCGGAGAAGTAGTGCCTACGATCCAGCAGCTGGTCCGTAAGGGCCGGCAGGACAAGGTCGAGAAGAACAAGACGCCCGCACTCGAGGGTTCCCCTCAGCGTCGTGGCGTCTGCACGCGTGTGTTCACGACCACCCCGAAGAAGCCGAACTCGGCCCTGCGTAAGGTCGCGCGTGTGCGTCTGACCAGCGGCATCGAGGTCACTGCTTACATTCCGGGTGAGGGACACAACCTGCAGGAGCACTCCATCGTGCTCGTGCGCGGCGGCCGTGTGAAGGACCTGCCGGGTGTTCGCTACAAGATCATCCGCGGTTCGCTCGACACCCAGGGTGTCAAGAACCGCAAGCAGGCTCGCAGCCGTTACGGCGCCAAGAAGGAGAAGTAAGAATGCCTCGTAAGGGCCCCGCCCCGAAGCGCCCGGTCATCATCGACCCGGTCTACGGTTCTCCTCTGGTGACCTCGCTGATCAACAAGGTGCTGCTGAACGGCAAGCGCTCCACCGCCGAGCGCATCGTCTACGGCGCCATGGAGGGTCTGCGTGAGAAGACGGGCAACGACCCGATCATCACGCTGAAGCGCGCGCTGGAGAACATCAAGCCGACCCTCGAGGTCAAGTCCCGCCGTGTCGGTGGTGCGACGTACCAGGTTCCGATCGAGGTCAAGCCCGGTCGCGCCAACACGCTCGCGCTGCGCTGGCTCGTCGGTTACTCCCGCGCCCGTCGCGAGAAGACCATGACCGAGCGTCTGCTCAACGAGCTTCTCGACGCCTCCAACGGCCTCGGTGCCGCTGTGAAGAAGCGCGAGGACACGCACAAGATGGCCGAGTCCAACAAGGCCTTCGCGCACTACCGCTGGTAGTCGCTACCCACATCGAGACCGAGAGAAGACTGAAGCCTTATGGCTACCACTTCACTTGACCTGGCCAAGGTCCGCAACATCGGGATCATGGCCCACATCGACGCGGGCAAGACGACCACCACCGAGCGGATCCTGTTCTACACCGGTGTGTCTTACAAGATCGGTGAGGTCCACGACGGCGCTGCCACCATGGACTGGATGGAGCAGGAGCAGGAGCGTGGCATCACGATCACCTCTGCTGCCACCACCTGTCACTGGCCGCTGAACGACGTCGACCACACCATCAACATCATCGACACCCCGGGCCACGTCGACTTCACCGTCGAGGTGGAGCGCTCCCTGCGCGTGCTCGACGGTGCCGTGACGGTGTTCGACGGCGTCGCCGGCGTTGAGCCGCAGTCCGAGACGGTGTGGCGTCAGGCGGACCGCTACGGCGTCCCGCGTATCTGCTTCGTCAACAAGCTCGACCGGACCGGTGCCGAGTTCCACCGCTGCGTCGACATGATCAGCGACCGCCTGGGCGCGCAGCCGATCGTCATGCAGCTCCCGATCGGTGCCGAGGCCGACTTCAAGGGCGTCGTCGACCTCGTGACGATGAAGGCCCTGGTCTGGTCCGCCGAGGCCACCAAGGGCGAGATGTACGACGTCGTCGACATCCCGGCCACGCACACCGAGGCTGCCGAGGAGTACCGCGGCAAGCTGATCGAGGCCGTGGCCGAGAACGACGAAGAGATCATGGAGCTGTACCTGGAGGGCGAGGAGCCTTCCGAGGAGCAGCTGTACGCCGCGATCCGTCGTATCACCATCGCGTCCGGCAAGGGCACCGGCACCACCGTGACCCCGGTGTTCTGCGGTACCGCGTTCAAGAACAAGGGCGTCCAGCCCCTGCTCGACGCGGTCGTGCGCTACCTGCCTTCCCCGGTCGACATCGAGGCCATCGAGGGCCACGACGTCAAGGACCCGGAGACGGTCGTCAAGCGCAAGCCGTCCGACGACGAGCCGCTGTCCGCGCTGGCGTTCAAGATCATGAGCGACCCGCACCTCGGCAAGCTCACCTTCGTCCGGGTCTACTCGGGCCGCCTGGAGTCCGGCACCTCGGTGCTGAACTCCGTCAAGGGCAAGAAGGAGCGCATCGGCAAGATCTACCGCATGCACGCCAACAAGCGTGAGGAGATCGAGTCGGTGGGCGCCGGCGACATCGTCGCCGTCATGGGCCTGAAGCAGACCACCACCGGTGAGACGCTGTCCGACGACAAGAACCCGGTCATCCTGGAGTCCATGGACTTCCCGGCGCCGGTCATCCAGGTCGCCATCGAGCCCAAGTCGAAGGGCGACCAGGAGAAGCTCGGCGTCGCGATCCAGCGTCTGGCCGAGGAGGACCCGTCCTTCCAGGTCCACTCGGACGAGGAGACCGGCCAGACCATCATCGGTGGCATGGGCGAGCTGCACCTCGAGGTGCTGGTCGACCGTATGCGCCGTGAGTTCAAGGTCGAGGCCAACGTCGGCAAGCCGCAGGTGGCGTACCGCGAGACGATCCGCAAGGCCGTCGAGCGCGTCGACTACACCCACAAGAAGCAGACCGGTGGTACCGGTCAGTTCGCGAAGGTGCAGATCGGCATCGAGCCGCTCGAGGGTGGCGACACCTCGTACGAGTTCGTGAACAAGGTGACCGGTGGTCGTATCCCGAAGGAGTACATCCCTTCGGTCGACGCCGGTGCGCAGGAGGCCATGCAGTTCGGCATCCTCGCCGGTTACGAGATGACCGGCGTGCGCGTCATCCTCCACGACGGCGCCTACCACGAGGTCGACTCCTCCGAGCTCGCCTTCAAGATCGCCGGTTCGCAGGCCTTCAAGGAGGCCGCGCGCAAGGCCAGCCCCGTGCTGCTCGAGCCGATGATGGCCGTCGAGGTCACCACGCCCGAGGACTACATGGGTGAGGTCATCGGCGACATCAACTCCCGCCGTGGTCAGATCCAGGCCATGGAGGAGCGGGCTGGTGCCCGCGTCGTGAAGGGCCTCGTGCCCCTGTCGGAGATGTTCGGCTACGTCGGCGACCTCCGCAGCAAGACGTCGGGTCGCGCAAGCTACTCGATGCAGTTCGACTCCTACGCCGAGGTTCCGCGGAACGTCGCCGAGGAGATCATCGCGAAGGCCAAGGGCGAGTAACGCACCGCGTTAACACGCCGTAGGCTTGACTCCGGAGCCTCAAGGGGCAAACGTCCGCAATCGTGAGCGTTTGCCCCGGGTTCCGGGCCATTACAGCAAAGATCACCTGGCGCCGATGAAGTAAGGCGTACCAGAACCACTCCCAGGAGGACCCCAGTGGCGAAGGCGAAGTTCGAGCGGACTAAGCCGCACGTCAACATCGGCACCATCGGTCACATCGACCACGGTAAGACGACCCTCACGGCCGCCATTACCAAGGTGCTGCACGACGCGTACCCGGACCTGAACGAGGCCACCCCGTTCGACAACATCGACAAGGCGCCCGAGGAGCGCCAGCGCGGTATCACCATCTCCATCGCGCACGTCGAGTACCAGACCGAGGCGCGTCACTACGCCCACGTCGACTGCCCGGGTCACGCGGACTACATCAAGAACATGATCACCGGTGCCGCGCAGATGGACGGCGCGATCCTGGTGGTCGCCGCGACCGACGGCCCGATGCCGCAGACCAAGGAGCACGTGCTCCTGGCCCGCCAGGTCGGCGTCCCGTACATCGTCGTCGCCCTGAACAAGGCCGACATGGTGGACGACGAGGAGATCCTGGAGCTCGTCGAGCTCGAGGTCCGTGAGCTCCTCACCGAGTACGAGTTCCCCGGCGACGACGTTCCGGTCGTCAAGGTCTCCGCGCTCAAGGCCCTCGAGGGCGAGCAGGAGTGGGTGGACTCCGTCCTCAACCTGATGAAGGCCGTCGACGAGTCGATCCCGCAGCCGGAGCGCGACGTCGACAAGCCGTTCCTCATGCCGATCGAGGACGTCTTCACCATCACCGGTCGCGGTACGGTCGTCACCGGCCGTATCGAGCGCGGTGTCCTCAAGGTGAACGAGGAAGTCGAGATCATCGGCATCAAGGAAGAGAAGACCAAGACCACGGTTACGGGCATCGAGATGTTCCGTAAGCTGCTGGACGAGGGTCAGGCCGGTGAGAACGTCGGTCTGCTGCTTCGCGGTATCAAGCGCGAGGACGTCGAGCGCGGCCAGGTCATCATCAAGCCGAACACGGTGACCCCGCACACCGACTTCGAGGCTCAGGCCTACATCCTGTCCAAGGACGAGGGTGGCCGCCACACGCCGTTCTTCAACAACTACCGCCCGCAGTTCTACTTCCGTACGACGGACGTGACCGGCGTGGTGACCCTCCCCGAGGGCACCGAGATGGTCATGCCGGGTGACAACACCGAGATGACGGTGGCGCTCATCCAGCCCGTCGCCATGGAGGAGGGCCTGAAGTTCGCCATCCGCGAGGGTGGCCGCACCGTGGGCGCCGGCCAGGTCACCAAGATCGTGAAGTAAGCTCCGCTTGCTTCAGGGTCACATCTGACCTGAGGGGAGGCCCGTACGACTTCGGTCGTACGGGCCTCTTCTGCTGTTCCGCGCCGCTTCCGGAGCCGCTCACCGCACGACCGTGACGAAGACCGGCGTCCACCGGTTGAAGGTCTGGATGGTGGATCCGACGGTGGTGCCGCAGCGGCTCCTGACCGGCACGGGAGGGCTGCCCGCGCTGCACCTGGGTCCGCCGGAGAGCCGATGGCTGTAGCGGGGCGAGGAGTGGACCATGGGTGATGTGTCCGGTGGCCGGGGACCGGGGGATCTCGTGTCCTCGCCCGCCGAGAAGCGGGCGGCGGCACGGGCCGTCGAGGACCACATCGAGCCGGACACCCGCAAGGCCGGCCGGTGGGCGGACGACGAGACCGGGGCGGCGGTGAAGGCCTTCGGCGCGCGGGACGGATGCGGCTGGCTGACCTCAGGAGCGCTGCGCGCGGCCCACGAGACCTGGGCCGGCCAGGTCAAGAACCTGCTGGACCGGCTGGGCGCCGAAAAGGAGGCGCTGCGCGTCACGAACACGGTGCTGACCAGCGCCGACATCGGCACCGGCACGGCGCTGCGAGAGCTGTCCGCGCTGGACCGGTACTGAGGGGGCGGCCGGATGCCGACGTACCACGAGATCATGACCGCCGACCTCGGCACACTGACCACCGCGGCCGAGCGCTGGGAGGGCATGGCGGGGCAGTTCGCCAAACAGGAGAACGCATACCGCCGGTGTGTGTACGGCGTCTCCACAGGCACCGCGTCGTGGGCGGGCATGAGCGCGGAGGCGGCACACGGGCGTTTCGCCGTCACGCTCAAGGAGTTCGCGTACGCGCAGACGGAGGCGAGGGCCGTCGCCTCGCTGCTGCGGGACGCACACGCCCAGTTCGTGGAACTGAAGGGCCGCCTGACCGCGGTGCGGCAGGAGGCGACGGAGGCGGGGATGCGGGTCTCCGACCGGGGACTGGTGGCGGTGGACCCCGAGCACGGGAAGGGCGGGGAGCACCGGTCGGCCGTCCGCTCCTGGCAGGACCACATCGACAGGGCGGTCCGGGACGTCACGGACGCGGACACCGGCGTACGGACCGCGCTCGCGGCGGTGGTCGTCGCCTCCGATGCGCTGGCCGGGGGCCGGGGCTTCAACGGCAGGGCGAAGGGCGACGTCGAGAAGTACGAGGCGGTGGAGGCGGAGAAGGCCCTCGCGAGACTGAGCCGGGGCGACCACCTCTCACGCGAGGAGCTCGCCGAGCTGGCGCGGGCGTTCCGGGACAACGCCGACGACGAGGCCTTCTCGCGGACGCTGCTGGACGACCTGGGAGCAGCGGGCACCATCAGGCTGACGAACGAACTGAACGACCTGGTCCATGTGCGGGGCGGCGACCGAACCGGCGACTACTCGACCCTTGAGAAGGGCCTGGCGCAGACGCTGGCGACGGCGACGAGAGACACGGACTCGCCCTGGTACCAGCGCTGGCGCGCAGACATGCGGCAGGCCGGCATCGAGCACTACGCCACGGACGTGCAGGGCGAGCGGCTGGACAAGGCGGTGGGCTACCAGTCGCTGGTCACGCTGATGAGCCACGGCAACGGATACGCGCCGCGCATGCTCGAGGACCTCACGGACGACATGATCACGGCGGAGAAGAGCCATCCGGGCGTCTGGCGGTCGAAGGGGGACTACAGCGGCAGACATGGCGGCTGGTTCGCCAACGACCCGGTGGACGGCGCGCTGGGCATCATGAGCCGGGATCCCGCGACGGCTGCGCACTATCTGTCCTCGGACGCCCATATGAAGTACCTGATGCATGACCGTGACTGGAAGGTCAGCCTGCACGAGCAGGACGGGCCGAAGGCGGGCCGCTACACGGCGCGGCCCGACGCGGACGACCGGGCGGGCTTCGGGGCGGCGCTCCAGGCGGCGGCGACCGGGATCGACCCGTCGGACCGGCACGCGCACTACGCCGCGCACGGCAAGCAGAACGAAGCGGTCTTCAAGTCGGCCCTGGGCCACCTGGCGGACCAGGGCGACGACTTCCCGCCGTCACTGCGGCGCCCGATGGCCAACGTCCTGGTCAATCACGGTGCCACGGTCCACGCCTCCATGAGCGAGATCGACATCGCCCACTCCCCGCTGAAGCAGGACCAGCTCTTCGAGGTGGCGAAGCAGATCTCCAAGGACAAGGAGGCCTACGGCACGCTGAACGGGGGGTTGAACCAGGCGATGGTCTCCCAGATCCACGGGGACCACTCCAACTCCGCGGAATCCCTGACCCGAGCCGGCCGCACGGTGGGCTTCCTGGAAGAGGCCCGCGTCCAGGCGCAGGGGGAGCCCAAGGCCGCGGAGTTCGAAGCAAAGCCTCTCTTCGACACGGCGATCAGCTATCTGCCGGTGGCGAGCGGCGATGTGCAGGCTGGGTTCGACTATGTGACGGATCAGTGGCTTGCGGATGAGCAGAAGAGGCTGGATGAGAACCAGGCGGAAGACAATGTTAGGGCCTATTCCAAGAGGAACGGCCAGCTGATGGCACTAGCGAAAGAATGGATGAAAACACACAAGGTGGATGAGAATTCGTATTGCCAGCCGAAGGAAGAGATCAATAGGTCCGCCCGCGATGGGATCGCTCACGCGGCTGGGATGTCAGGGGAACGGCCTGCGTGAACCTGTTCCGGCGGTTCGTCTTCTTGGGGCTGGTTGCTCTGCCCCTCTCCCTCTGTGCGCTCTCGTGCAGCAGCTCCGCTGACGGCACTGTCCCTGCAACTCTCTGTGGCACTCGCATCGATCCTGCTTTGACTCGTCTGCTCCTGCCGTCCTCCGAAGACCTGCATGAGTTCACCCGGGTCGATCGAGAGGAAGCGATCACGGCACCTTGCGTGCTTTTGGCGGGACGTGAGCCTGCGCTCGAATTTCAGTTTTCGTGGGATGAAGGTGCCACGAACCTGATGTACCTAGCGACGGGCAGTGGCTCTGTCTCACATGTGAATGAGCCTCGCAATGCGGATTTCGCCATGAAGGCCGTCGTAGGGACCGATGGAGCCATCGCTACCACTCGATGTAAAACCAAAGGCGGAAACTACTTCACCCTCACCCTCCAGCTACCCCGGATCAAGACCGGGGACCATTCCCACCGCGAGGACATCGAGACGTTCATGCGGGCCTACTTTCCTGCCACCGTCAAGACGCTCGGCTGTTCGTGATGTGGCGGTCTCGGCCATGCAGGTCAACGGCACCCCATCGGCGAGCCATGGGACGTTAAAGAAACGCCAGGCGGCAGTGCCCAACTGCCGCTTGCGGGCCCGGCGTTGTTAGCGTGACGCGAGCACGCCAGAGGCACAGACGGGGGTTGGCATCGTGGCGGGAAGTGATGGCGAACAGGCCGTGGGAATGCGGCTCAACCAGTACCCGGCCGACCCGGGCGGCGGCGGATCGACCGGCGGCGGCCAGCCGGACCTCGCCTCCTCGCCCGCTGAGAAGCGCGCCGCGGCGAACTCGATCGAGAACAACATCGAGCCCGGCACCAAGAAGGCGGGCGACGCCGCCGACGAGCAGACCGACGCGGTGGTGAAGGCGTTCGACGCGAAGGACGGACACGGCTGGCTCACGTCCGCTGCCGTCAGCAAGGCGCACAAGACCTGGGGCGAGCAGGTCCAGACCCTGATGACCCGGCTGTCGTCGGAGAAGGCGGCGCTGCGCGGCACGAACACCGTGCTCTCGGGCACGGACCTCGGCGTCGCGTCCGGCGTCCGCACCTCGTCCGCGCTCGACGCGTACTGAGCCCGCGCCCGACCGCCGCCGGAACATCATCGCTCACTCAACGGGGAACCATGCCGACCTACCACGAGATCCTGGCCACCGACCTGTCCACACTCAGCACGGCAGCCGAACACTGGGACGACGTGGCCAAGGGCTTCCACACGCAGGAGACCACCTATCGGCGTGACGTGCACGGGATCACGCTCGGGTCGACATGGCAGGGGCTGAGCGCGAACGCCGCCAACGGGCGGTTCGACGTCACGCTGAAGGAGTTCCAGAAAGCGCAGACGGAGGCGAAGGCGATCGCCTCGCTCTTCCGTGACGCGCACACGCAGTTCGTGGACCTGCGCAAGAAGCTCGAGTCGGCCCGGGACGACGCCGTGGCCCAGGGGATGAAGGTCTCGGACCAGGGAGTGGTCTCGTACGACACCGGGAAACTCAGCCAGGGGAACCGCCAGGCGCTGGCCCACGACCCCGACTACCAGGAGAGCGTCCGTACGTCCGTCGCCTCCTGGCAGGCCCGTATCGACCAGTGCGTGAAGGACGTGAACGACGCCGACAAGGGCGTCGAGGTCGCCTTCCAGGCCGTGGTGACCGACTCCGACACCGCCGACGGCACGATCGGCGGGTTCAACGGCAAGGCGCAGGGCGACATCGAGAAGTACGAGGCGAACGAGGCCAAGGACATCGCCGCGCGCGTCAACACCGGCAAGGCGACCGCGAGCGACTACAAGGAACTGCAGCGGCTCTTCCACGACAACTCCGGCGACACGGCGTTCAGTCAGACCCTGCTCGACGACCTCGGCGCGCGGGGCACGCTGCAGCTCTCCAACAGCCTCGACAGCCTCGCCCACTACGACGACAAGAAGCACGGCGGCCAGTACCTGGACATCCAGAAGGGCCTGGCCACCACGCTGGCGACCGCGACGCAGGACCCGCACTCGTCCTTCTACAAGGACTTCCGCGCGGACATGCGGAAGGCCGGGACCGAGCAGTTCAAGGTCGACGGCCTCAGCCCCATCCCGGACGAGAAGGTCCGCGGCTACCAGAGCCTCGTCACGCTGATGCAGCAGGGGAACGGCTACTCCGGCCAGTTCCTGGAGGACACCGCCGACGACATCCGGCACGCGGAGGAGTCGCACATGGCCGAGGGCAACACCGAGTCCCTCTGGGCCCTGCGGGACGAGTTCAGCGGCAAGGACCGCGGCTGGTTCGCCAACGACCCGCTCGACGGCGTGCTGGGCATCATGTCCCACGACCCCAAGACCAGCACCGAGTACCTGGACCCGGCCCACAACGACAATCTGCAGTACCTGCTCCACGGGCGGGACTGGGACACCGTCGTGGACCACTTCGCGACCCCGCCCGGCGGCACGACGACCGGCATGCCCGTCATGGCGGAGGACGGTGACGTCCGCAAGGGCTTCGGCGCGGCCCTGGAGGCCGCCACGACCGGGCAGGCGCCGGGCGACTACCACGCGATCGGCCGGCACACCGAGCCGCAGGCCCGCATCCTGCAGCACACGATCAACACGCTGTACACCGACAAGCACGCCCAGGACCTGCCGAAGAACCTCACCACCCCGCTGGCCCACATCCTGACGTCGTACACGCCCGACACGCACGAGATCTACGCGGAGTCGTCGTCGAAGTACGACACCGACTGGGACAGCGAGGGCTCCGTCTGGACCGACAAGGACGGGACGCACATGGCCGTGGGGCACCAGCGTCTTGCCGCCGTCATGAGAGGCGTCGCCAACGACCCGGAGGCGTTCGGGCATCTCTACGGGGCGGAACAGCAGTACTCACACCATGTCCTGGAGACGATTCCCGCGGACGCCGGCGACAAGACGATCCGGGACCGGATCGTGGAGTCGTCCCGTGCCATGGGCGCCTACGACGGCATCCGGTCGGACATCATCTACGACGAGCGGTTCAAGAAGACGCAGTGGGCCGCCGACTTCAACCAAGGGCTCGGCACGTCCTTCGGCACGGCGCTGCTGTTCAACCCCGTGAAGGATCTCAGCCCCGTCGGAGACCTCACCTCGAAGGCCCTCGACGTGTGGGTGTACGAGTCGAACAAGGAGCACGTGGCCGAGGCGAACCTCGCCGCCACCGAGCAGAACGCCAAGACGTACGACGCCGGTCAGCATGACGTCGAGAAGCTGGTCAGGGCCTGGGCGGACAGCCGTGGCCATGCCGTCGACAGCGACTGGACGAAGTACTACGTCCACGCGGGTCAGAACGATTACGAGCACGGCCGTGACCGCACGCTGAGCACGCTCCGCGCCGACCGCTGACACGGCCCGCAACGGCCTCCCGACAGAATGAGCACGATGCAGATGAAATCCGGGTTCCGGCGTATGCACGCGGGATGGTACGCAGGGGCGTGCCTGCTGGCTCTGGCGGTGCTGGGTCTCGTGCTCTACGGCACCGGGACCCTCGGCACGCGTGACGACCGCTCACTGGACCGGGCCTGCGACGGCACCCTGGCCCAGGGCGGGCTGCGGGCTGCTCTGCACTCGTCGGACCTGAGCGCCGGTGACGAGGGCGACGGCGACTATCTGACCGCCTGCAGTGTCCACACCGCGGAATCCGGACCCCAGGGCAGCTCCCTGCGGCTGAAGCTGCGCTGGAGCACGGCGGCGCCCCCCTCCGACACCCTCACCTGGTACAACGCCGACTACAACGGTGTGAGGGCGCAGGCGGCCCCGCTCGGCCACGGCTGGTCCGGTGTCGTCAGGCGCGACGGCACCTACCAGGTCATGGTCACGCTCGACTGTGTGAACCAGAAGAACAAGGCCCTGGTCGCCTACGGTGACCTGCTCGGCACGGCGAACAGCTCGACCCTGGGCGGTCTCGGCCGGGTGACCACCGAGACCGCCCAGAAGGCAGCCGGGAAGCACGGCTGCCAGGTGAGGGCCGGGAAGCGCCTCACCAGCCTGTCCACGGCACGGCTCGGCCCGCCCGGCACGGCGAAGCCGCTGGAGCGGGCTCAGGGGTCGTGCGTCGCGCTGCGCGGCACGGCGGCGGCACGCAACGGCATGCCCGAGGTCATGGAGTACCCCGCGGACCCGGACGCTCCGCAGACCAACTGCTACCTGGTCACGAAGGCGAAGAAGCCGGGTTACGGCCTCTACGCCTATTACGGTGCCGCCGCCAAGGACTTCCTGAGCAGCGAGGGCAGCCGGCTCAAGGAGGGCTACGGCCCCACCCACGGTGACCGCGACTACGCCTGGGCCACCGCGACGTGTCCGCAGTCGGCGCAGCCCGCCGTGTTCGTGCTGTACCGCCTGTACGACAGGGATACCGACACCTATCCGGTCCCGCACCACTCCGCCTCGTTCGCCGACGCCGCCCTCAAGGCGTTCGCCGATCACGAGGCGAAGCAGCACGGTTGCACCGAGTCGTCGAAGGCCCCCCGAACGGGCGCGACGGTTTGACCTACGTCACCTTCGGGGTAATCTCTTCCGCCCGATTGGCCAGGCCCCTGCCCCATATGGCAAACTGTCGGAGTTGCTCGGTCGAGTGTTGATGCTGCGCGCCTCCCGCCGGGAGGACTGGAAGCGAGTCCCACAGTACTCGTCGCCCTAACTGCCTGATGGCAGCACTGGGGCGGACGTACGGGAATCTTCCGGGAAGCGTGGGCGCGGCACCGGCCAGGCGCCCGGTGGGCCTTCCGCCCCTGGCTTGCGGTTCCGGAAGGGCCGTGTGCATTCCCCGCAGGGATGTTCGAACAAGGGACATCTGTGTCAGCGGGAACGCGACACGCCCGACCGCGTGGGTCGGAGGAGAAGGGTACGGAACCACCGGGTTCCAGAGCGTAAGAGAGACAGGACTACTGAGTAGCCATGGCGGGACAGAAGATCCGCATCCGGCTCAAGGCCTACGACCACGAGGTCATCGACTCCTCGGCGAAGAAGATCGTCGAGACGGTGACGCGCACTGGTGCGTCGGTCGCGGGCCCGGTGCCGCTGCCCACTGAGAAGAACGTGTACTGCGTCATCAAGTCGCCGCACAAGTACAAGGACTCGCGCGAGCACTTCGAGATGCGCACGCACAAGCGCCTGATCGACATTCTCGACCCGACCCCCAAGACCGTTGACTCTCTGATGCGACTCGACCTCCCGGCCGGTGTCGACATCGAGATCAAGCTCTGAGGCCCGGTGATCTGAAAGATGGCTAAGCAGATCAAGGGCATCCTGGGCGAGAAGCTCGGCATGACGCAGGTGTGGGACGAGAACAACCGTGTTGTTCCGGTCACCGTCGTCAAGGCCGGCCCCAACGTCGTCACCCAGGTCCGCACGAACGACGTCGACGGCTACGAGTCCGTCCAGATCGCGTTCGGCGAGATCGACCCGCGCAAGGTGAACAAGCCCCTCAAGGGCCACTTCGCCAAGGCCGACGTCACTCCCCGCCGCCACCTCGTCGAGATCCGTACCGCTGACGCCAGCGAGTACACCCTCGGCCAGGAGATCACCGCCGAGGTGTTCGAGGCCGGCATCAAGGTCGACGTGACCGGCAAGAGCAAGGGCAAGGGCTTCGCCGGTGTCATGAAGCGTCACAACTTCAAGGGCCTCGGCGCCGGACACGGCACCCAGCGCAAGCACCGCTCGCCCGGTTCCATCGGTGGCTGCGCCACCCCGGGCCGCGTGTTCAAGGGCCTCCGCATGGCGGGTCGCATGGGCAACGAGCGGGTCACCACCCAGAACCTGACCGTCCACGCCGTTGACGCGGAGAAGGGTCTGCTGCTCATCAAGGGCGCGGTTCCCGGTCCGAACGGCGGCCTCGTCCTGGTCCGCACCGCGGCCAAGGGGGCCTGAGGTAACCGATGAGCACTGTTGACATCCTTTCGCCGGCGGGCGACAAGGCCGGTTCCGTCGAGCTCCCCGCGGAGATCTTCGACGCCAAGGTCAGCGTTCCGCTGATCCACCAGGTCGTCGTCGCGCAGCTGGCCGCTGCCCGTCAGGGCACGCACAAGACCAAGACCCGTGGCGAAGTCCGTGGTGGTGGCAGGAAGCCGTACCGCCAGAAGGGCACCGGTCGCGCCCGTCAGGGTTCGACCCGTGCGCCGCAGTTCGCCGGTGGTGGCGTCGTGCACGGTCCCGTGCCGCGTGACTACTCGCAGCGGACCCCGAAGAAGATGAAGGCCGCCGCCCTGCGCGGTGCCCTCACCGACCGGGCGCGTCACAACCGCATCCACGTCGTCTCCGGCGTGGTCGAGGGCGAGAACCCCAGCACGAAGGCCGCCAAGAGCCTGTTCGGCAAGATCTCGGAGCGCAAGAACCTGCTCCTGGTCGTCGAGCGCGCCGACGAGGCCGCGTGGCTGTCCGCCCGCAACCTGCCCCAGGTCCACATCCTGGAGCCGGGCCAGCTGAACACGTACGACGTTCTCGTCTCGGACGACGTGGTCTTCACCCAGGCCGCGTTCGAGTCCTTCGTGTCTGGCCCCAAGGCCGCTGACACCGAAGGGAGCGAGGCCTGATGGCTACGCGTCACCCGAGCATTGCCTCGAAGGCCGCCAAGGCCGCCAAGGCCGCGCGCGTCGCCAAGGCGCGTCGCCACGCCACCGAGGGCAAGAACACTGTCGAGACCCCGCTGAGCAAGTCCTTCACGGACCCCCGTGACGTGCTGCTCAAGCCGGTCGTCTCCGAGAAGAGCTACGCGCTCCTCGACGAGGGCAAGTACACGTTCATCGTCGCCCCGGGCGCCAACAAGACCCAGATCAAGCAGGCCGTCCAGGCGGTCTTCGACGTCAAGGTCACCGGGGTCAACACGATCAACCGCCAGGGCAAGCGCAAGCGCACGAAGACCGGTTTCGGTCAGCGTGCCGGCAGCAAGCGCGCGATCGTGACCCTCGCCGAGGGCGACCGTATCGACATCTTCGGCGGTCCGACCGCCTGAGGGCGGTCCGGATCGTCCGATATCGGACGAGGACTGAGAAATGGGAATCCGCAAGTACAAGCCGACTACGCCGGGCCGTCGTGGCGCCAGCGTCGCCGACTTCGTCGAGGTCACGCGGTCCACGCCGGAGAAGTCGCTGGTCCGCCCGCTGCACAGCAAGGGCGGCCGTAACAACGCCGGTCGTGTGACCGTTCGCCACCAGGGTGGCGGACACAAGCGCGCCTACCGCGTGATCGACTTCCGTCGTCACGACAAGGACGGCGTGCCGGCGAAGGTCGCGCACATCGAGTACGACCCCAACCGCACCGCGCGCATCGCGCTGCTGCACTACGCCGACGGTGAGAAGCGCTACATCCTCGCCCCGCGCAACCTGCAGCAGGGTGACCGCATCGAGAACGGTCCCGGGGCCGACATCAAGCCGGGCAACAACCTGGCCCTCCGCAACATCCCGGTCGGTACCACGATCCACGCGATCGAGCTCCGTCCCGGTGGCGGTGCCAAGTTCGCCCGCTCCGCCGGTGCCTCCGTGCAGCTGCTCGCGAAGGAGGGCTCGATGGCCCACCTCCGCATGCCGTCCGGCGAGATCCGCCTGGTCGACGTCCGCTGCCGCGCCACCATCGGCGAGGTCGGCAACGCCGAGCAGAGCAACATCAACTGGGGCAAGGCGGGCCGCAAGCGGTGGCTGGGCGTTCGCCCGACCGTCCGTGGTGTGGTCATGAACCCGGTTGACCACCCGCACGGTGGTGGTGAGGGCCGGACCTCCGGTGGTCGCCACCCTGTGTCCCCGTGGGGCAAGAAGGAAGGCCGTACTCGTTCGCCCAAGAAGGCGTCGAACAAGTACATCGTCCGCCGCCGCAAGACGAACAAGAAGCGCTAAGGACGGGTTGAGATGCCTCGTAGCTTGAAGAAGGGGCCCTTCGTCGACGACCACCTGATCAAGAAGGTGGACGCCCAGAACGAAGCCGGCACCAAGAACGTCATCAAGACCTGGTCCCGTCGCTCGATGATCGTCCCGGCCATGCTCGGTCACACGATCGCGGTGCACAACGGCAAGACCCACATCCCGGTGTTCGTCACCGAGTCGATGGTCGGCCACAAGCTCGGCGAGTTCTCGCCGACCCGCACCTTCCGGGGCCACGTCAAGGAAGACCGGAAGTCGAAGCGCCGCTAGTAGCGGATCGCATTCAGACACGTAAGTAACTGAAGGGACAACCATGGAAGCCAGGGCCCAGGCGCGGTACATCCGCGTCACGCCCATGAAGGCCCGCCGCGTGGTGGACCTCATCCGTGGCATGGACGCCACGGAGGCCCAGGCCGTCCTGCGATTCGCTCCGCAGGCCGCCTCCGTGCCGGTCGGCAAGGTGCTCGACAGCGCCATCGCCAACGCCGCGCACAACTACGACCACACCGATGTCGACAGCCTCTTCATTTCCGAGGCCTACGTCGACGAGGGCCCGACCCTGAAGCGGTTCCGTCCGCGTGCCCAGGGCCGTGCCTACCGGATCCGCAAGCGGACCAGCCACATCACCGTGGTCGTCAGCAGCAAGGAAGGAACCCGGTAATGGGCCAGAAGGTAAACCCGCACGGGTTCCGGCTCGGTGTCACGACCGACTTCAAGTCGCGTTGGTACGCCGACAAGCTGTACAAGGACTACGTCAAGGAAGACGTCGCCATCCGTCGGATGATGACGTCCGGCATGGAGCGCGCCGGCATCTCCAAGGTGGAGATCGAGCGCACCCGTGACCGCGTGCGTGTGGACATCCACACCGCTCGTCCGGGCATCGTCATCGGCCGCCGTGGCGCCGAGGCCGACCGCATCCGCGGCGACCTCGAGAAGCTCACGGGCAAGCAGGTCCAGCTGAACATCCTCGAGGTCAAGAACCCCGAGACCGACGCTCAGCTGGTTGCCCAGGCCGTCGCCGAGCAGCTCTCCTCCCGCGTCTCCTTCCGCCGTGCCATGCGTAAGAGCATGCAGTCGGCGATGAAGGCCGGCGCCAAGGGCATCAAGATCCAGTGCGGTGGCCGCCTCGGCGGCGCCGAGATGTCCCGCTCGGAGTTCTACCGCGAGGGCCGCGTGCCCCTGCACACGCTCCGTGCGAACGTGGACTACGGCTTCTTCGAGGCCAAGACGACCTTCGGCCGCATCGGTGTGAAGGTCTGGATCTACAAGGGCGACGTCAAGAACATCGCCGAGGTCCGCGCCGAGAACGCTGCCGCCCGTGCGGGTAACCGCCCGGCCCGCGGTGGCGCCGACCGCCCGGCCCGTGGTGGCCGCGGTGGCGAGCGGCGCGGTCGCAAGCCGCAGCAGGCTGCCGGTGCCGAGGCCCCCAAGGCCGAGGCCCCCGCGGCTGCCGCTCCGGCTGAGAGCACCGGAACGGAGGCCTGACCGAAATGCTGATCCCCCGTAGGGTCAAGCACCGCAAGCAGCACCACCCGAAGCGCAACGGTATGTCCAAGGGTGGAACGCAGGTTGCGTTCGGCGAATACGGCATCCAGGCGCTGACCCCGGCCTACGTGACGAACCGCCAGATCGAGGCGGCCCGTATCGCGATGACCCGTCACATCAAGCGTGGCGGCAAGGTCTGGATCAACATCTACCCGGACCGTCCCCTCACCAAGAAGCCGGCCGAGACCCGCATGGGTTCCGGTAAGGGTTCTCCGGAGTGGTGGATCGCGAACGTCAAGCCCGGACGTGTGATGTTCGAGCTGTCGTACCCCAACGAGAAGATCGCCCGTGAGGCGCTGACTCGTGCGGCCCACAAGCTGCCGATGAAGTGCCGGATCGTCAAGCGCGAGGCAGGTGAAGCGTGATGTCGGCCGGTACCAAGGCGTCCGAGCTGCGCGAGCTGGGCAACGAGGAGCTTCTGGCGAAGCTCCGCGAGGCCAAGGAAGAGCTGTTCAACCTCCGCTTCCAGGCGGCGACGGGTCAGCTCGAGAACCACGGTCGGCTGAAGGCCGTCCGTAAGGACATCGCGCGGATCTACACCCTGATGCGCGAGCGCGAGCTGGGCATCGAAACGGTGGAGAACGCATGAGCGAGAACAACGTGACTGAGCAGAACACCGAGGCGCGGGGCTTCCGCAAGACCCGTGAGGGCCTCGTCGTCAGCGACAAGATGGACAAGACCGTCGTCGTCGCCGTCGAGGACCGCGTCAAGCACGCGCTGTACGGCAAGGTCATCCGCCGTACCAACAAGCTCAAGGCGCACGACGAGCAGAACGCCGCGGGTGTCGGCGACCGCGTCCTCCTCATGGAGACCCGGCCGCTGTCCGCGACGAAGCGCTGGCGCGTCGTCGAGATCCTCGAGAAGGCCAAGTAATTCCTGCGGGGCAAACCCGCAGGTCAGTTCCGCCAGGCTCCGGGGGCCGCTGAAAGGCGGCCCCCGGGGAACCGGCAGACGATCAGGAGATAGACGTGATCCAGCAGGAGTCGCGACTGCGTGTCGCCGACAACACTGGTGCGAAGGAGATCCTTTGCATCCGTGTGCTCGGTGGCTCCGGTCGCCGCTACGCGGGCATCGGTGACGTCATCGTCGCCACCGTCAAGGACGCGATCCCCGGTGGCAACGTGAAGAAGGGTGACGTCGTCAAGGCGGTCATCGTTCGCACCGTCAAGGAGCGCCGCCGTCCGGACGGCTCGTACATCCGCTTCGACGAGAACGCCGCCGTCATTCTGAAGAACGACGGCGACCCTCGCGGCACCCGCATCTTCGGCCCGGTCGGGCGTGAGCTGCGCGAGAAGAAGTTCATGAAGATCATCTCGCTGGCTCCGGAGGTGCTGTAAGCATGAAGATCAAGAAGGGCGACCTGGTCCAGGTCATCACCGGCAAGGACAAGGGCAAGCAGGGCAAGGTCATTGCCGCTTACCCGCGCGAGGAGCGTGTCCTGGTCGAGGGTGTCAACCGGGTCAAGAAGCACACCAAGGCTGGTCCGACCGCTCGCGGTTCGCAGGCCGGTGGCATCGTCACGACCGAGGCGCCGATCCACGTCTCCAACGTCCAGCTGGTCGTTGAGAAGGACGGTCAGAAGGTCGTCACGCGTGTCGGTTACCGCTTCGACGACGAAGGCAACAAGATCCGCGTTGCCAAGCGGACGGGTGAGGACATCTGATGGCTACCACCACCACTCCGCGTCTGAAGCAGAAGTACCGCGAGGAGATCGCGGGCAAGCTGCGTGACGAGTTCAAGTACGAGAACGTCATGCAGGTTCCCGGCCTCGTCAAGATCGTGGTCAACATGGGTGTGGGCGACGCCGCCCGCGACTCCAAGCTGATCGAGGGCGCCATCCGCGACCTCACCACGATCACCGGTCAGAAGCCGGCCGTCACCAAGGCCCGCAAGTCCATCGCGCAGTTCAAGCTGCGTGAGGGTCAGCCGATCGGTGCCCACGTCACGCTCCGTGGCGACCGCATGTGGGAGTTCCTGGACCGCACCCTGTCGCTCGCGCTCCCGCGCATCCGCGACTTCCGTGGTCTGTCCCCCAAGCAGTTCGACGGCCGTGGCAACTACACCTTCGGTCTCACGGAACAGGTCATGTTCCACGAGATCGACCAGGACAAGATCGACCGTGTCCGGGGTATGGACATCACCGTGGTCACCACGGCGACCAACGACGAAGAGGGCCGCGCCCTTCTCCGTCACCTCGGCTTCCCGTTCAAGGAGGCGTGAGCGAGATGGCGAAGAAGGCTCTGATCGCAAAGGCTGCTCGCAAGCCCAAGTTCGGTGTGCGTGGCTACACGCGCTGCCAGCGCTGCGGCCGTCCCCACTCCGTGTACCGCAAGTTCGGCCTGTGCCGCGTGTGCCTTCGTGAGATGGCTCACCGTGGCGAGCTGCCGGGCGTGACCAAGAGCTCCTGGTAATCCCCGTATTTAGGGATTCCTGGACCTCTCGGTAAGCAACTGGGTCGGCGGAGGCCCACCCCTTCCATGCCGTAGGCTAGGGGGGTTGGGCCTCTGTCGCCCTGGATCGACTTACTACGCCGTAGGTCCCCGCGCCGCACCCGTCCCGTCCATGTACGGGGAGAGGGATGGCGCATATAGGAAACCCCGGCGAGAAAGGCCACAGGCCAATTCATGACCATGACTGATCCGATCGCAGACATGCTTACGCGTCTGCGGAACGCGAACTCGGCTTACCACGACTCGGTGTCGATGCCGCACTCCAAGATCAAGTCGCACATCGCGGAGATCCTCCAGCAGGAGGGCTTCATCACGGGCTGGAAGGTCGAGGACGCCGAGGTCGGCAAGAACCTCGTTCTCGAGCTGAAGTTCGGCCCGAACCGTGAGCGCTCCATCGCGGGCATCAAGCGGATCTCCAAGCCCGGTCTCCGGGTGTACGCGAAGTCCACCAACCTGCCGAAGGTGCTCGGCGGCCTGGGCGTGGCGATCATCTCCACGTCGCACGGGCTCCTCACCGACAAGCAGGCCGGCAAGAAGGGCGTGGGTGGGGAAGTCCTCGCCTACGTCTGGTAGCAGAAGGGAACGGAGGAAACAGCTATGTCGCGCATCGGCAAGCTCCCCATCGCGGTTCCCGCCGGCGTGGACGTCACCATCGACGGCCGTACGGTTTCGGTCAAGGGCCCCAAGGGCTCGCTGACCCACACCGTCGTGGCGCCGATCGACATCGCCAAGGGCGAGGACGGCACCCTGCAGGTGACCCGCCCCAACGACGAGCGTCAGAGCAAGGCCCTGCACGGCCTGTCCCGCACGCTGGTGGCGAACATGATCACCGGCGTGACCCAGGGTTACGTGAAGAAGCTCGAGATCAGCGGTGTCGGTTACCGAGTGACCGCCAAGGGTTCGAACCTCGAGTTCGCGCTTGGCTACAGCCACCCGATCCTGGTCGAGGCCCCCGAGGGCATCACCTTCAAGGTGGAGTCCCCGACCCGTTTCTCGGTCGAGGGCATCGACAAGCAGAAGGTCGGCGAGGTTGCGGCCAACATCCGCAAGCTGCGCAAGCCCGACCCGTACAAGGCCAAGGGCGTCAAGTACGAGGGCGAAGTCATCCGCCGCAAGGTCGGAAAGGCGGGTAAGTAAGCCATGGCATACGGACAGAAGATCCTGAAGGGCGACGCCTACAAGCGCGCCGCGATCAAGCGCCGTCACATCCGGATCCGCAAGCGGATCGCGGGTACGGCGGAGCGTCCCCGCCTGGTGGTGACCCGGTCCAACCGCCACATCGTGGCCCAGGTGATCGACGACCTCAAGGGTCACACCCTTGCGTCGGCGTCCACCCTGGACACCTCGATCCGCGGTGGCGAGGGCGACAAGTCCGCGCAGGCCAAGCAGGTCGGCGCCCTGGTCGCCGAGCGTGCCAAGGCCGCCGGTGTCGAGGCCGTCGTGTTCGACCGTGGTGGTAACCAGTACGCCGGGCGCATCGCCGCCCTGGCGGACGCCGCCCGCGAGGCCGGACTCAAGTTCTGAGTCGGTTCCGTAGCTAGCGGAGACAGAGAGAGGTAATTCCAATGGCTGGACCCCAGCGCCGCGGTGGCGGTGCCGGTGGCGGCGAGCGGCGGGACCGGAAGGGCCGTGACGGCGGCGCAGCTGCCGCCGAGAAGACCGCGTACGTTGAGCGCGTTGTCGCGATCAACCGCGTCGCCAAGGTTGTGAAGGGTGGTCGTCGCTTCAGCTTCACCGCGCTGGTCGTGGTGGGCGATGGTGACGGCACCGTGGGTGTCGGTTACGGCAAGGCCAAGGAGGTGCCGGCCGCCATCGCCAAGGGTGTTGAGGAGGCCAAGAAGCACTTCTTCAAGGTCCCCCGTATCCAGGGCACCATCCCCCACCCCATCCAGGGTGAGAAGGCTGCCGGCGTCGTGCTGCTCAAGCCCGCGTCCCCGGGTACCGGTGTTATCGCCGGTGGTCCGGTGCGTGCCGTGCTCGAGTGCGCCGGTATCCACGACGTGCTGTCGAAGTCGCTCGGCTCCGACAACGCGATCAACATCGTGCACGCGACCGTGGAGGCCCTGAAGGGCCTGCAGCGTCCCGAGGAGATCGCGGCCCGCCGTGGTCTGCCGCTCGAGGACGTCGCTCCCGCGGCCCTGCTGCGTGCGCGTGCCGGGGCGGGTGCGTAATCATGGCGCAGCTCAAGATCACGCAGGTCAAGTCCTACATCGGCAGCAAGCAGAACCACCGTGACACCCTGCGGTCGCTTGGTCTCAAGGGGATCAACACCGTGGTCGTCAAGGAGGACCGCCCCGAGTTCCGCGGCATGGTGCACACCGTCCGCCACCTCGTGACGGTCGAGGAGGTCGACTGATCATGGCGGAGAGCAACCCGCTCAAGATCCACAACCTCCGTCCCGCCCCGGGCGCCAAGACCGCCAAGACCCGTGTCGGTCGTGGTGAGGCGTCTAAGGGTAAGACGGCCGGTCGTGGTACCAAGGGCACCAAGGCCCGCTACCAGGTTCCGGAGCGCTTCGAGGGCGGCCAGATGCCGCTGCACATGCGCCTCCCGAAGCTGAAGGGCTTCAAGAACCCGTTCAAGACCGAGTACCAGGTCGTGAACCTCGACAAGCTGGCCGCGCTCTACCCCGAGGGTGGCGAGGTCACGGTCGAGGGTCTGGTGGCCAAGGGTGCCGTTCGCAAGAACAGCCTCGTCAAGGTCCTCGGCCAGGGCGAGATCTCGGTGGCGCTGCAGGTGACGGTCGACGCCGTCTCCGGCTCCGCCAAGGAGAAGATCACCGCCGCCGGCGGTACGGTCACCGAGCTGGTCTGAGTCCCTCAGGCTCCTCGATGACGTGAACGATCCCGACCGGGGATACCCCACAAAAGGGGTATCCCCGGTCGGTCGTTCCTAGGGCGGTGCTCTCGCCGGTAAGGTGGCTTGCACTGCCCACTTTCACTGGGTGCTCCCCATGGGGCACCCTGAGCGGCAGTTGACCGTTATCTATTCGTCGAACCTCAAGACCGTCACCCTTGACGCAGTTGCGCGGGGGTCGCAGGAGGCACCGTGCTCACCGCGTTCGCCCGGGCGTTCAGGACGCCCGACCTGCGCAAGAAGCTGCTCTTCACGCTGGGCATCATCGTGGTCTACCGGGTCGGTACCCACATCCCGATCCCAGGCGTCAACTACAAGAACGTCCAGCAGTGTGTCCGCGAGGCCTCCGGTAACCAGGGTCTCTTCGGGCTGGTCAACATGTTCAGCGGTGGTGCGCTGCTGCAGATCACGATCTTCGCGCTCGGGATCATGCCGTACATCACGGCCAGCATCATCCTGCAGCTGTTGACGGTCGTGATCCCGCGTCTGGAAGCGCTCAAGAAGGAGGGACAGGCCGGCACTGCCAAGATCACGCAGTACACCCGCTACCTGACCGTGGCGCTGGCCATCCTTCAGGGAACCGGCCTGGTGGCCACCGCCCGCAGCGGTGCTCTGTTCGGCACCTGCTCCGTGGCCAACCAGATCGTCCCCGACCAGGCGATCTTCACGACGATCACCATGGTCATCTGCATGACCGCCGGTACCGCCCTCGTGATGTGGCTCGGTGAGCTGATCACCGACCGCGGCATCGGCAACGGCATGTCGATCCTGATGTTCATCTCGATCGCCGCGACGTTCCCGTCCGCGCTGTGGGCCATCAAGAAGCAGGGCACCCTGGCCGGGGGCTGGATCGAGTTCAGCACCGTGATCCTGGTCGGCCTGGTCATGGTCGCGCTCGTCGTCTTCGTCGAGCAGGCCCAGCGCCGTATCCCGGTGCAGTATGCGAAGCGCATGATCGGCCGGCGCTCCTACGGTGGTACGTCCACATACATCCCGCTCAAGGTGAATCAGGCGGGTGTGATTCCCGTCATCTTCGCCTCCTCGCTGCTCTACATCCCGGCGCTCGTGGCGCAGTTCGCGGGAGGCAAGTCGGGCTGGAAGACCTGGATCGAGCAGAATCTGACCAAGGGCGACCACCCGATTTACATCACCTTGTACTTCTTGCTCATCGTGTTCTTCGCGTTCTTCTACGTGGCGATCTCCTTCAACCCCGAGGAAGTCGCCGACAACATGAAGAAGTATGGTGGCTTCATCCCGGGCATCCGGGCTGGCCGACCGACCGCTGAGTACCTCAGCTACGTGCTCAACCGGATCACCTGGCCGGGTTCGCTGTATCTGGGTCTGATTGCTCTCGTGCCAACAATGGCGTTGGTCGGGTTCGACGCGTCGAACAACTTCCCGTTCGGTGGAACCAGCATCCTGATCATCGTGGGTGTCGGTCTCGAAACGGTGAAGCAGATCGAGAGCCAGCTCCAGCAGCGCAATTACGAAGGGTTCCTCCGCTGATGCGTATCGTCCTCGTCGGGCCGCCGGGTGCCGGTAAGGGAACGCAAGCCGTCCGCCTCGCAGAGAAGCTGGCCGTCCCGCACATCTCCACGGGTGACCTGTTCCGGGCCAACATCAGCCAGCAGACCGAGCTGGGCAAGCTCGCGAAGTCCTACATGGACGCCGGCAACCTCGTACCCGACGAGGTCACCATCGCGATGGCCAAGGACCGCATGGAGCAGCCGGACGCGGAGAACGGCTTCCTGCTGGACGGCTTCCCGCGGAACGTCTCGCAGGCCCAGGCGCTGGACGAACTGCTGGAGACCGAGGCCATCACGCTGGACGCCGTCCTGGACCTGGAGGTCCCCGAGGACGAGGTCGTCAAGCGGATCGCCGGCCGGCGCATCTGCCGTAACGACTCCTCGCACGTCTTCCACGTGACGTACAGCCCGCCGAAGCAGGAGGACGTCTGCGACGTCTGCGGTGGCGAGCTGTACCAGCGCGACGACGACTCCGAGGGCACGGTCCGCAAGCGGCTGGAGGTCTACCACACGCAGACCGAGCCGATCATCGACTACTACAAGGCCCAGGGCCTGGTCGTGACGATCTCCTCCCTGGGTCCGGTGGACGAGATCACGCAGCGGGCGCTGGAGGCGCTGAAGCGCGAGAAGGCCGGGAACAAGTAGATCGCGGTTCTTCCGGCCGCGGTGCCCTCCCCCAGACGTCGTCCGGGGGACCCCAGGGTGCCGCGGCCGTACTGTTGTGTAGGTAACCAGCCGACGTGAGTGACGGAGAGCGCAGGCCCCCATGGTGCAGATCAAGACCCCCGAGCAGATCGCCAAGATGCGTGCGGCGGGCCTGGTCGTAGCCGCCATCCACGCGGCCACGCGCGAAGCCGCCGTCCCCGGGGCCTCCACCAAGGATCTGGACGAGGTCGCCCGCAAGGTCCTCGCCGAGCACGGTGCCAAGTCGAACTTCCTGGGCTACGGCGGCTTCCCGGCGACGATCTGCACCTCGGTCAACGACGTGGTCGTCCACGGCATCCCCTCCGAGGACGTCGTCCTCAAGGACGGCGACATCATCTCCATCGACTGCGGCGCGATCGTCGACGGCTGGCACGGCGACGCCGCCTACACGGCCTTCGTGGGCTCCGGTCACGCCCCGGAGCTGGTCGAGCTGTCCCGGGTGACGGAAGAGTCGATGTGGGCCGGCATCGCGGCCATGAAGCAGGGCAACCGGCTCGTCGACATCTCGCGGGCCATCGAGACGTACATCCGCCGCCAGCCGAAGCCCGGCGGCGGCCGTTACGGCATCATCGAGGACTACGGCGGCCACGGCATCGGCACCGAGATGCACATGGACCCGCACCTGCTGAACTACGTCGACCGCCGTCGCGGCAAGGGCCCCAAGCTGGTCCCCGGCTTCTGCCTCGCGATCGAGCCCATGGTGTCCCTCGGCACGCCGAGGACCGAGGTCCTCGAGGACGACTGGACGGTTATCACCACGGACGGCACCTGGTCCTCCCACTGGGAGCACTCGATCGCGCTCACCGAAGAGGGCCCCCTGGTCCTTACGGCCCCGGACGGCGGCAAGGCGAAGCTGGCCGAGTACGGCGTCACCGCGGCACCGGACCCGCTCGCATAGTCACCCTCCGCGTGGGGCAGGCTTCCTCGATTCGCCTTTCCGGGTGCGCCGACGTAGACTGACTCGTCGGCTCTCGTGCACCCGCATGTCCGCATGCACGCGCACTTGCCTCCCGGGGTAAGCGAGAGAGTCGATCAAGGTAGTCGATTCGAAGGGCGAAGCGTGGCCAAGAAGCAAGGTGCCATCGAGATCGAGGGCACTGTCGTCGAGTCTCTGCCGAACGCCATGTTCAAGGTCGAGCTCCAAAACGGCCACCAGGTCCTGGCACACATCAGCGGCAAGATGCGTATGCACTACATCCGCATCCTCCCTGACGACCGGGTCGTGGTGGAGCTGTCTCCGTACGACCTGACGCGTGGCCGGATCGTCTACCGGTACAAGTAGATCTTGCCCGCGCCCCGGGCCCGCCCGGAGCGATGGCACTGACCCGGAGAACCTCACCCAATGAAGGTCAAGCCGAGCGTCAAGAAGATCTGCGACAAGTGCAGGGTGATCCGCCGTCACGGCCGGGTCATGGTCATCTGCGAGAACCCGCGCCACAAGCAGCGCCAGGGCTGACGCACGACCGATCCCTCTGTATCCATCGCAGAGATTCGCGCGACGCAAGCTGAATATGTTCATACGCAGGGCCCGAGTCCGAGATGGCTCGACACCCCCGGTTCGGAGGCCGGGGACCCAGTTCGTACCTGATACGGCGGCTGGGAGCCGGTTCTGCGGAAGACCTCCGAAGATCACCAGGAGCCATTGAATGGCACGCGTTTCCGGTGTTGACATCCCGCGCGAAAAGCGCGTGGAGATCGCCCTCACCTACGTGTTCGGCATCGGCCGGACCCTCTCGAAGGAGACGCTGGCTGCGACCGGCGTCGACCCGAACACCCGCGTTCGTGACCTGACCGAAGAGCAGCTGGTCGCGATCCGCGAGTACGTCGACAACAACATCAAGACCGAGGGTGACCTCCGTCGCGAGATCCAGGCCGACATCCGCCGCAAGGTCGAGATCGGCACCTACCAGGGTCTCCGTCACCGTCGCGGTCTGCCCGTCCGCGGTCAGCGCACCAGCACCAACGCCCGCACCCGCAAGGGCCCGCGTCGCGCCATCGCCGGCAAGAAGAAGCCGGGCAAGAAGTAGTCCGCAGCGGACACCTGTCCACGGTCTTCGCTGTAGGACCGACCACCTCCCGTAGGAGTTAGTAGATGCCCCCCAAGGGACGTCAGGGCGCTGCCAAGAAGGTGCGCCGCAAGGAAAAGAAGAACGTCGCTCACGGCCACGCGCACATCAAGAGCACGTTCAACAACACGATCGTCTCGATCACGGACCCGTCCGGCAACGTGATCTCCTGGGCCTCCGCCGGCCACGTCGGCTTCAAGGGCTCCCGGAAGTCCACGCCGTTCGCCGCGCAGATGGCCGCCGAGTCGGCTGCCCGCCGCGCCCAGGAGCACGGCATGCGCAAGGTCGACGTGTTCGTCAAGGGCCCGGGCTCCGGTCGTGAGACCGCGATCCGCTCCCTGCAGGCCACGGGCCTCGAGGTCGGCTCCATCCAGGACGTCACCCCGACCCCGCACAACGGCTGCCGTCCGCCGAAGCGTCGTCGCGTCTGACGCACGGTCGCGTGAAGAGTCCGGGCGGTACGGCTTCGTAAAGGGTCGTGCCGCCCGTACCCTTGCAATACCCGCGCTTTTCACAGGTGCGGTTTCCGTCGGGCGTCAAATAGCGGGCGTCCACGAATGAAGGATCTGATCCACACATGCTGATCGCTCAGCGTCCCTCGTTGACCGAAGAGGTCGTCGACGAGTTCCGCTCCCGGTTCGTGATCGAGCCGCTGGAGCCGGGCTTCGGCTACACCCTCGGCAACTCCCTCCGCCGTACCCTCCTGTCGTCGATCCCCGGCGCTGCTGTCACCAGCATCCGCATCGACGGCGTCCTGCACGAGTTCACCACCGTGCCGGGTGTCAAGGAGGACGTCACCGACCTGATCCTCAACATCAAGCAGCTGGTCGTCTCCTCGGAGCACGACGAGCCGGTCGTGATGTACCTGCGCAAGCAGGGCCCGGGTCTGGTCACCGCCGCCGACATCGCGCCCCCGGCCGGTGTCGAGGTGCACAACCCCGACCTGGTCCTCGCCACGCTCAACGGCAAGGGCAAGCTGGAGATGGAGCTGACCGTCGAGCGCGGTCGCGGCTACGTCTCCGCCGTGCAGAACAAGCAGGTGGGTCAGGAGATCGGCCGTATCCCGGTCGACTCGATCTACTCGCCGGTCCTGAAGGTCACGTACAAGGTCGAGGCCACGCGTGTCGAGCAGCGCACCGACTTCGACAAGCTGATCGTCGACGTCGAGACCAAGCAGGCGATGCGTCCGCGTGACGCCATGGCCTCCGCGGGCAAGACGCTGGTCGAGCTGTTCGGTCTCGCCCGCGAGCTGAACATCGACGCCGAGGGCATCGACATGGGCCCGTCGCCGACGGACGCCGCCCTGGCCGCCGACCTCGCGCTGCCGATCGAGGAGCTGGAGCTCACGGTCCGCTCCTACAACTGCCTCAAGCGTGAGGGCATCCACTCCGTGGGTGAGCTGGTCGCGCGTTCCGAGGCCGACCTCCTGGACATCCGCAACTTCGGTGCGAAGTCCATCGACGAGGTCAAGGCGAAGCTGGCCGGCATGGGCCTGGCCCTGAAGGACAGCCCGCCCGGATTCGACCCGACGGCTGCGGCTGACGCCTTCGGGGCCGATGACGACGCCGACGCCGGTTTCGTCGAGACCGAGCAGTACTAAGAGCTCGGGACCGACGGCCGGACCTTCCCTGCGGACCCGCTGCGGCTGGTCGCGCAGTTCCCCGCGCCCCTGTGGCGCGGGGTCTCCGACAGGCGACCGCCTGCTCGGATACTGACCCCGGTACCTGATACGGCCGGGGCAGACACACAGGAGAAGAACCATGCCGAAGCCCGCCAAGGGTGCCCGTCTGGGCGGCAGTGCCGCGCACGAGAAGCTGCTCCTCGCGAACCTCGCGAAGTCGCTGTTCGAGCACGGCCGCATCACCACCACCGAGGCGAAGGCGCGCCGCCTGCGCCCGTACGCCGAGCGTCTGGTCACCAAGGCGAAGAAGGGCGACCTTCACAACCGCCGTCAGGTGCTCCAGGTCATCACGGACAAGAGCGTCGTCCACACGCTCTTCACCGAGATCGGCCCGCGGTACGAGAACCGCCCCGGTGGCTACACCCGCATCACCAAGATCGGTAACCGCCGTGGCGACAACGCGCCCATGGCCGTCATCGAGCTGGTCGAGGCGCTGACGGTGCAGCAGAAGGCCGTGGGTGAGGCCGAGGCCGCCACCAAGCGTGCGGTCAAGGAGTCCGAGGAGGCCAAGGCCGAGGAGACCCAGGTCGAGGAGACCGAGGCTCCGGCCGAGGAGTCGAAGGACGCCTGAGGCTCTGCCTGACACTGGAAGCGGGCTCGCCCTTCGGGGCGGGCCCGCTTTCACGCTTTCACACGGCTCTGCCCGGGGAGGAGTCAGAGCTTGAGAGGATCTGTTTGTGAGTGAAGTACAGCCCGGATTCGTACGCATCCGCCTCGACCTCTCCTACGACGGCACCGACTTCCACGGCTGGGCCAAGCAGGCCGGCGGCAAGCGGACCGTGCAGGGGGAGATCGAGGACGCCCTGCGAACGGTGACCCGGTCGAAGGAGACGTACGAGCTGACCGTGGCCGGGCGGACGGACGCGGGCGTACACGCGCGCGGGCAGGTGGCGCACGTCGATCTGCCGGCGGAGCTGTGGGCCGAGCACCGCGAGAAGCTGCTGAAGCGGCTCGCCGGGCGGCTGTCGAAGGACGTACGGGTCTGGCGGCTCAGCGAGGCTCCGGCGGGGTTCAACGCCCGGTTCTCGGCGATCTGGCGCCGGTACGCGTACCGGGTGACGGACAACCCCGGGGGCGTCGATCCGCTCCTGCGGGGTCATGTGCTCTGGCACGACTGGCCCCTGGACGTCGACGCCATGAACGAGGCCGCGGGGGCGCTGGTCGGCGAGCACGACTTCGCCGCCTACTGCAAGAAGCGGGAGGGCGCGACCACGATTCGCACGCTGCAGGAGCTGAGTCTCGTGCGGGGCGCGGACGGGGTGGTCACGGCGACGGTCCGGGCGGACGCGTTCTGTCACAACATGGTGCGCTCGCTGATCGGCGCGCTGCTCTTCGTCGGGGACGGGCACCGGGGGCCGGAGTGGCCCGGAAAGGTGCTGGCCGCCGGCGTGCGGGACTCCGCCGTGCACGTCGTACGGCCGCACGGGCTGACCCTGGAGGAGGTCGGCTACCCCGCCGACGAGCTGCTGGCCGCGCGCAACAAGGAGGCGCGGAACAAGCGCTCGCTGCCGTCGGCGGGGTGCTGCTGAGCTACTGGTTCGCTGCCGCGGAGGCCTGGGCCTGGCCGCGGCGGTAGATCTGGTCGAAGGTGAACTGCTGGAGGTCCTTGCCGATGGCGAAGACCTTCGCGTCCTTGTTGGTGACGTTCTTGCCGCTGGTGAAGCCGCCGGTCGTGAAGTAGGCGTAGCGGCCGACGGCATTCGTGGTCGTCAGGCAGATGGCGGCGTTGCAGAAGTCCTTGACGCCCTTGCCCGGCAGGGAGCGCACCATGGCCTTCTTGGTGGCCTGCTTCCTGACCTTCGCGGCCTGTGCCTGGTCGTCGAAGACGGCGACGCCGACGGTGAACGCGATGCCGCCGTTGGTGTAGGTCGCGCGGATCACGCGGGTGCAGCCGTTCGCGGTGAGGATCTTCGGCAGGTTGCCGCCGGCGGCGGAGACGCAGGTTGTGGTGTCGGCCGTCGCGCCCTTCTTGTACACCGTGTCGCCCATGGTCAGCCGGGTGCCCGGGAAGAGGGCGTCGGGGCTGAGCGGCGCGGTGTCCTTCTTGGCGCTGGAAATGAAGTCCTTCGGATCCAGCGGTGGCGGGGCGCTGGTGGGCGCGAAGGACGGCGTCGCGCCGGCCGAGCCGGGCAGGGAGGCGCTGGCGGGCAGATTGGTGGGGCCGCCGTGCGGGTCGTCGCTGTTCGCGGAGACGACGGCCATCGCGACGGCGGTGCCGATCGCGACCGTGGCGAGCGCGCCGCCGCCGATGAACAGGAGCCTGCGGCGCTTGTTCCGGGTCTCCGAGGCCTCCGCCAGCGCGGCCCAGTCCGGAGTCCCGTCGTCGTCGCCGCTGCTCCATGGCTGCTGGGAATGCGGTTTCCAGGGATCCCACTGAGACTGGGGTCCCCCCTGCCCGTAACTCATGGGGCGCATCTTAGACGGGGGCCGGGGGGTGCTGGAGCGCGTCCGTCGGCATGCCGTGTTTGTCCGTCGGCATGCCTCGTTTTGACCCGTACGGGGGCCTACCGGTAACCTGCTTCTTCGTTGTGTATTGGCTTGCTCATTCTCACGGGACGGGCCCTTACACCGGTCCACCGGGCCGATGACCAGCGATCAGCACGCGGTTGCGTCACCGCAGTGCGGTCAAGGCTGTCGTGATCGTTTCGGTGACCTTGTTTAGGACCATTCACTCGAAGCGAAGGCTACGAACCGTGCGTACGTACAGCCCCAAGCCCGGCGATGTGACGCGCCAGTGGCACGTCATCGACGCTCAGGACGTTGTCCTGGGCCGTCTCGCCACCACCGCAGCCACCCTTCTCCGGGGCAAGCACAAGCCGATCTACGCGCCGCACGTCGACGCTGGTGACTTCGTCATCATCATCAACGCCGACAAGGTGCACCTGTCCGGCAACAAGCGGACCCAGAAGATGGCGTACCGCCACTCCGGCTACCCGGGTGGTCTGCGCTCCGTCCGCTACGACGAGCTGCTCGACAAGAACCCCGAGAAGGCCATCGAGAAGGCCGTCAAGGGCATGCTCCCCAAGAACTCCCTGGGCCGTCAGATGCTCTCGAAGCTGAAGGTCTACAAGGGTGACCAGCACCCGCACGCTGCCCAGCAGCCGGTGCCGTTCGAGATCACCCAGGTCGCGCAGTAAGTCCGGCCACCCCCTAAGACTGAAGAGAATCTGAGGAGAATCGTGGCCGAGACCACTGCCGAGCAGCCGCTCGAAGAGCTTGACATCGACAGCTACACCACCGAGTCCGAGGTCCCCGTCGAGGGCGAGTACACCTCGGAGTCCATGGCCTCCCGCTTCGGCGAGCCGCAGCCGGCCGCCGGCCTGGGCCGTCGCAAGAACGCCATCGCCCGCGTCCGGATCGTCCCGGGCACCGGCAAGTGGAAGATCAACGGTCGCACCCTCGAGGACTACTTCCCGAACAAGGTGCACCAGCAGGAAGTCAACGAGCCCTTCAAGGTGCTCGAGCTGGAAGGCCGTTACGACGTCATCGCCCGCATCGCGGGTGGCGGTGTCTCCGGTCAGGCCGGTGCGCTCCGTCTCGGTGTCGCCCGCGCCCTGAACGAGGCCGACGTCGACAACAACCGCGGCCCGTTGAAGAAGGCCGGCTTCCTCAAGCGCGACGACCGTGCGGTCGAGCGCAAGAAGGCCGGTCTGAAGAAGGCCCGCAAGGCTCCGCAGTACAGCAAGCGCTAACCAGCAGCTGCCTGCTCGTACTCCGAACGCCCCGGCGGCACGCCACATGTGCCGTCGGGGCGTTCGTTTATCCCGGCCAAGGGCGTATAACGACACAAGACGCTCAAGGGCTTATGCGATCGGATGTTACGGCGCCTGCCATCATTTCCGGCAGCAATGCAGTGACGCTTCCTCTGGAGGACAAGTGGGACGACTCTTCGGCACGGACGGCGTGCGCGGTGTCGCCAACGCGGATCTGACGGCCGAGATGGCGCTCGGTCTCTCCGTCGCGGCGGCGCATGTGCTGGCCGAGGCGGGCACCTTCGAGGGCCACAGGCCGACGGCGGTGGTCGGACGGGACCCGCGCGCGTCCGGGGAGTTCCTGGAGGCGGCCGTGGTCGCGGGCCTGGCCAGCGCGGGCGTGGACGTGCTCCGCGTCGGTGTGCTGCCGACGCCGGCGGTCGCGCACCTCACCGGCGCGCTCGGCGCCGACCTGGGGGTGATGCTCTCCGCCAGTCACAACGCCATGCCGGACAACGGCATCAAGTTCTTCGCCCGCGGCGGCCACAAACTCGCCGACGAGCTGGAGGACAGGATCGAGGCGGTGTACGAGTCGCACCGGCACGGTGAGCCCTGGGAGCGGCCGAGGGGCGCCGGGGTCGGCCGGGTGCGGTCGTACGACGAGGGCTTCGAGCAGTACGTCGCCCATCTCCTGTCGGCGCTTCCCAACCGGCTCGACGGACTGAGGATCGTCCTGGACGAAGCGCACGGCGCGGCGTCCGTGGTCTCGCCGGAGGCGTTTGCCCGGGCGGGCGCCGAGGTCGTCACGATCGGTGCCGAGCCGAACGGGCTCAACATCAACGACGGCTGCGGCTCGACCCACCTGGGCAAGCTGAAGGCCGCCGTCCTCGAGCACGGTGCGCACCTCGGCATCGCGCACGACGGTGACGCCGACCGCTGCCTGGCCGTGGACCACACCGGTGAGGAGGTCGACGGCGACCAGATCCTCTCCGTGCTCGCGCTGGCGATGCGGGAGCACTCCGCTCTGCGGGCCGACACGGTGGTCGCCACGGTGATGTCCAACCTGGGCTTCAAGCTGGCGATGGAGCGTGCGGGCATCCGGCTCGTGCAGACGGCCGTCGGCGACCGTTACGTGCTGGAGGAGATGAAGGAGCACGGGTTCGCCCTGGGCGGCGAGCAGTCCGGGCACGTGATCATCCTCGACCACGCGACGACCGGTGACGGCACGCTGACCGGGCTGCTGCTGGCCGCTCGGGTCGCCGAGACCGGCCGTACGCTGCGGGAACTGGCCTCCGTCATGGAGCGGCTGCCGCAGGTGCTGATCAATGTGCCGGACGTGGACAAGTCGCGGGTGAAGACCTCTGCCGACCTGGCCGCCGCCGTTGCCGAGGCGGAGCGGGAGCTGGGGGAGACGGGGCGGGTGCTGCTGCGGCCTTCGGGAACCGAGCCTCTGGTCCGGGTGATGGTGGAAGCCGCGGACATCGATCAGGCCCGGTCTGTTGCCGGGCGGCTCGCCGATGCCGTGAAGTCGGCGTTGGGATAGTCCCGCGTCCGGGGTGCCGTGGCTACCGCTTGCGGGCTGCGGGCTGCGGGCTCCGGGCTGCGGGCTGCGGGCTTCGGGTTCGTCGTGGCTCGTCGCGCAGTTCCCCGCGCCCCTGGGTCGGCTGCGCCGCCCTAGTGGAGATGTTCCCTCTGCCTGGCCCAGAACCACCTCTGGGCCAGGAGTGTGAAGGTGCCTGCCAGGACGATGCCCAAGAGGTTCAGCAGGAGCTGGTTCGTCGAGCCGATCGTCTGGGACGTGTCGCCATAGGCGAGGGCCACCGCCGCGTTGGCCGCGGCCGGGACCGTTGTCACCGAGATGGCCACGCCCACCAGCGCGCCCGACTTCGCGGAGGTCAGGGAGAGGGTGCCGGCGATGCCGGCCAGGACCGCGACGATGAACGAGAAGGCGTCGGGGGCGTAGACGAACGCCGTGTTGGGGCGTTCGCCCTCCAGGTCGGACTCGTGGAACAGGCCGAGGGCGTCCATGAACAGGCTGAAGCCCACCGTCACCGCCATCGCCAGCGCGAAGCCCACCAGCAGCGCGATCAGTGAGCGCAGGGCCAGTCGCGGGTGACGCCGCACCAGGGCCGTGCAGAACCCGGCCAGCGGACCGAACTCCGGTCCCACCGCCATCGCGCCGACGACGAGGATGGCGTTGTCCAGCACCACACCGCACGCCGCGATCATCGTGGCCAGCGTGATGAACGCGACATAGGTGACCGACAGCGTCGACTCCTCATGGGTCGCGTCGGTCAGGCCCTCCCACAGCACCGCGTCCGCGCCCTCGCCCGGAGCCTCCTCCTCCGCCTTGTCCGCCCGCCGGGACAGGGAGAGGTCGATGTTCTCCACCGCGATGGACCCGGTCCTGTCCAGGCCCAGCTTGCGCAGCGAGGTGAGGAGTTCGTCGCCCGCCTCGCGCGCCACGTCGCACATCACCACGTCCCCGGCGGGATTGCGGGCGGCTCCCGGCAGGACCACGAGGTGGGTGGTGCCGACCGTCTTCTCGATCAGCCGCACCACCTCGTCCGTCGACTCGGCCGGGGTGATCAGGCGCAGATGCAGCATGGCGCCTTTCTAACAGGCCCGGCAGGACACCTCACAGCTTGCGCAGTCGCAGGCGCTGCACCTTGTGGTCCTGGCCCTTGCGCACGATGAGGGTGGCGCGGCCGCGGGTGGGGGCGATGTTCTCGACCAGGTTGGGCTTGTTGATCGCCCGCCACAGCGTGCGGGCGTAGTCGAGGGCTTCTTCCTCGGAGACCTGGGTGTACTTGCGGAAGTAGGAGTTCGGGTTCTGGAAGGCCGTCTGACGCAGCTTCTTGAAGCGGTTGAGGTACCAGCGTTCGATGTCCTCGACGCTCGCGTCGACGTACACGCTGAAGTCGAAGTAGTCGGCGAGACCGACCCGGGTGCGGCCGTCCTTGCCGGGCAGGGCGGGCTGGAGGACGTTCAGGCCCTCGACGATCAGGATGTCCGGACGGCGGACGGTGAGCCGCTGGTCGGGGACGATGTCGTAGATCAGGTGGGAGTAGACGGGGGCCGTCACCTCGGCCTTGCCGGCCTTGATGTCGGCGACGAAGCGGGTGAGGGCCCGGCGGTCGTAGGACTCGGGGAACCCTTTCCGCGACATCAGGCCCCGGGCCTCCAGCTCTCTGGTGGGGAGCAGGAAGCCGTCCGTGGTGACCAGTTCCACATGCGGGTGTTCGGGCCAGCGGGAGAGCAGGGCCTGGAGCAGGCGGGCCACGGTGGACTTCCCTACGGCGACCGATCCGGCGACCCCTATGACGAACGGGGTGCCGGACTGGGAGCCCTGCTCGCCGAGGAAGGTGTTCAGCGCGCCTCTCAGGCCGTCCGTGGCGCCGACGTAGAGGTTGAGGAGCCGGGAGAGCGGGAGGTAGATGTCCCGTACCTCGTCGAGGTCGATGACGTCACCGAGACCGCGGAGCTTCTCCACCTCCTCGGCCGTGAGCGGCAGCGGAGTCTTGTCGCGCAGCGCGCTCCACTCGGCGCGGGTGAGGTCGACGTAGGGAGTCGCCTCCGGCTTGTGCCGGTGGGCGCTCCGGGGCATCGAGGAGACCGGTGAGATCACAGTCCATTGTTAACGGAGTTCGAACGGACCGGCGGGTGGGGTCCGTCACGCACCCGGCCCCCGCCGGTCACTCCGGTCGCACCAGCCTCGCCAAGCGGTCGGTGCCGTGGTCCTCGTGCCGTCGCCCCGGCTGGTGCCGTCCAGCCGGGGCCGATCTCGCGCGGCGTCGGGCCGGGCGGAGTCCAGCAGGAGCCGTATGCCCCTGCCTCCCTCTGCGGCGCGGGCGGGCGGGGCCCGGGGGGCCGGGCGCGGCCCGCAGCCGCAACAGAGGATCCGGTCAGCCCGCTCAGGCCGAAGTCCTCCTCCTACGCGGCGCCGTACGGCGCGCGGTGCCGCCTGGCCACCCTCATCTCCCCGACCGGTCCTCGCACCGGTGCCTGCGCGCGGGACCCTTCGTACGACGGTGGGAATTTCCGATTTCGGGCAGGCGGAGGCCGGTTCGGGACGTTCCCGAGCCGTAGGCTGCCGCCCATGTGCGGAATCGTGGGATACGTAGGGCCGCAGCCGGCGCTCGATGTCGTGATGGCCGGGCTCAAGCGGCTGGAGTACCGGGGGTACGACTCGGCGGGTGTCGCCGTGCTCGCGGACGGCGGGCTGGCCACCGCGAAGAAGGCCGGGAAGCTGGTCAACCTCGAGAAGGAACTGGTCGAGCGGCCGCTGCCGACGGGTCCGACGGGCATCGGCCACACGCGCTGGGCCACGCACGGCGGTCCCACGGACGCGAACGCGCACCCGCACCTGGACAACGCCGGCCGGGTCGCGGTGGTCCACAACGGCATCATCGAGAACTTCGCGGTGCTGCGGGCCGAGCTGGCCGAGCGGGGTCATGAGCTGACCTCCGAGACGGACACGGAGGTGGTCGCCCACCTGCTGGCCGAGGAGTTCTCGGTGACCGCCGACCTCGCGGAGGCGATGCGGCTGGTGTGCCGGCGGCTGGAGGGCGCGTTCACGCTGGTCGCGGTGCACGCCGACGATCCGGGGGTGGTCGTCGGCGCACGGCGGAACTCCCCGCTCGTGGTGGGCGTGGGGGAGGGGGAGGCGTTCCTGGCCTCCGACGTCGCCGCGTTCATCGCCCACACGCGGTCGGCGATCGAGCTGGGCCAGGACCAGGTGGTGGAGCTGCGCCGCGACGGCGTCACGGTGACCGGCTTCGACGGCCGCCCGGCCGAGGTCCGCTCCTACCACGTGGACTGGGACGCCTCCGCCGCGGAAAAGGGCGGCTATGACTACTTCATGCTCAAGGAGATCGCCGAGCAGCCCAAGGCGGTCGCCGATACGCTGCTCGGGCGCATCGACCCGTCCGGCTCGCTGACCCTGGACGAGGTCCGGATCAGCCCGTCCGAGCTGCGCGAGGTCGACAAGGTCGTCATCGTCGCCTGCGGTACGGCCTTCCACGCCGGTCTGATCGCCAAGTACGCCATCGAGCACTGGACGCGCATCCCGTGCGAGGTGGAGCTGGCGAGCGAGTTCCGCTACCGGGACCCGATCCTGGACGGGCGCTCCCTTGTCATCGCCATCTCCCAGTCCGGCGAGACCATGGACACCCTCATGGCCCTCCGGCACGCCCGCGAGCAGGGCTCCAAGGTGCTGGCGATCTGCAACACCAACGGTTCGACGATCCCCCGCGAGTCGGACGCGGTGCTGTACACGCACGCCGGCCCGGAGGTCGCCGTCGCCTCCACGAAGGCGTTCCTGACCCAGCTGGTGGCCTGCTATCTGGTGGCCCTGTATTTGGGCCAGGTGCGGGGCACCAAGTGGGGGGACGAGATCCAGGCCGTCATCAGGGACCTGTCCCGGATCTCGGAGGAGGTCGAGCGGGTCCTGGAGACGATGGAGCCGGTACGGGCCCTGGCCCGCACCCTGGCCACCAAGAACACCGTGCTGTTCCTGGGCCGGCACGTGGGCTACCCGGTCGCCCTCGAAGGCGCCCTGAAGCTCAAGGAACTGGCCTACATGCACGCCGAGGGCTTCGCGGCGGGCGAGCTGAAGCACGGGCCGATCGCGCTGATCGAGGAGGATCTGCCGGTGGTGGTGGTCGTACCGTCGCCACGTGGCCGGTCCGTCCTGCACGACAAGATCGTCTCCAATATCCAGGAGATCCGGGCGCGGGGGGCGCGGACGATCGTGATCGCGGAGGAGGGGGACGAGGCGGTGGTCCCGTACGCCGACCACCTGATCCGCATCCCCGCGACGCCGACGCTGCTGCAGCCGCTGGTGGCCACGGTGCCGTTGCAGGTCTTCGCGTGCGAACTGGCCACCGCCCGGGGCAACGAGGTGGACCAGCCGCGCAACCTGGCGAAGTCCGTGACGGTGGAGTGAGGTGGGTGCCGGGCACCGCTCAGCGGGCGGTGCTCGACTCCCAACTGCCCAGCAGACCGAGGCGTTCCGCGGTCTCCGAGCCCGGCTCCGGCGTGTACACCACGATCGTCTGTTCCGGGTCCGCCGGGACCGTCAGGGTCTCGTACGGCAGGGTCAGCAGGCCGGCCACCGGGTGGCGTACCTTCTTCACGCCGTACGCGCACTCCCTGACCTCGTGGTCCGCCCACAGTCGGCGGAAGTCCTCGCTCTTCAGCGACAGTTCGCCCACCAGCGCGCACAGTTCGGTGTCGTCGGCGTACCGGCCCGCGTTCAGGCGCAGGTGGGCGACCGTCTGGGCGGCCACCGCTGCCCACTCCGGGTAGAGGTCCCGGCCCGCCGGGTCGAGGAAGACCTGCCGGGGGACGTTCCGCTCGGCCGGTGCCATCCGGCTGAAGCCGTTCACCGCGTCGCCGAGCGCGTTCCACGCCAGGACGTCCATGCGGCGGCCCAGGACGAACGCCGGGCTGCGCTCCATGCCGTCCAGCAGTGTCCGGATGCCGGGGCGGACGCGGGGCGCGGGCCGCTTGCGCGGCCGGCGGGGCGGGCGGGCGACCGTCCGCAGGTAGGCGTGTTCGGTCTCGTCCAGCCGCAGCACCCGCGCGATCGCGTCCAGGACGGCGTCGCTCACGCTCGCCCCCCGGCCCTGCTCCAGCCGGATGTAGTAGTCCACGCTCACCCCGGCGAGCTGGGCCACCTCCTCGCGGCGCAGGCCCGGCACGCGGCGCCGCCCGTGCGAGGGCAGCCCCACGTCCTCGGGCTGGATGCGGGCGCGCCGCGAGCGCAGGAAATCGCCCACCTCTCCTTCCCGCCCGTCCCGCCGTTCCCCGTTCATGCCTGAGATCGTAGGGCAGCGGCGGCGCGCCAACCTGGTACTGCCAGACCCAGGACAAGCGCATCCCTGGGTACGGCCGCCGGATGCGGCGAGGCTGGTGCCAGCCGCCGGGGAGACGCCTCGGCAGGGCACTGAGCCAGGGGGAACACCCATGTCGTACGAGAACCTGTCCGGCCGTACCGCCGTCGTCACCGGAGCCGCCAGCGGCATCGGCGAGGCCGTCGCCCTGCAGCTCGCCGCCGCGGGCGCCCGCGTGGCGCTGCTCGCCCGGCGCGCGGACCGGCTCCAGGCGCTGGTGCAGAGGATCCGGGCCGGCGGGGGCCAGGCGCTCGCCGTGGCCGCCGACGTCACCGACGACGCGTCCGTCGAGGCCGCCCGGCATCTGGTGCACGAGACGTTCGGAGCCGTCGACCTGGTCGTCAACAACGCCGGTGTCATGCTGCCGAACCCGATCGACGAAGGACGGTTCGACGAATGGCAGCGGATGCTCGACACCAACGTCGCCGGTGTGCTGCGGATCATCCGTGCCTTCGCCGCCGACCTGGTGGCCGCCGGCGCCGAGGGCCGCACCGCCGACCTGGTCAACGTCTCCTCCATCGGCGCCCACGTCCCCTTCCCCAACTACGCGGTGTACGGGGCGACCAAGGCGGCCGTGACCTATCTGTCGCAGTCCCTGCGCACCGAGTTCGGGCCGCGCGACGTGCGGGTCACCAACATCGAGCCGGGGCTGACGGAGACCGAGCTGAAGACGCACGTCGACAGCGCCGAGCTGTCCGGTCAGCTGGACGGCATGTTCGAGGCGATCGGGGCGCTCGGGGCGGCGGATGTCGCGGATGTCGTCGCCTACGCCGCCAGCCGGCCCCGGCACGTCAACCTCCGCCAGATGATCGTGCTGCCGACCCGGCAGGCGTGAGGCCGCGGCCACCGGGCGGACCGAGGTACCGCCGGCGGCCGCCGGTCCGGTCGGCCGCCCTGGACGGGCCGGTCAGTCGTCCGGGGTGGACCGGTCCCGGCCGCGCCGGCCGGTGAGGAGTTCCGGGTCGAGCCGCACGGCCTGCACCGCGTTGACGCCGACGATGCCGACCCAGGTGGCCACCATCCCGGACATCCCGGCGAGGGCGCCGGCGATCGCGGACAGCGGGATCGCCAGGACCAGCGTGATCAGCGCGAAGCCATAGCGTTCGGCCCAGGAGTCGGCCGGTTTCGGCCGCCGGGTCCCGCGGACCGCCGCCATCTGCTGCTCGGCCAGGTACCGCCGTGCCCGAAGGTCCACCACGTCGTCGATCCGCTGCCCGACCTTCTCCAGGAACGAGTCCACCAGCGCGGAGTCGTACTCCTCGCCCAGCTCCCTGCGTGCCCGTACGGTGGCGTCGAGGTCCTTCCGCAGATCCGGATCCTGCTCGAGGCCGACGTTCCGCGGGTCCAGTGCGCTCATGTGATCCACCCTAGGGAGCGCTCACGCCCTCCACACTGGGGACAGCCCCCCTGTTCGTGCCGTTGCCGCCCAGTGGGTCAGCGCCCGCGGGGTGGTCGTGAGATGCCCCTTGCCCGGTTGTATAACCTCATGCAGAGTTCTTGGTGTCTGAATAGGTTGCCGGTGCTCGGTCTCGATCCGAGGTGACCGATGACCCCAGAGCAAGATCGGATGTCCGGGTCGAGGGGAGTTTGGGCGTGATGTCGTCTCCCGTCATGGACGCTCCGGAGGCCGTGCGGTCCGCGACGATCGTCCTCGACGGGGACGGACCCGCCGTCGAGGACGCCGTACGGCTCGCCGACGGGGTCGCCTCGCACGTGCCCACCGAGGCCGCCGCCGGACACGGCTTGCGCCTGCTGGCCGGGGCGGCCCTCGGCGATCCGCGGGCCTTCCCGGCCCCCGCCTCGCTCGGCCACGCTGTACTCTCCCGGGGCGTCGAGGAACAGGCGGGTTTCGCCTCGCTCACCGCGCGGCAGACCCTGCGCGCGTGCGGTGCGTACCGTCTGGTGGTCGGCTGCGAACTCGTCGCCGCCGTCCGGGGGCCGCGCCGGCGCGATCCGCGGCCCGGCCCGGGGCTGCCGTCCGGACGGGCGTTCGCGCTCGCCGAGTCGGTCCTCGACGCCGAATCGGCCGACCGGCCGCGTACGGACGATGTGACGGTGGCGGCCGCACCGCTCGACCGGTTCACGGACATCTGGAGGGGGAGCACGTCATGAGCGCGGACAGCAGCACCGGAGCGACGCCCGGGGTGACCAGCGGTGGGCCGGCCGGGGTGACGTCCGGTGGGCCGTCCGGTGTGACGGACAGCCCGGCCACCCGGCTGCAGGCCCTCTTCGAGGGGCACCGGCTCACGCCCACCCAGCGGCGCATCGCGCACAGCATGGTGCGGCGGGCCGCCGACGTGGCCTTCCTGTCCAGCGTGGAGCTGGCCGAGCTGGCGGGTGTCAGCCAGCCGTCGGTGACCCGGTTCGCGGTCGCGCTCGGCTTCGACGGCTACCCCGCCCTGCGCAGGCATCTGCGCGAGGTCGTGCCCGCCGAACCGGCCGCCGAGGCGGGCTCGTACAACGAGTACCAGCAGGCCGTCGAGGCCGAGATCGAGAACCTCAGGCACCTCGCCGAACTGCTCGCCGACCCCCGCCCGGTGCAGAAGGCCGGCCGGATCCTGGCCGCCTCCCGGCCGCTGCCGGTACTCGGGCTGCGCGCCGCCGCCTCGCAGGCGTACGGCTTCGCGTACTTCGCCGCCAAGGTCCACCCGGACGTCCGGCTGCTCCACGAGGGCGGCACGATGATCCACGACCGCATCGACGCGGCCGTCCGTGCGGGCGCCACGGCCCTGCTGTGTTTCGCGCTGCCCCGGCATCCGCGCGAGGTCGTCGACACCCTGGCCTACGCCAAGGAGGCGGGTCTGACCGTCGTCACGGTCGCCGACTCCGCCTTCGCGCCGGTCGCCAAGTACTCCGACCTGCTGCTGCCCGCCGCCGTCGGCACCGGGCTCGCCTTCGACACGGCGTGCGCGCCGATGCTGCTGGGCCGGGTGCTGCTGGAGGCGCTCTGCGACGATCTGCCGGACGCGCAGGCCCGGTTGGAGGAGTTCGACGCGCAGGCGGCGGCCCGCGGGCTGTTCGTGGAGTGACCTTGTCCCCGGCGGGCTCTCAGATTCGTCTCGCGTTCTGCTATTAGCCTTCCTACGAGACACAGGCGCTTTGCGGAGACGTGACACGGGAGGCTGACGTGACACGCGGAGGACAGGGGCTGGCTCGGGTGGCCGTCGTCGTACGGGCGGGGGCCGCGCCGATGTGGTGGCTCGGGGTGTTCGCTGCGGCGATCGGTGTGCTGGTGCCCGGGGTGACCGGGCGCCGGATCGGGGTGCTGGCCGGGGCCGCGCTGTTCCTCATCGGCGCGGCCGTCGTGGTGCTGGTGCGCCGGAGCCGGTATGCGGCCCTCGCCCGCGGGGCGGCCCGCGCGGGCAGGTACGACGTCCTGCAGGACCGGGCGGTGACCGTGCGCAACTGGCGCCGGGGACACCGCTGGTGGCTGTTGCTGGCGTTCCTGGTCGCGCTCGGCGGCTCCTTCGCGGTGCCCGCGGCCGGCGGCATGCTGCTCGCCGGGATCGGCACCGGGCTCCGGCTGAAGGCCGCCTGGCTCGGCCGGCGCGAGCGGGCTGAGGAGACGCTGCTGTGGGTGCGCGTCGACTGGCTCGACAAGCGCGGCGGGTGCCCGGCGGGCAAGGCCGTGAAGGGCCTGCGCGCTACGGGTATCGCGGCCGGCGACGCGGCCCCGGGCGGGGCCCGCCGCCGTACCGCGGCGCTGGTCTGACTAGACCTCCAGCTCCTCCTCGATCTTCTTCAGCTGGTGCCGGGCCATCGCCAGGTTGGCCCGGCTCGAGTCGAGGACCAGGTAGAGGAACAGGCCGTTGCCGCCGCGGCTGCTGAGCAGGCGGATCAGGTGGTACTGGTCCGACAGGGTGATCAGGATGTCCTCGATGCCGGCCTTGAGGCCCAGCATTTCCATCGTGCGCATCTTGGCGCGGATCACGTCGGTGTTGCCGGCGGCGGCCACGTTCAGGTCGAAGGTCTTGCTGCCGCCCATCGTGCCCAGCGCCATCCCGCTGGTGTAGTCGACGAGCGCGACGCCGGTGGCGCCCTCGATGGAGGTGAGGGCTTCCTTCAGTGCGGTCTCGGTGTTGGCCATGGTGGTCCTCTCAGCAGTCGGTTGCGGTGCGCGCTTCGGCGCTCGTGGTGCGGGTCGTACGGGTACGGGTCGGGGGTGCGGTGCTGACGGCGCCCAGCGGTCTGCCGGCCGGGCGGGCGGCCCGGGCGGCGGCCTCGGCGGCGTCGAGCAGTTCCCCGACGCGCGCGCCGGCCCGGCGGCCCTCCAGGTGGAGCCGGCCGACGTTGACCCGGTCCTGGGCGAGCAGGGTCAGTACGGCGGTGCGGCCGGCCGCGTAGGTGGCGACGTAGCCGCGCTCGCCGCGCACCAGCAGCTCGCGGAAGCCGCCGTGTCCGGTGGTGTCGGTGACCCGTACGGCTACGCCGAGCGCGGCGGCGGTGAGCGCCGACAGGCCCTCCGGGTCGACCCCGGGGGTGTCGTGGGCGACGACGAGGCCGTCGACGCCGGCCGCGAGGGCGCCGGTGAGCTGGGGCACCCGGCTGCGCAGCCGGTGCAGCTCGTCCAGGACGGCCTGCCGGTCCTCCTCGGACAGCATCAGCTCTCTCCTCTCGGCGGGGCGGTGCCGTTCAAAGCGCCTCCAGCGCATCCCTGAGCCTCTTCAGCAGCGCGATGTCGGGGTCGGTGACCGGGGGTGGGGGCGGTGGGGCGGGTTCCGTGAACGCGGGTGTCACCGGGGTGACATGGCCGGCGGCCGCGAGTCGGCGCACGTCGACGAGCGTGTGGAAGGCCTGCCGGCCCAGGTTCCGGGCGATCCCGACGGCCGTGCGGACGCCGTCCACGCGGTCCAGGACCGCCCGCTGCCGGGGCGTGACCGGCGCGGCCGTCGCCGGGTCCGCGCGGATCAGCGGGGCGCTGTCGGCGGCCGGGTCGGGCCAGAGCCGGTGCAGCAGCAGGCGGCGGCGCAGCGTCTCGCGTTCCAGCGCGATGACCGGTACCGAGGGCAGCGGGCCGATCCGGGGCGTGTTGTCGTAGCGGAACCGGCCCGGAGCGCTGCTCGGCGCCAGCGCGAAGTACCCGGCGTCGTACAGCGCGTCCAGGTGGCACAACTCCAGGGCGCCCGCCGGTAACAGTCCGGCTTCCAGCAGAAGTTCGGCGGCCTGCAGTGGGCCCGCGCTCCGGGCGGCGGCCCGCTGCCAGGCGGCGGCCGCGAGGGTGCCGTGGGCCGTGAGGAGCACGTCGAGGCCGGGGGCGAGGGGGCTCTCGGCGTGCACCACCCGGCCCTCGGCGAGGTACAGGGTGCCGTGCTCGCGGAGCAGGACGCCGGTGGCCCGCTCCTCGGCGAGCCGGGTCAGCATCGGGGACAGGGCGCGGGTGGCCGCCTTGTCCCGCACCGGCAGGGGCGGCGGAGGTGTCTGGACCACGGTCATCCCAGCACCAGCCGGGCGGCCATCTCGCCGAGCCGGATGCGGGCGAGCGCGAGGTTGCCCTCCTCGCGGCCGAGCCACAGATGCAGGAACACGCTGCTGTCGAAGGACGTGTCCACGAACCGCAGCAGGTGGTAGCTGTCGCGGTTGCTGACGATCACGTCCTCGATGGGCGGGTGCCCCTCGCCGTGGACCGCGAAGGCGCCGTGTTCGGCGGCCATCCGGGCCAGTTCGGCGGCCTCGGCGGCGGTCGTCTCGTGATCACCGCCGGGTGCCTCCCCGACCGTGCCGAGGGCCAGTCCGCTCGTCCAGTCCACCAGCGCGGCTCCCCGGGCACCCGGTAACCGCATCGCTTCCAGCAGGCACTCGTCGATTCCGGGCACCGTGGCTCCCCTCCCGCCTGGGACTCCGGCTGAGTGACAGAGACACTACGCAACGTGTGTGCGGGAGGGTGAGGCCTTTGGCATTTTCCAGTGGAACGTGCGTCCGGCGTACTAGTGTGGGTCAACTGACGTGTGTTCCAGGCTGGTTGGCCCATTTGTTCGAGTGAGGTCGGTGTGCGTCAACGGCTTCTGGGGGCGTGGAGGGTGGTGAGCGCCGCCGCGTGCGCCCCGCCGCACTCCGCCACGACGTCCGCGATCGTCTGCGGTTCCCGTACGGTCGCGAAGGCGATGCCGCCCGAGCCGTCCGGTGCGAAGCCGTAGATGCCGGGGCGGACGAGGGAGTTGTAGGCGTAGTGGTGCGTGAAGTAGTACGCGCCGGTGTCGAGTGCCGCCGCGTGGTCGCCCTGCTCCAGGAGGGGCAGCGCGCGGCCCTCGGCCAGCAGGTCGCCCGAGAAGCAGGCCGGTCCGGCCACGTCCTGCACCACGTCCGGCCCCGCCTTGGGGCACCCCTTGGCGTCGTACGCGGCGATCCTCAGCGGCCACGCCCCCGGCGCGTACACCGTCCGCGTCGCCAGCTGCACGCCCGCGTGCGTCACCGCGATGGGCCGCCCGCCCGCGCTCTTGGCGTACTCCACCCGGGCCACCACCGTCCCGTGTTTGGCCAGCAGTGACCGCCCGAACTCCGTCACGAGCCCGTACCGCCCGTCGAAGAGCCCCGGCACCTCCTCCGCCAGCAGCCGCGCGAACCGCGCGTACGTCGGTGTCGTCCCCTCGGAGGCGAAGTTCACCGGCAGCCCGCCGCCGATGTCGAGCGTGTCGATCTGGTGGCGTCCGGCGCGCGCGTTGATCTCCTCCGCGAGCGCGTACGTCTCTGCCGCACCCCGCGCCATCAGTGACAGCGGGATGCCCTGCGAGCCGGTGTGCGCGTGCAGCCGGGTCAGCCACGGCCGCTCCAGGCAGGCCCGTACGATCCACTCGCGCGCCCCCTCGTCGCGCAGCGCCACCCCGAACTTCGACGTCTCCGTCGCCGTGGAGGTCGCCCCGATCGTGCCGCCGCCGACCTGCGGGTTGATCCGGATGCCGAGCGGCGACCGGCTGGGCGTGGACCGTACCAGGGCGTCCAGCCGGTGCAGCTCCTGTGGATTGTCGGCGTTCACGGCGATGCCCAGCGCCAGCGCCTCGCGCAGCTCCGCCGGCGTCTTGGCGGGCGAGTCCAGCACCGTCCGGGTGGGCGGCACCCCGGCCGCCCGGGCCAGCGCCAGCTCCCCGGGGCTCGCCACCTCCGCGCCGATGCCCGCCTCGTGCAGCAGCCGCAGCACCGGCACCAGCGGGGTCGCCTTCACCGCGAAGGCGTGCAGGACCGGCGTGCCGGGCGCCGTGACCGCGTCGAACGCCGCCCGCAGGGCCGCGGCCGACTCCTGGATGCCCGCGACGTCCAGCAGTCCCACCACGGCCGCGTCCGGGCCCAGCAGCCCCTGCTCGACCGCCGCCCGTACCGCCTGGTCCCGCCGGCTCGCGCGTTCCCGGGCCTCGCTCGCGATGTCGTGCTCGTGCTCGTTCTCCACGGCGTCCCCGTCCTGTCTCGGCTACCGGTGCTTCCAGCCAAACACCCACCGCGCCCGGACGGGGTCGCCCCGATGTATTGACTAGTTCTATTCAGATCGACAGGATGTGAATAGAAGCAGCTACAGGAGGAGGCAGACGATGTCGGGACCCCGCCCCGTACGAGCACCGCGCGGCACGGAACTGAGCGCCCTGGGATGGCAGCAGGAAGCCGCCCTGCGGATGCTGCAGAACAACCTCGACCCCGAGGTCGCCGAGCACCCCGACAAGCTCGTCGTCTACGGCGGCACCGGCAAGGCCGCCCGCGACTGGCGCTCCTTCGACGCGATGGTCCGCACGCTGCGGACCCTCAAGCAGGACGAGACCATGCTGGTCCAGTCCGGCCGCCCGGTCGGCGTGATGCAGACCCACGAGTGGGCCCCGCGCGTCCTCATCGCCAACTCCAACCTCGTCGGCGACTGGGCCAACTGGGAGGAGTTCCGCCGCCTGGAGGCCCTCGGCCTGACCATGTACGGCCAGATGACCGCCGGCTCCTGGATCTACATCGGTACCCAGGGCATCCTGCAGGGCACCTACGAGACCTTCGCCGCCGTCGCCGCGAAGAAGTTCAACGGCACCCTCGCCGGGACGATCACCCTCACCGCCGGTCTCGGCGGCATGGGCGGCGCCCAGCCCCTCGCGGTCACCATGAACGACGGCGTCGCCATCTGCGTCGACTGCGACCCGCGCGCCATCGAGCGCCGCATCGAGCACCGGTACCTGGACGTCAAGGCCGACTCCCTGGACCACGCGCTCCAGCTGGCCGTCGAGGCCCGCGATCAGCGCAAGCCGCTGTCCATCGGCGTCCTCGGCAACGCGGCCGAGGTACTCCCGCAGCTGCTCGCGATGAACGCGCCGATCGACATCGTCACCGACCAGACCTCCGCCCACGACCCGTTGTCCTATCTGCCCGTCGGCATCGCCTTCGAGGACATGGCCGACGCCGCCGCCAAGGACCCGGCCGGTTTCACCACGCGTGCGCGTGAGTCCATGGCGAAGCACGTGGAGGCCATGGTCGGCTTCCTGGACGCCGGCGCGGAGGTCTTCGACTACGGCAACTCGATCCGAGGCGAGGCCCGACTCGCGGGCTACGACCGCGCGTTCGCCTTCCCCGGCTTCGTCCCCGCGTACATCCGTCCCCTCTTCTGCGAGGGCAAGGGCCCCTTCCGCTGGGCGGCGCTGTCCGGCGACCCCGCCGACATCGCCAAGACCGACAAGGCGATCCTGGAGCTGTTCCCCGAGAACGAGTCCCTGGCCCGCTGGATCAAGATGGCCGGTGAGCGCGTCCACTTCCAGGGCCTGCCCGCGCGCATCTGCTGGCTCGGCTACGGCGAGCGCGACAAGGCCGGCGAGCGCTTCAACGACATGGTCGCCTCCGGTGAGCTGGCGGCTCCGCTGGCCATCGGCCGCGACCACCTGGACTGCGGCTCCGTCGCCTCCCCGTACCGCGAGACCGAGGCCATGCTCGACGGCTCCGACGCGATCGCCGACTGGCCGCTGCTGAACGCCATGGTCAACGTGGCCTCGGGCGCGTCCTGGGTGTCCATCCACCACGGTGGCGGCGTGGGCATGGGGCGGTCCATCCACGCCGGCCAGGTGACGGTGGCCGACGGCACGAAGCTGAGCGGGGAGAAGATCCGCCGGGTGCTGACCAACGACCCCGGTATGGGTGTCATCCGGCACGTGGACGCGGGATACGACGTCGCGGAGTCCGTGGCGCAGGACCGCGGGGTCCGGGTGCCGATGCGCGAGGGTGACCAGGCGTGAGCGACCTTCAGGGCGGGCCGGGCGACTCCCGGGCGGGGACTGAGGTCTCGCCGCCGCCCGCGGGTCCGGCTGTGCCCACCCTCCCCGAGGAATCTCCGGCAAGCTCCGGCCCGACCCCCATCGCTCTGCGGAGCGACTGCCCGCAGCCCGTGCCGACAGCGCGTTCCTTCCACCAGATGTGGCGCGAGCTGCTCCCCATCGGCCGGCACCCCGGCTCCGGCGGCTACCGGCGTTACGCCTGGACCGGTGCCGATGCCGACTGCCGGGCCTGGTTCAAGGAGCAGGCCGAGGCACGCGGGCTGTCGTACGAGGTCGACCGGAACGGGAACCAGTGGGCCTGGCTCGGGGACCCGGCCGCCGGGGACGCCGTCGTCACCGGGTCGCATCTGGACTCGGTGCCGGACGGCGGTGCCTTCGACGGGCCCCTCGGTGTCGTGTCCTCCTTCGCCGCCCTGGACGAGCTGCGCGGCAGGGACGTGCGGTTCACCAGGCCCCTGGCGATCGTCAACTTCGGGGACGAGGAGGGTGCCCGGTTCGGACTCGCCTGTGTCGGCTCCCGGCTCACCGCCGGGCAGCTGACCGTCGAGCAGGCCCACCGGCTCACGGACGGGGACGGGGTCAGCCTGCCGCGGGCCATGGCGGCCGCCGGCCACGACCCCGACGCCATCGGACCCGACCCCGAGCGGCTGGGCCGGATCGGCGCCTTCGTGGAGCTGCACGTCGAGCAGGGCCGCGCGCTGGACCTGTCCGGCGACCGGGTCGGCATCGCCAGCGCCATCTGGCCGCACGGCCGCTGGCGGTTCGACTTCCGGGGCGAGGCCAACCACGCCGGCACCACCCGGCTGGCCGACCGCCGCGACCCGATGCTGTCGTACGCCGAGACCGTCCTCGCCGCCCGCCGCGAAGCCCGACTCGCCGGTGCCGTCGCCACCTTCGGCAAGATCGCGGTGGAGCCGAACGGGGTCAACGCGATCCCCTCGCTGGTGCGCGGCTGGCTCGACTCCCGCGCCGCCGACCAGGAGACCCTGGACACGGTGGTCGGCGGCATCGAGAAGGCGGCCCGGGAGTACGCGGCCGCCCACGGCATCGACCTGGACGTCGTCCGGGAGTCCTTCACGCCGGTCGTGGAGTTCGACCACGCCCTGCGCGACGAACTCGGCCGCATCCTGGGCAAGGACACCGGTCTGACGGTGCCCGTCCTCGGGACCGGCGCCGGACACGACGCCGGAATCCTCTCCGGGAGCATCCCGACCGCCATGCTGTTCGTGCGCAACCCCACCGGTGTCTCGCACTCCCCGGCCGAGTTCGCGGCCGAGGACGACTGCGCGGCCGGGGTGAGCGCGCTCGCCGACGTACTGGAAGGGCTGGCCTGCAGGTGACCGAGCGGACCTACTGGTTGGAGCATGCCTGGCTCGGCACGAACGTCGAGCCGGGGGTCGTGGTCACGGTGCCGATCAGCGGCTCCGCCGCGGGCGCGGCAGGCCGGATCGGCACCGTCCGCACCGGCGTGCCCACCCCGCCGCCCGGTGCCGAGATCCTGCGCGGGCTCACCCTCCCCGGACTGGCGAACGCCCACAGCCACGCCTTCCACCGGGCGCTGCGCGGCACCGTCCAGGTCGGCTCCGGGACCTTCTGGACCTGGCGCGAGGTGATGTACTCCGTCGCCGACCATCTGACCCCGGAGACCTACCACGCCCTCGCCCGCGCGGTCTACGCCGAGATGGCGCTGGCCGGCATCACCTGCGTCGGCGAGTTCCACTACGTGCACCACGCGCCCGGCGGCACCCCCTATGCCGACCCCAACGCGATGGGCGAGGCGCTGATCGCGGCCGCCGCCGAGGCCGGCATCCGGATCACCCTCCTCGACACCTGTTACCTCTCCTCAAGCTTCGGCGAGCCACCCAGCAGCCACCAGCTGCGGTTCTCCGACGGCAGCGCGGAGGCCTGGGCCGAACGCTGTGCGGTTCTCAAGGAACGGGATCACGCACGGATCGGGGCGGCGATCCACTCGGTACGGGCCGTGCCCTCAGGGCAGTTGGCGACCGTGGCGGGGTGGGCCGAGGAGCGGCGGGCCCCGCTGCACGTCCACCTCTCGGAGCAGACCGCGGAGAACGACGCGTGCCTCGCCGCGCACGGCCGCACCCCCACCCGGCTGCTCGCCGACCACGGCGTCCTCGGGCCGCGCACCACCGGCGTGCACAACACCCACCTCACCGGCGAGGACATCGCCCTGCTCGGCGGCTCGGGCACCGGCACCTGCATGTGCCCGACGACCGAACGCGACCTGGCCGACGGAATCGGCCCGGCCGTCGCCCTGCAGCGGGCGGGCTCCCCGCTCTCCCTCGGCTCCGACAGCCACGCCGTCATCGACCTGCTCGAAGAGGCGCGCGCGATGGAGCTGAACGAGCGGCTGCGCACCCGCACCCGGGGTCACTGGACGGCCGCGGCCCTGCTGCGCGCGGCCTCCGCGGACGGTCACGCGGCGCTGGGCTGGAAGGACGCGGGCACCCTGGAAGCGGGGGCACTGGCCGACTTCACGACCATCGCCCTCGACTCCGTCAGAACAGCGGGGCCGGTGCCGCGACTCGGTGCCGAGACCGCCGTATTCGCCGCGTCCGCCGCGGACGTACGCCACACGGTCGTGGGCGGCCGGCATGTCGTACGGGACGGCGCGCACGCGCTCGTACCGGACGTGCCGTCGGCACTGGCCGACGCGATCGAAGCCCTCCGCGGCTGAACCCCGCCGACCCCGACCCGGCCACCCCTGAGGACACCATGAGCAGCAGCACCGTCATCACCAACATCGCCACGCTGGTCACCAACGACCCCTCCCTCGGTGACGGTTCCCCCCTCGGTCTGATCCACGACGCGGCCGTCGTCATCGACGGCGACCGCGTCGCGTGGACCGGTGAATCCAGCAAAGCACCCGCCACTGACAACCGGGTCGACGCGGGCGGCCGGGCGGTGCTGCCCGGCTTCGTGGACTCCCACTCGCACCTGGTCTTCGCCGGTGACCGCACCCAGGAGTTCAACGCCCGCATGTCCGGCCGCCCCTACACGGCGGGCGGCATCCGCACCACGGTCGCGGCCACCCGCGCCGCGAGCGACGCGGAACTGGAGGCGAACCTCACCCACTACCTGGCGGAGGCGCTCCGTCAGGGCACCACCACCTTCGAGACCAAGTCGGGCTACGGCCTCACCGTCGAGGACGAGGCCCGCGCCCTGCGCATCGCGGCCGGGCACACCGACGAGGTGACGTATCTCGGCGCCCACATCGTCTCCCCCGACTACGGCGACGACCCGGCGGCCTATGTCGCCCTGGTCACCGGTGAGATGCTGGACGCCTGCGCGCCGCACGCCCGCTGGATCGACGTGTTCTGCGAGAAGGGCGCCTTCGACGGCGACCAGGCCCGTGCGATCCTCACCGCAGGCAAGGCGAAGGGCCTGCATCCGCGCGTCCACGCCAACCAGCTCTCCCACGGCCCCGGCGTCCAGCTGGCCGTCGAGCTGGACGCCGCCAGCGCCGACCACTGCACCCACCTCACGGACGCGGACGTCGACGCCCTCGCGCACAGCGGCACGGTCGCCACCCTGCTGCCCGGCGCAGAGTTCTCCACCCGTGCCGAGTGGCCGGACGCGCGCCGTCTGCTGGACGCGGGCGTCACGGTCGCCCTGTCCACGGACTGCAATCCGGGCTCGTCCTTCACCTCCTCCGTGCCCTTCTGCATCGCCCTCGCGGTCCGCGACATGCGGATGACCCCCGACGAGGCGGTCTGGTCGGCCACGGCGGGCGGCGCGGCGGCCCTGCGCCGCACGGACATCGGCCGCATCACCCCCGGCGCCCTGGCCGACCTGACCCTCCTGGACGCCCCCAGCCATGTCCACCTGGCCTACCGCCCGGGCGTGCCGCTGGTCAGCGGGGTGTGGCGCAGGGGCGTACGCGTCGTCTGAGCGGGCGTCAGACGGCCTGGGAGGCCGCACCGGGCACGGCGCCCCTCCCGGGCCTCGTGGACCGCGGCCCGGATCGGCCACACCGGTCGCCGGCACCTGTGCACCATCGGGTGCTCGCCGCGCCTTCGGGCAGCCGCCGCACCGTCAGGGGTCGCCGCCCCCTCAGGAGGCGGCCGCCCCCGCGGAGATCGCCGCCTCTTCAGGAACGGCCGCGCCGTCCACCACAGCGGTCTTCTGCGTAGCGGCGACCCGCTCCCGGTCCGCCAGCGACCGCCCCCAGGCCGTACCGGCGAGCACCAGCACCGCACCGGACAGGCCCGGCCACCCCGGCCGCTCCCCGCCCAGGGCGATGCCCACCGCCGCTGCCCACACCGGCTCCGTGCCGAGCAGCAGGCTCACCCGGGACGGGGAGGTGCGGCGGACCGCCCACATCTGCACGAAGAACGCGAACAGGGTGCAGAACGCGGACAGGTACAGCAGCCCCACCCAGTCCCCGGCGCCGAAGCCGGCCGCGGCCGCCCAGGGCGAGGCGCCGCCGCCCGGTACCGCCGCCAGCACGGCGAACACGACGACCGCCCCGCCCAGCTGGACGGTGGTCAGAGACAGCGCGTCCGCACCGCGCACCGACTCCATGCGGGACATGGCGAGGACGTGCGCGGTACGGGCGACGGCGGCTCCCAGCATCAGCAGGTCGCCCCCGGACGGGGCGCTGAACCCGGTGCCCTGGGTGAGCAGCGCCACCCCGAGCACCGACAGACCGGCGGCCGCCATGAAGGAACCCGGCAGCCGGGTGCCGCGCACCCGGCTCTCCGCCAGCGGTGTGAACACCATGGTGAGACTGATGATCAGCCCGGCGTTCGTCGCCGAGGTGTGCACCACGCCGTACGTCTCCAGCAGGAAGATCACGGCGAGCATCAGCCCCAGCAGCCCGGCGCCGCGTATCTGGACGGCACTCAGCACCCGTAGCCGCCGCCATCCCGCGGCGACCAGCACCGGCAGCGCCACGGCGAACCGGAGCACCAGCACGGCCAGCACGGTCCGCTCCGTGGTGACGCCCTTGGCGGCCAGATAGCTGGAGCCCCACACCACCGCGACCAGCAGGACGGGAAGATCGGTCAGCCGGGCGCCGCGGGCCGCGGTGACGCTCATGGGCACTCCTCTGGAGACATACGGAAGGACACGGGCAACGGGCGGAGGCAGGCGCTCAGCGCGCCGTGTACGCGCACCGGGACGTCAGGGTGGGCGGGCAGCGCGGGGTCCACCGGGCGCACCGGGGTCACCGGGTGCGGCGTGCGGCGGTCGTCGCCCAGCAGCAGGTCACCGGGCCCGGCCAGCGTAGTCGTGAGCAGGGCGGGCGCCGTGTCGGCCTACACACCGCTCTCGCCGCCGCTGACGTCGGTGCGGCCGATCGGCAGCGAGGTGGTGAAGGGGCCCCGTCGCGCTGCCGGCCCTCCTGCCCCGTCCGGCGCGGCCAGCCGGCCCTCCTGCCCCGTCCGGGGCGTCCGGCCCGCCGCTGAACAGGTCACGGCCGGCCGGTCGGGGTCCAGGCCCGCGCGCCGGCCGAGGGGGCGGACGAGACGGGTGGGTGCGGTCTTCGCAGCCCCTGCTGCGGTCGCGACGACCAGACGCCCGCCCCGGTACGGCCCCGGACAACGGTGTGCCCCGGCCACGCCGGGACCCGGACGGCCGGTCACCGGAGACGTTGCCCGGCCGTGCGGCCTACGCCGTCCGCCCGGCCCGCCACCGCTGCCCCAGCCCCCCCTTCAGCGGCTCCAGCACCACCCCGTCGCCGCCGTCCGGTGTCACCGCCGTCTCGATCGCGATCACCGGGCGGATCGTGCCGTCGGGATCGACGGCGAAGCGGAGGTTGTCGCCGTTGCGGCCGTACACCGCGTCGCAGCCCCAGATGCCCACTCCCCGGTCGACGGAGCCCCGGCTGTCGAGGCAGAAGCCGTCGTCGGCCGCCGAGCGCAGCACGCCCAGGTAGGCGTCGACGCGCCAGCGCTGGGTCGGGGAGGACGAGCAGGGGGCGGTGACGACATCGTTGCCCTGGCCCAGGACGCCGTCGCGGATGTCCAGGCAGCGGCCCGTGGCGAGATTCACCACCTGGGCGTAGGAGATGCCGGGCAGCGAGGGCGGGGGCGTCGGCCGGGGCGTCTTCCGGCGCGGCGGAGGCGGGGTCGGACGGTGCGAAGCCGGGGTGGGCGCCGGGCGTCTGGAGGTGGCCGAGGGGGACGGGGACGGGGAGGGGGAGGGGGAGGCCGTGGGGGACGGGGTGACGGAGACCGTGGCCGTGACCGTCACCGGGGGAGGTGCGGGCGTCGCCGCCGTACGCTGCTGGCCGGAGCGGTGCGCCGGGGAGAGCAGGAACACCAGGAACGGGGTCAGGGCCACGCCCAGGGCCGCCGAGGCCAGCAGATAACGGCGGTGCCGGGGCCGCCGGCTCCCGCCGCCGTCGGGCGCCTCGGGGCGCGGGTCGGTTCCGCTTTCTCGTATGTACGACGTTCCGCCCCACGGCAGCAGGCCCTCCGCCAGTGCCTGCCTCGGGGTGTCCCGCAGCGCGGTCAGGTCCTCGAAGGCGGCCGTGCAGTGCGGACAGCGGGTCATGTGGGCGTCCAGGTCGCTGCTGAGGCGCGGGCCGTCCGGCCGTACCGCCTCCTCGATCAGCCGGCGGAAGTCGGCGCAGCGCGGGTCGTCCGAGGCGGCCAGCCGGTGTCTGAGGCAGGCCCGGGCCAGGGCCTTGAGGGCCTGCGGGGTGCCGTGTGCCACGTCCACGCGGCTCAGCCCGAGGAAGGCGGCGGTGCGCTCCTGCGGTTCCTCCTCCAGCAAGCCGTACCAGACCAGTCCCTGGGTGCGGGACGGCAGCGACTGGAACGCCGGCAGCAGGGGCGGTGTCGGGCCGTCGGGCAGGCCGGCCGCGTTCAGCACCAGCAGCAGCCCCGGGTCGACGCCCGCGGACCGCTCGTCGCGCGCCCAGACGGCCGCCGACCGGGCGGTGAGCAGCAGGAGCCGGTGGCGCAGGGGGACGCCCGGCTCGACGCCGCGGGCCGTCTCGCGGGCCGCCGCGGTGAAGGCCTCCGCCGCCAGCCGGCGGGCCGCGGACTCGCTCGCGGCGCACAACCGGGCGTAGGCCAGGACCGCCGGGTGGTGCCGTCGGCGCAGCTCCTGCAGCGCCGGGTACGCCGTCGCCGTGGGGGAGCGCAGCAGTTCGGTCAGCCGTGCCTCCGGCGCGTTCTCCTGGCCCCCGCCCGCCTCGGCCCGGTCCCCCTGAGCCATCGTCCAGCCTCCTCGCGACAACGTGTGGCCGCGCTCTTGCGGCCCCGGTCCGGCTACCGGCCGGTCAGGGGGCCCCATAGTGCTGGAGGGGGCGGATCATGAAAAGAGGTTTCCGGCGGTAACCGCATAACGGTTGGGACGCTGGGTACCGGCCAGCCGGGGAGGTGGCGGGGCGGGTACGCCGAAGCGGCCCGGCCGCGACGGCCGGACCGCTTCCACGGCTTCGGCGGGGCGGAGCGGACACGGAGGTGACACCTCCGGGGCCGGTCCGGACCAGGAGGTCACTCCTCCACGGTCAGTCCCTTGCGCAGTCGTACCAGCGTGCGGGAGAGCAGCCGGGACACGTGCATCTGGGAGATGCCGAGTTCCTCGCCGATCTCCGACTGGGTCATGTTCGCCACGAAGCGCAGGGAGAGGATCTTCCGGTCCCGAAACGAGAGTTCGGCGATCAGGGGCTTGAGCGACTCGATGTACTCGATGCCCTCGAGCCCGTGGTCCTCGTACCCGATGCGGTTCGCGAGGGCGCCCTCGGTCTCGTCCTCCTCCGGCTGGGCGTCCAGCGAGGAGGCGGTGTAGGCGTTCGAGGCGGCCATGCCCTCGACGACCTCGTCGTTGGAGATGCCGAGCCGCTCGGCGAGTTCCGTGACCGTGGGGGCGCGGTCCAGCTTCTGCGCCAGCTCGTCCCCGGCCTTGGCGAGGTCGAGCCGCAGCTCCTGAAGGCGGCGCGGAACGCGCACGGACCACGAGGTGTCACGGAAGAAACGCTTGATCTCGCCGATGATGGTCGGCATCGCGAAGGTGGGGAATTCCACACCGCGGGAGAGTTCGAAGCGGTCGATCGCCTTGATCAGGCCGATGGTGCCGACCTGGATGATGTCCTCCATCGGCTCGCTGCGGGAGCGGAAACGGGAGGCGGCGAACTTGACGAGCGCGAGGTTGAGCTCGACTAGCGTGTTGCGGACGTACGAGTACTCGTACGTTCCTTCCTCCAGCGACTCCAGCCGCTCGAAGAGGGTCTTGGACAGGGCCCGCGCGTCGACCGGGCCGATCTCGTCGTACGGGGGGATCTCCGGGAGTCCCTCGAAGGGGTCCAGGGGATCGATGGGATGATCCAGTTGTTCCGGTGGGGGTGTCGACGTCGCGATCGGGGTATGCGATGCGTCGAGCCGGGGTGACATGGGTGTCCTCCATCGTTCTCGGCATATGGCTGCCGAAGCCAGTACGTGCACTACGGTGTGCGGCGCCTCCGAAGCCGGCGTGTAGGGGTGTGTGTCTTTACTAGCCCTACCCGCTTGACCGAGCGAGTCGCAAGTGCGTTCTGTTGCGATATGTCCGTTTGTGTGCGGTTGTTCGGGTGTCGGAGTGCGCATGGAAGGCGTAATGTTCGAGGGCATCAGCAGCCACGACCGCGGGAGAGAGACGGCATGGACCACGGGACGGTCGGCAGCGCACAGTCGGGCCGGCTTCTGGTGGAGGTGCGGGAAGAGGGCTCCAGCGCCGTTGTGACACCGGCGGGTGAGCTCGATCACCACACCGCCGATCTTTTGCGTGAGCCCCTCGACGACCTTCTGGACAAGGGCTTCTCGCGGCTCGTGGTGGACTGCTCACGCCTGGAGTTCTGTGACTCCACGGGCCTGAACGTTCTGCTCGGGGCGCGCTTGAAGGCGGAGGCCGCCGGTGGCGGGGTCCATCTGGCGGGCATGCTGCCAGTGGTCGCCCGCGTGTTCGAGATCACCGGGGCCGAGGCGGTCTTCACCGTCCATGACTCCGTGGAGGCGGCCCTGGCCGACGGCGCCGACTGAGCCCGTGCCCCCGGCCCTCCTGCGCCCAGACCACTTTCGGCGTTGCGTCCGTCACGCCGAATACGGGGGTGTTTCGCCGGATCCGTCGGGCAGGAGAGGGCAGGAGGGGGCGGGAGGTGTCCCGCCTACCGCCCGCCGCTGGATCGTCCCGGGGCCGGTGAACGACCCTGGGTGGCGGCTTGGGCGGGACGTATGTGCGACGGACGGACGAGCAAGCGACCCCGCACGGAACCCGGGCGGACGACGTACGGATCGGACGGCACCGAACGGTGCCGGACTGTTAAATCGTGAACTGGTGAATCGGTGAGGTGAAGCGCTGATGAGCACCACCCGGCCTTACTCGCCGGGCGACCGCGGCCCGGAGCCCAGCGGCGCTTCCGGGGCGTCCGAGGGGGATGTGCCGGTCACCGGCGCAGCCACGGGGGCAGCCGCGCCGTCCGAGTCGTCCGGGCCGCCCGGCGGCACACAGGGGGCACGGGGCCGGCAGGTCCGCAGACTCGCCCTGGAGGGCGAGAGCGGGGTCGTCCCGCTCGCCCGCGACTTCAGCCGCCAGGCGCTGTACGCATGGGGCTGGTTGCCCGCCGCCACCGCCGACCAGCGGGCCGCCGCCGAGGATGTGCTGCTCGTCGTCTCGGAACTGGTCACCAACGCCTGCCTGCACGCCGAGGGCCCCGATGAACTCGTCCTCGCCTGCGACAACAAGGTGATCCGGGTGGAGGTCTCCGACCGCGGCACCGGCCAGCCGGCCCCGCGCACCCCGCACCGCGCCGGCCGCCCCGGCGGTCACGGCATGTTCATCGTGCAGCGGCTGTGCCTGGACTGGGGCGTCGTCCGCGCCACCGGCCGCCCCGGCAAGACGGTGTGGGCGGAGCTGGGCGCTCCGGCGTAGCCGCGCGGTGGTGGACCGCGGCGCTCCCGCGTGACACACGGTGCTTCCGCTCAGGGCGCCGGCGACTGGCCCGACCGGGAGGAGTTCCGCCGTGCGGCCCTCGGTCCCCAGGCACGGCAGATGTCGCCGGCTCCTGGATCCCCAGTGGCGCCCAGGGCGTCACGGTGTGCGGGAAATCCGGTTACGGCCGGGTGTGACACTTCCCGCCCGGTCACCACGCGCTGACGGAGACGAGCAGCCCGGAATTCCGCGAGCCGCGCTTCCGGTCAGGTGGAGAGACGGGCCGCCGGGCCACGGCGGCCGACCGGGACACCGAGGCCGGCGTACGAGGGCGAAGGCGTGTGGCGCCACCGGCACCTCGCCCACGCCCCGAGGAACGACCCCCGAGCGAGCGCTGCCGCCCCGTTGCCCGGACCGGGGGCACCATGCCCGACGTCCCCCTCATCCGGCGGCATCCCGAGCGGGTCCGTGACGGACTGCGCAAGCGCGGCCCGGACGTGGACCCCGCCGCCGTCCCCGAAGTGCCGCGACGGCCGTGACTCCCCCGGGCTCGCGCCGCCGCCCGATCCCGCGTCTCCACTCCGGCACTTCGCCGCGCCGGATCGCCACAACTCCGGCGTGTGCCGCGTCTTCCTTCCTCACGACCCCGGGCGTACCTTGACGGCCGAATCTGATGTGCCGTCAGGTGCCGCGTCGTGAACGACCCATGGAATGAACGGAAGGTGGACCGATCGTGTCGTACCCGAAGCGAACCGCCGCGCTCGCGTCCGCCGCGGCCCTGGCAGGCTCGATGGTGCTGCTGACCGCACCGGCCGCCCATGCCGACGTCGTCGACGTCGACTACCGCTGTCAGACACCGATCGGCGTCAAGAGCGCCGTCTCGCCCATCGACATCAAGGGCGTCGAGAGCGGCGGCGGTTACAAGATCACCATGTCCTGGCAGAGGGGCGTCTCCTCCAGCCCGGTCGAACTCGGCAAGGGGGCGATGACCCCGAGCGCCACCATCGCACTGGGCGGCGCCGACAGCGGCACGCTCGCGGTCAGCGGCCCTGCCAACGCGGCCGCCATCCCCGCCGACACTCCGATCAAAATAAGCGACTTGAGCGGCACCTACACTCCGAAGAAGACCGGCAAGGTCACCTTCACGGCGGCCACGCTCACCATCAAGGCGCTCGGTACGACGACGACCTGCACGCCGGCCAACAACCCCGAACCGTCCCTGACCCTGGACGTGACGGCGGCCGGCGGCTCGCCCTCGGACGGTTCCTCCTCCTCGTCGCCCCCGGGTGGTTCCTCCTCCGGCGGGCGGCTCCCGCAGACCGGCCCCGAGGACTCGGTCGTCGCCATCGGCACGCTCGGCGGCACGGTCCTGCTCGCCGGCGCGGCGGGCGGGCTGTGGCTGACCCGGCGCGGCCAGGCCGCACGCCACTGAAACCCCGGCCCACCGCCCTCCGGCATGCAACCGCACCCGCCCAGGCCCCCCGGCCACCGACCGCCCCGGCCACGGCCGCCCTACGGCCCACGCCCCCGGCCCACGACCGCTGGAGCCGCCCATGCCGTCCGCCACCCGTGTCCGGCTCCGTCGCCGGGGCCTGTGCCCGGCCATCGGCATGCCCGCACCCCTGTGCCTGAGCGCCGCGATCGCCCTGCTGAGCGCGGCGCCCCGGGCCGTTGCGGCGGGCGTTGACCGCCCGTCCCGCTACGCCGAGGGGCCGCCCGGAGCGGTCCCGCAGGACACGGTGTCCTCCACCCACCCCGGGCGGACGCCGGTCGTCGTACGGCTGCCGGGCACCGGCGTCCGGATCACGTTCGCCGACGAGGGCCCACGCGTCCCCGCCCACACTCGGGCCGGCGTGCCCGTCACGGTGACCGTTCCGGCGCGGGCCGAGCCCGGCGATCGCTCCGGTGCCATCCTCGCGCGCGACGCCGACGGCCGGACGGCGACCGTACGGCTGCGGGCCGCCGGCCCGGCGCTCGCCGCGCTGACCGTGGAGCATCTGTCCGTACACGCCGACCGGCTCACGTACGGCCTGGTCAACCGCGGTACCACCGTCCCCGTGCGGCTCGCGGTGCGCGTGGACGGCGTCCTCGGCCGGGTCCCGGACCGACCGCCGCGCCTCCTCCCCGTCCCTCCGCGCCCGGGCACCCGCCTGAAGCCCACCGAGCCCTGGCGGGACCGGCTCGCGCCGGACGCGGGTCGCCGTACGGCTGACGGTCACGGCCCCGGACGGAGCACACGCACGGCGACCGTGTCCGCGCGTTCGTGCCATGGGGCGTGCTGGCGGGCGTGGCCGGCGCGGTGGTCGCGGGGGCGGGCGCGGTGATCGTCGTACGACAGCGGGGGAGCCGTAGGGCAGACGTGGCCCGGCGGTCGTCGGTGGCTCGGTGGCCGCCCGGCATGGCTGCTCTGCCGCGGTCGAATCCACGCGCCCGAGCGCGGAGTGGACGGGAGGCACGGTGAAGTGAGCGGTACCGTTCGGATTCTGCGGCCGTCCGCGTGCTCGGCGGTGCTCGCGATGCTTCTGCTGACCCTCGCGGGCCCGGTGGCCGCGGCGGACGGACCGGCCGTGAAACTGTCGGCGGCGCAGGCCGGCACCGGCGGTTCGGTCACCGTCAGCGGCACCGGATGGCGGCCCCACGCCCTGCTGATGATGCTGGTCTGCGGGCGGGCCACGCCGTCCCGGGGCGTCATCGGCGGCACCAACTCCTGCGCCAACGGCGACGGCCGGGCCGTGACGACCGACGCCCGGGGTGCCTTCAGCCGCGCACTCCCGGTCGCCGAACCGCCCGTGCCCTGCCCCTGCGTGGTGCACGTGGCCACCGTCACCGGCGCCAAGGCCGAGACGGACGCCGTTCTCCGGGTTGCCGGGCATCCCGTCGCCCCGCTGCCCGCCGTGCGCGCCGGCGGCCGGCTGGCGGTGCTCTCCGACACCCGGCTGACCGGCTCCAGCGGCTTGCTCACCTGGTTCGGGGCCCCGCCCGGCCGGGCCCTCGTGCTCACCGTCGGCAACTCCGGCACGAGCCCGATCGAAAACCCGGTCTTCCAGGTCGGCACCGCGCACGGCGTCTTCGCCCCGCAGTGGGACGACCGGCAGTGGCACGGCACCCTCGCGCCCGGGAAGAAGACGCGGATCAAGCTGCCGGTCGAGCTGTCGGCCGGGGCGCACGGCGACTACACCGTGTCCCTGAAGTACGGCGGCCGGGTTCTCGCCGAGCAGCCGTGGCACGTCGGCCGCCCCTGGGGCGTGACGCTGTTCTGGCTGCTGCTCTGCCTGGTCGTACCCGCCGCCCTGTTCCGCATCGGAATGGCCCTGGTGGACCGGGTGCGGCCGCGCCGCCCGGGCGGCGCGAGCCGTCGGCGCCCGGGCAATCCCGCCCCGCGTCCGCCCCGCCCCGCCCCGCCCCGGCCGCGCTCCCGGGCGGCCCGGCAAGCCCCGCCCCCCATGACCCCGACCCTGCCGTGGTTCGACCCGGAGTCCGCTCCGGGCGGCCCGGCCGGCCGGCTCTCCGCACCGCCCGACGACAGCCCGACGAGTCCTACGACTCCCACTCCGAAGGGACCCACGTGAGCATGCGAAGGAGAGGCGCACCGGCCGGCGCGCACCGGCTGACCGCGGCGGGCGCCGCGCTGGTGCTGAGCGGTGCGGGCGTCCTGCTGGGCCTGGCCGCGGTGCCCGCCCAGGCGGCGCAGGTGTCGTTCGCCACCCACTGCGTGCCGCCCGCGGGCATCGATCCCGTCGACGGCACCACGAAGGTCGAGATCACGGCGCCCGCCACGGCGAAGGTCGGCGACACGGTCGACATCGTGTGGAAGTTCGTCCAGGCCGCATCCAAGAACCCCGACATCATCGACCTGCCCGCGAACTCGGTCCAGCCGTCCGGCGTCCTCAAGGCGGCCGGCGCGCAGACCGCCGACGTCGCGATGCGGGGACCGCGGGAGAACCCCGCGATCCCCAAGGGCGGCGGCATGGTGCTCTCCGACATGAAGGGCACCCTGAAGCTGACCGCGGCCGGCGAGGTGGCGCTGACGCCGGACGCGTACACCGTCAACGCGATGTCCACCGACACCACGTGCGCGCCGAAGGAGACCGTGCGGAAGGCGGCGACGATCCAGGTCACGGCGGGCAGCGGCGGCACATCCAGTACGACCCCCACCCAGTCGACGACGCCCACCCAGTCGACGACGCCCACCCAGTCGACGACGCCCACCCAGTCGACGACGCCGACGGACACCGCCACCGCCACGGCGACCGGCGGCACCGGCCAGACCGACTTCACCGGAAAGGAGGTGCAGGTCCCCTACGCCTGCAAGACCCCGATCGGCGACAAGAAAGCGACCTCGCCGGTGCAGATCAACGCCAAGAAGAACGGCGGCGGCTACGACCTCACCGTGCGGTTCAAGAAGTCGGTCATGAACAGCCCCGCCGAGATTCCCAAGGACTCCGTGAAACCGTCCATGGAGGTGGTGCTGGGCGGCGCCGACAAGGGCACGGTGCACGTGGAGGGCCCGATGAACGCGGGCCCCGTCAAGCCGGGCGACCCCATCGAGATCCCCGACCTCGCCGGCACCTACAAGCCCGGCGCGAGCGGCACCTCAACGCTGTCCCCGGGCGTCCTGACGGTCAAGGCGCTCGGTACGACCACGACGTGCACACCGACCAGGACGGAGGTCTCGCTCACCCTGGACACCACCCAGCAGCCGGGTGGAGCCTCGGGCGGCACCTCGGCCTCCGGAGGAACGTCGTCGTCCGGGGCGTCCGGATCGTCTGGATCGTCCGGAGGAGGCGGCAGCGGTTCGGGCGGCCTCGCCGAGACCGGCGCGAGCGACCACGGCGGGCTCAGGGCCCTGGGTCTGGTCGCGGGCACGGCGGTCCTGCTGGGCGGGGCGGTGTTCACGTTCCTGCCGGGGCGGCGGACGCGCTAGTCCCGGACGCACGCGAAGAGGGCCACCGCATCCCGTGACGCGGTGGCCCTCCCGGAGCCTGGGACCAGGTCAGTGGACGTCGCCCATCAGGGCCTTCACGTTGCGGCGGTACATGTAGACCGCGACACCCGCGACGGCGGCGAGGACCGCCTCCACCAGGACCGCGCCGGACCCGCTGAGGTCGACGCCGGCGATGGCCGGGTTGGACAGCAGGCTGGTGATGGAGTCGCCCGCGGTGACCGCGAGGAACCAGACACCCATCATCTGGCTGGCGTACTTGGCCGGAGCCATCTTCGTGGTCACCGACAGGCCGACCGGCGACAGGCACAGCTCGCCGACGGTCTGGATCAGGTAGATGCCCACCAGCCACATCGGGCTGACCTTCGTGCCGTCGGACGCCATGCCCAGCGGCAGCAGGAAGAAGAAGAACGAGACACCGATGAAGAACAGGGCGGCGGCGAACTTCGCGACCGTGCTCGGCTCCTTGCCCTTGCGGCTCAGCCACAGCCAGAACCAGGCGAAGACCGGAGCCAGCGCCATGATGAACACCGGGTTCAGCGACTGGTACCAGGAGGACGGGAAGTCGAGGCCGAACAGCGAACCGGCGGCCTTGTTCTCACCGAACGCCTGGACGGTGGAGCCACCCTGGTCGTAGATCATCCAGAAGGCGGCGGCGGCCACGAAGAACCAGATGTAGCCCGTCATCTTGGACTGCTCTACGGACGACAGGTCCTTGTCGCGCTTGATGCGCAGCAGCACACCGGCCGGGATGACCAGACCGATCACGGTCAGCGGGATCATCGCCCAGTTCAGGGTGAAGTGGCCGGTGAGGCCGACGATGCCGTAGAAGACGGCGGCGACGGCCAGCCAGGTCAGACCCTTGCGCAGCCAGGTGGCGCGCTCCTCGGCCGCGAGCGGCTTGGGAACGACGTTGCTCTGCGGGCTCAGGTTGCGGGTGCCGAGCAGGAACGCGGCGAGACCGATGGCCATGCCGACCGCGGCGAGGCCGAAGCCGAGGTGCCAGTTGACCTCCTGGCCGACCGTGCCGATGACCAGCGGCGCGAAGAACGCACCCATGTTGATGCCCATGTAGAAGATCGTGAAGCCACCGTCACGGCGCGGGTCGTCCGGGCCCTCGTACAGGTGGCCGACCATGGTGGAGATGTTGGCCTTCAGCAGACCGGAACCGAGCGCCACCAGCCCCAGGCCGGCGAAGAAGGGCGCCTGTCCGCCGGGCAGCGCCAGCACCACGTGACCGGCCATGATCGTGACGGCCGCGATGGCGACGGTCTTGCGGGGGCCCCAGACGCGGTCGCCGAGCCAGCCGCCGGGCATGGCGAGCAGGTACACCATCGACAGGTACACCGAGTAGATCGCCGTGGTGGTGGCCAGGTCCATGCCCAGCCCGCCACCCGTGCTGCCCTTCTTGGCGTCGGGGCCGCCGGAGAGCAGGTACACGACGAGCAGGGCCCTCATGCCGTAGAAGCTGAAGCGCTCCCACATCTCGGTCATGAAGAGAGTGGCCAGTCCGCGGGGGTGGCCGAAGAAGGTCTTCTCGGATCCGGGGGTGCCCGGGTGGACCGAGTCCTTCGTCAGGCTGGACGCCATGGTCGTTCCTTGCTGGTCGGGACGCGCGGTGAAGCGTTGCGCGCCCGGTGGGGGTGTCGGCCGGCACCGGCGCGGTCGGTCGTCCACCCCAACGCCCAGGGGGGAGTCCGCTCCGGATCGCGGAGTGGCGGACGGCGACCATCGGGATCCACGCCCCGCGACGCGTCAATGCGTCCGGAGTCCGGCCAGGGGTCATTCCTTGCGAGGCTGGTCTGGACCAGCCCGCACACAAAAGAAGACCTTCAGCGTCAAGTGCCCGCCAAAGGTCCCCGGTGTACTACAGGCGTTCAGGTCACCATACGGCAGGACAGTGCCGGATATGGAAGGACTTGAGACACGGATCACAGGTGTCGCGGGAACCGCAGGACCCGTTTCGAAGGTCTCCCTACGATCGCATCCCCAGGTCAATGGTTCGGACCAGGACGCCGTGAAGGTAAGGATCCCGGGAACCGATCACACCCCAGCAGTCCTCGCGGGCGGTCTACCATCACCTCATGACCCGTGTACTGCTCGCCGAGGACGACGCGTCCATCTCGGAGCCGCTGGCCCGCGCCCTGCGCCGGGAAGGTTACGAGGTCGAGGTGCGCGAGGACGGACCCGCCGCGCTCGACGCCGGATTGCAGGGCGGCGTCGATCTGGTCGTGCTGGACCTGGGCCTGCCCGGCATGGACGGCCTGGAGGTCGCCCGCCGGCTGCGCGCCGACGGCCACACCGTGCCGATCCTCATCCTGACCGCGCGAGCCGACGAGGTGGACACCGTCGTCGGCCTGGACGCGGGCGCCGACGACTACGTCACCAAGCCCTTCCGGCTCGCCGAACTGCTCGCCCGGGTGCGGGCCCTGCTGCGGCGCGGCGCCGCCGAGCCGCAGCAGCCGCCGGCCACGCACGGCGTGCGGATCGACGTCGAGTCGCACCGGGCGTGGATGGGCGAGGAGGAACTCCAGCTCACGGCGAAGGAGTTCGATCTGCTGCGGGTCCTCGTGCGGGACGCCGGCCGGGTCGTCACCCGCGACCAGTTGATGCGCGAGGTCTGGGACACCACGTGGTGGTCGTCGACCAAGACCCTCGACATGCACATCTCCTGGCTGCGCAAGAAGCTGGGCGACGACGCCGCGAACCCCCGCTACATCGCCACGGTGCGTGGTGTGGGCTTCCGGTTCGAGAAGAGCTGAGCCCCCCCCGGGGCCTGCTCGGGTAACAGGACATGCGCCGACGTCTCATCCAGTCCACCCTCGCCGTCGTCCTCGTGGTGATCGCCGTCTTCGGTGTGTCCCTGGTGATCGTCGAGACGAAGACGATCAGCAACAGTGCCCAGGAGCGGGTGGAGTCCGAGGCGGTGCGGCTGGCCAGCATCGTGGACAGCCGGATCCTCGCCGCGGAGAACGTCAACGCGAACGCGCTGCGCAACCCGGTCGGCAAGGACCAGTACGTCCTGATCCGCATGCCCGGCAAGGCGCCGATCGAGATCGGCACCAAGCCGCAGGGCGATGTCATCCACTCCACGCAGCGCGGCGAGGAGGGTGAGACGGTCACCGTGCAGGAGCCCCGCTCCTCGGTGACCCGCGAGGTCGGCCGGACCCTGCTGATCATCGGACTGGTCGCGCTGCTCGCGGTGGTCGCGGCCGTGCTGCTCGCCGTACGGCAGGCCAACCGGCTCGCCTCCCCGCTGACCGACCTCGCCGAGACCGCCGAACGCCTCGGCTCCGGCGACCCGCGTCCCCGGCACAAGCGGTACGGCGTCCCCGAGCTGGACCGGGTCGCCGATGTGCTGGACGCGTCGGCCGAGCGGATCGGGCGCATGCTGACCGCCGAGCGGCGCCTCGCGGCCGACGCCTCCCACCAGCTCCGCACCCCGCTGACCGCCCTGTCCATGCGGCTCGAGGAGATCACGCTCACCGACGACCCGGACACGGTGAAGGAGGAGGCGACCATCGCGCTGACGCAGGTCGAGCGGCTGACGGACGTGGTGGAGCGGTTGCTGACGAACTCGCGCGACCCGCGCACCGGCTCCGCGGTCTCCTTCGACCTGGACGAGGTCATCCAGCAGCAGCTCGCCGAGTGGCGGCCCGCCTACCGCAGCGCCGGCCGGGCCGTCGTCAGCTCGGGCAAGCGGCACCTGCGGGCCGTCGGCACGCCGGGCGCGGTCGCCCAGGTGCTGGCCGCACTGATCGAGAACTCGCTGATGCACGGCGGCGGGACCGTCGCCCTGCGCACCCGGGTCACCGGCAACCAGGCCGTGATCGAGGTCACCGACGAGGGCCCCGGCGTTCCGGCCGACCTCGGCGCGCGGATCTTCGAACGAACGATCAGCGGCCGGAACTCCACGGGCATCGGTCTCGCCGTCGCCCGTGACCTCGCGGAGGCCGACGGCGGGCGTCTGGAGCTGCTGCAGGCACAGCCCCCGGTGTTCGGTCTGTTCCTCTCGCGCACGCCCCCCGCCCACAAGCCGGACGAGGGCCGGCCGACGGTCCGCTAGACCGGAGCGCCCGTCGGCTCCGCCGGGAATTCCCTACGGAACCCGCTGCTTGGGCGCGGGCTTCTTCGGCGCGGGCTTGTTCGCCTCGGCCGCCAGGATCGACTGCGCCTCCCGGGCCGGCAGCGCCTGGAACACCCAGGTGCGGTAGGACCAGAACCGGAACAGGGTCGCGACGCCGATGCCGACGAACTTGAAGACGTTGCTCTGCAGCGGGCTGTCCCAGCCGAAGCCGTAGGTCGCCAGGTACAGCACGCCGTTCTCGATCACCAGACCGACCGCACTGAACAGCAGGAACAGCGTGAGTTCCTTGGTGCGGCCGCTCTTGTCGCGGTCCCGGTACGTCCAGTAACGGAAGCCGACGTAGTTGAAGGCGATCGCGACCACGGTCGCGATGATGCTGGCGCGCACCACCGGCAGGTCGGAGACGTGCCGGACCAGGTTGAACACGCCGAGGTTGACCAGGACACCGGCGCCGCCGACGGCGCCGAACTTGGCCGCCTCGCGTACGAGCCGTTGCAGCCCCGAGGAACGAGGTTCCATGGCTGTGCAGCTCCCGTCGGTAGGTTTCGTCAACCCCGCCATGCTATCCAGCCGGGGCCGCCGACGCCTGTGGACCCGGCCACGGCTCGGAAACGGGTGGGACGGAGGCGGGAAAGCACGGGCTGAGCGGCATGAGCGGGATGCGTTCCGGCCGCCCCCTGCGTGGCCGATACGCTAGGGGTGTGACGTTCCCGGTAGTCGGCATGGTCGGCGGGGGGCAGCTCGCGCGTATGACGCACGAGGCGGGCATCCCGTTGGGCATCAGGTTCAAGCTCCTCAGTGACACCCCTCAGGATTCCGCGGCGCAGGTCGTGAACGATGTCGTCATCGGCGACTATCGCGATCTGGACACGCTGCGTGAGTTCGCGCGCGGTTGTGATGTGATCACCTTCGATCACGAACATGTACCCACCGAGCACCTCAGGGCCCTGGAGGCGGACGGCATTCCCGTGCGCCCGGGACCCGACGCGCTGGTGCACGCCCAGGACAAGGGGGTGATGCGCGCCAAGCTCGACGCGATCGGCATCCCGTGCCCACGGCACCGGATCGTCGCCGATCCGCAGGACGTCGCCGCGTTCGCGGCGGAAGGTGACGGCTTCCCGGTCGTCCTGAAGACCGTCCGCGGCGGCTACGACGGCAAGGGTGTGTGGGTCGTCGACTCCGTCGAGGAGGCCGCCGAGCCGTTCAGGGCGGGTGTGCCGGTCCTCGCCGAGGAGAAGGTCGACTACGTCCGTGAGCTGGCCGCCAACGTCGTGCGCTCCCCGCACGGCCAGGCCGTCGCCTACCCGGTGGTGGAATCGCAGCAGGTGGGCGGCGTCTGTGACACGGTCATAGCCCCCGCTCCCGGCCTGGACGGGGACCTCGCGCTCAGGGCCGAGGAGATGGCCCTGACCATCGCCAAGGAACTCGGCGTCGTCGGGCACCTGGCCGTCGAGCTGTTCCAGACCCGCGACGGCCGCATCCTCGTCAACGAACTGGCGATGCGCCCGCACAACTCCGGCCACTGGAGCATGGACGGCGCGATCACCTCCCAGTTCGCCAACCACGTCCGCGCCGTTCTGGACCTGCCGCTCGGCGACCCGCGTCCGCGCGCCAAGTGGACGGTCATGGTCAACGTCCTGGGCGGCGACTACCCGGACATGTACGCCGCGTACTTGCACTGCATGGCCCGCGACCCCAAGCTCAAGATCCACATGTATGGCAAGGACGTGAAGCCCGGCCGCAAGGTCGGCCACGTCAACACCTACGGCGACGACCTGGACGACGTCCTGGAGCGCGCCCGTCACGCAGCCGGCTACCTGAGAGGGACGATCACCGAATGAGCCCGGTCGTAGGCATTGTCATGGGGTCGGACTCCGACTGGCCCGTCATGGAGGCTGCCGCCAAGGCCCTCGACGAGTTCGAGATCGCCTACGAGGTCGATGTCGTCTCCGCGCACCGCATGCCCCGCGAGATGATCACGTACGGTGAACAGGCCGCCGACCGCGGTCTGAAGGTGATCATCGCCGGTGCGGGCGGCGCCGCCCACCTGCCGGGCATGCTCGCCTCCGTGACCCCGCTGCCGGTCATCGGCGTCCCGGTGCCGCTGAAGTACCTGGACGGCATGGACTCCCTGCTGTCGATCGTGCAGATGCCGGCCGGTGTCCCGGTCGCCACGGTCTCCGTCGCCGGTGCCCGCAACGCCGGTCTGCTCGCGGCCCGCATGCTCGCCGCGCACGACGAGGAGCTGCTGCACAAGATGCGCGACTTCCAGCAGGACCTCAACGACCAGGCCACCGAGAAGGGCAAGCGGCTGCGCTCCAAGGTCGAGGGCACGAGCGGTTTCGGCTTCGGGAAGTGACGCCGATGACCTCGTCGGCGTCGCTGGACGCGGCCCGCGCGCTGCTGCGCGAGTTCCCGGTCGTCGACGGCCACAACGACCTGCCGTGGGCGCTGCGCGCGCAGGTCCGCTACGACCTCGACGCCCGCGACATCGGCGTACGCCAGGACGCCCATCTGCACACCGACATCCCGCGGCTGCGTGCGGGCGGGGTCGGGGCGCAGTACTGGTCGGTGTACGTGCGCTCGGACCTGCCGGACGCGGTGCCGGCCACGCTCGAGCAGATCGACTGCGTCCGGCAGCTGATCGAGCGGCACCCTGGGGAGCTGCGGGCCGCGCTGACGGCCGCCGACATGGAGGCGGCGCGCCGGGACGGCCGGATCGCCTCCCTGATGGGCGCCGAGGGCGGCCACTCCATCGCCAACTCCCTCGGCACGCTGCGCGGTCTGTACGCGCTCGGCGTGCGCTACCTGACGCTCACCCACAACGACAACGTGGACTGGGCGGACTCCGCGACCGACGAGCCGAACGTGGGCGGCCTGTCCGCCTTCGGCCGCGAGGTCGTCCGGGAGATGAACCGGCTCGGCATGCTCGTCGACCTCTCGCATGTGGCGGCGACCACCATGCGGGACGCGCTGGACGCCACGTCCGCGCCGGTGATCTTCTCGCACTCCTCCTCGCGGGCGGTGTGCGACCACCCGCGTAACATCCCCGACGACGTCCTGGAGCGCCTGCCCGCCAACGGCGGCATGGCGATGGTGACGTTCGTGCCGAAGTTCGTGCTCCAGGCCGCCGTGGACTGGACGGCCGCGGCCGACGAGAACATGCGCGCCCACGGCCTGCACCACCTGGACACCAGCCCCGAGGCGATGAAGATCCACCGCGCCTTCGAGGAGCGCATCCCGCGTCCGGTCGCCACGGTCTCCACGGTCGCGGACCACCTGGACCACATGCGCGAGGTGGCCGGCATCGACCACCTGGGCATCGGCGGCGACTACGACGGCACGGCGTTCACCCCGGACGGCCTGGACGACGTCTCCGGCTATCCGAACCTGCTCGCCGAGCTGCTGGACCGCGGCTGGTCCACGGCCGACCTGGCCAAGCTGACCTGGCAGAACGCGGTACGGGTGCTGGGCGCGGCGGAGGACGTGGCCCGAGACCTTCAGGCCACGCGCGCCCCGTCCAACGCCACGATCGAGTCACTCGACGGCGCGGAGGGCTGAGCGTCGAGGGTGGGGTAGTCGGTGTAGCCGTCCGCCCCGCCCACGTACATCAGGTACCGGTCCCGGACCGCGTTGAGGGGTGCGCCGAGGCGTAGCCGTGTGACCAGGTCGGGGTTGGCGAGGAAGGGGCGGCCGAGCGCGACCAGGTCGGCGCCGGCGGCCAGCATCCGGCGGGAGGCCCGGGTGACGGCCGCCGTGGTGAGGTCGGGCAGCACCGGGTTGCCGATCAGCGGGCCGGGCCAGTCGGCGCGGATCCGCCGGTACCAGCCGGCCGCCGGGTCGGCGTACACGAGGTGCAGATAGGCCAGGCCCAGGTCCTTCAGACGGGCCACGAGCGCCGGGTACAGGGTGTCGGTGTCGTCCTCCCGGATGCCGTTGACTGTGGCGCCGGGGGAGAACCGGATGCCCACCCGGTCGGCGCCGATCGCGTCGGCCACCGCCTCGGTCACCTCGGCCGCGAACCGCACGCGCCGCTCGACGGAGCCGCCGTAGGCGTCCGTGCGGCGGTTGGTGTTGCCGGCGAGGAACTGGTGCAGCAGCATCCCGTTGGCCGAGTGCACCTCGACGCCCTCGAAACCCGCCTCGACCGCCCGGCGCGCTGCGGCGGCGAAGTCGGCGACCGTGGCGCGGATGTCGTCCGCCGTCATCTCCCGGGGGACGGCGGACGGCCGGTGACCGCCGTGCGTGAAGATGGTCTCCGGCAGCGGGATCGGGGAGGGCGCGACCGGCGTCAGCCCCGTGGTCGCCGGGTGGCTGACCCGGCCGCCGTGCTGGAGTTGCAGGAACATCCGCCCGCCGGCCGCCCGTACCGCGTCGGTGACCTGCCGCCAGCCGGTCACGTGCCGGTCGGTGTGGATCGCGCTGATGTCGGGGTACGTCTGCCCCACCGGATTGGGCGTCGAGCCCTCGGCGATGATCAGGCCGGCCGACGCACGCTGGGCGTATTGCGCGGCCATGAGCGGGGTCGGGGTACCGTCGGCCTCCGCGCGGTTGCGGGTGAGCGGGGCCATCACAAGATGGTTGGGGAGTGCCAGCCGGCCGAGCCGGGCCGGGGCCAGGAAGTCCGTGGTCTGCGTCATGCCCGTACGCTAGAACCTCACACTGATGTCAGATTCAAGCCCGCGCCACGGAGGTCGGCATGCGGATCGGTGAACTGGCCCGGCGCACGGGCGTGAGCGAGCGGTCGCTGCGCTACTACGAGACCCAGGGGCTCCTCGCGGCCGAGCGCACCCCCGGCGGACACCGGGACTACCCGGAGGCGGCCGTCGACCGGGTCATCCGGATCCAGGAACTGTACGCGGCCGGACTGCACAGCGAGAAGATCCGGCAGCTGCTGCCCTGCATGCGCGACCGCGACGGCGGGCCCTCCGCCATCGCCACCCCCAGGCTGGTCTCCGACCTCTCCGCCGAACGCGACCGCATCGACCGCATGATCGCCGATCTCGAGCGGTCCCGCGAGACCCTGGACGAGGTGATCCGAACGGCCCGCGAGGCCTGACCGGAGTACCGCCGGACGCCCCGGCCCTCCGTGCGGACCGTGTCGTAGGCGGCCGTCAGGTCCGTGGCGGACTGGCCGGGCCCGTAGGGCGGCTGCGCGTCATCGGCGCCATCACGACGCGGTTGGCCAAGCGTGTGCCGGCCAGGTCGTAGGGGGTGAAAGCCTTGTTCCTGGTCGTCGTTCCCTTGTCCGTGCGGGTTTCGTACGGGCCCGTCGCCGGGCCGCTGTCTCCAGGCGTTCTGGAAATACCTGTTCGCGCCGGTAAAGCAGGTCGGGCATTTTCTCCGGTCTGCCATCAAGGGGATTTCTCCGCCCCCGAACCGGCGGAATTCAACGCGAAGAACCGGCGCCCCGCCGGGCCGACTGGGGCCGATAGGCTGCCGATAGGCTGGGGATATACATGTTCGAGCAGTTACACGGAGGAGCGCAGCATCACATGATCCGCCCGGACTCCGAGGCTCCCCGGCCCGACGCTGCCGAGGCGGCCCACATGCCGATGCCGCCCTCGGTCCAGGCCGGGCGGATGGCGCACGCGATCTTCCGGGTGGCCCGGCTGCACCGCATGCTCGCCGGGCAGCTCCTGCGCCGGGTCGGTCTCCACCCCGGCCAGGAACTGGTGATGATGCAGCTGTGGGACCTCGGTCCGCAGCGCCAGATCGACCTGATCCGGCTGCTCGGCTCCGACGCGGCCACCATGACCCGCACCATCAAGCGGCTCGAACACGCCGGGTTCGTTCGCCGCCGCCCCAGCCCCACCGACAAGCGGGCAACGATCATCGAGCCCACCGAGGCCAGCCTCGCCCTGCGGCACCAGGTCGACGAGGTCTGGGCGGAGCTGGAGGAATGTACCGCTGGGGGACTGCCTGAGGAGCGGCAGGCCGAGGCCGTCCAGGTCCTGGAGCTGATCGAGGCGAGCCTGGCCCTCGCCGCGACCCGGCACGCGCACCGGGAAACCGGCGGCCAGGCCGCACCGCCCGAGGGGCGGGCCGGTCGCACGTAGCCCGCCCCGCCCAGGGCGCAGGGGGGTGACCGGTGCCTCGACCGTGGTCCGAGGCGGGCCCGGGGCCTGCGTCGCCCGCGACCTGGCCGGCGCCTCCCGCTGTCCGCACGGGAGCGCCGAGTTGATCCGGCACGGCTGGGCCGGGACCGATCCGGCCCAGCCGACCTGGGGCACAGCAGAGCGGTGCTGCGCACCGCGGACTTCACGGCCCGCGCCGCCCAGCACCTCCGGGAGGCGTCGACGGCACGGATCACCGAATTCGACGGCTGAGTCCGAGCCGAGTCCGAGCCGGTGTCAGGGGTGGTCGATCCGGCACAGGCAGAACGGGTGCCCGGCCGGGTCGGCGTACACCTGGAAGTCCTTCTTCTCACGGTCCTCCAGGTCCAGCGGACGGGCGCCCAGCGCCAGTACCCTCTCGTGCGCCGCGTCGACCTCCGCCCAGGTCCGCCCCGCGTCGAAGTCGACGTGGAACTGCTGGCCGTTGCGGTCCGCCCGCGGCCACTCCGGCGGGGTGTAGCCCTCGGCCCGCTGGAAGGCCAGCCGCGGCCCGTCCGGAACCTTCAGGACCACCCAGTCGTCGTCCTCGGCCCGCGGAGTCCCTCCGGCCACCGCCGCGTAGAAGTCGGCCAGCGCACGCGGATCGGGACAGTCGAGCACGACGTTACGGAAGCGGGCCACGGACGTCATGGGCTCCTCCTTCGGGACGGTTCAGCAGGCGCAGAGACAGAACGGGTGCCCCGCCGGGTCGGCATAGACACGGAAGGTGCGCGAACGGTCCTCCGCGTCCAGCGGCTTCGCGCCCAGTTCCAGCACCCCCTTCTCCGCCGCGTCCAGGTCCTCGACCACCAGGTCCAGGTGGAACTGCTGCGAGTGGTCCGCCGCGGGCCACGTCGGCGGCACGAACCCGGGCGCCTGCTGGAAGGCCAGCGCGGGGCCGCCGGGCACCTTCAGGTCCACCCACTCTCCCTCCCCCTCCACCGTGCCGCCCAGCACCCCGGCGTAGAAACCGGCCAGCGCACGGGGATCGGGACAGTCCAGGACCACGACACCGAGCTTGGCAAGAGCCATGACTACCTCCTTGCGTTACCCGTATAGGCGGGTAACCAGTAACGGTTACTGCATGCTGCCCCATAGCGGGTAACGTCGCAAGCATGAGCGAGAGATCGGCTGCCCCCGGCGGCCTGGCCCTGATCGAGTCCCTGGTCAACACGCTGGACATCGAGACGGGCGCCGACTCGCTGGACTCCGCCGAGGGCCGCGGCCGCTTCGGGATCACGGAGGCCGGACTGGACGACGCACGGGATCTGCGGGAGTCACTGCGGGCCGCGCTGCTCGCACACGCCGGCCACCCGCCGCACCGTCCGGTCACCCCGCTCGGCGCCCTGCTGGCACCCGCCCCGCTGTACGTCTCCGTCGACGACCGCGACGGCTCCGCGGCCCTCACCCCCGCCGACGACGGCCCCCTGCTCTGCAAGGTCGCCGCCGCCGTCGCCGAGGCACTCGTCGCGGGCACCTGGACCCGGCTGAAGGCCTGCGAGGCCGAGACCTGCCACTGGGCCTACTACGACCGCAGCCCCGCCGGACGCGGCCGTTGGTGCTCCATGCAGGTGTGCGGGGCCCGCGCCAAGATGCGCCGGTACCGCGCGAAGGGGCCGTGACACCCGGCGACTTGGTGCAGAATGCGGAAAGACGCCGGTTCGGCCGACTGAGCCTCGGCCGAACCGGCGTCGCCAGTCCGTGCGGTCGGCTGAGCTCTGACCGAACCGGCGTCGCCAGTCCGTGCGCCTACGCGGTGGGGCGCCCCATCGCCCGGTACGTCCAGCCCGCCCGCCGCCACACCTCCGGGTCGAGGGCGTTGCGCCCGTCCAGGATCACCCGGGCCGCCACGGCCTCGCCGAGCACCGCCGGGTCCAGCTCGCGGAACTCCTGCCACTCGGTCAGGTGCAGCACGATGTCGGCGCCCCGGACGGCCGCCGGCGCCGAGTCGGCGTAGCCCAGGGTCGGGAAGACCCTGCGCGCGTTGGCCATGCCCTTCGGGTCGTACACGGTCACCTGGCCGCCCTGGAGGTGGATCTGGCCGGCCACGTTCAGCGCGGGCGAGTCGCGGACGTCGTCCGAGTCGGGCTTGAAGGTGGCGCCGAGAACCGCGACCCGCCTGCCGAGGAAGGAACCGCCGCCGAGCGCCTCCCGGGCCATCTCGACCATCTGGCCGCGCCGGCGCATGTTGATGGAGTCGATCTCCCGCAGGAAGGTCAGCGCCTGGTCCGCGCCCAGCTCGCCCGCCCGGGCCATGAACGCCCGGATGTCCTTCGGCAGGCAGCCGCCGCCGAAGCCGATCCCGGCGCGCAGGAATTTCTTCCCGATCCGGTCGTCGTGCCCGATGGCCTCCGCCAGCTTCGCCACGTCACCGCCCGCGGCCTCGCACACCTCCGCCATCGCGTTGATGAAGGAGATCTTGGTCGCGAGGAAGGAGTTCGCGGCGGTCTTCACCAGCTCCGCGGTCGGGAAGTCGGTCACGACGAACGGCGTGCCCTCGCCGATCGGGGTGGCGTACACCTCGCGCAGCAGCTTCTCGGCCCGCTCGCTGCGCACCCCGGCCACGATCCGGTCCGGGTGCAGGGTGTCCTGGACGGCGAAGCCCTCGCGCAGGAACTCGGGGTTCCAGGCCAGCTCGGCGTCCGCGCCGGCCGGTGCGTGCTCGGCGAGGTAGGCGGCCAGCCGGTCGGCCGAGCCCACCGGGACCGTCGACTTGCCGACGACCAGGGCCGGGCCGGGCAGATGCGGGGCGAGAGAGGCGATGGCGGAGTCGACGTACGACATGTCGCAGGCGAACTCGCCGTGCTTCTGCGGGGTGTTCACGCACACGAAGTGCACATCGCCGAAGGCGCCCACCTCGGCCCAGTCCGTGGTGAACCGCAGCCGGCCCGAGGACCCCTCGATCCCGGCCACGTGCCGGCGCAGCAGTTCCTCGAGACCCGGCTCGAACATCGGGGTCTCGCCGCGCTCCAGCATGGCGATCTTCTCGGGGACGACGTCGAGCCCCAGCACCTCGAAGCCGAGCTCGGCCATGGCCGCGGCGTGCGTGGCGCCGAGATAGCCGGTGCCGATCACGGTGATCTTCAGGCTCATGGGTGCGCTCCAGCTCGGGGACTCTCTCGTGCGGTGCCTGAGCATAGTCGGGCCGTTCCCCGGGCAACTTTCCCGCTGTCATCAAGGTCACGTAGGCGTGTCCGGGGCGGCCCTCTAAAATTTGAGTTACTTAACGGTAATTAGCGTCAGTATCACTGCGTCTTTGGAGCGTGAGAGACCTTGGCCGGATCGGCTGACTTCGACCTGTACCGCCCGTCCGAGGAGCACGACATGCTCCGCGACGCCGTCCGCTCGCTGGTCGAGGCGAAGATCGCGCCGTACGCCGCCGCGGTGGACGAGGAGGCCCGCTTCCCGCAGGAGGCGCTGGACGCCCTCGTGGTCAACGACCTGCACGCCGTGCACGTACCCGAGGAGTACGGCGGCGCCGGTGCCGACGCGCTCGCCACGGTCATCGTGATCGAGGAGGTGGCCCGCGCCTGCGTCTCCTCCTCCCTGATCCCGGCCGTGAACAAGCTCGGCTCCCTCCCGGTCATCCTCTCCGGCTCCGAGGACCTGAAGAAGAAGTACCTCGCCCCGCTCGCCAAGGGCGACGCGATGTTCTCGTACTGCCTGTCCGAGCCGGAGGCGGGCTCGGACGCGGCCGGCATGAAGACCAAGGCGGTCCGCGACGGCGACCACTGGGTCCTCAACGGCGTGAAGCGCTGGATCACCAACGCGGGCGTCTCCGAGTACTACACGGTCATGGCCGTCACCGACCCCGAGAAGCGCTCCAAGGGCATTTCCGCCTTCGTCGTCGAGAAGTCCGACCCGGGCGTCTCCTTCGGCGCCCCGGAGAAGAAGCTCGGCATCAAGGGCTCCCCGACCCGCGAGGTCTACTTCGACAACGTCCGCATCCCCGCCGACCGCATGATCGGCGCGGAGGGCACCGGCTTCGCCACCGCGATGAAGACCCTGGACCACACCCGCATCACCATCGCCGCCCAGGCCCTCGGCGTCGCCCAGGGCGCCCTCGACTACGCCAAGGGCTACGTCCAGGAGCGCAAGCAGTTCGGCAAGCCGATCGCCGACTTCCAGGGCATCCAGTTCATGCTCGCCGACATGGCCATGAAGGTCGCCGCCGCCCGCGCCCTGACGTACCAGGCCGCGGCGGCCTCCGAGCGCGGCGACAGCGACCTCACCTTCCAGGGTGCGGCCGCCAAGTGCTTCGCCTCGGACGTGGCGATGGAGGTCACCACGGACGCGGTCCAGCTCCTCGGCGGCTACGGCTACACCCGCGACTACCCGGTGGAGCGCATGATGCGCGACGCCAAGATCACTCAGATATACGAAGGCACGAACCAGGTCCAGCGGATCGTGATGGCCAGGAACCTGCCGTAACGGCACCGGTTCCGGATCTCGGAAGGCGTCCTTCGGGGCGCCTTCTTCTTCGTTCGCGCGCATGACGGCTGCGGACCGAGATGCCTCCCTCCGGCCGCCTGCCCGGCGGCGGAGACGGCCGCCTGCGGAAGCTGCGCCGGCGAGGCCCGCCGGCCGCGCGGGGGCGGTCGGATCGCTGCACCGCGTATGCCACCGGGTGGAGCTGCCGGAGCGCGGCCCGGTCTCCTGCTCGCGCCTTCCGGCCGGGGCCGGTGACGGGGAGCCGGTGGAGGCCGCCCACCGCGGCGGGGAGGGCCGGAAGCCGTAAGCCGACATGCGGGGTGGCGGTCCTCGACGTAGGACGGAAGCACACGGGATCCGATCCGGGTCCCCGCCTCCCAGGAGGAAGCCATGACCCAGTCCGGAATGATGCCTGCCCTCACCCAGCAGATGCAGGACTGCATCGAGGCCTGCATGAGCTGCCACAGCATGTGCGAGGAGACGATGAGCTCCTGCATGCAGAAGGGCGGCCCGGAGCAGATGCAGATCATGCGCGCGCTCATGGACTGCTCCGAGACCACCCGGATGAGCGCCGACATGATGATGCGGCGCTCGCCGATGTCCGCGGAGATGTGCATGCTCTGCGCGAAGGTCTGCGACATGTGCGCCGAGGCGTGTATGTCCATGCCGGACGACCAGCAGATGATGCGCTGCGCCGAGGCGTGTCGCCGCTGCGCGGACACCTGTCGAGCGATGGCGGGCGCCGGCATGTGAGCCGCCCCGCCTGACCGCGATCAAGGGCATCCCCTGGGTGCCCTTGATCTCAGTGCGGCAGACTGGGACCCGTGAACGCGACGGATGCGACCGCGGCCTTCGACGCCGCCGAGCGGTCGATGTGGGCGGGTCGGGCCGAGGCGTACGCCGGGAGCTTCGGCCGGCTGTGCGCGTACCCCGTGCCGGCGCTGCTGGACGCCGCCCGGATCACGGCGGGGACGCGGGTGCTCGACATCGGCACCGGCACCGGCGCGGCCGCGCTCGCGGCGGTGGAGCGGGGCGCGCTGGTGCGGGCCGTGGACGCCGACTCCGGGATGGTGGCCGGGGCATGCCGGCGCGGGGTCGCCGCCGAGGTGGCCGTGCTGCCGGAACTGCCTTTCGCGGACGGCGAGTTCGACGCCGTGGTCGGTAACTTCGTACTGAACCACGTAGGTCGTCCGCGCGCCGCCCTCGCCGAGCTGCGGCGCGTGCTGCGTCCCGGGGGCCGACTGGCCCTGACGCTGTGGGGCGCCCGGCGCGGGGCGGGACAGGACCTGCTCGGGAACGCGTGTGCGGCGGGCGGGGCGGTGACGCCGTCGTATCTGCCGCGCCTGGACCCCGCCGAGGACTTCGCCCGGACCGCCGAGGGGCTGGCCGGGCTGCTCGCGGAGGCCGGATTCGTCGGTGCCGAGGCACGTGAGCTGGCCTGGGAACACCGGACGACCGTCGAGGAGTGGTGGGCCGGGGCGGCCGGCGGAGTGGCCACCGTCGGGCTGGTCGTCACCTCGCAGCCCGCGGAGACCGTGGCCCGGATCCGGCGGGAGTACGAGCGGCTGTGCGCCGCCTTCGCCTGCGAGGACGCCGATGGGGAAGGGCGGCTGGCCCTTCCCCATGTGGCACTGCTGGCTCTCGCGGTCCGCTAGTCGCCGGTGACGGTGACCTTCTGGTCGTTGTTCAGCTCGTTCACGAGGGTCTTCACCTTCGCCTTGTCCCAGACGAGGTTGCCGCCGGCGGAGCCGGAGATCGGTATGTTCATGGACGTGCCGTCACCGCCGCTGACGCCCTTCATCGCCCAGAACATCGAGGCCAGGTCGAACAGGCCCATGTCCTTGTCGACGATCAGCGAGTCCAGGCCCGCGCCCATGGTCGGGTAGAACCTGAAGGGGTTCAGGACCGTCGACGGGGTGGCCACCTGGTGGGCCAGGGCGGCCAGGAACTTCTGCTGGTTCTTGGTGCGCTGCAGGTCCGAGGCGGCGAACGCGTGCCGGGTGCGGACGAAGGCGAGGGCCTGCTTGCCGTTCAGGGTCTGCTTGCCGGCCTCGAAGTCGGCGCCCGACCACTTGTCCTTGAAGCCCTTGTCGATGTCGATCTCGACACCGCCCACCGCGTCCACGATGTTCGCGAAGCCCTGGAAGCCGATCTCCACATAGTGGTCGATGTGCAGGCCGGTGTTGTACTCGATCGTGCGGACCAGCAGCGTCGGTCCGTCCTCGGCGTAGGTCGCGTTCAGCTTCGCGTGCCGCCCCTGCGCCGGATAGGTCTTCCCGGACGTCGACCCCTTGTACGACGGGACCACCACGTCCGAGTCGCGCGGCAGCGAGATCAGCGTGTCGCCGCTGTCACCGACGTGCAGGATCATCATCGAGTCCGTGCGCTTGCCCTTGGCGCCACCGGTGTGCAGGTTCTTCTCGTCGTCCTTGGACATGCCCTCACGGCTGTCCGAGCCGACGATCAGGTAGTTGGTGCCGTCACCCCCCGCCGGCCGCTCGATGACCTTCGACAGGTCGACCTCGCGGCGCAGCTTGGAGTCGGCCCAGAAGTACGTCGCCACGGATGTGACGACCACCACGGTCGCCAGCGAGATCGCCGTCCACTTGATCCGGCGCCGCCAGTTCGGCGCGGGACGCGGCGCCCGGGTGGACGCACCCTCCGGCCCGCCCGGCCCGCGGCCGCCGGGGCTGCCGTAGACCTGGCCCGTGTTGTAGCCGCTGTCGTACTCGACGTATCCCCGGCCGTCGACGTACGACGGCTGCTGCGGGACACCGGCGCCGTGCGGCGGTGCCGACGGGCCGGGGGTGCCGTAACCGGAACGCTGTCCGGGCGGTACCGCCGGGCCGCGCCGCACCTGCCGCATCACGCGGGCGCTCTCCGGCTGCGCACCGGCACTGCCGCGTCCGTAGCGCGGGCCGCGGTTGTCGTCGGACCATCCCTCGGGCCAGTCATTCATGCGCCCCAGTGTGCAGGGCGTGGCCGTGTGCCTTACAGGCTTGTCGGAAAATCAGGGCGCCGCTGTTGCCAAGCTGACACAAATTCCGCGAATGTCGCTTCGGCATAAGGTGGAGGGCATGACAGACCAGGCCACGGACATGGAATCGGACATCCCGGGCAAGCCCACGTCCGCCTCGCGCACCACCCTCAGCCACATCATGACCCACAACGACACCAACCTGCTGGGGACGGTGCACGGCGGCGTGATCATGAAACTGGTCGACGACGCGGCGGGTGCGGTGGCCGGCCGGCACTCCGGCGGTCCCGCCGTCACCGCCTCCATGGACGAGATGGTGTTCCTGGAGCCGGTCCGTGTCGGCGACCTGGTCCATGTCAAGGCACAGGTGAACTGGACCGGCCGGACCTCCATGGAGATCGGCGTCCGGGTCCTCGCCGAGCGCTGGAACGAGTCGGCCCCGGCCACCCAGGTCGGCTCGGCCTATCTGGTCTTCGCGGCCGTCGACGCCGACGGCAAGCCGCGCCGGGTCCCGCCGGTGGTGCCGGAGACCGACCGCGACCGCCGTCGCTACCAGGAGGCCCAGATCCGCCGCACCCACCGCCTGGCCCGCCGCCGCGCGATCCGCGAACTACGCGAGAAGCGCGCGGCCGAGGGGTTCCAGGACTAGCAACTTCCCGCGCTCCCAAGGGGGTTGTACGGGAGTGGGAAGTATCACGGCGGTCGCCGGTCGAAGGACTGTGCGGATAGTGTGTGCGATCCGGTGGGTGGCCGTGCGGCCGCTCGCCGTCCGGCAGATGGAGAGTGGGGCGGGACACTCGGCGTGTGGCCCCGACGGGGGGGGCAGAGGCGTGGACGCACCGGGCCGTGACAGTGGTGACGACATCGATCCCGCGGACCGGTGGGCGCTGAACCCGCGCACGGGGGAGTACGAGCTGCGCCAGCCGGACACCTCCGCCGGGCGGCCCACCGTGCCCGGGCCCCGCTCCGCGCCGGAGCCCGCCCGGGAGCCGGCAGCGGAGCCCGGTCGCCGCCGCGCCACGGGGCACCGGCAGGGCAAGGCGAAGAAGAAGTCCAGGGCCAAAAGGATTCTGCTGTGGACCGGCGGCACCCTGGCGTTCGTCCTGGTCGCCGGCGCGAGCAGTGTCTACCTCTACCTCAGGCACCTCGACGGCAACATCACCACGACCGACACCGGCGGCGCCACCAGCGACTCCTTCAGCAAGGACAAGGCGTTCAGCATCCTGGTGATCGGCACCGACAAGCGGACCGGCAAGGGCGACTCCGGTTACGGCGACGCCAACAGCGTCGGCCACGCGGACACCACCATCCTGCTGCACGTCTCCGAGGACCGCACGAACGCGACCGCGCTCAGCATCCCCCGGGATCTGATCACCGACATACCGGCCTGCCGCACCAAGCAGCCGGACGGCTCGTTCAAGACCATCCCGGGCACGCAGGGCAAACGTTTCAACACCAGCCTCGGGCAGCTGGGCCGCGACCCCGGCTGCACGGTCCGCACGGTGAAGAAGCTCGGCGAGGGACTTGAGGTCGACCACTTCATGATGGCCGACTTCAACGCCGTCAAGACGCTGACGGCGGCCGTCGGCGGCGTCGACGTCTGCCTGGCACACGCCGTGCACGACGAGAAGTCACACCTGAACCTGCCCTCCGGGCCGTCGAGGATCGAGGGCGAACAGGCCCTGGCCTTCGTCCGCACCCGGTACAGCTGGGGCAACTTCGGTGATCTGGACCGCATCAAGGTGCAGCAACAGTTCCTCGGGTCCCTGTTCCGCAAGATGAAGTCCGACTCCACGCTCACCAGCCCTACCAGGCTCATGGGCCTGGCGGAGACGGCGACCAGCGCGCTCACCGTGGACAAGGGCATCGGCCACATCACCACGCTCAAGGACGTGGCCATGGAGCTGAAGAAGGTGCCGCCGAAGAACATCTCCTTCCTCACGCTGCCGGTCCGGGACAACCCCGCCGACGGTCCGGTCCACAAGACCGTCATCGAGGACGAGGTGCCCGCCCGCCAGCTCTTCTCCCTGATCAAGAACGACGTCTCCTTCACCGAGGTGAGGAAGAAGCAGAAGGCGCAGCAGGACGCCAAGCTCAAGGGCGCCCGCTCCGCCCCCGGCGACGTCCGGGTCGATCTCTACAACGCGGGCGCGCCCGGCGGCTCCGCCCAGACGACGCTGTCCTGGCTGCAGACCGAGAAGGGCGTGACCAAGTCCAGCCAGCTGGGCAACGCCGGCGCGACCCAGAAGAAGACGACCCTGCGGTACGCGCCCGCCCAGGCCGCCCAGGCCCGCGAACTGGCCGACCTCATGGGGCTCCCGGCGTCCGCCCTGAAGCCGGGCAAGAGCGAGACCACCGCACAGGGGCTGCCCGCGATGGTGCTCAGGCTGGGCGCCGACTTCAGGGGCGCGGGCGTACCGCTCACCGGCCCGGCGAAGGCACCGTCGGTGCCCAGGACAACGGCGGACGAGGTGAAGTGCGCCTCATGACGGGCCCGGCGCGCTGAGCCGTGCGACGCCGAGGACTCACGGCCGACATGGCCGAGTGCGCCTCGTCAGGCGCCGGGCGCGCTGAGCTACGCGTGCCCGGAGCACACCACCTCGCTGCCCCGCACCACGCTCTGGTCCGGCTGTCCGGGGTCCTCGAACCGCACCTGGTTCACCTGCTTGAAGTCGGCCCCGACCGTCACCTTCATCAGGGGCCCCTGGCCCGGCACCGCGCGCAGCTCGCTGCCGGGCAGGGCCACGGCCAGGGAGCGCGCGGAGCGGTCCCACCGGGGGTCGTAGGAGATCACCGTGCGCTTGACGTGGGCGAGCGCGGTCACCGGCTGGTGGGTGGTGGCGAAGCCGGTCGCCGCGAGCGCCGCGTCGACCCGCTTGGCGAGCCCGATGATGCCGGTGCCGTTCGCCACCAGGACCCGGATCCGCCGCGGGTCCGCTTCCACCGGGGCCGCGGTGGGGCCGCGGTCCGGGCGGTCCACGGCGAGCGGCTTGTCGTCGTGCAGCGACCGGAAGAGCTGGGCCGCTTTGGCCGGGTCCCACTTCAGGGTCGAACCGATGCCCTTGACCTGGTAGTTCATCTGCCCGACGGGGACGGTGGTGAACTCCGAGGAGGAAGGGGAGAAGCTCCGCATCGCCCGGCCCAGGTCGAGCAGCTCGTCGGTGCCGAAGCCCGCGTCGGCGCGGACCGAGCCGAGCACTGCCCGGGTCACGTCCCGGAACTTGATCGGGTTCAGCAGCACCCCGGAGGAGGTGGCCTTCTCGATCAGCGCCGCCATGAACCGCTGCTGCCGTTTCATCCGGCCCAGATCGCTCGCCCCGTCGAGGTGCCGGGCCCGCACGTACTGCAGTGCCTGCCCGCCCATGAGGGTGTGCGTGCCGGGCGCGAGGTCGAGCCCGGTGTACGCGTCCTTCAGCGGCGACGGCGTGCAGACCTGCACCCCGCCGAGCACGTCCACCGTCCGCATGAAGCTGGTGAAGTCCACCTCCAGGTAGTGGTCGATCTTCACATGGGTCATGTTCTCGACCGTGCGGATGGTCAGCTGAGGGCCGCCCTCGGCGTAGGCCGCGTTGAGCTTGACCGGGTGCGGGCCGTGCCGCCGGCCGGTGTTCTGGTCGACGTGCGCGGGCGTGTCGGCGTAGGAGTCGCGCGGCAGGCTCACGACGGTGGCCCGCTCCCGGTCCTCCGAGATGTGCACGATCATCATCGTGTCGGTGCAGTGGCAGGGCTGACCGCCGAGCCGGTAGGTGCGCCGCTCCTGTTCACTGATCTTGTCGCGGCCGTCGGTGCCGACCAGCAGGACGTTCATGCCGTGGCCGGCGTGGGGCCGGTTCTTCATGTCCTTGAAGGCGTCGATCCGGGCGATGCCCGCGTCCAGGCTGGTGACGACGGCGTGCCCGATTCCGGCGGAGGCGAGCACCACCACGGACAGCGTGGTGATCGCCCGCATGGCCCAGCGCGGCCGCCTGGGCGGCCGGACGGACCTCACAGGCCGCGCGGGCGGGCGGGGCACCCGGCGAGGCGGTTGCGGGCGGCGCAGGGGCCTGGGGGCGTCTCCCCGGCTTTCGGCGGTGCGGGAGGGAGACCGAGGCGGGTTGGGCAAGGGGGACACCTCCGGACGAGGCCGTACGTGGGATCCGTGAGCACAGTAGGCCGATACGATCTCCAGCCCGCTCCTCAGCCCCGGCGGCGCGCACCGGTGTCCCCCGTTCGCGGTAACGTGAGCGTCCTATGAACGCCAAGTCCGACGTGCGGCTCCCCGCTGTTTCCGTGATCATGCCCGTCCTCAACGAGGAGCGGCATCTGCGCGGGGCCGTCCAAGCGATCCTCGCGCAGGAGTACGCCGGCGAGATGGAGGTCGTGATCGCCCTGGGTCCGTCCACGGACCGCACGGACGAGATCGCCGCCGAGCTGGTCTCCGAAGACCCGCGCGTGCACACCGTCCCCAACCCGACCGGCCGTACGCCCGCGGCGCTGAACGCGGCGATCAAGGCGTCCCGGCACCCGATCGTGGTCCGCGTGGACGGCCACGGCATGCTCTCGCCGAACTACATCGCCACCGCCGTCCGGCTCCTGGAGGAGACCGGCGCACAGAACGTCGGCGGCATCATGCACGCCGAGGGCGAGAACGACTGGGAGCACGCGGTCGCCGCCGCGATGACCTCGAAGATCGGCGTCGGCAACGCGGCCTTCCACACCGGCGGCCAGGCCGGCCCCGCCGAGACGGTCTACCTCGGCGTCTTCCGTCGCGAGGCCCTGGAGCAACAGGGCGGCTACAACGAGGAGTTCATCCGCGCCCAGGACTGGGAGCTGAACTTCCGCATCCGCGAGGCGGGCGGTCTGATCTGGTTCTCGCCGGAGCTGAAGGTGTCGTACCGCCCGCGCCCCTCGGTGCGGGCGCTGGCCAAGCAGTACAAGGACTACGGCCGCTGGCGGCACGTCGTCGCCCGCTACCACTCGGGCTCCATCAACCTGCGCTATCTCGCCCCGCCGACGGCGGTGTGCGCGATGGCCGCGGGCCTCGTGGCGGGCGTGGCGCTGACCCCGTGGGGTTTCGTGATCCCCGGCGGCTACCTGGCGGCGATCGTCGCGGGCTCCGTCCCGGCGGGCAAGGGCCTGCCCCCCAAGGCCCGCCTGCAGATCCCGGTCGCTCTGGCCACCATGCACATGTCGTGGGGCTTCGGCTTCCTGACCAGCCCCAGATCCCTGGCGAAGAAGGTCATCGCCTCCCGGCGGCCGGCGGTCGTGAACGCCGCCTGAGCACCCGTCAGGGCCCCCTCCTCCGTGGAGAAGGGGGCCTGAGCGTTGCCGGCAGCTCGCCACCGGGCCTCGCTACCACCGGTAGACGTCGTACACGTCCATGCACTTCGTGTCGTCCGAGCCGTTGACGGCGTCGCTGCCCTCGGGCAGGTCTCCGGCCTTCGGGGCGGACTGCTTCGGGTAGGACGTGCCGGTGCGCCAGTCCGCGCCGACGACGACCGTGACCCCCGACACGTCGGTCGACTTCTTCACCGAGCTCGGGGGGATGCCGAGTGCCTTGGCCACCGCCTGGGCGTCACCCTCCAGGTCCGCGCTCGGGTACCGCACGACCGTCCTGTCCTCGGAGAGCGCCCCCGAAGTGTCGGCGGCCGCCCTGCCGTAGCCCTGCTGCGCGAGCGCCTGGGCGATCGCCCGAGCCCGCTGCGAGACCGGGCCCTCGGTGGCGGTCCGGGTGGCGTTCTGCACCAGCACGCCGAGCCGGCTCGCGTCGACCGAGGGCTTCTTGGCCGGCTTCCCGCTCGCGGACTCCTTCGACCCCGACTCCTTGCCGTTCTTGTCGAACGGCACGTCGTCCTGGAGCATCTCCCACATCTTGTCGGCGTTGGGCTTGTCCGGCACGACGTGGTTGCCGTCCAGCCGGTCCGGCACGTTGGGCATGGTCAGCGACGTGATGCGGTCCGACGGCACCGACTTCAGCTGCATGCCGAGGTCGTAGAGCTTCTTGACCGTGCCGATCTCCTCGGAGACCTTCAGCGACTTGGTGGCCGCCTCCGCGAGGTCCATCAGCCGCCCGGTGTCGGTGAACACGTTCTGCTTCCGGAGCGTGCGGATCATCGAGTTCAGGTACATGTGCTGGGCGCGGGCCCGCATCAGGTCGCTGCCCCAGGCGTGCCGGGTGCGCAGCCACTGCAGGGCCTGCTCACCCTTCACCTTCCGCGTCCCCTGCCTCAGCTTCAGGCCGGAGCCGCCGGGGACCCTGGGCGTCGGGCGGTCCCACACGTTCTGCTTCACACAGACGTCGACACCGCCGATGGCGTCGGCCATCCGCACCACACCCGAGAAGTCGATCGTCATCCAGTGGTCGATGTAGACCCCGGTGAGGTTCTCCCAGGTGAGCAGCGTGCATCCGGCCCCGCCGCGGCCCAGGGTGATGTTGATGATGTCGTTCGTCGGCGGATAGACCTTGCCGGTCTCGGAATCCGTGCACTTCGGGATGTCGACCCGGGTGTCGCGCGGGATGCTGACCATGGCGGCGCTCTTGCGGTCCGCGGACAGGTGGATGAGCATCTGTACGTCGGCGAGCGGCGGATCGCCGCGGTGGTCCTTGCCGCCGCCGAGTTTCACGTTCTCGTCCGAGTTACGGCTGTCGGAACCGATCAGCAAGATGTTCAGCGGCGTCTGACCGGCCGCGTTCGGCTGGGTCCGGTGCGCCTTGGAGTCGTCCCCGCCCGTCCGCGCACCCTTTCGGATGTTGCCGTTGAGGTGCTGGTAGTACAGGTATCCGGCGCCGGCCGTGCCGAGTATCACCACCGCCAGCACGGTCGCGGACCAGCGCAGCACGCGCCGTCTGCGCCGACGCCGGTCGGCCTTCGGTCTGCCCGTGCCCCGCCCGCCCCCATGCCGTCCGGAACCCGCCGACGCATCCGAGGCCTGCGGCTTGAGCGACATCGTGTCCTCGACCGCAGGAGCCTCCCCGCGCACCTCGCTCTGCGCCAACTGCCTGCCCTCCCCACCCTGCGCCATGCAACGGGCCCGTCCCGCGTCCAGTTAGACGCATGACGGGCCCATTGGGTTACCTACGAGGCGCACCCCATCTGCTGGTCATCGCACAGGATACGCATTCCTATGAAATGAACTCGTTTCCGTGGAGGTGAAATCCCGGCTTTCTACGCCTGTGCAGATGTGGCGCACCGGGCCGGCTACGAGGCGCACTGCACCTTGTCCGCCGTCGACTTGTCGACCTTGGGTGCCTTTGTCGAGGGAGTGAGGGAGACGCCCGCCCCCTTGAAGTCCTTGCCCAGGGTCAGCGTCATCGCCGGCAGTCCCTGGGAGTTGGTCACGCTCTTGCCGGGCTTCAGCGCGGAGCCGGACAGCCCCATGATGGCGGCCAGCCGGCGTGCCTGGTCCGCCTGGTCGGGCGCGTACTCGAGCGTGGTCTTGGCCAGTGCGGCCGGGGCGTTGCCCGCGTTCTCCGACTTGGTCACGCCCTCGTCGTTCTGCAGCCAGTTGAGCGCCGCCTGCGCGCTGCCCGCCGCGGCCCCGCCGTTGAGGATGCGCACCCGCACCTCGGAGGCGGGCGCCTTAGTGCCCTTGAGCCGGGCGGCCTGGGCATCCTTCGCCGCCTTCTGCTTCTTCTTCACCTCGGTGAAGGAGACGTCGTTCCTGATGGCGTCGAACACCGCGGGCGCCTTCGACTTGTTGAGGACGACCGTGGCCTTGACGTTCTCCGCCGGGTTGTCCACGACCGGCACCGTCGTGAACGTCAGGTTCTTCGGGTTGAGCTTGCCCAGCTCCAGCCCCAGGTCCTTCAGCTTCCCGATGCTGTCCAGCTTGTCGTCGACGGTCAGCGCCTCGGTGCCGGCCTCCGCCAGCTTCACCATCTTCGTCGGGCTGGTGAGCGTGGAGTTGCCCTTCAGCTTGCGCATCAGCGCGCTCAGGAACTGCTGCTGCAGCCCGATCCGGCTCAGGTCACCGCCGAAGCCGACCGAGTGCCGGGTGCGCACGAACGCCAGCGCCTGCTCGCCGGAGATGTTGTGCGTGCCCTTGGGCAGCTTCAGGTGCGAGTCCTTGTCGTCGATGGCGTGGGCCAGGCAGACCTCCACACCGCCCACCGCCTCGGTCAGCGTCTTGACCGCGTTGAAGTCGGCGACCATGAAGTCGTCCGGCTTGATACCGGTCAGCTCGGTCACCGTGCGCATGGTGCAGCTCGGTGTGCGGTCGTCCTGCCCGAGGCTCGTGTTGAAACGGACGCCCTCGGAGCCCGCGATCACCTTCTTGGTGCCGTCCTCCTGCTCCGTCGGGCAGTCCGGGACGTCCACGATCAGGTCGCGAGGGATGCTCAGCGCGGTGGCGTTGGACCGGTCCTTGGAGACGTGCAGCAGGATGGTGGTGTCGGCGTGTCCGACGCTGCCCGCGTCGCCGTAGCCCTCATTGCCCTGGCCGGTCCGCTTGTCGGTGCCGATCAGCAGGATGTTGATGGCCTCGTCCTTGCGGAAGCCACCCGTGCTCGCACCGTCGTCGGGGATGGTCGTGATGTTGTCGTTCAGGTGCTTGATGTAGAGGTACCCGGCGGCCGTCACGGCGACCAGCACGAAGGCCATGGACCCACCGGTCCACAGCAGCGCCTTCTTCACCTTCGACTTCTTCTGCACCGGACGTCGCGCCGCGCGCCGCCCCTGCGGCGGCTCCGGCTCGGCGTTTCGGCGCCGGGCGCGCGGCGCGGGGACGTCCCCGGGGCGCACCCGGCGCGTCTCACGCGGCCCGCCGGACACCGCGTCGTCACGACGACGCGGCGCACCGCCGTTGCCCTGCGCCGGCTTCCGGGGACCGGGGACCGGCGACTGCGCTGTGGAAGGGCTCAGTCGCAGTTCGTATTCGCCGGTGTTCGGATTGAGTACCCACTGGTCTGCGGGGTCGATGTTGTCCGCCCGCCCACGGCCTTGCGCGTCCACGGTTGTCCGAATCCTCCGTCGGGGCCACGCGGCGCCTTCCCCCCTGCAAGGCGCTCGGGTCTCGGTGAATCAGTGCACGGCCCCAGGACGGACCTCGCGGCCGGGTGCACCGGATCGCTCACACTATCCGCCCAGTTCAGCGTGGGGCGACGCCCGTGACAAATTCGACCTTCCTACAACCGGGCAATCCCCCTCATTTTCTGAACGAAAGTTCGTCGTTTTGATGATCGCCTTACGCGCAGGTGGGCTCGGCGGCCGTGTTCCCGCGGAAGGTCGGGGCGGGGGAGGGGTCGCTCTTGCCGTTCCCCTCCGAAGTCTTTCCGGGAATCCCCTGTGAAGGGTCCTGGCTCACCGCCACCGGCTGGTCGGCCCGCAGTCGCGCGAACAGCTTCTCGGCCTCCGGCTCCACGAGTTGATCACGGTTGGTGTCGTAGACGTACGACTTCCTCGGCACCGTCAGGAACTGCACACGTCCGGTGGGGATGTCGCGCAGCCCGCGCACCAACTGGTACAAACCGCGCAGACTGGCCAGTTCCCGATCGGTGGTCAGCGAGGAGGTCGCCGCGTCCAGCACCGGATACAGCTTCACCGGATTCAGCAGCACGTCGTTGCCCTGCACCTTGTTGACGAGCGCGCCGAGGAAGAGCTGCTGCCGTTCCATCCGCTCGGTGTCGCTGCCGCCGCCGAGCGACTTGCGCACCCGCACGTATCCGAGCGCCTGCTCGCCGTCGAGGGTGACCCGGCCCGCGGGCAGCTTCAGCTTGGCCGCCTTGTCGTCGACGGGTTCCTTCAGGCACACCTGCACGCCGTCGACGGCGTCCACCATCTCCTTGAACCCGTCGAAGTCGACGACCACGTGATGGTCGATCCGAATGTCCGTCAGCCTCTCGACGGTGCGGATCGTGCACGCCGAACCCCCGACCTGGAACGCGTGGTTGAACATCGCGAACACCGGCTCGCTCCGGCTGCCGTCCGCCCGCCGGCAGCCGGGTATGTCCACCATCAGGTCCCTGGGCAGCGAGACGGCGGTGGCGCTGCGCCGGTCGGCGGCCAGGTGCAGCAGGATCGTCGTGTCGGAGCGCTCGCTGCCCAGGTCCCGCCCGTACTCGCTGTTGCCGTCCCCGGCCCGCGTGTCGGAACCGATCAGCAGGATGTTCTGCGCGCCCCGCACCAGCGCGGTGGGCCGCTCCCGCTCGTACCGGGCCAGCTCGGCGGCGGCCGCGTCGTCGGCGGTGATGTTGGCACTGAGCTTGGCGTAGACGGCCCAGCCGGTCCCGCCGGCCACGACGAGAAGCCCGGCGACGCCCAGCGCCGAGCCTTTCAGCAACCGCCGCCGGCGCCGCCGTGCCGGCCCTTCCCCGGTGGCGGAGGCCCCGAGGCCGGGACCGAGGGGTTTGCCTGCGGTGTCGGTCACGGCCGGGCACCCCCTCATGGCGTACGAGCGTCATGTGCTGCTTCTACGACCATGGCGGGGAGGAGGAGGGGTAGCTCCCTTTGCTACTCCAAGTGGGGGAACCACGCCTCCGGGGGCGCGGGGCTGTATCGCTGTGCGGCTCCGCCGGGTGGGCGCGCCGAGCCGCAGCGCACCGCATCCGCGAAGCGGACCTACCGCAGCACCGCGGTCACCCTCTCGCTCTCGATCCGCTGGGCGAGGGCCTCCTCCTCCAGCCGGTCGAGATGCCGGCACAGCACCACCGAACCCCCGACGGCCAACGGCGAGTACAGCCCCGCGCTGAGCCCCTCCCAGGTGTCGTAAGGAAGGGTCGACAGCATCCGGGACCCGGGCCCGGTCAAGCCCAGCGACGGCGCCTCCGCCGAGGCCAGCTCGGCGACCTCGGACCCGCTGAACTCCCGGCCGGCCACGACGAGCGCCGGCTCCTCCGGATCCACCGGCGCGAACGGGGCGAACCGGTCACCCTGGCCCGGCACTTCCACGGCGTAGTCGATGAAACCCTCCGGCGTCTGCGGGAACCGCCCGCCGAGCGGCCGCAGCGCCAGCGCGACCCGCTCGCCACGGCAGGCCCGCGCGGCCTCCAGTGCGTCCGGCCCGCTGACCACCACGTCGGCCGCCGCCGGGTCCCCGGCGACGTCCGCGATCGCGCCGACCGAGGAACAGGCCAGCAGCCACACCGCTGTCTGCCAGTGCGCGGGCAGCAGCAGTGCGACCCGGTCACCGGGCCCGGCGGAGAGGTCGCCCTGAAGAAGGTTGGCGGTCTTGGCCACCCAATTGGCGAAGGTGGCGACGGACAGTTCGACACGTTCGCCCGTGGCGTCGTCGTAGAAGGTCACCAGAGGGCGGCCGGGGTCCGCGGCGAGCGCGGAAGTCAGCAGGTCGGCAGGGGTGCGATCGGTGGCGTTCACGCGGGACAGGGTACGCGCGGGCGGGTGCGCGCACCGGGTGCCGGGGCCACCGGTTCGGCGGAACGTTCTGCCGACGGCCCGTCAGTTCACCGATGGACAGATTAATATGACTATGTCCAGGATCATGGACATGCGTGGATTCCTTGCTTCCTTCCCTTCCTCCATCGGCGCCCCCTCGCTCGTCGCCTCCTCGATCGGCGTCACGTGCGCCGCGGCCCTCGCACTCCCCATGGCCCTGCCCGCGGCCGCCGCGCCGTCCACACCCTCCGCGACCGCCGTACCCTTCCCGGGCGGCGCCATCTCCGCGTCCGCCGAGCCCGCGGTTGCGGGCAGCACCCGCTCGCTGCCGCTTGTGCCCCTCTCCCCGGACCGCGTCCTCGGCACGGCCCCGGAGCAGGGTCTGTACCGCGCCGACATCGAACGCTTCTCGCTGGTCGGGGTCGTCTGGGACGACCCGGACACCGAGTTGCACGGCCGGGTCCAGGTGCGCACCCGGTCCGCGGCGACGGGGAGGTGGTCCGGCTGGCAGGACGTCGAGACCCACAACGCCGACCACGGCGCCGACCCGGGCACGGCGGAGCGGACCTCGCGGCGCGTGCACGGGGCGACCGCGCCGCTGTGGGTGGGCGACTCGGACGGCGTGGACGTACGGGTCCGTGCGGACACCGCCAGCGCGCGGGGCAGCAGCAGCGGAGGGCCGCGGGCCGTGCTGCCCTCGGGGCTGCGCCTGGAGCTCGTCGATCCGGGGGACGGGGAACCACCGGAGGACGCACCGGTCGACGCACCACCCCGCACCGGGCTTTACACGGACGCGGCGATCGCCGCCTCCGCCACCAACACCGACATCACCCACATCGGCGCCACGGAGATCCCCGCGCTGGGCCAGTGGGACACCGAGCGGGAACTCGGCCTGCTCCGGGGCTCGGTGGGGGCGAAGCCGTACATCGGGCCCCGCCCGCGGATCGTCACACGCCGGGGCTGGGGCGCGGACGAGTCACTGCGCGAAAGCGGGTTCGTCTACACGAAGAAGGTCAAGGCGGCATTCGTGCACCACACGGCCTCGGGCAACAGGTACACGTGCTCCCAGGCCCCCTCCGTCATCCGCAGTATCTACCGCTACCACGTCAAGAGCATGGGCTGGCGGGACATCGGCTACAACTTCCTCATCGACAAGTGCGGAACCATCTACGAGGGCCGGGCCGGAGGCGTGACGAAGGCGGTCCAAGGCGCGCACACCCTCGGGTTCAACGCCAACAGCATGGGCATCGCCGTGATCGGCAGCTTCGGCGTGAGCAAGCCGCCCGGTGCGGCGGTGACGGCGATCGCCAAGCTCACCGCGTGGAAGCTCGGGCTCTACGGGGCCAATCCGCGCGGAAAGACGTATCTCACGTCGGGCGGTGGCAATCTCTACCCCAAGGGGAGGAACGTGCGACTGAACGTGATCTCCGGCCATCGGGACGGATTCGCCACCGAGTGCCCCGGAAAGTCGCTCTACGCCAGACTCGGCACGGCCCGTGCCAACGCGGCGCGGTACCAGGGGCGCTGAGGCCGGGGCGCGCGTTCACCGCCGCCGGGGAACCGATGAGGGCGGCTCGGGGCACGGGACGGCGCGACCGAGGGATCGGCCGGCGGTCGGCCGGGACCGGACGGGGTCGGCCGGGGTCGGCCGGGGGTTCCGCACACCGATCCCGCGGGACACCGCGCGGCCGTCGAGGCGTCGTCGCACGGACTGCATACACTGACCGGCCGAAACGTGTAGTGACGAGTAGTTCGGCCGGTCCCGGCAGGAAGCAGAGACGACAGGTGACAGAAGCGATCCTCCTGGTCGGCGGCAAAGGCACCCGGCTGCGCCCGCTCACGGTGCACACTCCCAAGCCCATGGTCCCGGCGGCCGGGGTGCCGTTCCTCACCCACCAACTGGCGAGAGCGAGAGCGGCGGGCGTCGAGCACATCGTCCTCGCGACGAGCTACCTCGCCGAGGTCTTCGAGCCCCACTTCGGCGACGGCGCCTCCCTCGGTCTGCACATCGAGTACGTGACCGAGGAGGAGCCCCTCGGCACGGGCGGCGCGATCCGCAACGTGGCCTCGCGCCTCCACTCCGGCCCCGACGACCCGGTGCTGATCTTCAACGGCGACATCCTGACGGGCCTGGACATCCGGGCCCTGGTCGACACCCACGAGTCGACGGGCGCGGACATCTCCCTGCACCTGACCAAGGTGACCGACCCGCGCGCCTACGGCCTGGTCCCGACGGACGAGACCGGCCGCGTCCTCGCCTTCCTGGAGAAGCCGCAGACGCCGGAGGAGATCGTCACCGACCAGATCAACGCAGGGGCGTACGTCTTCCGCCGCTCGGTCATCGACACGATCCCGGCGGGCCGCCCGGTGTCCGTGGAACGCGAGACCTTCCCCGGCCTCCTTGCCGCCGGCGCCCACCTCCAGGGCCTGGTCGACTCCACGTACTGGCTGGACCTCGGCACCCCGGCCGCCTTCGTGCGCGGCTCGGCCGACCTGGTCCTCGGCCGTGCCCCCTCCCCGGCCGTCCCGGGCCGCTGCGGCGACCGGCTCGTCCTGCCCACGGCGACGGTCGCCGCCGACGCCAAGCTGACGGGCGGCACGGTGGTGGGCGAGGGCGCGTTCGTGGCGGAGGGCGCCTGCGTCTTCGGCTCCATCATCCTCCCCGGCGCCGTCATCGAACCGGGCGCCGTCATCACCGACTCGCTCATCGGCTCCCGCGCCCGCGTCGGCGAACGCTCCGTCCTCACCGGCACGGTGATCGGCGACGGCGCGATCGTGGGCGCCGACAACGAACTGCGCGAGGGAGTACGGGTGTGGTGCGACGCCCGCATCCCGGCGGGGGCGGTGCGCTTCTCTTCCGACCAGTAGCCGAGCCGAGCGGAGCCGCGCCGGGCCCGGGGGCGCCGTCTCTCGGGCCGCGCCCCAGGCCCCATCGTCCGTGGGCGCCCCCGACCGAAGGTCATCCGCGCCTGATCGGTGGCTGATCGCGCAGTTCCCGGCGCCCCCAGGGGGCCGGTTCCCCGCACCCCTGCGGAGCGCTGTGCCGTCACCGGCCGGTCAACCGCAGCCGCAGAGCCGCACCCACACGGCTGCGCGCAGCCGTACCCATCCAGTGATACCCGCGTAGCCGCCGGCGCTCGGGCGGCACGGGTGGGCGCAGCGGCACCCGGCCCGCGCCGGTGCGCGACCGGCCCCCGGCCGGCCGGAGCGCAGCGGCACCCCGCCGGCGTGGGCGAGCGGACGCCGCCGCTCAGCCGTGGCACAGGGCGCCGGGAAAGCGCGGAGCGGTGAGGAAGGCACCGGCACAGGGCGCCTCACAGCAACCCGATGTCCACCCGAGGCATCTTCGGTGCCCGCCGAGCCGGCACCTGCCCGCTGAGCAGAATCAACCGGGCAGCCCGATGCCGCTGCCCCGCATACGGCTCCAGCAACCGAAGCATCACCGCATCGTCGGCATGACGATCCCCCGCGAGCGCCCACCCCACGATCCCCGGCAGATGCAGATCCCCGACCGTCACCGCATCCGGCGCCCCATGACTGCGCTGCACGACCTCCGCCGACGTCCATGGCCCGATCCCGGGCACGACCTCCAGCCGCGCCTGAGCCTCGGCCGCCGGCATCCCCACAGCCTGCTCCAGCCGCGCGGCGACCCGCACGGCCCGCAGAATCGTCGACGCCCGCTTGTCGTCGACCCCGGCCCGGTGCCACTCCCAGGAGGGGATCAGCGCCCAGGTCCGCGGTGCGGGCATCACCCACATCGGCCGTTCGCCCACCCCCGCGGGCCCCGGCGCCGGCTCCCCGAACCTCCGTACGAGCAGCCGCCACGCCCGGTACGCCTCATCCGTCGTGACCTTCTGCTCCAGCACCGACGGGATCAAGGACTCCAGCACCAGCCCGGTCCGCGTCAGCCGCAACCCCGGCCGCCGGTGCCGCGCCAGCGCCACCACCCGGTGCCGGGGCACGAACGCGTCCGGCTCGTCGGCCGCGCCGAGCAACTCGGGCAGCCGGTCCAGCAGCCACTCGGCACCCGGCCCCCATGCCTCACCGAACACCTCACCGCCGTGCGCGCGCACCCGCAGCGTCCCCGGCCCGGCGGGCGTGCGGGCGGCCCGCCACACGGACCCGTCCGCCGTGGCCCGGAACGTCGGGTCGGCGGGCCCACGCCGGAGCGGCCCGAGCACCAGGCCGAGGTCGAGCGGCCCGTCCGGCACCCACCGGCGTACCCGCACCGGGGCCGTCGCCTGCCGCGGTATCCCGGCGCGCACCCCCGCGGGTACGCCGACCTGCCCGCGGCGCACGGTCGTACGCGGGTGACGCGGGGTGAAACGTCCTGCCACTGGTGAGGTCCTAGGGGTGCGGGGGCCGTCCTATGAGACTAGGCGGTCGCCGCGGAACGCATCCACGGAACGCATACGCGGGAACTCACCGCACCTCGACGAAGGCCGCCGCGTCCCGCTCCGGCCGCGGTCTCGGCTCCTCCGCCGGATGACCGACCGCCACCGCGCCCATGGGTTCCCACTCCGCCGGCAGCCCGAGCACCTCGCGCACCACGTCCCGGCAGAACATCGTGGACGACACCCATGCCGAACCCAGCCGCTCCCCGGCCAGCGCGACCAGGAGGTTCTGCACACCCGCGCCCATCGCGACGACGAACATCTCCCGCTCGGCGCCGTCCCGCCGCGCGTCCCCGTAACGGTGGGAGCCGTCCATGACGAGGCAGGGCACGACGAGGTGGGGCGCGTGGCGCAGGACGTCCCCGCGGCGGACGCGCTTGGCGATGGACTCCTCGCTCTTGCCGTCCCGGCGCAGGTCGGCGATCCAGGCGTCCCGCATCGCGTCCAGCAGCCGGGTCCGGGACTCCTCCGACTCCAGCAGCACGAACCGCCACGGCGTGGTGTGGTGCGGGGCGGGCGCGGTGACCGCCGCCGCCACCGCGCGCCGTACCGCGCCGGGGTCCACGGGCTCGTCGGTGAAGGCCCGTACGGTGCGCCGCTGGGTCACGGCCTCCCGGACCGCCTCGGAGGTGCCGAGCCGGAACATGTCGTCGCGCGCGGTGCGCACCAGCACCCGCGCGCCCTCGCCGTCCTCGCCGTCCACGACGTGGGGCAGCCCGCGCACCACGGCGACCGGCCGCCCGGCTGCCTTCCCCTTGACCAGGTCACCTGCGGCGGCCAGCTCGTCCGCCGTGGCCACGACGGTCGCGCTGAGCGGATTGCCGTACGCGTCCGTGCCACCGCGCAGATCGTCCAGCACGCGCACCCCGGCGGCGCCGATCGCGACGTCCGTGAGCCCCGCGCGCCAGGGTCGCCCGAAGGTGTCGGTGACGACGACACCGACGTTGACGCCGAGGGCGTCGCGCAGGCCGTCGCGGATCGCGCGCGCGGACGCGTCCGGGTCCTCCGGCAGGAGGAGCACCGTGCCGGCGGGGGTGTTGGAGGCGTCGACCCCGGCGGCGGCCATGACCAGGCCCTGCCGGTTCTCCACGATGCGCAGGGCGCCGCGCCGGGCCACGACCCGGACCGTCTCGGCGTCGATGGCCGCCTCCCGGTCGGCCGCCCGCACGATCCGGCCCTCGGCCTTGGAGACGATCTTGGAGGTGACGAGCAGCACGTCTCCGTCCGCAAGTCCCGGTCCGGCGGCGGCGATCAGCTTGGCGAGGTCGTCGCCCGGCTGGACCTCGGGAATGCCCGTCAGGGCCCGGACCGAGTACTCCGGGCGCTCCTCGCTCACGCTCCCCGCACCTCCTCGGCCAGTGCCAGTGCCTCCCGCGCCATCTGCGCGGCCGCGTCCACGTCGGTCATCATCAGCGGTACGGCCCGGCAGCGGATGCCGTCCGCCTCGACCCGCTCGATCACGGCCGCGTCCACCGTGTCCACCAGCCAGCCGTCCAGCAGCCCGGAGCCGTAGTGCTCGGCGACCGCGGCGGCCGTCGACTCCACGCCGACTGCGGCGAGCACCTTGTCGGCCATCCCGCGCACGGGCGCGTCCCCGACGATGGGGGAGAGGCCGATCACCGGTACGCCCGCGTCCGCGATGGCCTCCCGGACGCCCGGCACGGCGAGGATCGTGCCGATGGACACGACCGGGTTGGACGGGGGGAAGAGGATGACGTCGGCCTCGGCGATCGCCTCCAGGACGCCCGGCGCGGGCTTGGCCCGCTCGGCGCCGACCGGGACCACGGCCTCGGCGGGGACGGAGGCCCGCAGTCGCACCCAGTACTCCTGGAAGTGCACGGCCTTGCGCTCACCGTCGACCTCCACCGCGACGTGCGTCTCCACGCGGTCGTCGGTCATCGGGATCAGCTTCACGCCCGGCTTCCAGCGGTCGCACAGCGCCTCGGTGACCGCGCTCAGCGGATAGCCGGCGCTCAGCATCTGCGTCCGCACGATGTGCGTGGCGAAGTCCCGGTCGCCGAGCCCGAACCAGTCCGGGCCGACCCCGTAGGCCGTCAGCTCCTCCTTGAGGTGGAAGGTCTCGTCGGTCCGTCCCCAGCCCTGCTCCTCGTTGATGCCGCCGCCCAGCGTGTACATCACCGTGTCCAGGTCCGGGCAGACCTTCAGCCCGAAGAGGTGGATGTCGTCGCCGGTGTTGCCGATCACCGTGACGTCCGCGTCCGGCACGGCCTGCTTCAGACCGCGCAGGAACCGGGCACCACCGATGCCGCCTGCCAGAACCACAATGCGCATGGGACAAGTCTGGCAGGCGGGTCCGAGAACGCGTCAGGCAGTCGCCGGACGCGCCTCGCAGTGCGGCGAGACGGGGGTCCCCGCGGTCGAAGGCCGAGACTGGGGGAGCATCGGCATCTCGGTCAGGCCGGGGTAGTACACGTGCAGGCTGACCGCCGGCTCCAGGGCGTCGTTGACGACCTCGTGCACGTAGCCCGGCGCGAACACCCGCTGCGTGCCCGCCGCCAACGCGCGCGTGCCCCGCTCGGTGCGCTCGGTGAGAGCGCCCTCCAGGACGGTGAGGACACCGGAGGAGGGGCCGTGGTCGTGCAGTCCGCTGCCCTGCCCGGGCACCCAGGACAGCAGCCACACCTCGTAGCCGGGTCCGGTGCGCAGCCGGTGGTACCAGCGGGTGGTGGCGTCGTAGCGGACGAGATGCGCCCACTGGGAGCGGTCGGCGGCGATCGAGCGGGCGAGCCCCACGAACTCGGCGACGGTGGCCGGGTGCTCGCGCGGCGGCTGGAGCAGGTGCGGGACTTCGAGGATGTCGCCGGCGATCTGGAGGTCGTTGTCGCTGTTCATCGGATGCGGTGGTCCTCGACGGAAGAAGTGGGGGCTGGAGCTGGGGGACGCGTACGGTCAGCCCGGGTCTCGGGCGGACGGGGTGCCCTGGATGAGGGATCACGAAGAGGGAAACGCGACCGAGTCGAAACGGACTCGGGAACAGCCGGAGCGAGCGTGGCTCAACAGCTGGGACAACAACAGCTACAGCGCGCGCGGGCGGCACCGTGGGACCCGGCGGGGCGGGTCGAGGTGAGTGCCAAGTTCGCGAGCATGCCCACTAGGACATCGGTTCACACCCGCAGTGTCAACTCGACGACCGGTATGTGGGACGTGTTTCACCTCATCCGGTTCATCTGACAGGTGAAAGGTTTGTTCACCGGGATGCCGGGACACATGGGGCACATCCGAGCGCGCTCGAGCCTCGCGGAACGCGATCGAACACGGAGGCGTCCTTGTCCGTACAGAGATGCGTACGGGGTCCAGCCGCCCCGTAGGTCTCGTCTGCACGTCGAGGTTTATGGCGATTTGAACACTTTCTGCATGGCCTTGGTTCCGCAGAGTGAATAACGGGCCCAATAGCAGATCTCGGCTTGACTCGCCCGGAGCAGCACACTTGTAATTTCACTCGTGTCGTTCAGCCGAAATCGGTAACGGCTACGCACGGGGACGTGAAGACAGACGAGGGGCGCACATGACCGAGCTGGTGCAGCAACTGCTGGTCGACGACGCGGACGAGGAACTCGGCTGGCAGGAGCGCGCGCTGTGCGCCCAGACCGACCCCGAGTCCTTCTTCCCCGAGAAGGGCGGCTCCACCAGAGAGGCGAAGAAGGTCTGCCTCGCCTGCGAGGTCCGCTCCGAGTGCCTCGAGTACGCCCTCGCCAACGACGAGCGCTTCGGTATCTGGGGCGGCCTGTCCGAGCGCGAACGCCGCAGACTCAAGAAGGCCGCCGTCTGAAACACGCGCACCCACGCGCGCACACGCGCACGCGTACACCCCGCGGAACCGTCGCGAACGGCCCGTCGCCGGTGGGTTATCCACAGGCGGCGGGCCGTCGTCATGGCCAGCCGATAGTGTGGTCGCTCGTCCGAGACGCCCGGCTGTCCCCTTGACGCACGAGGAGACACAGGCGTCCACCGCAGTCCATCGAACCGGGGCCCGTACCTCGATGTCCGTGCACAGCCATGCGGCAGCCCAACACGACGCTGCCACCCCTGAGTTCCCGCGTCATGTGGTGACCGCGGTCCTCGTCTCCCACGACGGTGCCCGCTGGCTGCCCGACGCGCTCGCCGGCCTGCTCGGCCAGGAGCGCCCCGTCCAGCACGCGGTGGCCGCCGACACCGGCAGCGCGGACGACTCCGCCCAGCTGCTCACCGACGCCCTCGGCGACGGCAATGTGCTGCACCTCGCCCGCCGCACGGGCTTCGGCCAGGCCGTGGAGGAGGCGAGCCGCACCGCCCCGGTCCTCACCCCGGAAGAGCTGCCGTACCTCAAGCGCCCCAGCGGCTGGGACCCGGTCACGCGCTCGTGGCGCGACGACGCCTACGACCTGCCGGAACTGCCGCACGGCGAGCCCATCCAGTGGCTGTGGCTGCTGCACGACGACTGCGCCCCCGAACCCGACGCCCTCGCGCAGCTGCTCCGGGTCGTCGACAACGAACTCGAACTCGGCCGTGACGACGTGGCGGTCGTCGGCCCCAAGCTGCGCGGCTGGTACGACCGCCGGCAGCTGCTGGAGGTCGGCGTCTCCATCGCCAACTCCGGCCGCCGCTGGACCGGCCTGGACCGCCGGGAACAGGACCAGGGCCAGCACGACCACGTCCGCACCGTGCTGTCCGTCTCCACCGCCGGCATGCTCATCCGCCGCGACGTCTTCGAACAGCTCGGCGGCTTCGACCGCCGGCTGCCCCTGATGCGCGACGACGTCGACCTGTGCTGGCGCGCCCACACGGCCGGCCACCGCGTCCTGGTCGCCCCCGAGGCGGTCGTCCGGCACGCCGAGGCCGCCTCCCGCGAGCGCCGCACCGTCGACTGCGCGGGCCGCACCGTCGCCTCCCCGCACAAGGTCGACAAGGCGGGCGCCGTCTACACCCTGCTCGCCAACACCCGTACCGTCGCGCTGCCCTGGGTGCTGCTGCGGCTCGTACTCGGCACGCTCCTGCGGACCGTCGCCTACCTCGTCGGCAAGGTGCCCGGCCAGGCCGTCGACGAGATCCGCGGCCTGCTGAGCACCCTGCTGCGGCCCGAGCGGATCATCGCCGCACGGCGCCGCCGCGGCCCCGCCCAGATCGACAAGGCCGAACTGCGCCAGCTCTTCCCGCCGCCGGGTGCCACCGTACGGGCCACCGTGGAACAGCTCGCGGGCAACTTCACCAGCGGCTCCGACACCGACACCTCCTCGGCCGGCCGGCACGGCGGCGCCGTGGAGTCCGGGCCCGGCGACGACGACGCCGACTTCCTGGAGGTCGAGCAGTTCGCCCGGCTCAAGCGGATCGCCCGCAAACCCGGCCCCGTGCTCTTCGTCGTCCTGCTGCTGGCCTCCCTGGCCGCCTGCCGCGCCCTGCTCGGCGGCGGCGCGCTCGCGGGCGGCGCCCTGCTCCCCGCCCCCGCCGACGCCGGCGACCTGTGGTCCCGCTACCTGGACTCCTGGCACCCGGTCGGCGCCGGCGGCACCCCGTCCGCACCGCCCTACATCGCGGTCCTCGCGACCCTCGCCTCCCTCCTGTTCGGCTCCGCCGGACTCACCGTCACCGTCCTGCTGGTCTGCTCGGTGCCGCTCGCCGGAGGCACCGCCTACTTCGCCTCCCGGCCGCTCGTCACCTCCCGGCTGCTGCGCGCCTGGGCGGCCATCGCCTACGCCTTCCTGCCCGCCACCACCGGCGCCCTGGCCGGCGGCCGCGTCGGCACCGCGGTCCTCGCCGTGCTGCTCCCGCTCATCGCGCGCGCCGGCATCGCCGCGAGCGGCCTCGCGAGCCGCACCGGCGCCCGCGGCAGCTGGCGCGCCACCTGGGCATACGCGCTGCTGCTGACCATCACCACCGCCTTCACCCCGATCGTCTGGCCCCTCGCGCTGATCCTCGGCCTCGGTGTGCTCGTCCTGCGCCGCGGCGACCTCCTCGCCCACGGCCTGCGCTTCCTCGCTCAGCTCGGCACCCCGCTGCTCGTCCTCGCCCCCTGGTCGCTGACCCTGCTCCCGACCGGCTTCTTCCAGGAGGCGGGCCTGGAGTACGGCCCCTCGACCGCCTCCGCGCTGGATCTGCTCGGCTCCAGCCCGGGCGGCCCCGGTACCGTGCACGGCCTGATGCTCATCGGCATCGTGCTCGCCGCCCTCGGCGCGCTCCTGCGCTCCGAGCGGCAGCTGGGCATCCGCACCGCCTGGGCCGTGGCGCTGCTGGGCCTCGTCTTCGCCGTCCTGTCCAACCAGTCCGCCTGGGCCGGCCCGGCCACCCTCGTCTACGGCATCGCCCTGCTGGCCGCCGCCGCCCTCGGTGCCGACGGCGCACGCGCCCGCGTGGCCGAGCAGAGCTTCGGCTGGCGTCAGCCCGTCGCCGCCCTGATCGCCTTCGCCTCCGCCGCCGGCCCGCTCCTCGTCGCCGCGGGCTGGATGATCCGCGGCGCCGACGGCCCCCTGGAGCGCCGCGACCCGGCCCAGGTGCCCGCCTTCGTCGCCGAGGACTCCACCGGCGGCGACCAGGCGCGCACCCTCGTCCTCGACAGCGACTCCACCGCGCGCGTGCGCTACACCCTGGTCCGGGGCTCCGGCGCCCGCCTCGGAGACGCCGAACTCGCCGCCGCCGGCGGCGAGAACGCGCGCCTGGCCAAGGTCGTCGCCAACCTCGTCGCCGGCTCCGGCGCCGACCAGGCCGATGAACTCGGCGGATTCGCCGTGCGGTACGTCCTCGTCCACAAGGGCGCGCCCCGCGAGATCACCCGCGTCCTCGACGCCACCCCCGGCCTGGCCCGGCTCAGCCAGCAGGACGGCAGCGCCCTGTGGCGCGTCGACCAGGAGGTCTCCCGCGCCGCCATCGTGCCCGCCGACGGCTCGGGCAAGGCCCAGCCGCTCACCGCGGGACCGGTGGAGGTCCACACGACGATCCCCTCCGGCTCCGGCAGCCGTGTCCTGCGCCTGGCCGACAGCGCCTCCGACGGCTGGACGGCCACCCTCGACGGCAAGTCGCTCACCCGTACCACCGTCGACGGCTGGGCCCAGGGCTTCCAGCTGCCCGCGGGCGGCGGCAGGCTGGACGTCGTCCACGACGACCCGATCGGCCACACCGCCTGGCTGTGGGTGCAGGGCGCGCTCGCCGTCGTCCTGGTCGTCCTCGCCCTGCCCGGCCGCCGCCGCGACGTCGACGACGACCTCCCCGAGGAGCAGCCGCTGCCCGCGCAGGCCACCGCGGGCGAGGGCCGCCGGGCCCGTCGGCTGCGCGCCCAGGCCGAGGAACCGGCCGCCGAGGAGCAGCCGCTGCCCGCGCAGGCCACCGCGGGCGAGGGCCGCCGCGCCCGTCGGCTGCGCGCCCAGGCCGACGAACCGGCCGCCGAGGAGCAGTCCGGCACCCCGTCGTCCCCGGCACAGGCCCCGGCCGCCGTACCGCACGAGCAGTCCTACGAGGAGTGGGACCCGGCCACCTACGCGAACGCCGGATACACCGGCTACGGAACCGACCAGTACCAGGGCGGTGGGCAGCACCAGAGTTCCGGTTACGACCAGCAGGCCTACCCGCCCGACCCCTACCAGGCGGCCCCGTACGACCCCTACGCCTACGGCGGCACGGCCGACCAGGTGCCATACGACCCGACGGCCTACCAGCAGGACTACGACCCGGCGTACGACCCCGCCCAGCAGGGCTACGACCCGGCCCAGCACCCCCACGGCAACGGCGGCGAGCGCCCCGACGGGAGCCAGCAGTGAAGCGCACCACCCTGTCCCTGATCGCCGGCACCACCGCGCTGGCCGCCGTCACCGCGTTCGCCGCCTTCGACACCCCGTCCGCGTCCGGCGCGTCCGCACCCAAGGCAGCCGCCCAACTGCCCGTGGAACGCACCAGCCTGCTGTGCCCGGCGCCGAGCGTCTCGGAGATCGCCGAGACGTCGTACACCTCGTTCACGCCCGTCACCAAGGGCACCGCGAACAGCGGAAAGGCCGAACTCCAGGCGGCCACCGAGCAGTCGGCGGACGCCGCGGACGACTCCCGGAAGAGCCAGAGGGGCAGGGCCAAGAAGAAGTCGGACCAGACGGTGCTCACTCCCAAGGCGCCGGGCACGCCGGTCACCGGCGACACCTCCGGCTCCGACGCGCCCGCGCTGATCGGCACCGCCGACGGGGGGTTCGCGCCCGGCTGGACCGTCCAGGAGACCACCGAGGTCGCCGTCGGCACCGGCCGTGGCCTCCACGGCGTGAACTGCACCGCAGCGGACACCGAGTTCTGGTTCCCCGGCGCCGGTACGGCCACCGGCCGCACCGACTACGTACATCTGACCAACCCGGACGACTCCGCAGCCGTCGTCGACATCGAGCTGTACGGCAAGGACGGAGCGATCACATCCCCGCTGGGGGAGAACCTCACGATCAAGCCGCACACGAGCGAGCCGATCCTGCTCTCCACGCTCACCGACGAGCACCAGAGCGATCTGACCGTGCACGTCAGCGTGCGCAGTGGCCGGGTCGGCGCGGCCGTGCAGGCCCTGGACGACAAAACCGGCGGCGACTGGCTGGCCGCGGCCACCGACCCGGCCGGCAGCCTGGTCCTGCCCGGCATCCCCAAGGACGCCACCGATGTCCGCCTGATCGCCTTCACACCCGGCGACGACGACGCCGACCTGAAGGTTCGCCTGGCCTCGCCCGACGGCCTGATCACCCCGGCCGGGAACGAGACCCTGCACGTCAAGTCCGGCATGACCGCCGCGGCCGACCTCGGCGACGTCACCCGCGGCGAGGCGGGCTCCCTGGTCCTCACCCCCACCGACCAGGCCGCCCCGGTCGTCGCGGCCCTGCGTGTCGTCCGCGGCAAGGGCGACAAGCGGGAGACGGCCTACATCCCCGCCACGGCCCCCGTCGGCACGCGCGCGACCTCGGCCGACAACAGCGCCAAGGGCACGACCCTCGCGCTCACGGCCCCCACCGCCACCGCCACGGTCAAGGTGACGGCCTCGGCGGGCAGCGAGGGCGGCACCACGGTGACGAAGACCTACACGATCAAGTCGGGCACCACCCAGAACATAGACGCCCCGGCCCCGTCCGGCCTGGAGGGCACCTACGCCCTGACCGTGGAACCCGTCTCCGGCGGCCCTGTCTACGGCTCCCGCACCCTCTCGGCCACAGAGGCCGGCATCCCCGGCTTCACCATCCAGACCCTCCCGAACGACCGGGGGACGGTGGCCGTACCGAAGACGGAGGAGGACCTGTCGGTGCTGCAGAAGTAGGGGAGACACAGCGCTACGGGAGCCACAGGCCCACGCGGCGGGCCGGCACAGGGCAACGGCCCGGCCTAGTCCTCCCCGTACCGCGGATCCACCGTCTCCGGCGTGAGCCCCAGCAACTCGGCCACCTGCTCCACGACCACCTCGTGCACCAGGGCGGCCCGCTCGTCCCGCCCCTTGGTCCGGATCTCCACCGGCCGCCGGTACACGACCACCCGCGGCCGCCGCCCGTCGCGCGCAGGGATGATCCCGCCGAGCGGCACGGCGTCGTCCCCCCATGCCGCCTGATCGCCCCGGCCCTCCAGCCGAGGCACCTCCAGCACGAGGAAATCGATGTCTGCCAGCTGCGGCCACCGCCGTTCGAGGCGGTCCACGGAGTCCTGCACCAGATCCGCGAACACCTCGGCACGGCTGGCCGCCAGCGGCACCTGAGGCGGTGCGATCGGCCCCCGCATGCCCCGCCCGTGACGATCACGACGACGGGGCCCGGGGCCGGCGGCACGGGGAGGTACACGGTTGTCCATCACTGGTGAAGCGTAGTCGCCGCGCGCTCTGCCCGCCCGGTCCCACGCGGCAACCGGCCACCGGCACATCCCCTGTCACAGGATGACCATTCCAGCCAAGGTCTGGCTCGTTTCCGTAACCCTCCAAGACCGCCGATCTCAAGGCAATTGACGGTGTTTGTGCCGGCTCGTGACCGGACGCAGTCGCTCCGCGGATCCGCCGACAATCCGTACCCGCAGGTCAGCGCGTTCTGCGAGAAGGGGTATGTGGGGCGTTTCACAGTACGACACGGTGGAGTGACCTGGGGGAGAGTCGTCGCGGCCCGCTCAAGAGTGCGGTACCGTCCAACGTCGTGAGCCCTGTACGTCGCTGTTCGCGCACCGCCTGCGGCCGACCCGCCGTCGCGACGCTGACGTACGTCTACGCCGACTCGACCGCGGTCCTCGGCCCGCTCGCCACCTACGCCGAACCCCACTGCTACGACCTGTGCGCCGAGCACTCCGAGCGCCTGACCGCCCCGCGCGGCTGGGAGGTCGTCCGCCTCCTCGACGGTTCCGCTCCCGCGCGGCCCAGTGGGGACGATCTGGAAGCGCTTGCCAACGCGGTGCGTGAAGCGGCCCGCCCGCAGGAGCGGGCGGCAGGGGCGGCCGGCGGCGGAGCCCGCACGGTGGACCCCATGGAGGTCGCCCGCCGCGGCCACCTGCGGGTCCTGCGCTCCCCCGACAACTGAGCCATCCCACACCACCGCCCGCACCCGGCCGTCCCCTCGGTACGGCTCGGAGCCCACTGAGCCTTCACCCGGTGTCCGCGCACCTGCCGCTTACCCCCGGCGGGTAGTTTGTGGGCACCCATAGGACTTCAGGAGGGTTGACCGTGGCTGCTGATCTGTCGCAGATCGTGAAGGCGTACGACGTACGCGGAGTGGTGCCGGACCAGTGGGACGAGACACTGGCCGGACTCTTCGGTGCTGCCTTCACGGAGGTGACGGGTGCGGCGGCGATCGTCGTCGGCCACGACATGCGGCCCTCGTCCCCCGGCCTGTCGCGCGCCTTCGCGCGGGGCGCGGCGAACCGCGGGGCGGACGTCACCGAGATCGGCCTGTGCTCCACGGACCAGCTGTACTACGCCTCGGGTGCGCTGAACCTGCCCGGCGCGATGTTCACGGCCTCCCACAACCCGGCCCAGTACAACGGCATCAAGCTGTGCCGCGCGGGCGCCGCCCCCGTCGGTCAGGACACCGGCCTCGCACAGATCCGTGAACTGGTGGAGAAGTGGGTGGAGTCGGGCGCCCCCGAGCCGGTCGCCGAGCCCGGAACCCTCACCGCCCGCGAGACGTTGGAGGACTACGCGGCGCATCTGCGTTCCCTTGTCGACCTGACCTCCATCCGCCCCCTGAAGGTCGTGGTCGACGCCGGTAACGGCATGGGCGGCCACACGGTTCCCACGGTCTTCGCCGGCCTGCCCCTGACCCTCGTCCCGATGTACTTCGAACTGGACGGCACGTTCCCGAACCACGAGGCCAACCCGCTCGACCCGGCCAACCTTGTGGATCTGCAGAAGCGGGTTCCGGTGGAGGGCGCCGACCTCGGCATCGCCTTCGACGGCGACGCCGACCGCTGCTTCGTCGTGGACGAGCACGGCGACCCGGTCTCCCCGTCCGCGATCACCGCGCTGGTCGCCGCGCGTGAACTGGCCCGCAACGGCGGCAAGGGCACGATCATCCACAACCTGATCACGTCCCGCACGGTTCCCGAGGTGGTGCGGGAGAACGGCGGGACCCCGGCCCGTACCCGCGTCGGCCACTCCTTCATCAAGGCCGAGATGGCCCGCACCGGCGCGATCTTCGGCGGCGAGCACTCCGCCCACTACTACTTCAAGGACTTCTGGAACGCCGACACGGGCATGCTGGCCGCCCTCCACGTCCTCGCGGCCCTCGGCGGCCAGAAGGGCCCCCTCTCCTCCCTCGTCGCCCAGTACGACCGCTACAGGGGCTCCGGCGAGATCAACTCCACGGTCGCCGACCAGACCGCCCGCCTCGCCGCGATCCGCACCGCGTACGAGGGCCGCGCCGACGTCATCCTCGACGACCTCGACGGCCTCACGGTGGCCGCGGCCGACTGGTGGTTCAACGTCCGCCCCTCCAACACGGAGCCCCTCCTCCGCCTGAACGCGGAGGCGAAGGACGAGGCCACGATGACCAGGATCAGGGACGAGGCCCTCGGGATCATCCGAGCCTGACCCCACCCGACGGATCGAACCGCCCATCGTTGCCTGCCGGCATCCGTCGGTTCCGCGGCTCACCCTTCAGCCCACCGGGCCGGTGCCTGCCTCATCCTTCGGCCCACCCGGCCGGGCGCTGCCCCACCTCGCAGCCCACCGAGTCGGGTGGCTGCCTCGCTTTATTTCCAGCCAACCGAGTCGCGTGGTGGGCGGGCAGAGGACCGGTGGTCCGGGGGGCGGAGCCCCCGGGAGAGCGACGGAAGCCGGCCGAACCCTCCGGCGCGGCCCTGCCAGCGGTACGCTGACCAGCACATCCACAGAGCCGTACCCGCCTCCGAAAGGGACACCCCATGCCGCTCGAAGCCGGCCTTCTGGAGATCCTCGCCTGCCCGGCCTGCCACGCCCCCCTGAAGGAGCAGGACACCGAGCTGATCTGCACGGGCCAGGACTGCGGCCTCGCCTACCCGGTCCGCGACGGCATCCCGGTCCTGCTGGTGGACGAGGCCCGCCGCCCCGAGTGACGAGACGGTTCACTCCTAGCGACGAGGCGCGACCACGCGCAGACGAGGCGCTGCCACTGATACGGGACGCGGCGCCGCCACCTCCAACGGTGGCACTCCGCCCGTAGGCGACCAGGCACCCCCAGCACCCCCGCACAGGACCATGGCGATCGGAAGAGGCTGCCGCCCATGCTGGACGAATCGCTGCTCGACACCCCGGAGGGCCTCGCCGAGGCCGACCGCCGAGGCCTGCTGCGTGGCGCGGCGGAGGCCGGCGCCCGCGTCCGCACCGCCGCCCGGCACGCGGCCGAGGCCGGCGTGGGCAACCTCAAACCCGACGGCCGCCCCCGCGCCGTCCTGATCGCGGGCCCCGGCGCCGCCGCCACCCACACCGCCGACCTCCTCGGCACACTGGCCGGCGCCGGCAGCCCCGTCGTCCGTCTGGCCCCCACCGGCGTCGCCCCGGCCGCAGGCGCCCTGCGCTGGGAACTCCCGGGCTGGGCCGGTTCCGTCGATCTGCTCCTGATCGCCACCCCGGACGGGAGCGAACCCAGCCTCTCCCTGCTCGCCGACCAGGCGTACCGCCGCGGCTGCTCGGTCGTCGCCGTGGCACCGCCCGGCACCCCGCTCGCCGAGGCGGTCGCCGGCGCGCACGGTCTGTTCGTACCGATGGCGACGGCACCGTACGACCAGGAGGAACCGCTCGCCGCGTCCTCCCCGGGCGTCTTCTGGGCCCTGATGACCCCGCTCCTGGCGCTCCTGGACCGCATCGGCCTGATCGGCGCCCCACCGGACGCCCTGGAGAAGGTCGCCGACCGCCTGGACCAGATCGCGGAGCGCTGCGGCCCCGCCATCGCGACCTACAGCAACCCGGCCAAGACCCTCGCCGCCGAACTGGCCGACGCGCTTCCCGTCGTGTGGACGGAGGGCATCTCGGCGGGCCCGGCGGGCCGCCGGTTCGCCGCCGCCCTCGCCGAACTCGCCGGCCGCCCCACGCTTGTCGCCGAACTTCCCGAGGCGCTCGCCGCGCACAGCGCCCTGCTGGCCGGCCCGCTCGCCGCCAGCGCCAACCCGGACGACTTCTTCCGCGACCGCGTGGAGGAGCCTCCCGCGCTGCACGCGCGCGTAGTGCTGCTCCGCGACCGCCCGCTCGGCGGCCTCACCGCCGCCCCCGCCGCCCGTGACGTGGCCCTCAGCCACGACACGCCCATCAGTGAACTCGAACCGGAGGAGGGCGGCGAACTGGAGACCCTCGCGGAACTGATCGCCGTCACGGATTTCGCCGCCGTTTACCTGGCGCTCGCTTCCAGGGCCTGACCTTGTTCGAGGCCGGACCACCCGCGCCCGCGCCCGCGACCGGCACAGGGACGGGGGCCGGTACAGGCAGCGGCACAGCGACCGGGGACAGGCCCGACGCCGGCTGAGCAGCGTACGTACGGAGCAGAGAAGACACATGGACCGCCTCGGCAACACCATCCGCCCCTACGCCTGGGGTTCCCCCACCGCCATCCCGCACCTCCTCGGTGTCGAGCCGACCGGCGAACCCCAGGCGGAGATGTGGATGGGCGCGCACCCGGGCGCCCCTTCCCGCACCACGCGTGGAACGCTCGTCGAGGTCATCGAGGCCGACCCGGACCAGGAACTCGGCGCCCGCGCGGTGGCCAGGTTCGGCCCCCACCTCCCGTTCCTGCTCAAGATCCTCGCGGCCGGCGCGCCCCTCTCCCTCCAGGTGCATCCCAACCTGGAGCAGGCCAAGGAGGGTTACGCCGACGAGGAGCGCCGCGGCATCCCGATCGACGCCCCGCACCGCAACTACAAGGACGCCAACCACAAGCCCGAACTGCTCTGCGCCCTCACGGAGTTCGACGGCCTGTGCGGCTTCCGTGACCCGGTCCGGGCCGCCGGCCTGCTCGACGGCCTCGGTGTCGACTCCCTCAAGCCGTACGCCGACCTCCTGCACGCCCACCCCGAGGACGCGGCCCTGCGCGAGGTCCTGACCGCGATCCTCACCGCCGACCCGGAGGAGATGGCCCACACGGTGGCCGAGGCCACCGCCGCCTGCACCCGCCTCGGCGGCGACTACGCCCCCTACGCCGACATCGCCCACCACTACCCGGGCGACCCCGGCGTCATCGCGGCCATGCTGCTCAACCACGTCCGCCTGCAGCCCGGCGAGGCCCTGTTCCTCGGCGCCGGCATCCCGCACGCCTACCTCAGCGGCCTCGGCGTCGAGATCATGGCCAACTCCGACAACGTCCTGCGCTGCGGCCTGACCCCCAAACACGTCGACGTCCCCGAACTCCTGCGGATCGTCCGCTTGGAGGCGAGCGACCCCTGCGTGCTGCGCCCGGAGGCGTCCCCGGACGGCGAGGAGGTCTACGAGACGCCGATCGACGAGTTCCGGCTCTCCCGGTACGTCCTGCCCGAGGGCGGCAGCGCCCACGACGTCACCCGTCACACCCCGCAGATCCTGCTCTGCACGGCCGGTTCCGTCCGGGCGGGCGAACTGGAGCTGAGTCCAGGTCAGTCGGTGTTCGTTCCGGCGGGTGAGAAGGCGGAGATCTCGGGTGCGGGCACTGTGTTCCGCGCCACTGTGATCGTATGACCGGGGTTGTGGATACCTGACGAGCCAGTGCCCGGCCGGGCTGCAACAATGACCCACCGGCAAAGGCCGGGTAAAGCGGGGCACACGTTCAGACGGCGTGGGCGTACAGGGCGACCGTCGCCAGAGGTGAAGGGACAACGCGGAACATGAGCGCGTCAGGCGGTACAAGGGCGATCGTGGCGGCACTCGGCGCCAATCTCGCGATCGCGGCATCGAAGTTCGTGGCGTTCGCGTTCAGCGGCTCCTCCTCGATGCTCGCCGAGGGCGTCCACTCGCTCGCCGACTCCGGCAACCAGTTCCTGCTGCTGGTCGGCGGCAAGAAGGCCCAGCGCGAGGCGACTCCGCAGCACCCCTTCGGCTACGGCCGCGAGCGGTACATCTACGCCTTCCTCGTCTCGATCGTCCTCTTCTCCATCGGCGGCATGTTCGCCATCTACGAGGGCTACGAGAAGGTCCGCCACCCGCACGAACTCGAGCACTGGTACTGGCCGGTCGGCGTCCTCACCTTCGCGATCATCGCCGAGGGCTTCTCCTTCCGCACGGCCATCAAGGAGTCCAACGAACTGCGCGGCAAGCTGTCCTGGTCGCAGTTCATCCGCCGCGCCAAGGCCCCTGAGCTGCCGGTCGTCCTCCTGGAGGACTTCGGCGCGCTCATCGGTCTGGTCCTCGCCCTCGGCGGGGTCGGCCTCGCCCTGCTCACGGGCGACGGCATCTGGGACGGCATCGGCACCGTCTGCATCGGTGTCCTCCTCGTCCTCATCGCCCTCGTCCTGGCCGCCGAGACCAAGTCACTGCTGCTCGGCGAGGCCGCCGGCCTCGAGGAGGTCAAGAAGATCGAGGCCGCGATCGTCGACGGCGACACGGTCAGCGGCGTCATCCACATGCGCACGCTGCACCTCGGCCCCGAGGAACTGCTGGTCGCCGCCAAGATCGCCGTCCAGCACGACGACACGGCCGCCGAGGTCACGAAGGCCATAAACGCCGCCGAGGCCCGTATCCGCGCCGCCGTCCCCATCGCCCGGGTCATCTACCTGGAACCGGACATCTACAGCGAGGCCGAGGCCACCAAGGGCCCGGACCCTGAGGCGACCCCGGGCGGCCCCAACCCGCACGCGGCCGGGCACTGAGGGACGAACCGCAGGTCTCGTACCGTGCGAGCCCTCCCGGCTGAGTCGGCTGCACGGGCCAAAGCGGCGGCGGTATCGGCGGCGCCTTCCGCCGCCGTACCGCCACGGCGCCGCCTCCCAGTCCCATGCCCCGGTGAGAACCAGCACCACGCTGATGCCGTCCGCCGGTCCCCCCGCGAAAGGAACCGCAGGTCCCGATCCCTCTGCGTCCCGCATCACCCCGCCGCCGGGCCGAAGACGCAGAAGTCCCAGTTCAGACTGGTCTGCCGACTCCGAGCACGCTCTGGCTCCACGGTTTCCGCACAACCGCCGGCATCCCCTCCTGCCCTCGCACCCCGCCTCGAAGCCGACTTCCGTACGGCTCGAAGTGCGCGAAGGCGGACTGGGGGCGACCGGGTCCTCCGGTGTAGCTTGGGACGGAGCCAGACGTCGCTGCTGATGGCGGTCGGGCGGTCCTTGGTGGACCGGCCGAGGGAGAGAGGGCCTCCGACGGACTGCGCTGCGCGCACGTGGGCATGCCTGTGTCCTCTTCTCGGGCACCCCTGTGTCCGCCGCCGCGCAGACCAGCCGTACCCACCTCGCCCCAATCCCGAGGAGCAGCTCGCAATGACGACTGTCGACAACCGACAGGACTTCAAGGTCGCCGACCTCTCGCTGGCCGAGTTCGGCCGCAAGGAGATCACCCTCGCCGAGCACGAGATGCCCGGCCTGATGGCCATCCGCAAGGAGTACGCCGAGACGCAGCCGCTGGCCGGCGCCCGCGTCACCGGTTCCCTGCACATGACGGTGCAGACCGCCGTCCTCATCGAGACCCTGGCCGCCCTGGGCGCGCAGGTCCGCTGGGCCTCCTGCAACATCTTCTCCACGCAGGACCACGCGGCCGCCGCCATCGCCGTCGGCCCGAACGGCACGCCCGACAACCCGCAGGGCATCCCGGTCTTCGCCTGGAAGGGCGAAACCCTGGAGGAGTACTGGTGGTGCACCGAGCAGGCGCTGACCTGGCCGGACAGCCCCACCGGCGGCCCGAACATGATCCTCGACGATGGCGGCGACGCCACGCTCCTCGTCCACAAGGGCGTCGAGTACGAGAAGGCCGGCGAGGTCCCCTCCGTCGACACCGCCGAGTCCGATGAGCACCGCGTCATCCTCCAACTGCTCCACCGCACCCTGGGCGAGAACCCCCAGAAGTGGACCCAGCTGGCCTCCGAGATCCGTGGCGTCACCGAGGAGACCACCACGGGTGTCCACCGCCTGTACGAGATGCAGCGCGAGGGCTCCCTCCTCTTCCCGGCGATCAACGTCAACGACGCCGTCACCAAGTCGAAGTTCGACAACAAGTACGGCTGCCGCCACTCCCTGGTCGACGGCATCAACCGCGCCACCGACGTCCTGATCGGCGGCAAGACCGCCGTCGTGTGCGGCTACGGCGACGTCGGCAAGGGCTGCGCCGAGTCCCTGCGCGGCCAGGGCGCTCGCGTGATCATCACCGAGATCGACCCGATCTGCGCCCTGCAGGCGGCGATGGACGGCTACCAGGTCACCACCCTGGACGAGGTCGTCGAGACCGCCGACATCTTCATCACCACCACCGGCAACAAGGACATCATCCTTGCGTCGGACATGGCGAAGATGAAGCACCAGGCGATCGTCGGCAACATCGGCCACTTCGACAACGAGATCGACATGGCCGGCCTCGCCAAGATCCCCGGCATCGTCAAGGACGAGGTCAAGCCGCAGGTCCACACCTGGACCTTCCCGGACGGCAAGAAGATCATCGTGCTGTCCGAGGGCCGCCTGCTGAACCTCGGCAACGCCACCGGCCACCCGTCGTTCGTGATGTCCAACTCCTTCGCGGACCAGACCCTGGCCCAGATCGAGCTGTTCACCAAGCCCGACGAGTACCCGATCGGCGTCTACGTGCTGCCCAAGCACCTCGACGAGAGGGTCGCCCGCCTCCACCTGGACGCGCTCGGCGTCAAGCTCACCAAGCTGCGCCCGGAGCAGGCCGCGTACATCGGCGTCGAGGTCGACGGCCCGTACAAGCCGGACCACTACCGCTACTGAGCAGCCCCGCGCAGCCTGTGGCGAGCGCGTCGGTGCGCCGACGCGCTCCCCAGCGGCAGTACCTCCGAGGCAGGCCCCCGCACCCCCGTGCCGGGGGCCTGCCCCTTTGGCCGCTGTGGCTCGACCAGCCCGTCAAGACCCAGGACCCTCATGCCCCGCGGCCGCTATTCGCTCCACGATCCGCACGATCACACCCCCCTGGCAGAAGAGCACTTCCAGTGCGCCCCCGGCCCGTCCGGCTGGCGCTATGTCTCCCAGCTGACGACCCCCGCCGGCGACCACCGCGGCTCGGTCGACCTGGCCCTGGACGACCTCGGCCGGCCCATCCGCCTCGAACTTCACGCGGGAGGCTGGCAGGTGCGCGGCGCCGCCCTCGACGGTGTGACCTGGGTCCGCACCGACCCCACCGGAACCCATGCCACCGAAGGCAATGCGCGCGCCCACGCCTTCACCGGCACGTCCCCCGCGTTCCTCGTCGCCACCGCCCGTCTCCTGCGCCCCACCCCCTCTGCAGCCGCGACCCGCGTACGCCTGGTCGCCTTCACGGATCCGGTGCTCGCCCCCCGCACCGTGGACCAGTCCTGGGCTCTGGTGAACAGCGAAGCACACGCCACTGACAACGGCCCTCTGACCGTGGACGAATACCAGGTCACCGCCCTGGACACCGGCGAACGGCACTCCGTCCACATCGCCGGCGACGTCGTCCTGGCCGCGCCGGGGATCGAACTGGAAGACCTTCAGTCACCGCCGTCGCGGTTCGACTGAACACCACGCCGACCGAGCGCACCGGTGCCCTATGCCGGGGGTGCGAACCCGGTGGCCGGGCGCTCGGCAGGCGGCTCGTCCGGCACCGGCGCCGCCGACGGCGGGAGCGAGGCCTCTGCCTGGGACGCCGCCTGGGGCTGTCGCACCCAGCTCTGCGCCTGAGCCGGCTGAACGGAACTCTGCGGCCAGGCCCCCGCCGGAGGCCGATACGCGGCCGGCGCAACCGGCTGTGCCACGAGGGGGGCGAACGCACCGGCGCCGAACGCCTGCCGGGCATCCCGGGACTGCCGCTCGTGCACCACGGCCGCCAGGAAGGCGGCCGGCGGAACCCCCCGCGGCACCGGGGCCCCCGTCCGGACCGCGAGGTCGTCCGCGAGCCGCTGCGCCATACCCAGGGAAACCTGCGGATCCAGCTGCCGCATCCGCGTCAGGTACTGCCGCACGGCGAGCCACAGTCCGTCCGGAACCGCCGACAGATCCAGCCCGGTGAACCGGCCCGCGAGCCACGGGGGCGGAGGCGGAACGAAACCGGCCCGTCCGACGGGTATCCGCTCGCGCACGACCAGGGTGCCCGCGAACACGTCCCCGAGCCGCCGCCCGCGTGCCGACGCCAGCGAGGCGACGCAGGCCACCACGCCGAACGTCATCAGGATCTCGACGACACCGATCGCGCCCCGCACCAGCGCGTGCCGGAACCGGATCGGCCCACCGTCGTCCCGCACCACCCGCAGCCCGAACGCCAGCTTCCCCAGCGAACGTCCATGACTGAGCGTCTCCACCGCGATGGGCCCGCCGACCAGCACCAGCAGAAACGTCGCGATCGACAACGCCACCTGCGCGGCCTCGTCCAAAGACGACGTCGTCGCCACCAGCACCGCGGTCACGAGGACGTACACGACGATGGCAGCCATCAGGTCGAGCAACACCGCCAGCGCCCTGCTCGGAAGCTTCGCGGGCCGTAGCTCGAGCGCCACCGCCTCGCCCGTCACCAGCTCACTCACGCCCGCCGTCCTTCCCTGGTCCACCGCGTGAACCGCCAGTCTGCCAAGCTGTGGGCGCGGCGCGCCGCAGTACGACAAGCTGACAGCACCCACGAGCATCCACGACAAGCAGTCGGCGACCAGCCGAGGAGCAGGCAGACCCGATGGACCTGGACGTCTTCGTCTCCCTACACCGTGCCGAATGGGACCGCCTCGACGCCTTGCTTCGCCGCCGGCGCCGTCTCAATGGAGCCGAAGCCGACGAAATCGTCGCCCTCTACCAGCACACGGCCACCCACCTCTCCCTCATCCAATCCAGCGCCCCGGACCCGCAGCTGACCGGGCGGCTCAGCCAACTCGTGGCACGCGCGCGTAGTGCCGTCACCGGAACCCGCCGCGCTTCATGGCGTGACGTCACGCGCTTCCTCGGCCAGGGCTTCCCGGCCGCCGTGTACCGCGCTCGCCACTGGTGGGTACCCACCGCGCTCGTCTCCACCGCCGTCGCGATCCTCCTGGGCTGGTGGATCGGCACCCGCCCGGATGTGCAGTCGTCCATCGCGGCCCCCAGCCAGCTACGCGAGCTGACCCGCCCGGGCGGCGAGTACGAGACCTACTACTCCAGCCACCCGGCGACCGCCTTCGCCGCACAGGTGTGGACGAACAACGCCCAGGCAGCGGCGATGTGCCTGGTCCTGGGCGTCTTCCTGGGACTTCCGGTGCTCTTCATCCTCTTCGAGAACATGCTCAACCTGGGTGTCGGTTTCGGCCTCATGTCCTCGGCCGGCCGCCTCGACACCTTCCTGGGCCTCGTTCTGCCGCACGGTCTGCTCGAACTGACCGCGGTCTTCGTCGCCGCCGGCACGGGCCTGCGCCTGGGCTGGACGCTCATCGACCCCGGACCTCGTACCCGGCGCACCGCTCTCGCGGAGGAGGGACGGTCGGCGATCGCCATGGCCATCGGACTCGCCCTGGTCCTGTTCGTCTCGGGCGCCATCGAAGGCTTCGTCACCCCGTCCGGCCTGCCCACCTGGGCCCGCATCTGTATCGGAGTCGCGGCCGAGCTGGCATTCCTGACGTACGTCTACGTCCTCGGCGGCCGCGCGGCACGCGCCGGCGAGACGGGCGATCTCGATGCGGGGGAGCGCAGCGCCTCCGTGCCCACCGCCGCCTGATGTGCGTGCACCCCCTGTGGGCTGCTAGTCTCCTCTTCGCCCCGCAAGAGCCGTTGACACGGCAGGCGTGGGGAGGTAGATTTAAACAGTTGCCTAGAACTGGACAGGTTCGGAGGCGGCCGTTAAGATCTACTCCGCTTCCGAGAAGTCGCTATAGACATTCCGAAGAAGCATCCTCTGATTAATCAGAATGGCAGCCGGTCAGACCGGCCAAGAACTTCTGATAAAGTCGGAAACGCCGGAAAGGAAACCGCGAGAGCGGGAACCTGGAAAGCACCGAGGAAATCGGGTCGAGAAAAGATCTGATAGAGTCGGAAACGCAAGACCGAAGGGAAGCGCCCGGAGGAAAGCCCGAGAG